>NZ_PNHQ01000037.1 GCF_002871935.1 Aerococcus viridans
ACTTAATGATAATGGAATCCTCGTTTTTTTGCGAAAAAAATTGGACCAATGACTTTTTTAGTCATCAGTCCTATATATTGTAGAGCCTCTCCATATCCAAGCAGCCTAAGGGCTGCTTGGATATGGAGATAAATATTTATATAATGAATAATGGAAATGAATGATAAATAAAAAAACCAAGCAATCAATGATTACTTGGAAATTATTCTCATCAGTCCGATTTGACGAAGAGCCATAAAAGTCACTGAATTAGATTTATATTCTACGTTAATATAAATAATGGTACTTTTAGCCTATATTTTTTCCTTATAAAAAGTTTACAATAAAAGTTGAGAAAATACGTTATACTAAAGGTGATAAAAAATTTCATACAATAGCATAGACTATTGAGGGGAGATTGGCTATGGATATGCATCGTCAAAAGTTTGTGCAAAGACTGATTCACTTATTGAATATTTTAGGCACGATTGCGACTATTATCTTTGTTGTTTGGGCATGGCGAAACGGCTTATTAACAGATAAGGTGGCCTTTTTAAAATTTATGGGCCATTTCGGCATTGCCGCACCTTTTGTGTTTGTCATCATTCAATTCATACAAACAGTTATACCTGTGATCCCAGGATCGGTTACTATTCCGCTAGGTGTATTTATGTTTGGTGATATATGGGGCTTTGTTTGGAACTTAATGCCCATTTTCCTAGGATCTATATTTAATTTTTATTTGGCTCGTAAATATGGGCGTAGTTTGGTCCATATGCTCGTTGGGGATAAGTACTATCATAAGGCCTTAACTTGGCTGGATGACCGTTCTGGTTTTAAACGCGTATTGATTCTAGGGCTTATCTTGCCGTTTATGCCTGCTGATGTCATCTGTTATGTTGCTGGATTAACTAACCTGTCCATTTCGCGATTTGTTCAAGTTTTGGCAGTAGGGAAACCCGTTACCATTTTGATTTACTCATACTCAACGATCTTTTTGGTTGACCTAGTGAGTAAGTGGATATAGGAGCATATAATGAAAATTTTATTGCATAGTGATATGAAAAAAACGATTCAGCAAAGTGGGGTTGGCCGTGCTCAGTTGCATCAAGAGATGGCCTTAAATTCCGCAGGTATTGCTTATACCACTAACTATAAAGATGATTTTGATATCGTACATATCAATACCGTCTTTCCCCACTCTTTATTGGTAGCAAAAAAAGCAAAAGCTGCAGGTAAACCTGTTATCTATCATGCCCATTCAACGATGGAGGATTTCAGGAATTCCTATTCTTTTTCTAATCAAGCATCATTGGGCTTTGAATATTGGCTAAATACTTGTTACAACTCTGCGGACCTTATTCTAACACCAAGCCAGTATGCCAAAGACCTATTGGAAAAATATGACATAGATAAACCGATTCATGTCATTTCAAATGGTATCGACCTGTCTTATTGGCAAGCTACAGCAGAAGAAGTGGCCAAGATGCGGTCTCGTTTTAATTTAAAGACAGATCAAAAGGTTGCTATTTCAGTCGGTTTGCAAATTGAGCGTAAGGGAATCATTGAATTTGTAGAATTAGCTAAGCAGATGCCAGAAGTGACCTTTATTTGGTTTGGTTATTCAAACCCCTATGCCTTACCTAAAGAGGTGAAAAAGGCCATTGCAACTCGGTTACCCAACCTGATTTTTGCCGGTTATATCCCACGTGATCAGGTCCGAGTAGCTTATCAAATGGCAGATGTTTATTTATTCATGACCCATGAAGAAACAGAAGGTATCGTTCTTTTGGAAGCTTTAGCCAGCAAGGTGGATACCGTTGTGTCTGATTTGCCAGTTTTTGATTATTTAAATGCTGACCATGATGTTTATAAGGCTGATTCCCTATTAACTTTTAAGGAACGTCTAAAGGGGCTCTTAGATGGGAATTTACCTAGTTTGATTGAGCGTGGTTACCAAAAAGCTAGTTTGAAGAGTATTCAAAACATTGGGCAACAGTATATTTACGAGTACCAATATGCGAGTGCTTGCCAGGCTGAGAATAATAAAGGTAAGAAACTAAGTAAAAGCTTTTTCAAAACTTTTAAAATTTAACCATTAGCATCATTTATCTCAAACGCATGCAATGACGGTCTTGTCCCATTTGGTGACGGCCGTCATTTTTCATATTTTCAAAATATGTGCGTTTGTCTCAATCATTTGTTACGATATGTGAATGATTGAAAAGGAGAGAAATATGAAAGCGATTGGATTTGATTTAGACGATACTTTGTACAACCGATTAACCATCTACAAAAATACTTACCAAGAAATGCAAGCAACGGACCACTATTTAGACCTTGATTTTGATACTTTTAATCAAGTCTATGCTGAATTCTCCGAGCAAGAATACCAAGCTTTTATGGCAGGTAAAAAGACAGAAGCAGCTTTTAAGAATGACCGCGTAATTGAAACGTATGCTCATTTTGGTCATAAAATTGATCAAGCGACGGCGCAACAGTTTAACCAATTAAAAAATCATTATCAAAAACAGTTGAGTATGAGTGAAGACTTGGTTGCTTTAATGGAATCGGCCTTATCTAAAGGGATGACGCTATTCGTGTTAACTAATGGGTCAACAAAAGCACAAATAGATAAATTGACCAATCTAGGTGTCGATCAATTTATTGATAAGGATAAGTGGTACATTTCAGAAAGTATGGGAGGGTCAAAACCACAACGTAAGCTATTTGACGCTGTTACTGCTGACTTAAATGTGGCACCAAAAGATATTTTGTTTGTTGGTGACGACTATCGAAATGACATCGAAGGTGCTATTCAAGCCGGTTGGCAAGCTATTCACTATGCTAAAGCAGAAGTTCCCAATACAGTAGCCACCTGTACCACAGACAACTTCCTAGAAATACGGACTTTGTTAGGTAATTTATAAGGAATGGATTTACTGTGTAATAAAATTGACTATCGCAGAGATGATGTTACCCATCGAAATGATATAGTGTTTTTGTTTTATCATAAACACAAAAATGAATGTAAAGGATTAAATTTTGAAGAAAGTTAGCAAATGACTATATTTGTTGACTTTTTTTGTTTGGCATTAAATAAAACAAAACTATCATAAAATGTTAGGTAATGTAACATGTTTTGTATTTTTGCGGAAATTTCATTGACAATTGAATTTATTTGTCACATTATAAAACACATATATAACAATGAGAAAGTAAGAGGTGTTTTTTAATGGTTGCGTTTATGGGGTATGCGCTGATTGTTATTTTCATGTTTGTCATTATGCGTAAGAAGATGTCACCTTTCATTGGGTTAGTGTTCTTACCATTGTTATGGGCGATTATCGGGCAAATATTTGGTTTATGGCAAATTGATATAGGCCAAGCAGCGATGGATGGCTTGGGTACGACATCATCGACTGGAATTATGTTATTTTTCGCTATTTACATGTTTACTATCATGATTGACGCTGGGTTGTTCGATCCTTTATCAAATGCAATGATACGTTTTGCTAAAGGAGACCCGTTAAAGGTAGCCTTAGCAACTGTTGCTTTAACTGCTGCCGTATCATTAAATGGTGATGGTACAGCGACGATGATTATCGTCTGTACAGCTATGGTGCCTATTTACAAAAAATTAAATATGTCTATGTTAAATTTAGCGGTTTTAACGATGACGTCTCATTCGATTGTTAACTTACTACCTTGGGGTGGCCCGACGGCTCGTGCTATTGCGGTAATGGGCGTTGAAACCAATGATGTAATGCGTGGTTTAGCACCAATGATGATAGCTGGGTTGATTTATATGTTTATCGTGGCATGGATTTTTGGTTTGCAAGAACGAAAAGCATTGGGTGTGGTCAACTTATCTGAACAAGAAATGCAGGCAATGATGGTTATTGATGATCCAGAAACACTAGAACTACGTCGACCAAAGAATGTTTGGATTAACTTAATGATTGTGCTTTTGGCGATTGCTTTACTAGTAGAGGGATCTATTCCATCCGCTATTATTTTTATGTTAGGGACCGTTATTAGCTTACTAATTAATTACCCGCATCCTAAAGATCAAAAAGCACGGATTGATAGCAATGCTTCTGAAGCCAATCAAGTTGTGATGACGGTGTTTGGTGCTGGTATTTTTATGGGTATCTTAAACGGAACAGGTATGTCAGATGCTATTGCCAATTCTTTAATTACCATTATTCCTGAATCATTGAGTGGTTTCTATGGTTTTATTGTTGCAGTTATTTCATCGCCAGGTACTTACTTCTTACATAATGATGCTTTCTATTATGGGATGATGCCAATTTTATCAGAAGCTGGTTACGCATATGGATTTACGCCATTACAACTGACGTTTGCATCATTAATTGGTCAAGCTTTCCACTTATTTAGTCCGTTAGTACCTTTCTCATATGTACTACTAGGTTTAACTGATGTAGAATGGGGCGAATGGCAGAAAAAAGGTCTAGTCGTTTCACTTGGTATTTTCATTGTTTATGTAGTAACTGCTGCAATGTTTGGTCTGTTACCTATTGTCCAATGATAGGCTTAAG
Organism: Aerococcus viridans; assembly: GCF_002871935.1. Taxonomy (GTDB): domain Bacteria; phylum Bacillota; class Bacilli; order Lactobacillales; family Aerococcaceae; genus Aerococcus; species Aerococcus viridans_B. The sequence continues at coordinate 4,542 of NZ_PNHQ01000037.1, forward strand.
AAGGTTATCATACAATCAAGTTTAAAAGGAGTGATTTAGTGGCGAACAAACAAACAATCGCCTTAATTCCAGGCGATGGGATAGGAAAAGAAATAACACAAGCTGTTAAACGCGTAGCTAGAGCTTTAGAAAGCCCAATTGTCTGGGATGAAGTAATCGCTGGTCAAGAGGCGATTGATGCAACAGGAGACCTTATTCCGCAATCAGTTTATGACGTTATTGATTCGCATAAAGTGGTCTTAAAAGGCCCTATTGCAACCCCAATTGGTGAGGGTTTTAGAAGTGTTAATGTTTCACTTAGAAAACATTATCAATTACATACCAATATTCGTCCGATTCGTGTATTGGGGAAGATTCCAGCGCTACAACACGATGTGGATATCATCCTATTTCGAGAAAATACGGAAGATTTATACGCAGGCGTAGAGAAGCAAGTGTCTGCTGATGAAGCCCACTCTATAAAAATCATTACTCGAAAAGCGACTGAACGTATTGTGACCGCAGCCTTTGATTATGCAGTAGCAAATCAAAGGAAGAAAGTCACTATCGTCACCAAAGCGAATATCATGAAGCTATCTGATGGTTTATTTTTAAAGGTTGCCAAAGAAGTAGCCAAAAAATATCCACAAATAGAAACAGACGAAGTTTTGGTCGACAATATGGCGATGCAATTAGTGATGCGTCCACAGCAATATGATGTAATCGTGACGGAAAATTTATATGGCGATATCTTATCTGATTTAATGGCTGGATTGATTGGAGGATTAGGATTGGTGCCTGGGGCTAACTTAGGCGACGATGTTGCAATTTTTGAAGCGGTTCATGGATCAGCGCCTGATATTGCTGGACAGGGGATTGCCAATCCAACAGCGCTACTATTAGCTTTTGCTGACTTATTAGACCACATTGGTTTACAAGTTGATGCTGAGCGTTTACGTCAGGCTTTAAATATAGTTTTGTCAGATGTCAACAATTTCACCCGCGATTTGGGTGGTCATTTATCAACTGAAGCTTATACAGATAAGGTGATCCAAGCCTTGATTTAGTTTTAACAGCTTAGCAGGTGTTGTAAACTTTCATTTACAAGCTGTCAGCTAAGGAAGCCTAGGTATTAATACCTAGGAGGAATTAGCGAAATAGACAGCTCTTTTTTGTTGATTTTACTAGGTTATCGTTTATGTTTCCTCTAAATAGATATTATGATGTATTTAAGGGAAAAGAGGTGACAAGATGCAGTTGACGAAAACGATTAAAGTGCAATTATACCCAAGTGTTAGTGATATTGAAAAATTCGAAGAAACCCAACAACAGTTCTTAAACGCTTGTAATTTTGTTTCGACATATATCTTTGACCATGAATTTGAATTAGGTCAAACGACTTTGCATAACGCCTTGTATCATCAGATACGTCAGGATTTTGGGCTGCAATCGCAAATGGCCCAGTCCGTAATGCGTACGGTAATCGCAAGATATAAGACCGTGAA
>NZ_PNHQ01000038.1 GCF_002871935.1 Aerococcus viridans
CATAAGAGTCACAGGTTTAAGTCAGCCTTAAATGACAAATATAGTAAAAAAAGATTAGCCATTTAAGACTAATCTTATTATACGAGGAATTTATGATTAACTTAAGAAGTGGGATCAATATCTTGAACAACTTCTTAAGTTACCGAGTTAATTAAAGAAATACATGCGAAAAGAGTCGTGACTTCTTAAGATACTCCTGAAACGACAGGAGTTTAGACCTTTGGTACTGAAACTGCTTAAATTTATAAACAAAAGCCCTTAAGAAGGTTGATTTTGTCAGATGCCTGACAAAATCGTCTGTCTAAGGCAAGTAATATATGCTTAAAAAAAGCACAGAACCATCTTATGAAGAGGATGGCTCTGTGCATTGACTATTATCTATTTTCAGTTATAGCATCTGCTCCACTTGATACCTGAGCAGAACTTTCCACTGCAGCTTCCGGATGGTCTGGTATCTCCGCATGATTATTTGCCAGCAGCTTCTTGAAGGTAATGAAGAAGACGATGACGGTGATCGTGACGGACAAGAAGTCGGCGATCGGTTCTGATAAGAGGACCGCATAGACTTTGTTTTCCATAAACTGCGGCAGAATATAAATCAGCGGGATCAGTAAAATGATTTTTCTGAGCAGGGCCAAAAGCAGTGACTGGCGTGATTGCCCTAATGCAATCAAAGTCTGCTGGGTGGCGATTTGTGCCCCCAAGACGAAGACGACGGCCATATAGACATTGATGGAGGCAATCGTCGTTTCCATCAGGACCGGGTCAGTCGTGAAGAAACGGATCAAGAAGCGTGGAGTCAGCTTCATGACTAGCCAGAAAAGCGTTGAGTAGCCTATAGACAGTCCGAACAGCCAGGTGAAGGCTTTTTTGACGCGCTCGTTATTTTGAGCCCCATAGTTGTAGCTGATGATCGGCTGAGCACCTTGCGTCAGTCCCATGAGCGGCAGCATCAAAGCCTGCATGAGGCTCGCGATGATCGTCATGGCACCGACGTTGATGTCACCGCCGTATGTTGACAGGGCCGTATTGAATGAAATGTTGAGTAAACTTTCGGTACTCTGCATGATGAACGGTGAGATCCCAAGACCCAAAATCCCGATCGCAAAGACTTTGTTGACTTTCAAATGTTCCTTTTTGATTTTCAAGGTCGTCTTTTTACCTAACAGGAAGTACAGGACATAAATGGCCGACATCATTTGCGAGATGACCGTAGCGATCGCTGCACCTTGTACGCCCATATCGAAGCCATAAATCAGGATCGGGTCGAGGACGATGTTGAAGACCGCCCCAATCAAGACAGCGAGCATGCTTTCTTTAGCAAAGCCTTGAGCCGAGATGAAAGGCGTCAAGCCTAGAGCAAGCTGGACAAAAATCGTTCCGAGTGTATAAAGCTTCATGTAGTCCCAGGCAAAAGGCAGTGTCTCAGCACTGGCGCCGAAGAGGACGAGGAGCTGTTCACCGAAAACGAGAAACAGAACAGTCAACGTGACTGAAATCATGACCAGCATGAAGACACTGGTTCCTAAGATACGTTCGCCGTCTTTTTTGTTACCTTGTCCCATTTTAATTGACGCTAGTGGAGCTCCGCCCATGCCTATAAAGTAACTGAAGGCCATGATGAGCATGACAACTGGGAAGGCGACACCGACACCGGTCAGGGCCAGGGAGCCGACTTCCGGGATATGGCCGATAAACATGCGGTCGACCACATTGTAAAGCATGTTGATGAGCTGAGCGACGATGTTCGGGATAGATAAAGTTAAAAGCAGTTTTCCGACGTTTTCTGTGCGCAGACGCTCTTCAGTATTTGAAATCTTCATTTGATCTTTCTCCTTTAAATCTCGTATTTAGTTGTTATCGATAGTTAGTATCACTTGAACGAACTGTTCTAGATAGTCACGATTTGCCTGGTCAGCGTCCGGGAAGGTGATCGTCAGCCTTAAGACGGTACTGACCAAGGTTTCCTGGATGCGACGCCGTGTCTGTTCGCTGAACGTTCTGTTAGTTTCGCTAGCCAGTTCTTCGAAAAGCAAGCAGTAACGCGAAGACAGTCCTTTTAGAATCTCCCGGTTGACATCATCGCTGATGACTTGCTGGCGGATCAGTTCGTGACCCACGCCTTTTCGTTTCATCATTTCAGTGTAAAGGGTCTCGTGGAATGTCGTCCACTTGGAGATACTATCTTTGTCCTGGTCGAGGATAGCGTCCAGAGCTTGAAAAGACTGATTCCAGCTATAAAGGATGGCTTTGGAAATCAGCTCTTCACGGTCAGGGAAGTAATTGTAAAGAGTCCCGACGGCGATCCCGCTGCTTTTTGCGATCCGCTTCATGCACAGCTGATCGATCCCTTCGCTGGTAACAACGTCCATGACCGCCTTGAAGACTGATTGTTCCACATCTTTGATTATTTTCGGCATAAAAAACACACCACCTGAATATTATTTAAATTTATTATGAATACTGATTCATTTTAAATGAAACTGAAAATGAAAGCAACTGATTTTCTTTAAATTGCCTTATTTTTACTTTCTAGAACAAGTCAGTCGGAAGTCAGCACGCCACTTGTACCGCAACGTGTTATTTGGAGCAAGTTACCGACTGGACAATGCCTCACTTGTACCGAGAAATCTTATTCGGAACAAGTGACTAGCAAAAAAATCCTGTACTTGCACCGCAAGGCTTAAATAGGATGAAATGAGTTCAAAATAATCGTATACTGAAGAAGATATCTTTGTGACTTAGATGGAGATTTCCAGGATACATAAGTTAAGCGCAGTCAATATTTAAAGACTGAACTCATTTGAGGAAAAATGCCAAAGTACGCTTAATCGTAGGCGTATTTAGTGTTGATGAATTTTATAATAACAAAGGGGAGAAAACGATGGGATTCAATAATGATGATTATTTAAAGGGGCAAATCGAAAAGCAGTACCGAAAGCCGAAAATATCGTCGGTGAAGCAGACACTGGATGAAGAGCTTTATGACGTGGATGAAAGGCTGATGAAAAAAGTCATTGGTAGGGATATCGAAACGCTGCAGGGGCTGGTTCGCGAGGGGGAAGCGACTTATGCCGAAATCGCTAAGTGCTTCTGGAATCAGGTTCTAAAACATAAGGACCACAATGCTGTGATTGCTTTGAATCCGGATGTGGTAAAGGAGGCTGAGAAGCTGAGCTACGACCGTTCTCACAGCCTCATGTACGGCATACCAGTCTTAGTCAAGGACAACATCGCCACGCAAGACATGCCGACGACAGCCGGCGCTGCAGTCCTAAAAGACTTCAAGCCGGAAGAGGATGCCGAGATCATAAAGCTTTTGAAGGACAAGGGCACGTTGATTTTAGGCAAGACCAATTTATCTGAATGGGCTAACTTTATGTCGACAGACAGTTCGAATGGCTATTCTGCGATCGGCGGTCAGACGAAGAATGCATTTGGTGAGTTTGATGTCGGGGGATCCAGTTCCGGCAGTGCCGTTGCGGCGGCTCTTGGATTGGCGCCCGTCACGATCGGCTCGGAAACGTCGGGCTCCATCATCTATCCGGCCAGTCAGAACGGTGTGGTGGGGCATAAGCCGACACTTGGGCTGGTTTCTCAAGACGGCATCATCCCGATTTCACATACTCATGATACAGCCGGACCTATCACGAAAACTGTTAAAGACGCAGCGATAATGTTTCAAGCGCTGGCGGATACGGAAGAAACGGTTCAATGGTATAAAGATGCTCTGAAAGGCGTCCGAGTGGGGATCATAGCGAATGAGTCGCTAAAGGCTGTGTACCGGTCAGAAGATGAAGAGATTTTATCCAAAGCAGCAGATGAACTCCGCGGCGCGGGGGCAGAGGTTTCTTCATTTACCGTTAGAGAAGAAGGCTTGAACATTGATTACCTGAATATCTTGAAGCATGAATTCAACACAGGTGTGCAGGCTTATTTTGCGTCCAGTGCCTTGACGCTGGACAAGGTCCTGGCTTTCAACGAGCAGCAGGAGGAAGACTTTGCACCCTACAACCAGGAGCTGATCCGCCAGTCGATCGAAGAGACGTATTCAGATGAAGAGATCGATGAGATGATCAGACTGAACCAGCAGACGGCTAGAAAAGCCTTAACGGAAGCTTTTGCATCTGTCGACTTATTAGTTTCGCTGAGCAACTATGCTACCGTCTTATATGCAGCCGCCGGTAATCCGGCAGTGACTTTACCCGGCCACAAAAGGTCAACGGGCGAACCGGTGGGTGTCACGTTTATTGGAAAAAGCGGCCAGGATCTTCAGCTGCTTGAATGGGCTTATGCTTACGAACAAGCATTGCCTCGCGAAGTCTAGTCTGACTATTGCTACAATCATATGCTTTGATGTGCGCATTCTCTCTTGTTATAATTAATATAGTGATAAATAAAGAGAGGAGGAATTGTTGTGGCAGAGAATGTATTGAGAGACCGCATACTTGAAATCTATAAGAGTGATGACGGGATCAACGAAAAAATTGCTGAACTGAAACCTGCATTTCCAGATGGTGAGATCATCGACGATGTCGAAAAACTATATGACGAAGGAAAACTCGAGTTGCGTTCAGACGATGATTCCGGTAAGAAAGCCTTTCTGGACCGTCCGGAAGGCAGTCAGGAGATCACCTATTTCTATCCTGAAAAACTGAAGTATAAAGGCTAAGACTTATGATTCAAAAAAGCGGCACCGGCGAGTAATGACTTGTCGATGCCGCTTTTCGTATGTGAGGGTTTGGTTTAAAGCCAGCTATAAAGATGTCAAGGAATAAATTGAAAGTTTAGGACGTGATTCTGAAGTGTGATTTTGAAGGAATTTATGTTATTGC
>NZ_PNHQ01000039.1 GCF_002871935.1 Aerococcus viridans
TATCTCAATGTATATAATAGAAAAACTGCAAAATATAACAGAAACATAATAAACTGGCCTCTGAAATTAGAGGTATGAATTATTCAGGTCGGACTATTAAACTTAACCGAAATACTATAAACAAAATGTCTACATGGCATACGATGCAGCGACTCCAAAAAGATGTTTACTGTTAAAAATAAAGAATAGACAAGGGGCTTGAGATGTACAACTATATCATTTTCGATGTGGATGGAACTATTTTAGACACGGAAAAAGCAGTCTTAAATTCTCTGCAACAAACTCTAAAAGAAGAAGGACGGCAGTATAAACTAGGGAATTTACGCTTTGCTTTAGGTATTCCGGGCAAAGAGACTTTGAATCGCTTGAATATCCCAGAGGTTGATCGCGTTCATTCAAAATGGGCTCAATTGGAAACAGAGTATTCAAAGGATGCAACATTATTTCCAGATTTAGAAACTGTCATTGACCATTTAGGAAAAAGAAAAATCAAATTAGGCATTGTTACATCTAAAACTAAACAGGGAATGGTTGATACCTTTGATCCGTTAGGGCTTAGTTCGTATTTTGAAGAGATGATTACTGCGGATGATACAACGAAACACAAACCACACCCTGAACCGTTGCTGTCATGCATGGAGCGGCTAAATGCTCCACCAAGCAAAACAATATATATAGGTGATTCAATCTACGATATGCAAAGTGCGAAAGCAGCAGGAATCAAATTCGGACTTGCATTATGGGGTGCAAAAACAACAGAAAAATTTGACTCAGCAGATTATATTTTCAAACAACCAATAGATATTATAGACTGGATACAAACATAACAGACTTTCTAAAGAGCTTTATGATGACAAAAAAGATAAAGACAAAAAGAAAGGCTATAAATATACAGGTGCTGGAATGGCAATCGGTATAACCTTGGGCGTCGCTCTAGGTATTGCATTAGATAATATGGCATTTGTGGCGATTGGAATTACCTTAGGCGCTGCATTTGAAGGGGCCAATAAAAAAGAAGTAGAAAAGAAAGAAAAACAATAAAAAAATAAAGACGAAGAATAATATTTAATGGTGTAGAAATAGACTTTTTCTTAAGAATTTCTTGAGAAACGAAAACAGTTGTGATATATTATGAATACATTACAACAGAGGAGCGTTGAAAAAATGATTAACTCAATGAGATTACGTTAAGGATGGCAATAAGAAGCAGATCAATCTTATCGATTAGATTGGCCTTTTTGTCATGCTTAAGTTTTCTGTATTGGGCTTTTCATTAAACGTACAGTTGTTTGACCCATAGAGGGGTAACTGTCTTTTCATACGCTCATAATAAGATCATTTATGCAGATTAAAGCCGATAAGACTTTGACCTGTATTTTTTATTGCCTAAATGAAGTTGCTATAACAGGTATAAAATATACAGGAGTGAGAAAGCATGAATAAATTAGTATTAGAATTAAAGAATGTTGAAAAAAGTTTTATGAGTCGAGATATTTTAGCGATTGATGAATTGAAGGTCTACGAAAATGAAAAAATAGGAATCGTTGGTGGAAATGGAGAAGGTAAGAGTGCTTTGCTTAATCTTATTTCTGGAAAGTTAAAACCTGATATTGGTACAGTTCATCGTACGATTTATTTTGAATATTATGAACAAATTCAAGAAGGAATGAAGCCGGATTATGAGAAGATTGACCCCGAGTATTTATCGCGCTTAGATCTCCCAGAACATGAAGTTGAAAATTACAGTGGCGGGCAACAAACACGGCTGCGCCTCGCAGAGTACTTTTCGACGTACCAATTTGGCTTATTAATGGATGAGCCTACTACACATTTAGATACCGATGGCATTCAATTTCTAGTGGATCAGTTAAAATACTATTATGGTACGCTGATTGTAGTTAGCCATGATCGTTACTTTTTAGATCAAGTCGTGGACACAATTTGGGAAGTAAATAACGGGAAAGTGACCGTTTATCCAGGTAACTATTCTGCTTATCAAGCATTAAAAAAACAAGAATTAATTGAACAACAAAATGCGTTTGAAAAATTCACAAAAGAAAAACAACATTTAGAACAGGCGGCGAAAGAGAAACAAGCGCAGGCTGAAAAAATGGCCAGCGTAAGTACTAAACAGAAAAACAAAGCTGTAAAACCTGATCGACTGGCTTCTTCCAAACAAAAAGATACGGTTCAAAAAGCAGCCCATAAAGCTGCGAAAGCCATACAAAAAAGAGCAGAACAACTGGATGAGGTTCAAAATGTTGCGGAAGAAAAAGTCATCAACTTTCCACAACCTAAAAATTTAGAGATGCATAATGACTTCCCGATTATGGGACACAAAGTTACGATTCAAAGGGGCTCTAAGGTATTATTTGACGAAGCGAGTTTTCAACTGCCATTAGGAAAACGAATTGGTATAACTGGTCCAAATGGGTCTGGGAAATCAACGTTGTTAGAGTATATTGTAAATGATGGGGAAGGTATTACCTTATCGAATAAAATCGTCTTTTCCGTTTACAAACAAAAGGCTTACCAACTATCACAAGACAAAACAATGATAGAGTATTTAAAACAAGATTCACATTTGGAGGAACCGGTTATTCGAAGCATTTTAAATAACTTAGGTTTTGATCAAACAGAAGTTGTAAAGAAATCAGTGGTCGATTTGAGTGGTGGAGAAGTTACTCGGTTAGTCATTGCGAAGTTATTTACAGATCCAAGTAATGTCCTTATCTTAGATGAACCGACGAATTTTATTGACGTACAAACAATTGAAGCCTTGGAGTTATTGATGAAAAGTTACAAAGGTACGATTCTGTTTACCTCACACGATAAATATTTTATGGAACGAGTGGCCGAACAGATATGGGAGATAAGAGATCAACGATTAAACTTGGTTGAGTACTAAGCTCATGATGCCCTTATTTTGAATGAGGGGCTATTTTTAAGCGTCTGGTGTTAAAAGGAAAAAATCTGAATAGGAGTGAATGGATATGGAAAATAATGTTTTGAAATTAGCTAGACATCATCATTTAGAAATCGATGAAACGTCACTAGAATTTATTAATATGGGATTAGACTTCCAAGTTGTATTTGGAACAGATGAAAATGGTACAGAATGGGTACTTCGTATTCCTAGAAGAAAAGATGTATTTGAAAAAGTACAAATTGAAAAAAGTATTCTTGATCTTGTAAATGAGTTGGATAGTGATTTTCAAGTTCCAAATTGGGAAATTTTTACAGAAGAATTGATTGCCTACAAGAAATTAGAGGGAAAACCAGCAGTCACTACGGATATAGAAACACAAGAACAGGATTGGGTCTTCGATATTAAAAAGGTTCCAGAGAATTATATTCAAAGCTTAGGAAAGGCGCTTGCTACTTTACATGGCGCTTCTAAAGAAAAAGCCAAAGCAGCAGGACTTCCTGTTCAGTCTGCAGCAGAACTTCAAACATCCATGAAAGAACGGATGGATACAGTAAATAATCGATATAAAGTGAATAAGTCTTTGTGGGAAAGATGGCAGAAGTGGATTGATGATGAAGAAATGTGGCCAAAAGAAACAGGCTTTATTCATGGGGACCTGTTCCCTGGACATACACTGGTTGATGAACAGTTTAAAATTAATGGAATAATTGACTGGACTGAAGCAAAAGTTGCCGATGTATCCAATGATTTCACAGCATTTTACATGTTATACGGTGAAAATCAACTGGAAGAGTTAATTGAGGCTTATAATAAAGCGGGCGGTTATACATGGCCGAAGATGAGACAGCATATTATGGAGCTTCTTTCTACACAAGGGATTACAATTGCAGAATTTGCGATGACATCTGGTTTAGAAGAGTACGATCAAATAGCTAAACAAATGTTTAGTCATGAGCAATAAAGATTTTGAAATAGAAAAGTAGACAAATCACCGAGTATAACGATTAGACAAGAAACTGAAAAAGTGGCTGAGACAACAGCTACTTTAGTTTGTTCTTACGAGGTTCCAATGAATCGATAAAATAAAAGAGGCGTCACAAAATCATTTAGATTTTGAACGCCTCTTTGTTTATTCAGAAACTGAAAATTTTTGTCCCAGTTCTAACAATATTTTATTTGTTATTCTCCACGATCCACTGTACCTACAATAGGTACGTTATCTAATACTTCTGTACCATGTGGAGATTCTTCGAAGTCTTCTTCAGCATAAACATTTCCAGCTTCGATTCCACCTTCGTGGACACCGTCTTCCCATCCTTCTGCATCTGTAACATCGTAAACAACGTCGCCTACTGCTACGTAAGCTTGACTTCCATCTTGTCCATCACCCATTAGGTGATGAAAAAAGAACCCCTTTCTGATATGGTTAATTCACGACAAACAACCAATAGAAAGGAGTTCTCTCAATGGTTACTTTACAAGAAGCTGCTGCAAAATTCAATAATGATTTACATGTCTCTCATACAGGTGGTCGTTTATCCAGTGATTTTGGCTTAGTTCTTATAGATGAAAT
>NZ_PNHQ01000004.1 GCF_002871935.1 Aerococcus viridans
AAAAGGGCCATGCTTATCTTGTAAATAAACATGACCCCTCCTTTATTAAAAACTTAATTAAAAAAATAACTGTGATTATTTATTTTTGGTCACCAACACTATTTGACACAGAACCACTTAAATTATCTGTTTGGTTCAATTGTGCTAGCAATTGATCAATATGATTACCATATTCGATTGAACGGTCACGCTCAAAGAATATTTCTGGTGTTTTATAAATATTTAGGCGTTTACCAATTTCTGATCGGATTAATCCGCTAGATTTTTCTAAACCTTTTTGGGCTTTGTCACGTTCACTGGCTAATTCACTCAATGTAGTGTAGAAAATAGTTGCTTGCTGTAAGTCACCTGTAACTTCTACATCAGTAATTGTAATACCTTCAACACGAGGGTCTTTGACAGTCTTTCTCAAGATGTCATTAACTTCACGAAGTATTTCTTGACTTACACGTTCAGCTCTAAATTTTGCCATTGTGCTTCACCTCATTTATTTTTTAACTTCAACCATGCGATATGCTTCAATCTCATCGTCAACTTTAATATCGTTGTAGTTTTCAATTGTAAGACCTAATTCGAAACCACGAGTTACTTCTTTTACATCATCTTTAAAACGACGCAATGAAGCTAATTGACCATCATAGATGACAATTGAATCACGAATAACACGTACTTTTGAATTACGGTAAATAGTACCATCTAATACGTAACCACCAACGATTGTCCCCACTTTAGAAACATTGTATGTTTCACGAACTTGTACTGTACCCGTTACTTCTTCCGTAAATTCTGGGTCTAACATACCAGTCATAGCTGATTCTACATCATTAATCGCATCGTAAATAATATTATATAGACGCAATTCTACTTCATCTGCATCTGCTTGTGCTTTAGCTAGCGGTGTAGGACGCACGTTGAAACCAATGATTAAAGCTTGTGACGCTTGACCTAAAGTAACATCACTCTCGTTAATAGCACCAACTGCTTGGTGAACAATATTTACTTTAACACCTTCAACTTCAATTTTTTTCAAGCTTCCAGCCAATGCTTCAACAGACCCTTGCACATCACCTTTAATGATAACATTTACAGACTTCAATTCACCTTCTTGTAGCGTTTCGAATAAGTTATCAAGCGTTACGGCTTGGTTGGCTTGACGGCGTTGTTGTAATGCACGACTAGCACGTTCTTCACCAACTGCACGGGCAGTTTTTTCATCATCAAATGCTACAAATCGGTCACCAGCTTGTGGTGATTCTTGCAAACCAGTGATTTCTACTGGTGTAGATGGCCCCGCTTGTTTAATACGACGACCAGTATCATTAGTCATTACACGTACACGTCCATGGGTATCTCCAACAACGATTGGATCTCCAACTCGTAGCGTACCTTCTTGGACTAATAGGGTTGCAATAGCCCCTTTAGACGAGTCAAGACGGGCTTCAATCACAGAACCTAAAGCTAAACGATTAGGTGCGGCTTTATATTCTTCAACATCAGCAACTAATAAGACCATTTCTAATAAGTCACTTACATTTTGTCCAAATTTAGCAGAGATGTTCACAAAGATTGTGTCCCCACCCCATTCTTCAGAAACTAGACCATATTCAGTTAGTTCTTGCATTACGCGATTAGGATTAGCTGTAGGTTTATCAATCTTGTTTACTGCAACGATGATAGGCACACCAGCTGCTTTTGCATGGTTAATCGCTTCAACGGTTTGTGGCATAACACCATCATCAGCAGCGACAACTAGTATAACGATATCTGTTACATCAGCACCACGTGCACGCATTGTCGTAAATGCTGCATGTCCTGGTGTATCTAGGAAAGTGATTAAACGATCGTTTTCACGTACTTGGTAGGCACCAATATGTTGAGTAATACCACCTGCTTCACCATCAACAACTTGAGCGTTACGTAAGTAATCAAGTAAAGTTGTTTTACCATGGTCGACGTGCCCCATGATTGTAACAACTGCAGGACGAGTTTCCAATTCTTCTTCGTCTGCATTCTTAGCATCTTCAAAGTAATGATCGAAATCTGCTTGATCAACGATTACTTTCTCTTCAGCTACCACACCATACTCGTCTAGAATCAATTCAATCGCATCTTTATCCAACGCTTGGTTTTGTGTAGCTGGTACACCCATCAAGAATAGTTTTTTGATAATCTCAGCTGGCTCACGGTGAATCTTTTTAGCAATATCTGCAACAGTCATACCTTCAGAATATTCCACTTTTTCTGGTAGTGGCTTATTTTTTCTTTGTGGTACCGGGTTACCTTGAGGACGATTTTGGTCATTGTTAAAACGACCTTTCTTCCCTTTCTTGCCTTTTCCTTTAAATCCGCCGTTTTTATTATTCTTGTTATTTTTAGAATTATTTTTTTGATTATTCATATTTTTATTCTCTTTTGCTGGGTTGTTGCGATTTTGTGACTTGTTTTGCTGCTGTTTTTGGTTAGCATTTGCTTTATCAGTACCTTTAGCAACAGGCTTTTCTGCAGCTTTTTTAAATGGTTGATTTTTATGTTCATCTTTTGCTGCTGATTTATTTGCAAAGCTACTTTTCAGCTTATTCACTTCGTCTTCAGTCATTGATGCCATATGGCTTGAATATTCAAAACCTGCACTTTCTGCAGCTTTCAATAACTCTTTACTTGATACGCCAATTTCCTTAGCAACTTCGTAGACACGTTTTTTTGACATGTCATCACCTTCCTTATTCTACTAATCTCTCATACTTTTTACTCTCCTATTTGATGTAAAAATATACGTAAAATTCTAATTTATTTTTTAAAGCTCTTTACAAATCCTTGGTCCAAGAAAGCAATCATTGACCTCTTTTTACCAAGCGCACTGGAAATTTCTTCTGTTGTAAACATTTGAATACATTCCACTTCATAAAAAGCACATTTGTTCTCTATGCTCTTCTTAGTTTGCTCGCTAACATCGGATGCAAAGACAACTAGTATAGCTGTTCCTTGTTGAATTGTTTTCATAACAGTTTCTGTACCTGAAACAAGTTTACTTGCTGTCTGAGCTAATCCTAATAGTTTTAACTTATTATTGTTCATTTTCAAAAAGCTCTTTTCTGGCTTTTTGATGTGCAACATAAGCTTTCAATTCACTATAAAAGTCATCCGAAATGGTGACATTTAAGTGTCTATCTAACAAATGTTTATCCCAAGCCTTTTGCACAACTTCAGGATCTAGTGATACATAAGCACCACGCCCATTTTTCTTTCCTGTTGGATCAATTTCAACGATACCTTCAGGATTACGAACAATTCTAATTAATTCTTTTTTAGGAAAACTTTCATTCGTCACAACACATTTTCGCATAGGAACTTTCCGCTGTTTCATGTTTGATCCCACCTAATCTTAGCCTTCTTCGTTTAAACGTTCTTGTTGATCTATATCTTCTTCCCCGATTAAACCATCATTATTTAATTCAACATCATCAACTTGACTTTCAAAAGTCTCAGCGTCAACATTGCCCTCATTCACATCGGCTGCAATTATCAAATCTGCTTCATCCATTGGTTCAGTGCCTTCTGTTACTGTATCATATTCTTCTATAGATTCGATATCTTCGGCTAAGATTGGTTCTACATCTTCATCTACTAATTCTTTTTCAGCAAAACGTTCTGCATATTCCTCTGTTTGTACATAAGCAGCGAAGTCAGCTTCTGATTTGATATCAATTTTGTGATTCGTTAATTTAGCAGCTAGACGCGCATTTTGACCACGTTTGCCAATTGCTAGTGATAAGTGGTTTTCTGGTACTACTACCACACAAGATGTTTCACCTGGTACAAAGTGTACAGATAATACATCCGCTGGGTTCAAGGCATTTGAAATAAATGTCGCCATGTCATCAGACCATTGAACAATATCCATGTTTTCACCTTTTAGCTCATCCACAATTCGTTGTACACGAGAACCACGTGGACCCACGCAGGTACCAACGGCATCAATATTTGTATCATTTGAAACGACTGCTACTTTAGAACGGTCACCAGCTTCACGTGCGATAGCTTTAATTTCAACTGTGCCATCGAAAATTTCTGGTACCTCTTGTTCAAATAATCGTTTTAGAAGGCTTGGATGGCTACGAGAGACATATACTTGAGGTCCTTTAGTTGTGTTTTCTACACGTTCAACATAAACCTGTACACGTTCATGTGGTTGGAAAGTTTCATTGGGAATTTGACCTTCCGGTGAGATAACTGCTTCAATCTTTCCTAAGCTTACATATACATAACGGCGGTCTTGACGTTCAACTATACCAGTTAAAATGTCATCTTCATAATCAATATATTCATTATAGATGATCGAACGTTCAGCTTCACGAACACGTTGCATAATGACTTGTTTTGCAGTTTGCGCAGCAATACGACCAAAATCTTTTGGTGTTACTTCAAATTTGATCTTGTCACCAATTTCATAGGCTTTGTTTAAGTCATGAGCATCTTGTAAAGATACTTCAAGTTGTGAGTCCATCACTAAATCTACGACTTCTTTCACTGCGAATACTTTAATGTCACCTTTTTTTGCATCGAAGTTTACTTCAACGTTTTGTGCTTGTTGATAGTTGCGTTTATAAGCTGAAACTAAAGCAGCCTCTAAAGCGTCCAGAATAACTTCTTTTGAAATGCCTTTTTCATCCTCAAGCGCTTCGAAGGCTCTTAACATCTCTTTACTCATCTAAATTCCCTCTTTCAAAAATGATTAATTTTAAAATTCAATGGCCAATCTGATTAAGGATACATTTGTTTTATCTACTGTTACTACCACTTTACGTGTTTTATCTTTAGTTTCAATCTCATATGCATTATCTGAAACAGATAGTAGACGGCCTTGAATATTTTTTTGTCCATCAATGGCTTGATAGAATGACAAGAATACCCATTCACCAATCGCTGCTTCAACATCAGCTTTATTCTTCAATGGGCGTTCTGCACCTGGAGAAGATACTTCAAGGTAATAAGCTTGCGGGATTGGGTCATTCTCTAATTGATCAATCGCTTCAGAAATATGTTCACTAACTGTGACACAATCCTCTATTGCAATACCACCACCTGGTTTATCCACGTAAATTCTTAGGAACCAAGATTTTCCTTCTTTAACAAATTCGATATCAAACAATATAAAGCCTAAGTCTTCAATAATTGGTTGAACAATTTCTTGCATTTGGTCAGTTACTTTAGCCATATTTCCCCTCGCTTTTCTGATTTTAACTTACTACCATGAAAAAAGTGAGCGTCGCCGCTCACTCCATCACTGTCTTCTTTCTACTTAAACAGTATAGCATATACAAATTTGATAAGCAATAATTGTTGCTACTGTGCGATTTTTACAGATTTTGCACTAAACCTGTTACTTGATTTACTGGAATTGAAAAGATAACCCCACTACCTGGTTTATCTAATCCCATCGCAGCATGTATATTTTCAGAAACAGGTTTAACCTTTTCAGACTCAACAACTAAAAGGACGATTTCTTTTTCAGGTTGAATTTCAATGTTGAAAAGTTTAGAAATCTCAGTGGTACCTGTCCCTCTACCATGAAGAATTGTCGCACCTTTAGCGCCTTCATTACGAGCTGCCACTACGACATCGTCTCCTGAATCGCGGTCAACGATTGTTACTAATAATTGATATTCACCCATATTTCCACCTTCTTTTTCAAATGCTCGATTAAACACATGACTACCGTACACGCTTGAAGTATCAGCAGAAAACAAGATACCCAAACCTTTTTTATCTAATTTCATTTTCTCAGTAATCTTTTCATGAATTATTTTTTCGTATTCCTTAGGGGCTAATGTAATCATCATCTCTTTCTTTGATTCATCCAAACCCATTAAATTAAGAAATTTATTTGGAATGGTGCCCTCACATAAGACCAATGTTCCGCCACCAGTACCATGTTGTTTAGCGATTTTTAGTACCTTCTGTCCAATACCATGGTTGACAATTGCAAAAAATGCCACTGATTCTACAGTCATCAATTAACCCCCTCATTCACTGTTTTTTTATCTTTAACACGTAGTTTGTAAATTAATCCTAGAATCTGAACCATTAACACTGGTGTCATTGCTACCATCGCAATGATACCAAATCCATCTATTAAGACATCTGCTTGTGGTAACGTAGCGGCCACTCCTTGAGCAAAGGCTAAAATGAAAGTTGCCGTCATTGGACCAGATGCGACCCCACCAGCATCAAAGGCGATACCTGTGAATAGGTTAGGTACATAGAAGCTTAATAGTATAGATAAGCCAAATCCTGGTAATAAGAAGTGCCATAATTCAACGCCAGGGACCATAATACGAACCATTGACATTGTAACAGCTAAACCTACACCAATCGATAAGGAAAATAATAACAACTTATTAGGGATATGTCCACCAGTTACATCTTCAACTTGGTCACCAAGAACATGTACGGCTGGCTCAGCTAGGACAACCACCAGTCCCATAACCAAACCTAACCACGGCAATAAAGCTTCATGATTTGTTGCTAATTCAGTAGCTAGGTAACGTCCCATATCCATAAATCCTTGGTTAACTCCAATTAGGAAGAAAGTCAACCCAATCAATACATATATTATCCCAATAGCAATACGACGAAGACCATGTTTATTTATCCTTCTGTGGAAATAAAACATAATGATGAATAAAATTAAAATAGGCACTAACGATACAATTGATTCTTGAAGTGTATGCCCTAGATTTTCTATAAATGGACTTAGGATACCATCTGTATACTGGTAAGCTTCATTATTACTTTGGAATGTGGATGTTTGTATTAATGACATGATTAGTACCGCTAAAATTGGCCCGGTTGACATGGCACCCACTAGACCAAAGGAATCATCTTCTGCTCCTTTACCACCTTTTTTAGCTGATACACTGGTACTAAGAGCTAAAACAAATGGGGTGGTTAAAGCCCCTGTTGTTGCACCTGAGGCATCAAACGACATAGCTAGGAATGTTGAATCTGCAAAAAATGATAATAAAGCAATCAAGCCATAGACGATTAAGAAGAACCATTTTAACGCAACGTTCTTCATTACGCGGTAAACACCTAAGGAAATCATAACCCCCACACCTATTGATACAACGACAACAATCATTTGTGACCCTAAAATGCCACCCGTTGCATCAGAAATTTGTTGGCCTAAAATTAATAGGTCTGGTTCGGCTACGGTAATAGAGAATCCAATAAAAAAAGATAAAAGCAACACAATTAAGTGGGAATTGGAGCGAATAATTGAATCTCCCAAATAATTTCCAATTGGTGTCATACCAATATCTACCCCGAATAGAAATACGGTTAAACCTATAATTAATAAAATTGAACCGATACCAAATCTAATCATCATATCTCCGGGTACATCGACTAATGTAAATGATAATGCGAATACAAGGATAACGATTGGTAAAACAGAAGATATTACTTCCTTAAACTTATCTAGCAATAACTGCATATAATTCCTCCTTTTTAAATAATTAATAACAAAAAATGCAACAAAAAACTTTTTTATTATAATGTATAATTTGTTGCATATTTAACTGTTAAATAAATGAATTCATTTGAAAACATTAAACATAATATCATGTTAACATAATCTGAAATTGACATCAAAAATAATGCCTAAAAAAAGGCTCTACAATATATAGGACTGATGACTAAAAAAGTCATTGGTCCAATTTTTTTCGCAAAAAAACGAGGATTCCATTATCATTAAGTTAACGACAACTAATAGATAGGAGATCCTCGCATGAATAATTTTATCAATATTACCCTACAATTGAAAGATGAAAATATTATATTTGATACTAAAAATGTGGTTGAAGAGAAGAAATTTAATAATAGGTTATCGCTATTCTATCATGCTAAATTGGAGGTAAATCCCCAGTACTGTCCAGCCTGCGGCTGTATAAAAGAAGGACATAACATCGTTAAAAATGGGACTAAGACCTCAAGAATTACGTTAACAAAAGTTTCTGGCCTCCCTGCTTATCTAGTACTACGAAAACAACGTTACTACTGCAAAGAATGCGCGAGTTATTTTACAGCAAAATCAGCTGTTGTGGGTGAAAACTGCTTCATCTCGAAGCGCGTAAAGCGCATGGTTATGGACTTAGCGACAGAATCATTGACGCTAAAACATATGGCCGAAACATGCAATATTTCTGATCATACTGTACAGCGCGTGATTGACGGCGTTGGTGACGATCTTAAACCTAGCATATTTGATCCGTTGCCTGAACATATTGCTTTTGATGAATTCAAGGGTGTGAAGAATACTGAAGGAAACATGAGCTTTATTTTTATTGATAACACTAGCTCACAGATCGTAGATATATTAAGTGATCGCAAAAAAGTACATCTACGCGATTATTTCCTTGCTTATCCATTGAAGACAAGACAACGTGTTAAAACTGTGACGATGGATATGTATACGCCATATATGGAAATTGTTCAGGAGCTTTTTCCTAATGCAAAAATTATTATTGATCGTTTCCACTTAGTACAAGCATTGAATCGAGAATTAAATAAATTACGTGTAGCCGTGATGAATGAATTTAGAAATTCCGATCATAGACTTTACAATAAATATAAAAGCTACTGGCGACTATTCTTGACACCTAGAGAAAACCTAGATACATGGCATTATCAATCCTTCAAGCTTTTTGATTGGCTCACCAATACCGGTGGTATTGTCGAATATTTATTAGATAAGAATCCGATGTTAAAAGCAACCTATAACATTGTACATAACTTGCGTGAAGCACTTCAGGAGAATGATTCTGAAGCATTTCTAACCCAGCTTGCACACACTAAGCTAGCTATAATCCCTAATGGACTTAAACGAGTATTACGCACATTTATTAAATTACAGCGCTTTATTGGTAACACCTTCAAATATAAACATCTAACGAATGGCCGTATTGAAGGTCTTAACAATAAAATTAAGGTGCTTAAACGTATTGCTTATGGATATCGGAACTTTCAAAACTTTAGAACAAGGATATTACTTACGAACAAACTATATTTAAATGGGCTCCCTATTACGCAAGCAGCCTAAGGGCTGCTTGGATATGGAGATAAATATTTATATAATGAATAATGGAAATGAATGATAAATAAAAAAACCAAGCAATCAATGATTACTTGGAAATTATTCTCATCAGTCCGATTTGACGAAGAGCCGATTTTTTAATGACTATTTATAATCCACACCTCTTGTATAGGCGTTAGAGGCGTCCCATAACAAGTATTCATTTGTGCCACTTTCAATTATGGCGTCAATTTGTTCTTGTACTTCAGCGGTGCCGTACTCGGTATAAGTACCATCCGCTAAATAAGAAGCGGTGAAGTCTTGTAACCATGGTCTAGAAACCGGTGCATCATCTAGTTCAGCGTTTAAAGCATTTTCTTTTTCCATGTAGGCTTGAACGACCTCATACGGATATAAATCAGGATAATCTAAACCAAAATAGCCTGGTCCCCAGTGAGAAGGGTAAATCATTGATGAAATTACATCGACATTTTCTGCCATCATATTATAGTTTTGTCCGATACCAGGTGTAGCGACAACATCAGTAACATAACCAAAAATATCTGCAGAAACATCCACATCATATGGTTTAAGCTCTTCGCGAGCATACGCAAGGAAGTCAGCAATGACCATTTGACGTGCTTCAGTTGAAGCTTTACCATATTCAGCGTAGTCGCCCATGTCATAAGTCAATGTTTCACCAAAGGTCTCAAAACCTTCAGGAAAACGAACATAGTCAAATTGGATATCTTTATATCCAGCACGTGCAGCTGATTTAGCTACTTCAACTAAGTATGCCCAGTTATCTTTATTGTATGGATTTAAGAAGGCATCACCACCGTCATTCGTCCAAACTTCACCAGATTCTGTGAGGAAGGTACGAGAGGAATCCGCGGTCGCTAAGTTTGTGTCTTTGAATGTCGTGATACGTGCAATTGGATAAATTTGTTTATCTTCAAAAGTTTGCATCATACGCTCGTTATCGATCGCATTTGTCTCATTGTTATTTAAGACATCACTTTCTGAAGGTAAGTCCATTGTGATATTACCATAATCATCCTTTACATCTAAAACGACTGAATTTAAGTTGGTTTCATCAATTAAGGCGATATTTTCTTGGAGTAACTCTGGATTAGTTGCACCGTCTGCTGATAGATAGATCCCTTTTACCCCATCTTCTGGATAAGCGATATGATAACCCGAATCATAGCTGAATTTTGAAGGTAAGTTTTTGGGTTGGTCTAATAGGGCAGTCTTATCAGTAGCAATTTTTTGATCTTGCGCATTATTGTCCTCACTACTTGTTGCACTTTCTTCAGTACTTTCGTTACTTGTAGTTTGGGCTTGCTGATTTTCATCAGCTAAACCAAACCATTCAGTTCTGATGCCAAAAATTAAGGCTAAACCTAATACAATGGCTGTCAGTAATCCTAAGACTAGTTTCCAATTGAATTTAGGTCCTTCATTTTTCGGGTCTAAAGTTGAGTGATTATTTGAATTTGATTGTTGATCATTCAAGGTTTTGGCCTCCGTTCTATTAAATGTTATTGTGCTTGATTTGTTTTCTCAGCTAAACTTGTTAAGTCAGGCAAAATATCACTCAACACAGCTTGAGATTGTTCAAATTGGCTATTTATTTCACCCAAACCTTTAGAAAAAGTATCTAAGTCGCTATCTTCAGCCGCTAAAGAATTATAGTAATTATCTTCTAGTTCTAAAACTTTTTGATAATGTTCAATATAAGCACTCATTTGACTGTTAACATTTGAAGCTAATTGACGTGATTGGTCGAAGTTTGCGAAATCTTCTTCACCAGTAAAATCAGTTTCATCAAATCCATTGAGACTTTCAACTTGTTTTTGGAAATCTTCAAAAATTGAAGATAATTCTTCAAAATCATCTTGTCGGGTTTGTAGGTTTTCTCGAGTAGCACCAGTTCCAGAATCAGTTAAATTAGCTAAACTTTCATCAGCAGCTAAATCTGTCTCAAAAGCCTCTTGTAATGCATCTTCTTGTGTTTGAATAGCTGACAATTGAGTCATCATAGATTGTGCATCAGTCGCAGATTTTGAAACTACTTGGTCAGGTGAAGCTGTACAAGCTGATAAAGCGCCAATACTTACAGTAACAATTGCAAGAATGGATAATTTCTTCAATACCATTATCTATCTCCTTATTCTATTTTTTTAAATATTAACGGTTGATGGACACTGAATATAGTATCCCAATAATAATTAATAAAGTATAACGTATCTTTAATGATACGAGACTAGCCTAGATTTCTCAAGAAATTAATCTAATTTTTAGCATATACTCACATACTTGCTAAAATTTAGTTTTCATAATTTAAGACTTTAGTCCCTATTTTAAGTGTAAGGTTTAGATATAATATAATGTTAGAAAGAGTGAAAATGTTATGGACAAATAATCAAGGGGGAGTATACGACCATGAGCAAGAAAGACCAGCAGCGACTTTGGCGATTAGGCCTCGCAGCAGCTGCAACAGGTGTAGGCTATATTTATCATGCTATGAGTCAAGAACGTTCGGTGCGAAGTAAAGTGATTCAAGATGGTATGCGCATTAAGCGAGAAGCTGAGCGATTCACTCCTAAAAATAGGAAACAGCAAGCAACAGCAGACTTAGCTAAGCGAAGTATCAACCACGAAAACTTATTCTTCATCACACGAGACCATTCTTCAAAGATTCATCGTGGACAACAGGGGGTTATGATTGACATGACTGCGCAAAATACGGCCCCAGACCCACAAGTTAGTGATAAAGACAAAAATCAACCCTGGATAATTTATTTTCATGGCGGTAGTGGCATCCATACACTACAGGAGCGTGAGTGGTATTTTGTCCAAAAAATAAACCAAGAATTTCAAGATGACGCCAATGTATCTATTCCATTACTCCGTTCATTTGCCAACTATGATTTAGCGAGTGAAGCTGGACGAATCACTTCTTTAATAGAAGAGCTTGCTAAAAAAATGGGACGGTCCCTTCAAAACGTTTACTTTTTAGCGTCAGATACAGGCGCAATACCAGCATTGTTAGTTGCTGATCGAATGGATCAAATAGGGTATCCGATAAAACGGGTTATGTTATTATCTCCTTGGTTAAACACTACTTTTGAAGATGTCCATATTCATCCAGATGATGTACAATTTGATGCTACAAAGGTAAATGCTTTAAAGACAATTTGGCAGGAAAGAAACCCCGCTTTAAATTATGCTAAGATGCCGATAGAATCGTTGCCAATAGTGGATTTTATTAATGGTTCGGATGATAGTCATGCTTGTGATGGTAAGTGGCTACACCGCCGGTTGCGTGCACATAATCATATGAGTAACTACTATCAGTTTGATTATATGCATCATGAATTTTATTTGAATAACATACCAGAGCGTCAGGAAGTTATCGATATCATCTATCAACAAATAATGAATCCATAGCCTAGCATCTGTATTGGTTAAGGTGGGCTAAGCTGTTATAATATTAGAAAAGGAGTGATTCGATGTATTTCCCCATGATGTTTGACTGGACTTATATCTTAATTATTATTGGTGCTGTGATTGCGTCAATCGCAAGTGCTAACGTCAACCGCACATTTAATAAATATAGTAAATACACCACTGAAAAAGGGATGACAGGGACTCAAGTTGCCGAGTACATCCTACAATATTCAGGGATTACTAACGTACGTGTTGAACGTATTTCCGGTAACTTAACTGACCATTATGATCCTAGTAATAAGGTATTACGTCTTTCGGATGCTACAGCGAACTCAACATCTATCGCAGCGATTGGCGTTGCAGCCCATGAATGTGGCCATGCTGTCCAAGATGCCAAAGGGTACTTTATGATGACATTACGTCAAAAAATTGTACCCGTAGTGAATATTGGTTCTACACTATCTTGGCCAATTTTAATTCTTGGTGCAATTGCTGGTTTTAACCAAACCCTTATTAATATTGGCATTATGTTGTTCTCACTAACCTTACTATTCCAATTGGTGACGTTACCAGTAGAGTTTGATGCATCGAAACGGGCTTTACAAATCATGGAAGAAGGTCATGTATTAACGGCAAGTGAGTTACCATATGCGCGTAAGACTTTAAAAGCTGCTGCTATGACCTATGTAGCTTCTGCAATAGCAGGTGCATTGTCACTATTACGTGTATTGATTTTATTTGGAGGTCGCTCTCGCGACTAATCGTTATACGCTATAATGATAAATAGACAACCTTGAGTACAATTGTGCTCAGGGTTATTCTTTTGTGTGAAATAGGTCCTAGGGTGGATGACGAAAAGTAGATTTTTGATAATATATTGTTATTAGATGAAGTAGAAGTAAAGAGGGGGTGACCATGGTTGAGAAGAAATTTAAAAGAACAGGCGAAAGAAACGCTCAACCAGCATACAGGTTGGTTTGTTATTTTTACGATTATTTATTGGGCTATTGTTTGGATAATGAGTACAATACCAACAGCAATATCTTTTGTCCTTTTTCCAATTAGTATCTTCATTTGGCTTGGAACAATCATTTTTATGGCTGGGGCAGATATGGCATATCTCCGTTCATTGATGGTGAAAAATAATCAACGACCAGTCCGCATTCACCGTGATATTGTAGGACCAATTATACGGGACGCAATAAAATTTACTTGGTCACATATCCTTCGTGGTTTTTATATATTCATGTGGTCATTATTATTCTTCTTACCAGCGATTTATAAAGGAGTGGGTTATGCAATGACAGATTATCTCATTATCGACTTCCCAATTTTGACAGCTAGAGAAGCCATTACTGAAAGTCGCCGGATGATGAGAGGGCGAAAATGGCGGTTTATCTGGTTAAACTTACGGTTTATCGGCTGGTATTTACTGATACCATTCACATTAGGCTTAGCTTATTTCTATGTTAAACCATACCACAGCCTCGCTTTGATCAACTTCTATGAAGAAACATTAGATGAAAAAGGCTATCCAGAAAAAGTATCGAACCTTAAACGCGCTAGACAATATCGCACTAAAGAAGTCATTGTTGAAGCAGATGAGTTAGCAGCTGATCATCAAACCAAGGTGAAAACAACCCGACCAAGTCACCGAGACTTTACACGAAAAGAAAAACCATCCATCTTCAAAAGAAAACACCGTTTCATAGAAGACCAGTATACAGACGACAAAAACTGGAACGACTTTTAAAACAGGGTGTGAGCGTCGACGCCAAGAAAGGAACCGATGGAAGATGAAGGCAGTAGATGGCGAAGTCAGCTACAAATTCATCTGAAACGCAGTCCTTTCTGGAGACGCGAACCCAACTAAACAGGGTGTGAGCGAGACCGCTTAGCTCAATGAATCTGGAAGAATAGTGTCGTATCACACAAAGTGTGATGCAAACTATTCTGAAGAGGACTTGAGCTGGTAGAGCAAACCCGACTAAACAGGATGTGAGACAGGGCGTTCAGACAGGAGACGATGGAAGAAATAGATGTAGTGATGGCACATCACACAATCTATTTCTGAAGCGGACACCTGTCTGCCCTGACAAGCTCAACTAAACAGGGTGTGAGCGTCGACGCCAAGAAAGGAACCGTTGGAAGATGAAGGCAGTAGATGACGCAGTCAGCTACAAGTTCATCTGAAACGCAGTCCTTTCTGGAGACGCGAACCCGACTAAACAGGATGTGAGACAGGGCGTCCAGACAGGAGACTTCTAACGCATTTGACCGAGTATATGCTAAAGCATCAACTCGCTCATAAGATGGAAGACTACTGAAAATTACATAAAGCAAAAAAGCACACGAACTTTATAGGGGACCCCAAAAGTTAGACCAAAAATCTAACTTTTGAGGACTCCACATTAGTTGATGTGCTTTTTTATGGAGTTGAGAAAAACACACCTCAAATTTCTTTGAAGTGTGTTTCATTATCTAGATTAGTATTGCTCTAAGTATGTATTTAATTCCCAGTCAGTTACTTGTTGTAAGTATTCTTGGCATTCAATACGTTTGCTTGATAAGAAATTAGCTGTAATATGTGTACCTAGGGCATCTTGTACAATACTATCTAATTCTAATTCGTCTAAAGCGCGGGATAATGAGCTAGGTAATTTATCAATACCACCATTTACTAATTCATCAGCAGTCATTTTGTAAACGTTACGAGAAATAGGTGCTGGTGCAACCATTTCATCTTCGATACCCTTAAGACCGGCACCTAAGATAGCTGCTAGAGCTAAATATGGGTTAGCCGCAGGGTCAACTGAACGTAATTCAACACGCGTTGATTTGCCTCGAGCTGATGGGATACGGATAAGTGGAGAACGGTTACGTGTAGACCACGCAATATTTACAGGCGCTTCATAGCCAGAAACCAAACGCTTGTATGAGTTCACAATTGGGTTAGCTACAGCAGTGATTGCTTTTGCATGTTCTAGGATACCAGCGATAAATTGCATAGCTGTTTCAGATAATTGTGTTTCACTATTTTCGTCAAAGAATACATTTTCATTTCCTTTAAATAAAGACATGTTACAGTGCATACCCGAACCGTTAATACCATAAATTGGTTTTGGCATGAAGGTAGCATGTAAGTTGTATTTACGCGCAACAGTTTTAACGATCAATTTAAATAATTGAATTTTATCACAAGCATCAACAACATCAGTATATTTAAAATCAATTTCGTGCTGGCCAATAGCAACCTCATGGTGAGAAGCTTCAACCTCAAAGCCAAGGTCTTCAAGGACTAATACGATTTCACGACGACAGTTTTCACCTAAGTCTACGGGAGCCACATCAAAGTAACCACCAACATCATTTACGCGCGTAGTGGGGTTGCCATCTTCAGCAAGTTTGAACAAGAAGAACTCTGGTTCAGGACCTAAGTTGAAAGCTGAGAATCCGAAGTCATCTAATTTTTTCACCACTCGTTTTAAATTACCCCGAGGGTCAGCTGCAAATGGTTCACCTTCAGTTGTGTAAATATCACAAATTAAGATGGCAACTTTTCTATCATCAGAACCCCAAGGGAAAACCGTCCAAGTATTTAAATCTGGGTATAGCTTCATATCAGCTTCTTCAATACGGACAAAACCATCAATAGAAGAACCATCAAAGGCCATTTCGTTATCTAAAGCCTTATCTAGCTGTGATACGGGGATTTCAACGTTTTTTAAGATACCGTTAACATCTGAAAAAGCTAAGCGAATAAAATGTACATTTTTTTCTTTTGCGTCTTCAAAAATTGCTTCTCTTGTCCAAGTTGGCATAAAAAATTGCTCCTTTTTGTCGTCCTAAATTTAATTACTTGTGTATTATGAAACTATTTTTAATAGATTGCAAGCAGAAATTAACGTTTTGTGTTATAAAATATAACACAAAAATAGAAATTAACAAAAATCTCACATAAACTACATAAAATTCTCATATTTGCTATAATGAAATGCATGGAAAAAGAAAAAATGAGGATGAAGAATATGGTTATTTTAGGGGCAATAGTCAATGCAATCAGTATTGTATTTGGGGCCAGAGCTGGTACTACATTTGGTCACTTGTTAAAAGACAATACTAGAAAAGGGATAATGACAGCTGTTGCCTTGGTCGTTATTTTTATCGGCGTTCAAGGTGCACTTGAAACAGAAAATCTTATCGTTATGGTACTGTCATTAGTTGTAGGCACTATAATAGGAGAAATAGTTGATTTTGACGGAAAATTTAATCACCTCGCCTTAAAATTACAAGAAAAGGTTACCAGTAATAGTGATGCATCTACCTTTCAAGAAGCTTTTGTATCAGCTAGCTTATTTGTCGTTGTAGGTGCTATGGCAATTATTGGCTCCTTACAAAGTGGCTTATTTCTAGACCATAGCACGATGTATGCCAAGTCGATTTTAGATTTCGTATTCGTCTTTGTAATATCGTCAACACTCGGGATCGGTGCAGCTTTTGCGGCTATACCATTATTGATTTATGAATCCGGACTATCCCTATTATCTGCATCCATCGCACCGTTATTAGGGGAGATGGTGACTACAGAAATTGGTGCAGTAGGATCCTTACTCATTATGGGGTTAGGCTTTAACCTCCTACAAATTACCGACATTAAAGTCATGAATATTTCTCCATCTATGTTTATTCCGATAATCTTGATATCAATTTTCAACTTATTTTAGGCTATAATAGAAGAAAGTCGTTCAATGCGTATTCAAAATAGAGGAGAAAATTTTATGGAAATGTATACTTATATTGAAGCACTTGCCTCAAGTCAATCAGCACCTGGTGGAGGATCAGCAGCAGCTTATGCTGGTTCAATGGGCGCAGCACTTGGGAATATGGTTTTAAATATTACTATTGAAAAGCAGACAGGAGCGGATGTTGATTTACTAACAAGCCTTGTTGATCAGATGACCATTCATCAGCAAGCGTTATATACTTTGGTACAAGGAGACGAAGAGGCATCTAATCAGCTTTTTGGTGCATTTAAACTTTCAAAAGCCACTGAGGAAGAAAAGGTTGAACGGACTCGGGCTATTCAAGCAGGTTTAAAAATTGCTACAGAAGTTCCTCTAGAAATCATGCAACATGCAACAGCAGCATTAGAAATTATGACACAAGTGGCTAGTTTAGGTCGTAAGTCTGTTATGGCGGATGTGACCGTTGGCACAGCTATGTTAAAAACAGCTATTCAAGCCGCTAACGAAAATGTCGAAGAAAATGTCCTCTTATTGAAAGATGAAAGCTTGCAGACAGCATTCGACCAAAAAGGCAAAGACTTCATCCAAAAAAGTGAAACAGCTATCAATAAAATTACAGAAACAGTTGCAACTCGTTAAAAAAGCTAACAAATTGATCCATATAGAATGAATATGGATCTTTTTTTACGAAAAAATGGAGATTATCTTCCAAAATACGAAGGGAAATAGGGCAAAATTTAACAAATACTTGCACATATTTAATGAAATCATTATAATTCTAAAAGAATAGTGCAAGAATAGGCAAAAATCACAATAAGAAAAGAGATGAAACAAGTTGGAAGAAAAAGGAAAAGAATCGCGATTACTTCGGATTCTAAATGGTATTGAGCGTGTGGGTAATAAGATGCCTTCACCGATTATGATTTTTATTTATCTGAGTATTCTAGTCATCCTAGCATCGTGGGTGATGAGTATGCTTGGCGTGTCGGTTGTAAATCCGGTAGACAATTCAGTAGTTGCTGTTAATAATTTACTAACTGGTGAATACTTTGCCCGCATGATAGCAGAAGCTGGCGCGAACTTTGCAGGTTTCCCTGCTTTATCGGCTGTATTAGTCATTATGCTTGGGGTAGGGATGGCAGAGAAGACTGGTTACTTTGAAGCAGTCTTAACGAATGTTGTAGAAAAAGCACCTAAGAAATATATTTTACTGATTATTATTTTTGCAGGTGTAATTGCTAATATCGCTGGAGATGCTGGTCCAATTGTATTGCCACCATTAGCGGCTTTAACATTCTTGAAAATTGGTTTAAATCCAATGGCTGGTGCAGTATTAGGATATGTATCTTCACTAGCAGCCTTTGCAGCAAATATCATGTTAGGTATGTCGGATGCTTTGGTATTCCCGTTTACAGAATCTGCAGCACAAACGATTTTACCAGATATTGAACTAAATGTTGCGATGAACTACTACTTCATCTTCGTATCAACATTCGTATTAGTACCGGTAATTTACTTCGTATTGACAAAGATTTCATTACCACAAATGGGAGAATATCAACCTGAATTTGCGGGTGAAGAATTACCTGCTGTTCACGAGGGTGGTTCATTATCTGATCAAGAAGTGAAAGCAGTAAAATATGCAAACTGGTCGTTATTAATAACCATCGTTATTGTTGCCGTTCTAGCTTTGATGCCCAATTCATTCTTGGCCAACCCTGAAACTGGCTCATTGATTTCTGATTCACCATTTATGAACGGTATCACAGTCATTATGACAATCATGTTCTTTGTACCAGGTTTTGTCTATGGGAAGATGACTGGTCAAGTTAAAGATTCACATGATTTAGCTCGGATATTATCTACTTCCATGGCGGATATGGGCAGTTTTATCGTGATTATCTTCTTCTCAAGTCAAATGATGGCATACTTCTCATGGTCTAACATGGGAACTGTTATCGCTATTGCAGGGGCAGGATTACTTGAAAATGCGAATGGTATCGTCTTGATCATTGGTTTTATTTTATTATCCGTGTTTGTAAACTTCTTTATTGGTTCAGCATCCGCAAAATGGGCCATTTTTGCACCAATTTTTGTACCAATGTTTATGCTATTAGGTTACCATCCTGCATTTACGCAAGTTATTTACCGTATTGGTGATGGTATTAGTAATCCATTAACGCCTATGCAAGCGTATATACCAGTTGTACTCTCGGTATTATACAAATACGACAAAAGATCTGGTCTAGGTAGTTTAATATCAAACGTATTACCCTACTCAATCGCAATTGGTATCGTTTGGATTATCATGGCGATTATATGGTTCCTACTTGGTTTACCAGTTGGGCCAAACTCACCAGTTTCACTATAAATATATGTTTGAAAGCAGTCTACTTGGTTAGGCTGCTTTTCTTATGTAGAATGGGCATATAATGTGAAGACTAAAAATTAAGAGAAAGTTGGCGAGTAAATGGTAAGTGTAATTTTTGGCGGTCATCCAGAAATGGAAACATCAGCTTCCCATCAATTTCTATATGAAGCTAGACCAGATACGATTCCTTTTATCCAGATTAAAAGCCCCTTCATTGAAGAAGATGTTAGGGCTTATCAAGAAGCTATCCTAGAAGCAGATAGATGGTTTTTGCAGTTTCCTTTATTTTGGTATCAAGCACCAGGATTAGTTGCTGATTTTATTCAAGAAGTTTTTAGTAAAACATTCATGGATAGCTATAGTAAAGATTTAAAGGGCAAGGAATTTGGTGTGATCATTTCAGTGGGAGTGCCTTTGAGACAATATCAAGCAGGTGGCCGAGAAGATGTAACGATTTCGGAATTGTTACGACCCTATCAATCATTTGCCCGTGCCATAGGTTTAAAATATCTTTCCCCCTTTGTATTAGCCCAACACTCTTATCAACCAGAACATATTCAACAAGATAATTTAGTTCGCTTTAGACAATACTTAGAACTACCAACACAAGCTAAATTTGCAGACCGTAATGCTTGGTTGATTCACCAATTAGAATTGATTGCCAATGAATTTGAGCAACCCTTACAAGAACAATTAAAATTAGTTGCGGCAGAATGGGCGGAGGAAATGGATAATTTGAGTGACATTGAAGCTCACTTACCTAAAACCAGCTGGCGTTAAAAGAGAAATAGCGCTTGTTGCGGCATCGTTGAATAAGGAGCGAAGTAAAGATATGGAAAAAAATTTGAAGTGGACAGAGGCAATCATTGATGAAGCAATTGAAACAGCTACAGACTATACCACTATCGCTATGTTAAAAAAAATCAAAGCTGAAATTGCGGAAACGGATAAACGCCTATTTCAAGCTCAGGGTCAGTTAGATGGTTTGGCTTGGAATCATGAAGAGTGGTAAATTTTACCTTAAAAAAGAGGGTTATACTGCTTGACTTATTGGATGACTTTGATAGAATTCAGTGAGAAGCGAATGCTTTATACGCAAATAATCTTGTGCAAGGGAGTCACTATGGCACCAATATCTTGGTGGAGTAGCAATTAATCTGGTAATAAGCGAGCTAGTGGAGGGTGCAAACTAGTCAAGGATTGATGGTGAATTACACATAGTCATAAAGATTCCGCCGGCTAGTGCCCGATAACGCACAATGAGTGGTTATAAACCAGGTGTTTATAACAATTTGGGTGGTAACACGGTAATTGATCGTCCCTGTCTAGGCTTTTCCAATTGGAAGTGCTTATGACAGGGACTTTTTTTATTTAAATAAATAGTAATAGGAGTGAAAAAATGAACATTATTGAAGAATTAGAATGGCGTGGTGCTATCAACCAACAAACGGATGAAGAAGGTTTAAAAGCATATATTGAAGACAATAAAATTAGCTTATACTGTGGGGTAGACCCAACTGGTGACTCTTTACATATCGGTCACTTAATTCCATTTATGGTCCTGAAACGATTCCAATTAGCAGGTCATCGTCCAGTGATCTTAATCGGTGGCGCTACGGGTTCAATTGGAGACCCATCCGGTAAATCAGAAGAGCGAAACCTACAAACAATGGAACAAGTAGAAAATAATGCGCGTAAACTAGCTAGTCAAATGGAAAACTTGTTCTTGAAAGAAAAAGATGCAGATTTCCGTATGGTAAATAACTATGACTGGACAAAAAACATGACCTTGCTTGATTTCTTGCGTAATATCGGGAAACGTTTCAATGTGAATACGATGATTAGAAAAGATATCGTGGCATCGCGTCTAGAAACAGGGATTTCATTTACAGAATTCTCATACCAAATTTTACAATCAATGGACTACTTACACTTATTTGAGAATGAAGACGTGCGTTTACAAATTGGTGGTGCAGATCAATGGGGGAATATTACCTCAGGTTTAGAATTAATCCGTAAAGAAGCCGGTGCAGATACCAAGGCTTTTGGATTAACAATCCCATTGATGTTGAAATCTGATGGTACAAAATTTGGTAAGACAGCTGGTGGTGCAATTTGGTTAGATCCAGAAAAAACTTCACCATACGAGTTCTACCAATTCTGGTTAAACCAAAATGATGCAGATGTAGTGAAATACTTGAAGTACTTCACTTTCCTAAGTAAAGAAGAAATCGATGCTTTAGAAGAAAAGGTTGCCACTGAACCAGAAAAACGCGAAGCACAACGTCGTCTAGCAGAAGAAATGACAACCTTTGTTCATGGTGAAGCTGGTCTTCAAGATGCGCAAACGATTACTGACGCTTTATTCCAAGGAAATATTGCTGACTTATCTGCAAAACAAATTGAGCAAGGTTTTAAAAATATGCCAGGATCAACCATGCCAAAAGAGGCGAACAACTTAGCAGTTTGGCTAGTAGACGCTGAAATTGAAAGCTCACGCCGTCAATCACGTGAAGACATTAACAATGGTGCCATTTACGTCAACGGCCAACGTATACAAGACGTTGACTACGAAATCTCATCTGCAGACGCAATTGAAGGTAAATATATTGTTATCCGTCGTGGTAAGAAAAAATATTTCTTAGTAACTATCGAGGATGCATAAACCATTATATATTTTTACGTTAAGACTTGGACACTGTTCCAGGTCTTTTTTTTTTAAACATATTTTCATATGGTTTCGTATACGTAAAAATCTCTTTAAAATGCTTAGTAAAACATACAGTCACAAGAGCTTTGGTTTGTCGAGATTAACCTTATTTATGCGTATATAGTAATCAGAGGAGTGATTATATTGTTTATTAAAAGACGACCATTATTCTTGTTGACTTGTATTTGTATATTGATGTACACCAGCTTCCAAGCAGAAGCTATTTTTGCCAAAAGTAAGGTAAACATAGGGATAATTCCAGCTGACCAACAAGTAAGCAGCCAAGTTTACGATACAAACACTAAACGGCAAAACGTCATTTTGACTGCTACTGACCTAATCGGCATACCTTATATATGGGGTGGCAATGATCTGTCTGGATTTGATTGTTCTGGTTTGATCGAATATGTTTTTAAGAATAATGGGATCTATATGCCCAGAACTACTCACCAGCAGCAATACATTGGTGAACGCATTGCGCTTGATCAAGTTCAACCGGGAGACCTTTATTTCTTTGAAGAAGATGGACAAGTCTACCATGTTGCCCTGGCACTAGCGGATGGTTATTATTTACACGCACCAAGTCCAGGGAAAAGGGTTACTTATGGTCATGTTAATCGATTTTTACCACAATTCGCTAATCGTGTAATATTCAATTAAAAGACTTAGTTCGCCATTCTTTTTATCTAGGACTTGAATAAATACGAAAAATCATATCATTTAATCAAAACACGACTGATAGTAAATGTCGACGTTCCCCTTAAAATACGGATGAATTATGATATACTATTACGGAACGAGAATAGACAAATATTAGGGGGCACTCATTCGTGGCTGAAAATAAAGAAACATTTTATATTACGACACCGATTTACTAC
This sequence comes from Aerococcus viridans, assembly GCF_002871935.1. Classification (GTDB taxonomy): domain Bacteria; phylum Bacillota; class Bacilli; order Lactobacillales; family Aerococcaceae; genus Aerococcus; species Aerococcus viridans_B. Next base: position 23,234 of record NZ_PNHQ01000004.1, read on the forward strand.
CCAAGTGGTAAATTACATATCGGGAATACATACACTACTGTTGCATCTGATACACTAGCACGCTATAAACGTGCGAATGGCTTTGATGTGATGTTTTTAACTGGTGCAGATGAGCACGGACAAAAAATTCAACAAAAAGCAGCAGAACAAGGTATCTCACCTCAAGAATACGTTGATGGTATGGCCGCAGGTATGCAAGAATTATGGCAGACAATGAAAATTTCAAATGATATTTTTATGCGTACTTCAAGCAAACAACATGTTGAAGCGATTCAAGCGATTTTCGAGCGTTTATTAGCGCAAGGTGATATTTACTTAGGTGAATATGAAGGCTGGTATTCAGTATCTGATGAAGAATTCTTTACTGAAACACAATTAGCAGAAGTTTATAAGGATGAAAATGGCAAAGTAATCGGGGGTAAAGCACCATCTGGTCATGATGTAGAGTTAGTAAAAGAAGAATCTTACTTCTTTAGAATGAGCAAGTATGCAGACCGTCTTTTACAATACTATGAAGAAAACCCTTCATTTATCCAACCTGAAACGCGTAAAAATGAAATGATCAATAACTTCATTAAACCAGGACTAGAGGACTTAGCGGTTTCACGTACGTCTTTCAATTGGGGGATACCGGTTAAATCTAATCCTAAACACGTTGTTTACGTATGGATCGATGCTTTAGCAAACTATATTACGGCTTTAGGATACCCTAATGTGGATGCTGAAAACTTTAAAAAATTCTGGCCAGCAAATATTCACTTTGTAGGAAAAGAAATTGTACGTTTCCATACGATTTATTGGCCAATTATGCTGATGGCTTTAGACTTGCCGCTACCAAAACAAATCTTTGGGCACGGATGGTTATTAATGCAAGATGGTAAAATGTCTAAATCTAAAGGGAATGTCGTATATCCAGAAATGTTAGTAGGACGCTACGGTTTGGATGCATTGCGCTATTACTTAATGCGTGAAGTGAAATTTGGTTCCGATGGGGTATTTACACCAGATAACTTTATCAACCGCATTAACTATGACTTAGCAAATGACTTAGGGAATTTATTAAACCGTACGATATCTATGGTAAATAAATACTTGGGAGGTCAAGTGGGGGCATACCCAGGTCAAGTAACGGACTTTGATGCACCATTAGAAGCATGTATTGCGTCTGAAGTAGCTGCTTACCACCAAGCAATGGATGACTTGCAATTTAGTGTAGCTTTAGACCACGTATGGGAAATCATCTCACGTACCAACAAATATATTGATGAAACAGCACCTTGGATTCTAGCTAAAGATGAAGCAGAAGCTGAAAAATTACAGTCAGTAATGTACCATTTAGTGGATTCATTACGTATTATTGCGATCTTAATTCAACCAGTTATGGTTGAAACACCAGCGAATATCTTTGAACAGTTAGGCTTAGATTTCGCTGAAAATGCAGGGTTTGAAAATGCTAAAGTTGGTTTATACCCAGAGACAATTAAAGTAGTTGAAAAAGGGCAACCAATCTTCCCGCGTCTAGACCATGATGAAGAGGTCGCTTATATTCAAGCACAAATGGCAGCTACAAAACCTGGTGAGGATGAAGAGGAAGCAGAAAGTTTTAATCCGGAAGAAACTGAATTAATTTCTACTAAGGACAAACAAATCAAATATGATGTATTTGATAAAGTTGAAATCAAAGTAGCAGAAGTCATTGATGCAGACTTTGTTGAAGGGGCAGATAAATTATTGAAATTCCGATTGGATGCAGGTGACAAAGGACATCGTCAAATCTTATCTGGTATTCGTGAATTCTATCCAGATCCAAGTGTCTTAATCGGTAAAAAAGTTTGTATTATTGCAAACTTGAAACCACGTAAAATGAAGGGAGAGATCTCTCAGGGGATGATCCTTTCTGCAGAACACGATGGTAAACTACAAGTTGTATTTGCGCCTGAAAACGCAGAAAATGGTAGTGAAATAGCTTAATGCTAATGTGATTAAGGGGCTGTTGTCACAGCCCCTTTTTCTAAGTAAAGAAGGGAAATATATGTTATTTGATACACATACACATTTAAATGTAGATGATTTTGATGAGGATCGAGAAGAAACCATTATTCGAGCGAGACATGCCGGGGTAAAAGGTTTTGCTTTAGTAGGATTTAACTATCATACGATTAACCGTGCCAAAGAAATGACAAAGGCAAATGGGGATATGGTAGGCATCTACGGTTGGCATCCAACAGAAGCAGTGGATTATAATGTTGAGGCTGAAAAATATCTATTCTCTAACTTAGAAGACGACCGTGTAGTTGCTGTTGGAGAAACGGGATTAGACTATTACTGGGACACAAGTCCGCGTGAAGTGCAAGAAAAGGTCTTTCGTCGTCAATTAGCCATCGCCAGAGAGTTTCATTTACCCATTGTCATCCATAATAGAGAGGCGACAGCTGATTGTTACCGCATTTTAAAAGAAGAAAAAGTGGGCGACTTCGGTGGTATCATGCATTCTTTTGGTGAGACACCGGAATGGGTTGAGAAATTCTTAGACTTAGGTATGCATATCTCCTTCTCTGGTGTAGCGACCTTTAAAAAGACAGTAGAAGTTCGTGAAGCGGCTAAACTGGTACCGGATGACAAGCTTTTGATTGAAACGGATTCACCCTATTTAGCGCCCGAACCCAAACGTGGTAAACGCAATGAGTCTGCATTTGTAGCTTATGTAGCAGAAACATTGGCAGCGACACGTGAAAGCTCGTTAGCAGATTTTGAAGCACAAACTTTCCAAAATGCCCTAGATTTATTTGCGCTTGATTTTGATGGTCAAGCACTAGTGAAGAGAAAGTAGTGGCGTGATATGACTACTGACAGTAAGCGAACACCAACAAATGAAAAGAAAGTGATTAAACAGGTCATTGTCGTTGAAGGAAAATCAGATACCCAACGATTAAAACGTCTGTATCATGTAACGACCATTGAGACGAATGGATCTGCTGTTGACCAGGCCACATTGCATGAAATCAAACAGGCACAGGAACTTCATGGTGTCATCGTCTTTACCGATCCAGATATTTCCGGGACGAAAATACGGCAAGCGGTGGTTGATGCTGTACCAGGAGTCCAACATGCTTTTATTGAAAGATCTGAAGCTAAACCACATCATAAAGGTAGTTTAGGGGTAGAACATGCGTCTGATTTAGCAATTGAAAAGGCCTTGGCGAATGTTTACCAATTGGCGGATAGTTCAGCAAGCCATGACTTAACACTAATTGCAAAAAAAGATTTGATGGCTTTACGATTGATTGGGACACCGGATGCAAAAGACCGTAGAGCGTATCTATCTAGTCAACTACATTTAGGTTATGTAAATGGTAAACAGCTTGCGAAACGATTGGCCCTTTTCCAAATATCTTTAGACCAAGTAGCAAAGGTACTAGAAAATTACCAAAAGAAATAGGTGAAAAATATGAATGAACCATTTAAATATATCGCAACGCCATCAAGAACGAGTGCTATTCTAAAAAAATTCAATTTGGATGCCAAAAAATCACTAGGGCAAAACTTCTTAACAGAACCACAAATTCTACAGCATATGATTGATGTAGCAGGGGTGGATAAAGATACGAATGCAATTGAAATTGGACCAGGTATAGGCGCTTTAACAGAGTTTTTAGCTATTAATGCTAAGGAAGTCTTAGCTTTTGAAATTGATCAACGCTTATTACCAGTTTTAGCCGATACCTTGAGTGCATATGACAATGTGACCATTAAACATCAAGACATCTTGGAAGCCGACTTGAATGCCACAATGGCAGCATTTCCGCCTGCAGACCGTACGGTAGTAGTAGCAAATTTACCGTATTATATTACAACACCCATTATCTTCAATCTACTTGAAGCAAGCTTCCACTTTGATCAGTTTATCTTGATGATGCAAAAAGAGGTGGCAGAACGGTTAACGGCAGCACCAGGTACAAAAGCGTACGGGTCACTTTCAGTTGCTATCCAATATTATTGTGATGCGGAAATTGCATTTACAGTACCTCGGACGGTCTTTAATCCACAACCAAATGTTGATTCTGCTATCTTGGCCTTAAATAAGCTAGACAAACCACGAATTCATGTGCAGGACGAAGCCTTCTTCTTCCATTTGGTGCGTTCAAGCTTCAAACAACGTCGTAAGACCATTTGGAATAACTTACGTGCAGCATTCGGTAAAGATGAAGCCGTTGTAGAAAAGATGCTAAAATCACTTGAGATTGCTGGTGTTGAGCAAAAACAACGAGCAGAGACATTGACAATTGCTGATTTTGGACGCCTAGCAGATGCGCTATATCAACACGACTTAGTCTTCCAAGACTAAGATGATTTAACCTAAAAATATACCGAATTTTTTTAGTTATACTTCTTGACAATAAAAGACAAAAATGGTATTTAATTTCCTTGCATTTTATGATATACTATAAAGTAGAGAGGTGAGGGCATGCCAAATAATATTGCAACTATTAAAGCTGAACTTGAAGGAAAAATCGGTGAACGCGTCCATCTAACGCAACAGATTGGTCGCAAACGCGTGATGAAACGCCAAGGGGTGCTTAGCGACACTTTCCCTGCTGTTTTCGTGGTTGAATTAGACCAAGAGGAAAATAAATTCGAACGCATCTGCTATAGTTATTCCGATGTGTTAACTGAGTCAGTCGAAATCGAATTCGAATAAGCGATTGAAATCATATATCTATTATACGACATTAAAAACCGTCAGTATCTAGCTTCACTAGTTGAGTGCTTGGTATTGTGGTTTTTTCTTTTTAATCTGTGATATTTTTGGTAAACTTATTGATAATTACACGGGAAAATATAGGACGGGAGGTTTGCTTATGATGGATGGAGAAGTAGCACCGGCAAAAATCAACCTTGCTCAAGATATATTATTTCGTCGCTCAGACAACTATCATGAAGTGGCAATGGTAATGGCATCTATTGATTTATCTGATTACCTTACTTTTGAGTTGATTCCAGAAGATAAAATTATTGTAGAAACTAGTCGTGCTTTTTTGCCAGAGGATAACCGTAATCATGCTTATCAAGCGGCTCAGCTAATGAAAAAACTAGGGAATATTAAAACAGGTGTACATATTTCTATCGATAAGCGAATCCCGGTCGCAGCAGGATTAGGTGGTGGCTCAACGGATGCGGCAGCGGTATTTCGGAAGCTGAATACTTTGTGGGATATCAACTTACCTTTGAATGAATTACAGACATTGGCAAACCAAGTTGGATCTGATGTAGCTTATTCGATTGCAGGTGGAACGGCTTTAGTGGAAGGTCGTGGAGAAAAAATCCGCCAAATTCAACCGATACCTAAATGTTGGGTTATCCTAGCGAAACCGGCTATTTCAGTTTCTACCCGAAAGATTTTCAAGCAATTAGAAATTGAACGTTTGAACTATGAACCGAATGCACCAAAAGTATTGAAAGCGCTAGAGTCTGGGTCTTATGAGGACCTTATGGCTGCAATTGGTAATTCATTAGAGTCAGTGACGTTTAATCAACATCCACAATTAGCGCAATTAAAAAAACAAATGCACCATTTTGGTGCGGATGGGGTAACCATGTCTGGTTCAGGGCCAACGATTATTGGCTTTACACAAGTTCATAGCCGAGGTCAGCGCATCTATAACGCTTTAAGAGGTTTTTGCAAAGAAGTTTATATGGTACGTATAATGCCTGAAATAAACGATGCATTCAAAGACATATAAATGTTAAGGAAAAGGTCGAGCTAGAACTCGACTTTTTTACTTGCTAGCTTTTTGTAAGTGTGCTATATTAGCTTTTGTCAAATCGTACCGGTTACGATTTATTTTGGTTTACTGTTGATATCAATAATCATTTGAAAAGGAGAAAATTGTGAATAAATTGACACGTATACTTGGTGTACTTGCCTTAACAGCAATTGCTTTTTTAGCGGCCTGTAGTAATCACCAAGGGACATCAAGCACAAATGATGAAGCTAGCTTAAAGATTGTGACCACCTTTTACCCAATGCAAGCACTAACCAATGCGGTAGTTGGACAGGATGCTGATGTGACAGTGATGATGGAAAATGCAGATGCGCATGAATATGAACCAAGTGCTCGAGATGTTGCGACGTTAAATGAAGCAGATGTCTTTGTATATAATAGTGAGGATATGGAGACGTTTGTACCAACCTTACTTGAATCGATTGATAATCCTGATTTAACGATCATCAAAGCTGCTTCAGACATTGCGTTAATCGATGGTGATGTCGAAACAGTAGGTGAAACAACAGAGGGCACACATTCGGATGAAGCGCACCAAGAAACAGAAGACCATGACCTTGAAGGACATAGTCATGAAACGGACCCACATACTTGGCTAGATCCAGTAAATGCAGTGGCTGAAACGCGGACGATTGCTAATGCGTTAACAGAAGTAGATCCTGATAACGCTGAAACTTATCAAGAGAATGCTGAACAATTTGCTAACGACATGATGGCTGTTCACGAAGAATATGCAAGCATTTTTGAAGCAGCAGAAACAAAAACCTTCTTAACAGAACATGCTGCCTTTGGCTATTTAGCCAATCGTTATGGTTTACATCAAGCAGCAGTTACAGGATTAACAGATTCAGCTGAACCATCGCCTAAACGTATTGCCGATATCGTTTCTTATATGGAAGAAAACAATATATCTGTGATCTATGGACAAACTGGTGGTGCTACTGAAATTGCTACAACAATTGCTTCAGAAATTGACGGAAATGTTGGTGAATTACAGTCAATGGAGCGTATTGATACCAGCCAATATCCAGCAGATGGGGACGGTTTTATTGCAGTAATGAAAGCTAATTTAGAGAGTTTGGCAAAGGGCATCCAAAAAGATATTTAAATAATAGAAAATAAAGGAGGGATACGATGCACTATATAGAAGTAAAAAATTTAGGTTTTTCCTGGGACAAGGAACCCGTATTAAATGATATTTCCTTTACTGTAGATCAGGGAGAATTCGTCATCTTAACTGGGGAAAACGGCGCAGCAAAATCAACCTTATTACGTAATATACTTGGTCTTTTATCACCTGACCAAGGCACTGCCAAGATTTCTAAAACCAATGCAGCTGGACAAAAATTACAGGTAGGCTATGTACCTCAAACTTTAAACAGCTTTAATGCAGGCTTTCCAAGTACAGTGTATGAATTCGTAGCGTCTGGCCGTTTCCAACAAGATCGTTGGTTTAAAAAACTAGATGAAAATGACAAATTACATATCGAGAGAGCTTTAAAATCAGTAGGTATGGAAGAACAGCGCGATAAAAAAATTGGTGATCTTTCTGGTGGACAAAAACAACGAATAGGCTTAGCTCGCATCTTTGCGACTGACCCCGATTTATTTATATTAGATGAGCCAACTACCGGAATGGATAAGAAATCTCGAGCGGCTTTCTATGATTTATTACGACACAATACAGAGAAACATGGGAAAGCTATTCTAATGGTTACCCATGATGACAATATTATAGATGATTATTACGATAAAAGGATTCATTTAGTAAGAGAGGAGAATTCGCCTTGGAGATGTTTCAGTATGAGTTCATGGGACGGGCATTCATAGCCGCAACTGCTATTTCATTTATTTCCCCAATTCTAGGCTTACTATTAATTATGCGTAAGCAATCATTAATGGCGGATACTTTAGCCCATATTTCATTAGCTGGGGTTGCGTTTGGTTATCTACTTAGTGTAGAGCCAACAATTACAACGATCTTATTTGTGGCAGCAGCAGCTTTAATCTTAGAATATTTACGGGTAATTTATGCCAATTACTCTGATATTTCCGTAGCTATGATGATGTCAGGGGGCATGGCCTTAGCTTTATTACTTTTGAATCAGGTGAATTCAGCTGCATCAGTTAATGCTTACCTGTTTGGTTCAATTGTGACGGTTTCATCTTTACAAGTATATATTTTAGTTGGTTTAGCTATTTTTATCTCAGCTGGTTACTTAATTTTTAAACGACCTTTATATTTAATTTCATTTGATGAAAATACGGCCTATACTGCAGGATTACCTGTTCGATTGATTTCAGTTATCTTTTCAATTATTACGGGTATGGCCATTGCTTTGATTATGCCAATTGCCGGTTCCTTACTAGTATCCGCGATTATTGTTATGCCTGCAGCAATTGCACTTCGACTGATGAAAAATTTTGATTCAGTCATCATAGTGGGCATTATTATCGCCATGTTTGGCATGTTTACTGGACTGACAATGTCTTATTATCTGGATACACCACCAGGTGCAACCATTGTAGGGATATTTGTTATATTATTTATCATTGAGAGTGGTTTTCTTAAAATCACTAAAGGCTAATTACGAATGTTTAGAAAATGAGCTAGTTCATATATGAATTGGCTCATTTTTTTATGTTTTAGAAAAAATAAACGAACATTATGACAAATTTTCCTTTCATATTGGATAAATTCAATATATAATGAATATCAATACAAGAAGAATTTGAAAGGTTGGACTATATGAAAATCAAACGTAGCCCGCGTCTAGTGGACATGACACAATATCTATTATCCCATCCACATAAGTTGGTTTCTTTAACATTTTTTGTGTCACGTTATGAATCAGCGAAATCATCCATTTCTGAAGATTTGACAATTTTAAAAGAACAATTTGAATTAAGTGGATTTGGAAGAATCGAAACTGTAGCTGGAGCTGCTGGTGGTGTCATATATATTCCAATGATGTCAGAAGAAGAAGCAGTTGTAGAAGTTGAGAACTTGATTTACCAATTAGAAGCTGCAGATGATCGGATTTTACCAGGTGGCTATTTCTACTTAACAGACTTATTGAGTGACCCAGATCAACTACGTAAAATTGGTAAAATTATTGCAAGCTACTATGCAGACTCAAAAGCGACTGCTATCATGACAATTGCTACAAAAGGTGTACCAATTGCACAGATGGTTGCATTATACTTGAATATCCCATTTGTCATTGTACGTCGTGACTCAAAAGTAACCGAAGGCTCTACAGTTTCTATCAACTACGCAACCAAAGGGACAAGTCGTGTAGAGAAAATGGAATTAACAAAGTCTTCATTACCACAAGGTTCACACGTGTTAGTCATTGATGATTTCTTAAATGGTGGTGGAACGATTACCGGAATGAATTCAATGTTAAAAGAATTCAACTCAACATGTGCAGGGATTGCTGTATTATGTGAGTCTGACACACCGGACCGCGAAATTGACTTTGAATACCAATCATTGATTAAAGTACAAAAAGACCCATCATTCGCTAAAGGATTCGAATTAACACTAGGTACAATGTTTAACGAAAATAAATAACCAGTATAAAGACCTATAGACGAATTTGGAAAATGCCGTCTGTAGGTCTTTTTGAGTGATAAACAGCTAATATGAGGTAAAAGAGAATTTTTTAGGATAAAATGTTTAAATGTTGCAAATAGTCATGGTAGAATTTAAAAAGTAATTATTAAGAAATAATTATTAATTGTATATTTAAATGATACCTAACATCATTATGTTATGATGTTAAGTACATATATGTAAGATAGGGAGATAAAGAAATGAACATAACAGTAGTGGGACAAGGATATGTTGGGCTAGCAAATTCAATGTTATTAGCACAACATAATAATGTAAAAGCATTGGAAATTAATCCAAATATCGTAGAAATATTAAATTCAGGGAAATCACATATTAAAGATGACTACATAAGTGATTTTCTACAAAATAAAGAATTAAACTTTAAAGCAACATCTGATCCTGAAGAAGCATATAAAGATACTGAGTTAGTAATTATTGCGACACCGACTAACTATGATGTCGATACGAATTCATTTGATACTAGTACAGTTGAAGCAGTTATCGCCCAAACTCAAGAGATGGAACTTGATGTACCAGTGATGATAAAATCAACTATTCCAATTGGTTTTACAATTAAAATGCAAGAAAAATATGGAACAGATAAAATTTTCTTCTCACCAGAGTTTTTACGAGAAGGAAAGGCATTATATGATAATCTATACCCAAGTAGAATAATCTACGGTTCTACGGCAGATTTTGTTCAAAAAATTGCACCAATTTTTGTTGAAGGTGCTGTAAAAGAGTATATAGAGGTTCTGTTTATGGAACCGACAGAAGCAGAAGCGGTTAAGTTGTTCGCCAATACATACTTAGCAATGCGTGTTTCTTACTTTAATGAGTTAGATACATATGCTGCTTCTAAGGGACTAAATGCCCAATCAATTATAAAAGGTATTAGTTTGGATCCAAGAATTGGTGATTTTTATAACAATCCATCGTTTGGTTATGGTGGCTATTGCTTACCAAAAGATACTAAACAATTATACGCCAACTATAAGGATGTACCTAATGAACTGATGGGGGCTATCATTCGCTCAAATGATACTCGAAAAGAGTTTATCGCACAAGAAATAGCAAATAAAAATCCGAAAGTAGTCGGCGTTTACCGTCTGACAATGAAGCAAGATTCTGATAATTTCCGTGAATCTGCCGTCCAAGGGATTATTAATCTATTGGTAGAAAAAGGTATTGAAATTGTTATCTATGAACCTACTGTTAAAGAAACAACATTTAATGGTTTAAATGTCAACAATGATTTTGAAAGCTTTAAACAAGAAGCCGATGTTATTATTTCTAATAGAGATGCTAAAGAATTAGAATCAGTTAGATCAAAAGTATTTACTAGAGATTTATTTAATGAAAATTAATAGATGGGATTGGACAATTTGAATCAAGATGCATTAGTTTCAATTATTACACCAGTTTATAATGCTGAGAGTTTTATAGCAGATACAATTGATTCAGTTATAAATCAAACATATAAAAACTTTGAAATGATATTAGTAGATGATTGCTCAACAGACGACAGTAAGTTGGTAATTGACAAATATTCTTCTGATTCAAGGATAAAATATGTAAAACTTTCTGAAAATTCTGGGGCCGCAGTAGCTAGAAATAAAGGAATTGAGCTTGCCACTGGTAGGTATATTTCATTTATTGATAGTGATGACGTCTGGCATAAAGATAAATTGAAGAAACAGCTTTGTTTTATGCGTGATAATAATTATGGTTTCACTTATACCAATTTTGAGTTTATGGATGAAAAAGGTGAACTGAAAAAAAGTTCGCCTAAATTACCTGACAAATTAAACTATACTGGTTTATTGAAGAATACAGCGATAGCATGTAGTACCGTTTGTATTGATCGTGAGCTGGTAGGTGATTTTAGAATGCCTTTAGTCCGTAAAGGACAAGATACTGCAACTTGGTTACAAATTTTAAGAAATTATCCAGCTGCTTATTTACTTGATGAACCCCTTAATCGCTATAGAATTAGAACGGGTTCGCTTTCAGATAATAAGATTCAAGCATTAAAAAGAACCTGGAACACTTATTATCGTCTAGAGAAACTGCCGTTTTTAAAAGCTGTGTATTATTTCTGTCATTATGTGATGAATTCAATTTTACGTAGAATTTAATGAAGGGGCTAGGGAGTGAGTAAAAGCATGAAAATCGAAACACTTGTTGCCACGATGGATCGTACTGATTTTGACATTATAGAAAGCTTAAATCTTAGTACTGATGCAGTTATCGTCAATCAAAGAACCTTTGAGCATTACGTAGAAATTGAACGAAATGGCTATATCAATAAAATATTTTCTACACCTGAAACAGGGTTGAGTAAGAGCCGAAATTTGGCTTTAAGAAATGCAACAGCAGATATTTGTGTAATCGCTGATGATGATATGAAATATCACAATGATTATGCAGCAGTAATTGAGAAGGCTTATATAGAAAATCCTGAAGCTGATATCATTGCTTTTCAAGTGAAGAGATTCGGTAATTCAAAACGGGAAAAAACATTTAGAACAAAACCACATTGGGAGAACTATCTTTCTTCAATGAAAATATCCTCTGTTGAAATAACTTTTAAACGCAAAAGTATCATAGATAATAATATATTTTTCAATGAGAATATCGGTGCAGGTACTGACTTTCCAAATGGGGAAGAAAGTACCTTTCTCTATGCGGCTTTGAGTAAAGGGTTAAAAATTTTATACTTACCTATTGAAATAGGTCTAGTAGACATTAGTGATTCATCTTGGCATAGAGGTTATGATGAAAAACATTTTAAAGCAATTGGTGCCCGATATTATAATATGACGAATAAATTTTACTGGTTACTCATATTACAATTTGCATTAAGAAAATATTCTGAATACAAAGAAGATTCGACTATGTGGGGTGCAATTAGAAAAATGTATAATGGAAAAAGGGAATATAAAAAAGATATAAATAATAAGGAGTAGAAAGATGCAGCTTTGGATAGAAATTCAACGATTTTTAAAAGATAATATCAAGATCATCACAATTTTTGGTGTAATATTCGCTTTAGTACTGGGTGGACTCGGTGCTTTTATGACAGGAACTTCTAATAATGCACCAGAGGGTATGGAAGCTTTAGAAGAAGAGGCGATTGAGACTGCAGTAGCATTTGATTTTTACATTGAAGATGCAGAAGGGAATATGTACACGAATGAGGGAATTATTGAAGAATATTTCCGTTCCCCAAATGTATTAGAGACGCTTAATGCAGACGTTGGTATAGATTTGAAACAAATTGAGCTAGAGTATTATGAAAAAAATCAAGAAGTATTATCTAACTTTTTACCAGCTGAGCTAATGGAAAAATCTCAAATTATTTCAGTAACCCAAAATAACAGTACTGGTTTACTAACTTTTGTGGCATCTTCAGATGATAAATCACTAAATGAAAAACTTGCGAATTATTATTACGGAAAACTTTCCTCAATTCCGTTTGTGGATGAAGATAACTTATATGTATTTGATGGTCCATACAATGTTAAGGATAAACAAATTGATGATGATGAAGAAGAAACAGGTATTTCAATAAAATCCTTAATTAAATATGCTGTAATTGGTATTATTTTAGGCATTGTGGTGGGGATTGGATTAGCTTTAATCCATGCTTTATTCGGTAAAAAATTAAATTATGCCTTCGGTTATGCAATTGATGATAGTGTAGATTTTATGATTTACGATGAGAAGTTAAATAATTCTGATGAAATTGCTAATTTTGTTAATTTTCCTTATTCTAAAAATAAGGTAATTCTTTCAGAAAATGGCCAAGACTTAAATGTTTCTGATATTCAAGAAAAAATTAGCGGAAATAAATTTAAAGTGATACCTAATATAGCAGATGACAGTGTAAAAAATCTCATGACAGAATCTTCTGAAGTAATCATGGTGGTATTACCTAATAAAACTTCTAGAAAATGGTTTAATACTCAAATGAAACTAATGAAATTGGATAATCTTTCACTTAAAATTATTCAAGTCAACGAATAATTTAAAGGGAGGAATGACATGATTTGGATTGTTCATATAATAGCTGTAAATGTCCTATTTTTAATTAGTTATTTACGGAAGAGCGAAGATTTTTTCCTAAAATCAACATTTATATATTCCTTGTTTGTTTTCGGACAACGCTGGATGGTTGGAACTGACTTTCCAAATTACTTAGGTTATTATCTTAGAAGCCATATTGGTAGAGAACCTTTATATTTTGGACTACAAGAGTTATTTGCGGGCCTAAATCTTTATTTCGGTTTATTTATTTTTCTTACATTATTGATTACACTAATAAACAACTTTAGATTCATTAAAAAGCTAGAATCAAATGTATCATTAGTCTTATACATATACATGTTTTCAGAGATATATTTTGCACAGATGTCTCAAGTAAGACAGTTTATGGCCATTAGTTTCTTTATTAATGCATTTTATTATGCTTATCAAAATAAATATAGAACTGCTATTTTTACTAGCGTTGTGGGTGGGCTATTTCATATCTCAGGGTTCTTTCTAATACCATTCTTATTTTTAAAGATAAAATTCAATAAAGCCACTGCTTTATATGGACTGTTACTCGCTTCTATATTACCGTTATTTAATGTATCCGTGATCTTTAAATTACCATTATTTAGTGCTTACTCAAAATATATTGATAGCATATTCAATGTAAATTTAAGTATTTTTCATTATTTTAAATTTTATTTTATGATGGTAATCATTATGTTTGTAATTTGGAATATGAAAGTAAGAAATACTAGAGAAATACAAATGTTATTTAACGGATTAATTTGGTACATGCTCTTCTATGGTGCAAGTTTCCAATTTGCGCCATTCATGAGAGTGAGTTTTTATTTTAAGATATTTGAGATTGTATTCTTAGCGCTAAGTATCAACATGCTACGTTTATTCTCTGGATATCTAACTCGTATTCTTGTAGTTTCAGTGTTTATCGTAGTTTTTGTAGGATTTATGGTGACTGATCCGTATAACATACAAGATTTTCAATGGCGACCACTAACTATAAGAGAAAGTAGAAGCGATGATCAATTAAGACAAGAAATAGCGAATTATCATAATAAAATTTTAATGAAAGCAAATGAGTAGGTGATGATTTGGATAACAACGAATTAGTATCTGTTATTATCCCAACATATGGAAGACCGGATACATTAATGGCAGCTGTTCAATCAGTGCTAAATAGTACGTATAAAAATATTGAAGTAATCGTTGTAGATGATAATGATCCTGATACAGATTCACGTAAACAAACATCTGAATTAATGGGAGCTGTTAAAGATAGTAGAGTGCACTATTTTCAACATACACAGAATATAAATGCTTCTGCAGCACGAAATACTGGATTTCAACATTCTACAGGTCAATATATTTGTTACCTTGACGATGATGATCAATTTCGAGCTGATAAAATAGAAAAACAGATAAAATTTTTACAAGATACTCTTAATTTTGATGCTGTATACTGTGGTTGGAATAAGGATAATGTAGATATATATCCAGAATATGCAGGTAGTTTAGCTAAGGAACTACTATTGATGGATTATACACCGATGACATCGAGTATAATGTTTAAACGTCAAGCGATTAAACATTTAAACGGCTTCGATGAATCGTTTAAAAGACATCAGGATTATGAGATTATGCTTAGATTTTTTGAACACCATACTATCGGTTATGTATCTGAAATTTTGTTGGATAGTGGTAAAAATCAGGGTGAAAATAGAATGTATGGCAAAAGATTAGATGAGTTAAAAGCTTTTTATTTCAAAACGTTTGAAAGTAAAATTGCGGAGTTAGATGCAGCTTCTCCAGGATTAAAGGATGATATATATAGTAAACATTATGCATCTACCTTTTGGAATCACATTAATCACAAGAATTATAAGTTAGGATTAAATGTATTAGCCACCAATTTAAAAGAACGTCCTATTAAATTTACACGTGATGCCTTTAAATTTTTAATTAAACATATTAAGAAAATAATCAAGGAGAAATAGTAAATGAAAGCTATAAAAAATTTAATTAACAAAGCGAAGCAAGATTCGTTGATTAAAAATTTCTCTGTACTTTTTAGTGGTACAGCGGTTGCTCAGGTGATTTCTTTTATTCTTTCTCCTGTTTTAACTAGATTATACTCACCCTCAGAATTTGGAGTAAATTCTATTTATAATTCCTTTTTACTGATTGGAGCAGTATTTGCCACTCTTAGATTGCAGACTCCAATTGCAATGACAGATAAAAATAGTGAGAGAAGTAGATTAACAGAACTAAGTTTAAGTACATCTTCATTCTTTGCAGTCGCTATAGGAATAATAGCTTTAATTTTCCCTAATGAATTGAATGCAATTTTTGGTGTTGAATCTTCTCATTGGTTCTGGGTTCTGCCAATTTCTATGTGGTTTATTGGGGCTTATGAAACCTTCTTCCAAGCTTTGCTTAGTGAACAAAGATACAGAGATATGACAATTGTATCTATTGCGAAAGTCGTAGTAATGGGGTTAGCTCAAATAGGACTAGTATTTTTAAATACCGGATATATGGGATTAATTGTTGGTAATCTATTATCTTATATTGCTGTTGTTGTGTATATGATTATAAAAGTCCAATATAAAATTCAACTACCAAACTTGAACGAATTGGGTAGCACTTTTAAACAATATGCAGAATATCCTAAATATGCTTTTCCTGCAGAGCTATTAAGTATTTCTTCTACACAATTACTACCTATTATGATTTCATTTCTGTACAATTCAGAAGTAACAGGTTATTATTCATTAGCCAATAGACTGATAGGAGTACCGATTACAGTTATTGGTAACTCGCTTCGTCAAGTATATTTAAAAGAGGCTACAATAGAGTATAAAAATACTGGGAATGTATATAAGAGTTTTAAGAAGACATCTACAATGCTATTAGGAATTGCATTCCCAATAGGTATAGTCTTAGCAGTTATTGCCCCATGGTTCTTTGGAATCTTCTTTGGTGCAGAGTGGGGCATTGCAGGAACATATTTACAATTATTAGTGCCTGTATTCCTAGCTCGATTTATTGTTACGCCTATTATGGGGACAATTTATATCGTGAATAAGACAAAATTAGGTATTCTAGTTAATGGTGCACTAATGTCAATATCTATAATCCTAACTATTTTATTTAATATATTAGCAATTTCAAACCCTGAACCTTTCTTTATTACTTATTCTCTAGCTTACCTTGCTGTGTATTTGATCATCTATGTTTACTTCTGGATTAAAATTAGTCAAAAAGAAAGGAAAAGTAAATGAAGTTAGTTTTAAAAATTAGAAAAATCTTGTTTAGAATTGCTTTTCCAAATAAATATAATTCAGAAAAATATACGAGTTACTTAAAGTCTAAAGGAGTTGAGGTAGGTGAAGGAACATATTTCTTTGATCCTATATCAACACAGATAGATGTAAATAGGCCCTATCTATTGAGTATTGGAAAATATTGTAAGATTACAAAAGATACTCAAATTTTGACACATGATTACTCCAGTTCAGTATTCAGATTAGCTAATGGAGGAACCACCGTTACAAGTGCGAAAAAAACTGTAATAGGTGATAATGTATTTATAGGTATTAGAACGATAATTTTACCAGGTGCTATAATAGGTGATAATGTTATCATCGGTGCTGGAGCAGTAGTTAGTGGTAATGTACCTAGTAATGTAGTGGTAGCTGGAAATCCAGCTAAAGTGATTACTGATTTAAATACTCATGCTGAAAAAAGACAAAGTAAATTGTTATCTGAAGCCGTCTTTTATGCAAATGAATATTTGAAAGCTACTGGATCTTATCCTGAAATTGGTCAAATGGGGGATTTTTATCCCCTTTATTATTCTGGTGATTTAGATGGACTTCGTAATCTTGGTGTCAATGTAAGAGCGAATGGTGACGATGCTATGTCTTTCGCTCGAGATTTAGAACATAATCAACCAAAATTTAATAATTATGATGAATTTATTGATTATGTGAAGAATTTAGAATAAAATAAATAAGTCGTGGCCCCATAGCTCAGCGGATAGAGCACTCGTTTCCTAAACGAGGTGTCGGAAGTTCAATTCTTCTTGGGGTCGTAAACTATATTTTTATATCTAACATTTTTAGAAATTTTACTTACAATAAGAAATTCTATTGATAGATGTATCGCATCTATTAATAGATTTTTTTTTGAAGGTTTAGTTCGTTTAAAAAGTATTGTTGAATATTGTATTTAATTTTTTAGTGTGGGAGTAGGAATTAGATGAATAGTATAAAAAGAAAGTTAATTTTGGAAGAATGGTTAACCTTATTACTAATAGTGATTGCCTCCATTCTGATGCATAAATTATTTTTAGATAATCAAATTAATAATAGTTTGTTGATGGCGGGACCAAATGACCAAACACAACAAATGTTAATTTTTAAAGATTACTTATATAAGGAATTTAGTAAAGGAAATTTTTTCTACAGTTTTAACTATAGTGGAGGAGGAAACTTTCTAACAAAATTAAGTTACTATTATACGACGTCTATATTTTATTATATGACGGTATTGGTAACTTGGATATTGGAAAAATGTCACCTTATTGGGACGCCAGATATTTTATATTGGGGAGAAATTTCTTTGCTCCTTTCAATTGTCAAATCTAGCTTAATTGCCTATTTGACTACTATATTGATTTCAAAATTTAATGTACGTAGACCGGTGTCCATATTTGCGGCAACATTTTATGCTTTTTCTCCAATTTATTTTAGACATGCTGTTTTGTGGGAATTCTTTACTGATGCCATGTTATGGTTGCCAATTATACTATTAGGAATAGAATATATTTTTGAAGGCAAAAAGGGTTGGTTATTCAGTTTAGGTGTAGCTTTGACATTATTTAATAATGGATACTTTGCTTTTGCAAATTTATTATTAAGTGGATGCTATATCTTTATACGTTTGTTCATAAAATTAAATGAGAATGAATTAAACTGGGGAAAAAAATTACGACAAATTGTAGTATTTGGCTTACTTGGTTTAGGTATTTCAGCTGTAGGATTTATACCTTTTGTTAAAGGATTTCTTGATAATAGCAGGAGTAGTATAGAAGTATTCGCCCCATTTTGGGATAATGAATCTTTTACAATTAAAAGCTTATTAGTATCAGATCCTGTACAAATAATTCCTTTTATATATGTACCCATAATATTTACATTGAACAATTATAAATCAAAAGGTTTTAGATTTTTTAGCAGTTTTACAACAGTCCTAATCTTGCTGAGATATAGTCCTAAGGTCGCAAGTATTTTTAATGGATTGAGTATGCCCCAATATAGATGGCACTACATAACTTATTTATTTATTGCGATTACCATTGGTATTGGTATTGAACAAATATTGAAACATAAATCTCTAAAATCAAGTGTCTTCTCTATTGGACCTACATTATTGATTTATTATAGTACGTTAAAATTTATGGATAATAGCTCAGACATTAATATAAAATATTTTATGATACTTATAGGTATTGCGATGGTATGCTATTTAATGCTTAGTTATGCTAAACAATCTAGGATTCAGTACGGAGCTTTGATGGCGATATTCATATTAACGATACCATTTATCAATCAGTTTAATTTACGACTATTCGAACAATATAATATGGAAAAAGTCACTAAAGGTTATTTATATGATACTTTTGAAAATCCAAATACGGACATATCGCAAGCTATTAACTTTATTGAGAACGATGCTAATGGCTTTTACCGTATAGAATATGTAGGTATGGCTAATTTGGGCATGGCATATAACCAAAGTACCTTTAATAATTACTCAAGTTTCCAAAATAAATATGAACGGGATTTCATTGATTATTTTGGTATTACTAATGTTAAAGACAATAGTGTTTCGATTGATGGTCTAGGTGGTAGACAAATCATTAATAGTTTATTCCAAATAGATTATGTGATTGCAACGGAAAATGATCAATATATCGTCCCAGAAGGTTTTGAACAAATAGAAACGTTTGGTGACCTTTCTATTTATAAAAATACATATCCATTTGCATTTATTCATCCTGTGAAGGAACAATATGATGAAGGTCATTTTTCGACTAATGATTTTAAGGATACAAAATTAATAAATGGGGTATTTAGATCAATGAATACAGAAAAAATATCTGAATCAACTTCTGAATATCCTTTAGAATTTCATATAGAAGATAATGATTTCTATAATAATGGTTATATAACGAAATCTGATGAAAATGTTAGTTTAACTATAGACATTAATTCAGAACAGCATTTTGATGAAGTAGTGGTTGATTATACATTAAAAGCTGATACGAAAAATAATACTGGTAAATATAATTATCTAATTAATGGTAATGAAATAGGAATGAGCTCACCAAATAACAAATATGCTCTGCAACAATTTCATCATCAAATTTCAATTCCATATGATAATCAAATTACTTTTGAATTTGTTGGAGGTAGCGGATATGATTTTGAAATTAAACATATATATGGACTATCATATGATCAATTGGAAGCAAGAAGTAATGAAGATAAGAAATTAGATTACAATTTGGAGCTAGCGCAAGATGAACTAGAAATTAACTTTGATAACAGTGATGGTTATACCTATTTAGTATTACCGATATTCTATGAAGATGGTTGGCAATTAGAAGTCAATAATGAAAAAATAGCAATAGAAAATGTCAACAATGGTATGATAGGATTTAAAATACCAAAAGGCCAATTAAATATCAAAATGAAGTTTGTGCAACCATATTTATATAGTTCAATAGTTGTAAGTATTGCGTCTATATTGATTTTAATTTTGCTGAACAGCAATAAATTTAGTGGGTGGATTAAAAATCATCTGTTGAATCAACAATAAAAAGGAGGATTCAGAGAAATATGTTATCAGTAATTGTGCCATGTTTTAATGAAGAAGAATCTATTCATCTTTTCTACAAAGAAATGGAAAAGGTCAAGCAATTGATGGATCAAGATATTGAATATATTTTTGTGAATGATGGTTCATCAGATAATTCTTTAAATGAAATGAGAAAGCTAGCTAAAGAGAATGATCAAGTACGCTATATTTCTTTTTCAAGAAATTTCGGTAAAGAAGCAGGGATTTATGCAGGGTTAAAACAAGCCAAAGGAGACTTTGTGACCTTAATGGATGTAGACTTGCAAGATCCACCTGAGTTACTGCCAGTAATGCTTGATAAATTATACCAAGATCCCACGCTTGACTGTGTTGGGACAAGGAGAGTAGACCGTGACGGGGAACCGCCTATTCGTAGTTTTTTTGCGAAACAATTTTATGCACTCATGAATAAAATTAGCGATACTGAATTTGTAGATGGTGCACGTGATTATCGGTTGATGACCAGACGAATGGTGGATGCTATTCTTGAATTGACAGAATACAATCGCTTTTCAAAAGGATTATTTTCGTGGGTAGGCTTTAACACGGTCTATCTAGAATTTGAAAATAGAGAAAGGGTCGCTGGTAATACTACTTGGTCATTCTGGAGTTTGTTTAAGTATTCAGTTGAAGGCATTATCAACTTTTCTGAAATTCCTTTATCAATTGCTTCATATACTGGAGCCTTGATGTTTGTCGTTTCTATTATTGCAGGATTGATCATCATACTACGTGCATTAATGTTTGGAGATCCAACTGCGGGATGGCCTTCTCTAGTGGTAATTATCTTGTTTATCGGTGGTATTCAACTACTTTGTCTCGGCATCATCGGAAAATATATTAGCAAAATTTTCTTAGAAACTAAAAATAGACCTATATTTATTATTAAAGAAACTGAAGCAGATTTAAAGAATGAATTGAATGAGGATTAATGATGGCATTTATAGATCAGTTGAAGCAAAAGTTATTTAATCAAGAATTTGTTATCTATGTAGTTTTTGGTGTATTAACAACATTAGTCAATATTGTGTCATTCTTTTTGATGAGACAAGTATCAAGTCTTTTTATTTCTAATACAGTGGCTTGGATTTTGTCTATCATATTTGCTTATATTACCAATAAAATTTGGGTGTTTAGAGCAAGACAGTGGTCAGTGGGCACAGTTCTTAAAGAATTTTCCAGTTTTGTTACTTTCCGCTTATTATCTTTTATAATTGATATGTTGTGCATGCTTTTATTAACTTATTTAAGTATAGGAGAAGGCTGGGCAAAACTTATCACACAAATTGTAGTCGTCTTGTTAAATTATATTTTTAGTAAAGTGTTTATATTCAAATAAATGAGGATATTCATCACCAAAAAATCGCGGCTCTACAATATATAGGACTGATGACTAAAAAAGTCATTGGTCCAATTTTTTTCGCAAAAAAACGAGGATTCCATTATCATTAAGTTAACGACAACTAATAGATAGGAGATCCTCGCATGAATAATTTTATCAATATTACCCTACAATTGAAAGATGAAAATATTATATTTGATACTAAAAATGTGGTTGAAGAGAAGAAATTTAATAATAGGTTATCGCTATTCTATCATGCTAAATTGGAGGTAAATCCCCAGTACTGTCCAGCCTGCGGCTGTATAAAAGAAGGACATAACATCGTTAAAAATGGGACTAAGACCTCAAGAATTACGTTAACAAAAGTTTCTGGCCTCCCTGCTTATCTAGTACTACGAAAACAACGTTACTACTGCAAAGAATGCGCGAGTTATTTTACAGCAAAATCAGATGTTGTGGGTGAAAACTGCTTCATCTCGAAGCGCGTAAAGCGCATGGTTATGGACTTAGCGACAGAATCATTGACGCTAAAACATATGGCCGAAACATGCAATATTTCTGATCATACTGTACAGCGCGTGATTGACGGCGTTGGTGATGATCTTAAACCTAGCATATTTGATCCGTTGCCTGAACATATTGCTTTTGATGAATTCAAGGGTGTGAAGAATACTGAAGGAAACATGAGCTTTATTTTTATTGATAACACTAGCTCACAGATCGTAGATATATTAAGTGATCGCAAAAAAGTACATCTACGCGATTATTTCCTTGCTTATCCATTGAAGACAAGACAACGTGTTAAAACTGTGACGATGGATATGTATACGCCATATATGGAAATTGTTCAGGAGCTTTTTCCTAATGCAAAAATTATTATTGATCGTTTCCACTTAGTACAAGCATTGAATCGAGAATTAAATAAATTACGTGTAGCCGTGATGAATGAATTTAGACATTCCGATCATAGACTTTACAATAAATATAAAAGCTACTGGCGACTATTCTTGACACCTAGAGAAAACCTAGATACATGGCATTATCAATCCTTCAAGCTGTTTGATTGGCTCACCAATACCGGTGGTATTGTCGAATATTTATTAGATAAGAATCCGATGTTAAAAGCAACCTATAACATTGTACATAACTTGCGTGAAGCACTTCAGGAGAATGATTCTGAAGCATTTCTAACCCAGCTTGCACACACTAAGCTAGCTATAATCCCTAATGGACTTAAACGAGTATTACGCACATTTATTAAATTACAGCGCTTTATTGGTAACACCTTCAAATA
Organism: Aerococcus viridans; assembly: GCF_002871935.1. GTDB lineage: Bacteria > Bacillota > Bacilli > Lactobacillales > Aerococcaceae > Aerococcus > Aerococcus viridans_B. Next base: position 46,252 of record NZ_PNHQ01000004.1, read on the forward strand.
TAAACATCTAACGAATGGCCGTATTGAAGGTCTTAACAATAAAATTAAGGTGCTTAAACGTATTGCTTATGGATATCGGAACTTTCAAAACTTTAGAACAAGGATATTACTTACGAACAAACTATATTTAAATGGGCTCCCTATTACGCAAGCAGCCTAAGGGCTGCTTGGATATGGAGATAAATATTTATATAATGAATAATGGAAATGAATGATAAATAAAAAAACCAAGCAATCAATGATTACTTGGAAATTATTCTCATCAGTCCGATTTGACGAAGAGCCAATTATTTCTAATAAAAAAAGGCCGAGGGGGGTAATCATCTCGACCTTTTGTATTCATTATTTAAATGATTGCTTAATTATAAGCTGCCATACTTACAGCAAATGATGGTGCCCAGTATGGGTTAATTGATTCTGAATGAACTGTTTCACCAGGACGTTGAGAATGGATGTATTGTCCATTACCTAATGAAATTGCCACATGGTATGGAGAACCGTAAGAACCCCAGAAAATTAAGTCCCCAGGTTGAGCAGATGAAACTGCAATTTTTGGACCAGCATATTGTTGCTCACCAGTATAGCCACCTACGTTAACCCCATAAGTTTGTTGGTAAACATAGTTCACGAAACCTGAACAGTCGAAACCTGCAGGTGATTTTCCACCCCATACATAAGGTACGCCAACTTGTGCATAAGCATTATTTAATAATGCTGTTACATTACCTGACTGTGCTTGAGCTTGAGCTACTGCTTCTGCTTCCGCTGCCGCTTGAGCTGCTGCCTCTGCTTCCGCTGCCTCTGCTTCCGCTGCCTCTGCTTCCGCTGCCGCTTGAGCTTCTGCCTCTGCTTCCGCTGCCTCTGCTTCCGCTGCCGCTTGAGCTTCTGCCTCTGCTTCCGCTGCCGCTTGAGCTTCTGCCTCTGCTTGGGCTGCTGCTTCTGCTTCCGCTGCCGCTTGAGCTTCTGCCTCTGCTTGGGCTGCTGCTTCTGCTGCCGCTTGAGCTTCTGCCTCCGCTTGAGCTTCTGCCTCCGCTTGAGCTGCTACTTCTGCTTCCGCTGCCGCTTGAGCTTCTGCCTCTGCTTGAGCTGCTGCTTCTGCTGCCGCTTGAGCTTCTGCCTCTGCTTGGGCTGCTGCTTCTGCTTCCGCTTGAGCTTCTGCCTCTGCTTCTACTTCTTCTACTGAATTTGAAACTTGTGTAACTTCTGGCGCTTCAACAACAGCTGCTTCTTCAGCAACTACTTCTGTTGCTTCTGCTACTACTGGTGCTTCTTCAACCACTTCTTCTTCAACTGTTGGCGCAACAGCTAAACCAGGAATAGCTAATGTTTGACCAACTAAAATTAAATCACTTGATAAGTTATTTTGAGCACGTAATTCAGATACTGAGACGCCAAATTGACTAGCAATTTTATTGATAGAGTCGCCAGCAACTACAGTATAGTTACCATTTTCATCTGCAACGTAGTTATTCACAGTTTCTGCTTCTACTGGTGTAGCTTCTATTTCTGCTGTTTCAACTGGTGCATCTACTACTGAAGTTTCTTCAACAACAGTTGCTGCTTGTTCTACTTGGCCTTTAACTTTTAATTGTTGTCCAACTAAAATCAAATCACCTGAAATACCATTTAATTCACGTAAGTTTTGTGCTGTTGTGTCAAAATCTGCCGCGATTTTATTTAAAGTATCCCCTTCAACAACAGTGTAAACGTTAGATGCATCTGCTACACGTTTTGTGCTAGCAACAACTGGTGCATCTACAGTCGGAATATTTAAAGTATGACCTGAGAAAATTAAATCTTGATTCTCAATTGTATTGGCTTCAACGATATCTGCAATAGATAAATCAAATTTACGTGAAATAGCAGTTAGCGTATCTCCCGTTTCAATTGTATACACTTCATCTGCTGAAACATTAGTAGTTGAAAAGGCTGCTAAAGCCGCTGACGTCGCTAACGATGTCCCTACCATTTTTTTTACTGAAAACTTCATTAAATTTCTACCCCCTGAAATTTCTAATTACAACTGCTATTATATACAAGCAATCGACACTTTTCCGTAACAATCAGGTTACAAATCCTTTACTCTTTCTTACACTTTTCCTTATATTTAGCTAATACTTTTAGATGGATTATTGTTTCTTTATAAATTTAATCTATTCAAAATATTCACAAGCTATCCAGAAGCTTAATAAATCAACTTTTCAAGAATACTCAAGTTCGCACTTTTCATTTATACGTAACACAAAAATATTACATTTATGTAACACAAATGTAACATTACTTGAAAACAACGTAAAAAAACCACTTTGAACAAGTGCTTTTATAGACACGCTATCGTTCAAAGTGGTATTTGTTACATAACATTCTTTAATATAGACCGAATATTAACATGATTGCACCCGGTAAATTATTCAAGAAGTGGATTAGGATGGCATCATTTATATTTTTGCTTCGCCAATAGGCCATAAAGCAAGCTGCGCCTATTCCTGCATAGATGATAAATGAAATAATATTACCCGAAAGATGCATACTCGAGAAGAATATTGAGGATAATATAATGGCTACCGTAAAATGCTTATCTTTGAACATGCCTTTACTGATCATGCCGCGGAAGATAATTTCTTCCATTATGGGTGCCATCGTAATAACAGTTAATCCAAGATTCAAGGCTAACAATATATTGGTATTATCTGCTAGTAATCCAAAAATTGCTTCATCATTTACAGTAGTGTCTTCGCCGTAAATCCTAGACATTAAATAAGACATGGCCAGTTTAAACCCTAAAATTGCTACAAATATCCCTAAATCCTTCAGCACATCATCCCATGTTAAACTGATTACATTTTCAGGATGTTGCTTTTGATAACGACGGTAGAACCAGTAGCTTACTGCGAGCATATAGATTATGCTGATAATTCCTATGATAGTTACCCATGTATTATCTAAAAGGCCACCATACATCACATATAGTTGAGGAAGTGAGACAATTAGCGTATAAACGAATGTCCACAAAATAACCTTAACCCCGCCCACTATCCAGCCAAGCCATTTTTGTCTAGTTGGATTCTGGTAGTAAGCTTCAGTATTTCTATTCTTCCTTTTCCCCATATAGTTCCCCTAACTTTTTGTCTGATTACAATTTCCTTCTATATAAAAGGTTCATTTATATTCATTAAGTATTGTGTTCATTTGCTGAAAATTCAAATGCATCATTTATATGTTCTTTTAGATTCATATAGAAGCCACTTCCTTCATATACTTGAAGTGGCACAACTGATTTACGGTCTTCTTCATCAGGATAGACATCTTTTACGTAAGGATTATCTTTTAAAATATCTTCTAAATATGATTGGTCAACTTCACGCACTTTACCTTCAATCGTAATCGCTTGAATACCATTTTCATCATTGGACATCCCTGAAATAGATACATTTTCGTTGTCTTTTAATTGCGTATAGAATTCATTGCCTGGCTTTGTCATAAAAAAGATACCATTTTCATTAGCAACACCAATATTCGCAAATCTAGTATGTGGTTTTCCATCACTATCCACCGTAGCAAAAACTACTGCACCAATATTTTCTAATAACTTCATGTAATCTTGTAATGCCATTTTACAACATCTCCCTTATTGTACTTCTTTCTTCCATTATAACGCAAATGCTAGAAATCCTTTAGTAAAATCTAAATCAAAAATATATCAAAACAACTGGAAAATGACAGATGGTCTTTTCCAGTTGTGACAAGTTAAATTTTATTGAATTGTATGCGTTAAAGTGAACGGTGTGTTGTCACTTGCATTTCCTACATAGAACTTGTACTCACCAGGTTCAATAATAAAGTCGTGGGTATTATTATCCCATACACCTAGTGGATGGTTAGTAGCGAACGGGTCAATAGTGATTGTGATATCCGATGTTTCTCCAGCAGCTAGATGAACTTTCTTGAAGCCAACTAAGCGCATCGGTGGTTGTCCATCGACTGGAATGCCAACATAAACTTGTACTACTTCTGCACCATCACGGTCGCCAGTATTGGTTACAGCAACTTGAATATTTATTGGTTCGTGCCCGTCTGACACTAAGTTATCTAGTCTAGCTTCTTCAATGGCAAAACTTGTATAGGATAAACCATGACCGAATGCAAATCCTGCTTTGACCTCCTGAGCTTGGTACCAGCGATAACCCATTTCCAATCCTTCTGAGTAACGAATTGTCGGGAATCCTTCGCCTTCATCAACACCTGGATGACGTTCTGCATGTCCATAAAAGATGGTGTCTTCATCACGAGCTGGATAGCTTGTTGGCACTTTACCAGATGGATTGACATTACCAAATACTAAATCAGCAACAACATGGCCATCTTCAACCCCTTGATTCCATACTTCTAATACTGCCGAAGCTTTATCAATCCAAGGTAATACGACTGGACTTGAATCTTTTAATACAACAACCGTTTGTGCATTTAAACCAAGTAATGCATCTACCATTGTATCTTGGTCTTTTGGTTGGTGAGCTGTCTCCATGTCCATTCCCTCTGTTGCGACTAATCCGGCCATAATAATTACTGCATCAGCATCCTTTACAGCTGCTTTTGCCTCTTTTAAGTTACTTAAATCATCCGCCACAATGAAAGTATTCACTGTTGTGTGACTATCTAAATCGGCTAAAACATCTTCCATTCCTTGTTTAGGCGCCACTGTATATAATGGGTCTACTTTAGAAGAACCACCACCACCTTGAGTAGCAAACTCAGCAAATTTTGATTGACCAACAATTAAGATATTATCGTGTGCTTTTGCATCTAGTGGTAAGAGATTTTGATCATTTTTCAATAAGACAGCTGATTGTTCACCAATACGACGTGCACGTTGACCGTTAGTCTTAGCATCAATTTCTCCTGGCTTATATTCACTTTCAAATACATTAAATTTGAACATTTGCGTGAAACGACGGATTAATGCCCGGTCGATTGTTTTCTCTTCAAGTGATTGATCTGCTAAAGCGGCTTTAATATTTGTTTCATTTAACCATTTAGCATCAGGCATTTCATGGTCTAATCCCGCGTTTAGTGAAGCTGCAGCTGAGCGAGCTGACCAGAAGTCAGTTTGAACATATCCTTCAAATCCCCATTCATTACGTAAAATATCATTTAATAAGTAACGATTTTCAGTGGCATAAGTACCACGTAATCGGTTATAAGCTGACATGATAGAGGCTACTTCACCATCTTTTATTAACATTTCAAATGGTAGTAAGTATAATTCACGTAACACATTTTCATCGATTTCAACAGAGTAACGGAAGCGTTCATCTTCCTGGTCATTTACTGCAAAATGTTTACCCATAGCAATGACATCATGACTTTGAATTGCTTTAGTAATTTCAACCCCCATCACACCTGATAGGAATGGATCTTCTGAAAAGTATTCAAAGTTACGTCCTGATATGGGTAGTCGGTGTAAGCATACAGCTGGTCCCTCTAATACATGTTGGCCTAATGTTTTGGTTTCTTCACCAATGATATCTCCATATGCATAGGCCAATTCCGGATCAAATGATGCAGCTAGACCAATTGTCATTGGTAAGGCTGTTGCTTTTGGACTTGGTGTACCGTCCCCCATACCAACACCAACTGGTCCATTTGTAATCCGATAACGTGGAATACCCAATTCTTCATTGGCTTTAACGTGACGTTCTACACGGATTTGACTAGCTAGTCTTGCCATTTCTTCTTCATCAGTGATTTTACCCATAGACCCATAGATGTCAATCGTTTCCATTGCGCCGTGTAATTGCTGGATTTTTTGATCAATATTCATATGTGCGACTAACAATTCTGCCCGTTCCTTAGGTTCTAAACTTGTATCTAGCCAAGGCATATCTTTTGTATTCATTTCCATATATATCCCCCATTTTTTTATTTTTGTTTCAGTTCTCCCAGCATTTATGAAACCCTTATCATTTTCTTTATCATACAATAATTTTAGCCTTTTGACCAGTTCTCTCACACCAAAAGCACAAGATTTGCAAACTTTAATCCATGTTAAAGCAAGCTGAGTCTACTAACAACAGTAAATTCTAAATATTTGCATTCTTGTAATCCTGTCGCTATGCTAGCTAGTAAACAAAACATGAAAAAATGATTGTGGGGTAGAACAATTGAAAATAACCATTAGAAGACGTCACATCGGCCAAATACCTTTACTTGAAGTTGTCCCTGTAAGAGACCGCAATGTACCTCTCCCATTGATTGTTTATTACCATGGTTGGCAGTCAAATAAGGAATTAAACTTAACGCAAGGGCGTAAATTAGCACAAGTCAGTTTTCGGGTGATATTACCAGATGCCATGAACCATGGTAGCCGTAAACAACCAGTATCCGCTATTCCGTCTTTAACTTTTTGGCAAAGTATCCAAAGTAACTTATTTGAATTTGGGGCTATTGTCCAACACTTTAAGCGGCTGAATTTAATTCTAGATGATCGTATCGGCGTTGGGGGAACTTCTATGGGTGGTTTTACTTCATCCGCTTTATTGACCCACCACCCAGAAATCAAAGTAGCGTCATGTATGATGGGGTCGCCGACACCCGTTCAATATCGAGACCAATTAATTGCTTATGCTCGTCAATTCTCTAACCATTTTGTCCCTGAAGATTTAATCGATTTAACCGCTTGGGTTGACCGGTATGATCTCTCTAGCCAAATAGATACATTAGCAGGTAGACCTTTCTTTATCTGGCATGGTGAGCGTGATTGGCGTGTACCTTATGACCAAACTGCAGCGTTTGTGAAAGAACATGCGGATTTAGATAATATTATTTTTATCCACGAAGATGAGGACCATTTGGTTAAAACAGAAACTATGGATATGATGACAGCTTTCTTTTTAGATCACCTTTAATAAACTAATATCAAAAAAGGCAACCTTCTTAGCTAATGTTCGCTAAGAGGGTTGCCCTTTTTTAAATTATGCTAGATTTCATTATTCAGCTTTTAAAGCTGCTTTTGTGATGTAGTTATATGGTTGATTGAAGTGTGGTAAGAAGAACAAGTCTAATAATGCTAATTTATCAATTGTCAATTGTTCTTGTACTGCTAATGAGAACATGTGGATACCCATTGATACGTCATAATGAGATACCATTTGTGCACCTACAATACGACGAGATTCTTCTTCGTATACGATACGTAATTTCACTTCTGCGTTTTCATCTGCTGGCATGAAACCTGGTAATTGTGTATCTTCGATGTCTGTGTATTTCACTTTCAAGCCGTTTTTCTCTGCTGCACGTACTGATAAACCAGTAGATACTAATTTCAAGCCGAAGATTTCGATACCATTTGAACCTTGGATACCAGCACCTTCTACATGGTTACCTAAAATATTTTGACCTGCAACGATACCTGAACGAACAGCATTTGATGCTAGTGCAATATAAGCTGTGTCATTTACAGCGTTTGAGTAGTTTGTTGCACAGTCACCTACTGCGTACACAGCATCATCACTTGTTTTGAAAGTACGGTCAACTAAGTAAGCACCATTCACAAATTTTTCTAAGTGGTCAGCACCTAATCCAGCGTTTGGACGGAAACCAATACAGTTGATGATAACATCTGCTTTATATTCGCCTTTTGTTGTTTTAAGTCCTGTAACTTTACCGTTTTCGCCTAAGTATTCTTCAGCTAGTTCACCAAAGTGAGTGTGAATACCGTTAGCACGTAAGTTTTCATCCATAGCTACTGCAAAGTCCTCATCATAGTAGTTCATTAATGAATGTGCTTCAGCGTCAAAAATGTGTACTTCTTTACCACGGCGAGCTGCTGCTTCTGCAATCTCAACACCGATGTAACCAGCACCGATCACACATACAACATTTGCATCATCTGTTGCTAAGGCTTTATCAACAGCTTGACCTTCTTGGAATAATTTTAGGAAGTGTAATCCATCTAAGTCATGACCTGGTAATTTAGGTGCGATTGGAAGAGATCCAGTCGCTAAAACTAATTTATCATAGTTTTCTTCTAATTTTTCTCCTGATTTAGTTTCTGCGTAAACCACTTTGTTTTCAAAGTCGATTTCTTTTACTTCTGTTTCTAAAGATATTTTTGCACCTTTAGCTTCGAAATCTGCAGCATTTGTGTAGAATAAACCTTCATAACCATCAATTTGACGACCCACCCATAATGCAGTCCCACAACCTAAGTACGATAAGTTAGAGTTACGGTCTAATAATGTAACTTCTACGTCTTGATCTGAATCTAATAAGGTGTTTGCTGCTGAAATACCTGCATGGTTAGTTCCTACTACTACAACTTTCATGAAACATTTCCTCCTTGGGGCATATATTTATTGCTCATTTATTTACAAGGTGAGAATAACACCATTTTTTAGGGATGACAAACCAAAGTTGTATAATATCTAAAAGCTCACAAAGTCTATATCAAGCATTTTTAAACGATAGTTTGTGAAAAACTTATTATACATCTTCAAAAGCGGTTGTTTTATTGCATTTTTTGTTATTTATCTATAAATTCTTTCCTTTAATCCAAATTCGTTATTTCACAAATTCGGATTCTTAAGTACATTTTTTGTATTAAATGTGTTTTTGCTTGTTGGTAAAAGAAAAAAGCACTCACAAATATTGAGCGCTTTTTCCCTATATATCAACATTTTCACCTTTTTCACTTGTGAATTTTCTATATGTGAAAAAGTTTGTGCATTTTTATACGATGTTATATTTTATCAATTTCTTTATTCGTTAATGTTTGATGACGTAAACTCTCTAAAAATTGTACTTTTTGTTCACTATCCTGATCTCTTGTCCGTTGAATCATACGTTCACGGTAAGCTACATCAATCTTGATAATTTTATAAATAGAAGCTAAGAACGGCACCCCAATCAGCATACCTGGAATCCCCATTAAGCCGCCACCAACAGTCACGGCAAATAAAACCCACATACTTGGTAAACCTATTGAATCTCCTACAACACGTGGATAGATTAAGTCCCCTTCTAATTGTTGAACAAGGAGGACAAAAATAAGATAAACTACTGCATAAGTCGGGTTTAAAGCTAGGAGAATCACTACCCCTACTGCACCAGATAAGAAGGCGCCAATAATTGGAATCAATGCCATTACACCTTGAAGGACTCCCAACATTGCTGCGTAGGGCACCTGCAGAATCAATAGTCCCGCTGTGACTAAAGCACCTAAGATGATCGCTTCAATTACCATACCTGAAATAAAACTAGAAAATGTTTCATTCGCAACTCGTGCCACATTTTTAATTAATTGATTCATATCATCGCGGACATAAACCGCTAGCAACCGATCCATTTGTTTGGCTAACTTTTCCTTTGAAAAAAGAATATAAATCGCAAACATAATACCTAAGAAGATATTCGTTACAGCACCGACTGAAGTAGTTAATACCGAAATAGATGTCGACGCTAGGCCTGAAGCTAGGTTGTTAATGCCATTTGCTACATTAGAAAAGATACTGCCCCAATCGATATCCGCTTGGTTTGCTAACTGATTCACTAAAGGAACTAAAGCTTTTTGACTGTTAAACCAATCTGTTAGATTATCAACAGCTTCAGGCACCACATCAATCAGGGTCATCACTGCTGAAGCCAATTGTGGTACCACAACGACAACTGTCGCTGCGATCACTAAGCAGACGACTAAGATAGCTAACATCATTGCAACTGGTCGTCTAGAGCCTTTCAAATACTTATTTTTTGCGTTTGGGTATAAATATTTTTCAATCCAAGTCATCAATAAATTTAAGACAAAGGCAATCATTCCACCTAAAATTAAGGGAAAAATCACTGACCAAATCATCGTGACAGTCTGTACAAGATAGGACCAATTGATGACAGCTAATATCAATACTGCAATCAAGACCAACCATTGTACGCCTTGTTTTGTTGGGGCAGTTATTTTTTTCAATTCAATTCAACTCTTTCTCTTTTTAATATTTATGAATTATTTATATTTTAGCATATTAGGCTAAAATTAAGTGAGTTAGAATTGTTGAATCAACCGGACCAAAATACGGTGTTAAGTCAATATCTTTTAAAGCGTTCATAACTGCGTCTTCCTTTAATGCACAGCCTATGAGTAGGTTTTCAATATCTTGGACATCTTTCTTTCCAAAAAAATCTCCATAAATACGACATTTTTGAATATGGCCTTTTGAAACTTCTAAGGTTACTTCAATTGTACCAACACCTGGAACGCGTACATCATTATTGATGGCATAATTAGGATTATTACCAAAATTCCAGGACCAATTCTTATATTTGTCTGCTACCATCTGGTCAATGATTGCCCAATCTTCATTATTAAGCATGTATCGCTTGGCCTGTTTCATATCATCAATCCCTAGTAATTCTGCAGCCATAAGATCTTTGAAAGCAAAATTAGATAGGCCTTGATATTCAGGAGCGAGATGACTTCTAATATCTGTAACTCGAGCGCGAACGGATTGAATCCCTTTTGAAATGATTTTCTTTTCATTAGGATTGAGTGCTTTGACCATAGCATCATAGTCGACATCAAGCATTAAGGAAAAGCCACCATATACTAAATTATTCTTCATGGTCATAGCTGCACCAGATATCTTTTTCCCTGCAATCTCTAGGTCATTACGACCGCTTTGACTCAGATCTTTTACCCCAAATTTTTTAAGGGCATCAATAGTTGGTTGATACAACTTAGCATAGTTACCATATATATCCATATCACCAGGATATACGAAACAGAAATTGACGTGCCCTGCATCCTGATAAAGGGTTCCACCACCGGTATCACGACGGACTAATAGAATATCATGTGCCTTCACATATTCCGTGTTAACTTCTACCAAGGAATTTTGGAAACGCCCCACTTGGACAGTTGGCCCTACAATATAAGGTAATAAAATCGGCTCAGTAATTTCAAGATGCTCTTGCACATAGACTTGGACCGCTAAGGCATAAGCACCATCCATCATATATTCACCGTTTCGAATAGGTTCGATAACAATCATTCAGCTAACGCCTCCTGCATTAAAGCATTTGCACCAATAATTGTTTCTTGAATATCCCCATCAAAACGATATGTTTGTTGTTTTAAGTGAGCAGGAATACGGTATAATTTCTTATTCATCGGTACATACATGGCTTTAGGGTTTTTAGCCGTCAGCTCCTGGAAAGGTGTCTTAATAAATTGTGGGGTAGTATAGCCAACCCCAATATCTAAAAAGAGTATGGCTTGTCCCTCGTATTCATCCAAGAAGGCATCATAACGAGCTTTTTGCGCAAAGAAATCTGGACTTTCCACCATCCCTTTACCCGCCTTTCGTTTATTTACTTCCATCACAGCGCCACATTTTGGACAATGAGGAATTAAATCATAAGGAATCTCCATATTTTCTTGCCTTGTTATCATTTCTCTAATTAAATCATCATCCCGGTAGGTTTCTTGATGGCACATTTGACTGCATTGCATCAAGATATACTCTCCTTGAATATGGAAAACTTTATCCATATCATATTCAGCAACCGCAAAGGCATTATCGGCGTTGGTCGTTATAATATGATATGGTTTATTGGCTAATAATTCTTTCAACGCAATGTAAGATGCCCCAACTGGTTGATCTAGATAATTTAAGGCGATAAAACGCGATTCAAAAGCCCAGTATTCTTGCGTTGAGGGAAAATCGAATAAACTAGCTTGTAACATGTCAAAGAAACCATATTTCTCAATAAAGTCAGGGAAATTATTTTCGAACCGTGGGCCCACATAGGTAAAGCCATCTGCAGCTGACATGCCAGCCCCAATACCGATAACGATAGCATCTGCCTCAGTTATTGCTTCTTTTAACATACTTGCTTGATTTTCTGTTGGGTCCTTAAAGGATTGCCACATACCTATACTTCTTCCTTTCCTATAAAAAGAGTAGGCAGCTAGTCTTTAGCCTACCTACTCTAAAATGCCTTATTTAATGGATTAACACTTTTCGATATAAAGCCAAATCTTCATCCGAGAAGACATTAAAGACAACTTGTAATACACTACCTGTGTCCTTTAAATAGTTTTGAACTGTTTGGATGGCAATATCTCTAGCTAATATCTTTGGAAAATGAAACTCACCAGTTGAAATACTACAAAAAGCAATAGTCGAAAGCCCTCTAGCATCCGCTTCTACCAAGCAATTTTTATAGCAGGCTGCCAATAAATCTTGATTCATTTTGGACACAGACTCCTTATAAATCACCGGACCCACCGTATGAAAAATGAATTTTGCTGGCAAATTGTAACCTTCTGTCACTACTACTTTACCTACTGGTAATTTACGTCCATTGAGTACTTTGGCCATATCTGTTCTTACTTGGGCACCCGCCATTGTATGAATTGTATTATCTATACAATGATGGTTTGGAATGAAGCAACCTAGTCCATCCTTATTCGCCGCATTCACAATAGCATCTACCTTCAAGTGGGTGATATCCCCTTGCCAAAGAAAAATATCTTGGTCTAAATGACTTTTTTGCCATTGATTTAAGTTGGCAGCGTGCGCTAACTTGGATTGCAGTAGCGATTCTTCTGCCAATAGGTATTCTGTGCTTGGTTGGTAGGGTTCGCGCACATTGACTAAGCCTCTAAAAACCGCCCAACGACTGTGATCATCAGGGATAGCTGATAAGTCTAGACTGTTATCAGCTTGGACGATGCCTGCCCTTTTCAAATCATCTCGATAGGCTTTTTGATGATTGGTTAAAGTGGTTTTCTGTTCCCATAGGTATTGGATGAGTGGGTTGTGCTTTCTTTCCATATGTTAGGCTTCTGGTAGTTTGTCGTAAGCGGCTTGGTCTACGTTGGTCATTTTGTAAACCCAGCTTTCGTCGGCTTTTTCTGAGTTTAATTGTTCTGGTGTATCTTCAGTTGCCTTATTGATGGCTGTAATTGTTCCAGCTAGTGGTGCTTGCAATTCTAGGACTGTTTTAGATGCTTCTAAGTTTAAGATGGCTTGATTTTCTTCGATTTGGTCGCCTTCTTTGGTAATAAATTCTACGTAACCAACTGTACCGATATCATCTTGCAATTCTGGTGTCATGATAAATGTGAATTCATCCCCGTTTTGTTCTACCCATAAATAATTTGCTAATTTGCGCATGTTGTTTCCTCCTCAAATATTGATTATTCTCTTGTATTTTGCTTATTTACGTTTTTAATGTAGCATGTTTTGACTGACTTGGCTAATATTTCATTTGTTGTGATGCTACGATAAAATATAGCTAAGATTATGCACCTATTCTATCGTCTAAGACGATAGATTAAATGCTTTGGCAATCAGTGCTAAGTTTTCTTCCCGGCGCTCGATTCCTGGTACAGTTGGTATGACCATAAATTCATCAGCAGCTGTCAGTTGAATAATTTGCTGGATTTGATCTTTGACTTGTTGAATATCTCCGATAATCAGCTTTTTACGATTACGGGCCATTTTTACCTGGTCGGCTTCCGTAAATTGATAATTGGCAGCTTCTTCAATTGTTGGTAGGTGGTCAAATTCGCTGTAGTCTTTTTTACCAAGAATCCATAGCTCAAAAGCTCGCTGAAGTGGCTGAATATCAACCCCCTCTGGTACAACAGCAATGAATGCTGAAACCATAAATTGCGGTTTGGACAAAGTGGCTGAAGGTTGGAAGTTGTCCCGATAGATTTTCGCAATCCGTTCAGCTGCTTCGATAGCATCTTCATCCTGGTTAAATAATAAACTATAGACGTAGCCAATACCTAAGCGGGCGGCCTTATAAGCAGATGCCTCACTGGCTGAGAGGGTCCACATTGTTGGTGGGGTATCTGGTCTTGGATAGACTTTGAGATCGCCATAGTGATTAGGTGCTTGGCTAACAAAATCCCTTACTTCCCCCATAGCTTCTTCATTATCTTTATAGCCTTTAAGATTGCTGTCTAAAGCATCTCGAACCGCTTGTCGGCCTGGATTATTACCCATCCCCAAATCTACACGACCAGGATATAAATGGGCAATCGTATTAAAGACCTCTGCCACTTTAAATGGGGCATAATGCGGTAGCATCACCCCACCTGATCCGAATTTAAGCCGCTTCGTCCGACTTAATAGATAAGTCATCATGATTTCAGGGGCTGCTGATGGATAAGCAGCTAAACTGTGGTGTTCAGCAAGCCAAAACCGATGATAGCCCAATTCTTCTGCCCTTTTAGCTAAATATAAGGTATCATTGTAAGCGTCTGTATCACTTTTTCCTAGGTCACGGACCACGAAATCAAGGACATTCCATTTCACTGTATTGGTCATACAACTGTACTCCTTTATTTTCACACACTGTTATACTACAAGTATATCACTCTATCCAAAAATAACATTACTAGCCTTTTCAACTATTATCATGATATCATATAAACTGTTCAAATGTTTGATTAAAATATTTTTTTGTATGCGCATACAACGTATGTATTTTCTCAAACATTTACTTCGTATACATCTATAGAAAGGAAATCACATGATGACGCAAGATTATAAGACATTATTAGAACCTGTTACCCTACCCAACGGTCAAGTCCTTGAAAACCGTTTTGTATTATCCCCAATCGTTACCAACTCTTCTACTCAAGAGGGTTTTATTACACAAGAAGACCTTGATTACGCTAGTCGTCGAGCTAAATCTGCCCCTATCCAAGTGACAGGTGCCGCTTACATTGAACCTTATGGTCAATTATTTGAATATGGTTTCTCAGTTGACGATGACCGTGCTATTCCTGGTTTAAGCAAAATGGCTGATGCGATGCAAGCTGAAGGTGCTAAAGCTATTTTGCAACTAACCCATGCTGGTCGATTTGCCAATCAAGCAATTCTTGATTATTACACCGTTTACGGCCCAAGTCCGCAATCCTTACATACACCAATCGACCACCAAGTGCTTGAAATGTCCCCACGAAAAATTAAACAAGTGATCCGTCAATACGGTGATGCAACCCGTCGTGCAATTAAAGCAGGTTTTGCTGGTGTAGAGATTTCTGCAGCTCAACGTTTACTGATGCAGACTTTCTTCTCCCCTTATTCAAACCAACGAACAGATGAATATGGTAGTCAGACTTTAGAAAATCGGGCTCGTTTTGGCTTAGAAGTCTTTAAAGAAGTTCAAAAGGTCATCGATGAAGAAGCACCTGACAACTTTATTCTTGGTTTTCGTGGTACACCTGAAGAAACACGCGGGCAAGATATCGGCTATACCGTTGAAGAATTTAACCAATGGGTGGACTGGATCCTTGAAGTGGCAGATTTAGATTACCTCGCTATTGCCTCTTGGGGTCAAAACATTTTCCAACATACTGTACGCGCTGAAGGTCGATACTATGGTCAACCAGTCAATAAAATCGTTCATGACCATTTAAATGGCCGCGTTGTCATGATGGCAACTGGTGGGATCAATTCACCTGACAAAGCCATGGAAGCTATCCAATATGCAGATATGGTTGGGATGTCATCGCCTTTTATTACAGAGCCGGATTTTGTCAATAAATTAGCAGCCGGAAAAGCAGATGAAATTGACTTACAATTAACCAACAAAGATATTGATGACCTTGCTATACCAAAAGCAGCCTTCAAAGACATCGTCCGTATGATGGATTACGGCAAAGGCTTACCACAAGAAGCCCGCGACAAATTACGTGAACACGAAAAAAATTATGATTCAAAATAAACACTTAAACATCTAAAAATCTAAACATTTAAATACCTATAGATATGCCTTCGGTTTTAGCTTTCTCTATCATTGCCTTAGTTGCTGGAACGACATATGTTGCGTCTAAACACGCTGTGTCTGCTATGACGAAATCAACTGCCTTCATGTATACCAACAACAAAATTCGTGTTAACGGTATCGCCCCAGGTGCCATCGCTACAAGTATTGCCTCAACGATGACCGACTCAAGTGACTTTGCGAACGCTCGGATTGGTGCCGTCAGCGCCATAAACCCAGGTGTTATCAACCTGAAGATATTGCCAATGCCGCAGTATTCTTAGCATCAGATGACGCAATTTTATCAACGGTGATATTATCACTGTAGATGGTGGCTTCACGGCACCATTCTAAAATAAATAAATATCCCAAAAAAAAGCTGGTCCTCATTTTTCTGAGGGTCAGCTTTTTTTGTTTTCATATTCTTATTTATCGATCATCACGCAATAGTCGATTATGGGTTTGGTCGATTAAGACAGCGCCAAGCGGTGCGGTGACTAAGATGGCAACGACTGAGATGGTTAAAATGATTTGACCACTCGGCAAGCCCATCGTTAAGGGCACCGCCCCTATGGCTGCTTGTACTGTGGCTTTTGGAATGTAGGCAAAAATGGTGAATGCTTTTTCCTCTTTGTTTAATTGAGTGCCTAAAACAGATAAAAGTACACCAAGTCCTCTAAATACCAACAACAAGACAATTAACACTACTGCAATGATGCCTGAATCTTTCACGGATTCGATGGACATGCTGGCACCAACTAACACGAACAGGATAATTTCAAAGACTTGCCATAAGTTATTAAACCCTACTTGAACAGATTTGGCTTGAACTGGATTGACGCGAAGCATCATAAAGCCCATCGCCATCACAGCAAGTAAGGCGGAGAAGCCGATTGGTCCTGTCATGGCTTTTTCAATTCCATCAAATAACATAGCCATCCCAAAGGTTAAGATGACTGGGTATCCACCTGATAATTGATATTTTTCAATGGCTAGTGACAGTAGCCAACCTACCAATAATCCCCCAGCGATGCCTAATATGATAGAAGTTGGCATAGATAGCATGCTTAACCAATGGAATTCACCAGTTTGAGCAAGGGCTGTTAAGGCAGTGAATATGATGATGACGAAGATATCATCCATAGAAGAGCCCGCTAGAATCATTTGCGGTACCCCTTTTTTCTTACCGTATCCCTTACCCATTAAATCTAACATGCGGGCAACGACGACGGCTGGTGATGTGGCCGCGATAATAGTCCCTAAGATAGCGGCAGATAAGTATGACATTCCAAAGAATATTGGTGCCAAAATGATAGTCCCGATGATTTCTAGGGTGGCTGGTAGGAAGCTCATCAAGATGGCTGGGCGCCCTACTTTCTTCAAGTCCTGCAAATCGATATTTAAACCCGCTCTAAGTAAGATGATCATCAAGGCAATCCGTCTTAAATCACTGGATATATCCAATGTACTTTGGTCAATTAGATTAAAAAATGACGGTCCCATGATTAAGCCAGCGATGATGTAGCCGATTAAACTAGGTAAATTCATCGCACTCAACAAGCGCCCCAATAAATACCCCACAATAATGATAAAACCTAACGATAGTAACATAATTTCCTCCTTTTGCAGGCAAAAAAAAAGCTGATACGCCTGCAGTTTTACTTGCAGAAGTCATCAGCTTTTCAGCGGTTCGGTATGGGATGGCCTAAAATCACCATCTACTTGACCAGGGAGAACCTCATTCCCTCTTTTTATGCTTCCTAAGCATACGCCATTTTTCTGAAAAATACAAGGTATTAAATACACATACTCTTATTATTATAGCAGGTCATCGGCCTTCACATACCTATCATAGTTTTAAAAGCAGTGGGCCCAGAATTAGCCAAGGTCTAATTCTTTGTCTGGCAATTCATTCTGTAAGGGCTAATGCGCCTAATAGAATGATATGGGTCAGTAGTCAGCCTCTCTTCCCTGCTAAGGCATGCTAGGACGTTTCAGTCTCTTACTCATATATAAAGGACTACTCTCCATAATAACAATTACAAAAACAGTGAGATCATAATATATACAAAACTTTATCAACCAGACATTTTCGCTTGTTATTAAAGAATTTGAGGTGTATTTTATTGCTATCTTTTTTACCTGGGTGTATAGTGTAGGTGAACCTAAAAATAAAACGACAGTATCCTTGAAAGGATGGAGAAAGATGGCTAAATTAGTATTTATCCGCCACGGACAAAGTGAATTAAATTTACAAAATGTGTTTACTGGATGGTTAGATCCGGCTTTAAGTCCTCTGGGGGTGGAGGAGGCTAAGGCCGCCGGTCTAGCGCTTAAAGAAGAAGGTTTAATTTTTGATGTTGTACACACTTCCCTACTAGCACGTGCGATTCAAACAACTTTTTATACGCTAGATAATTTAGACCAACTTTACTTACCAGTCCACAAACATTGGCGGTTAAACGAACGTCATTACGGTGCACTTCAAGGATTAAATAAGGCAGAAACGGCCGCTATTCACGGTGAAGACCAAGTGCATATCTGGCGCCGTTCTTATGATGTCCGCCCGCCTCAAGCGACTGCCAATACTTTTGACCGCCGCTACCAAGACCTTGATATCGACCATTTATTAGCTGGCGAAAGTTTAAAAGACACTTTAAACCGGACCATGCCTTATTGGGAAGACCATATTGCAGCTGATTTAAAAGAAGGCAAAAATGTCCTTGTTGTCGCTCATGGTAACAGTTTGCGGTCATTAACCAAATACTTGGAAAGTATTTCTGATGAAGATATTCCTGACTTAGAAATCGCCACCGGTGAACCCATTATTTATGACGTTGACGAAAACCTTCATATCTCAAACAAAAAAGTCTTAACGAAACATATCACCAAATAACATGTAATGACATGCAAATAAATAGCCCGGAAACCTGGAACGTTGTGTCCCTTGACTTCTGGGCTATTTTTCTTCTTTAAAATTTGCTTCTTTAAATTGTGTTTCATAAGCTTGCGTTAACTCAACCAATTCATCTGGCAATGGCCATTGTGGTGGTTGACCGTTCATGATTTGCACGAATACATTTAAGCAATTATGCCAACCGGTAGCCGTTTGCACTACCCAGGCAAGGTCTGAAAATGTATGGTTAAAATGCAATCTAGCACCAGATTCCGTTTCAGAAATCTCCATGCGTATCACATCGCGGCCATCTTCGATAAACTCAAAACCATCTTCAAGTGAATACTTAGTAATCACCTCTTGGTAAAGATTCCCTTCGCCGTCATCAAATTTTATCAATCCGCCAACTTGGCCATCCATTTCCCCTGTTGCGAATGGATACCATTTTGAAAAAATGACCGGATCTGTCAAAGCGTTGAATACCACCTCTTTTGACTGGTAAAAGTCCCTTTCAAAGTATAGTGAATACGAACTTTCGTTTTCAATTAATTGCCCAAATAACATTGTGTTTCCTTTCCCTTACGCTAAATATAATAGCCTTTGGATATAATCTTCTTCATCTGCATCATGGCTTGAATTTGTGCTGAATTATGTTGTAATTCTCCAATATTTATCGGCACAATTTGCCATGATAAACCATATCTATCTTTTACACAACCACACTGCTCAGCTTTAGGACCAGCGGCATAATTTTTCCCAGTAATAATCTATTTCATCTGACTCTCGCAATTAAGGCTCAAAGATATCACCTCATTAAAATGGAAATATGGCCCGCCATCCAAAACAATTTAAGGTTGGTTATTTAAAATGAACTCTGCCGTAATAACTTAACCTGACATACCCTCAAAGTGTTCCTGTAAACTGGCATCTGGATAGTATTCAATGTGCTGAATTTCTGAATTCGGAATCAAATCTACATAGAAGCGAACCGCCTATCACAATCGCCGTCACTAAACCATAAACAAGGGCAATCCACTTCACGATAGCTCCTCCTCATTGGGTGCTGGTTAGTCATACGTCACTAATACCTATATAGTTTACCACAAGAAATTGAAAATTCGAACGGTCTATCCCAATTAGGCCTATCCCCCACTGAAAAACGACCTACACCATCATCGACCTACCACCAATAACCCTTGTCGATGACTACAGGTACGCTTTAACTACATCGATGATTCCACCATGATCATTCACATTAGCTTCAACAGCAACCGTATCATCAATAGAACAAATAATGTTGCCGTCAGCCTTATGCCTTTCTTTCCTCGATTAAAAAAGTAGTATACCATTTATCCAAAAATACTTTACTTAATCCACATTTTACTTTTCATTGAAGTTATTACTCGGTTGTGGACTTACTAAGCAAAGGCTGGAACATACCTAGCATGCCTTCGCGGTGAACTCAGGGTGGCCTGGCGCATGTCAGTTTGTTAGGCGTTTATCCCTTACAGAATGTATAGTCAGCCAAACCATTAGACCTTGGCAGTTGGAGGCCCCACCGAATCTAAGGTAATGATAGGTATAGTGAAAGCCGAAGGATTTTAATCACTAGATAAAAAAAGATACAGCCTTTACACTGGATCCTTTAGAGTAAATCTACTTAGTTTGTTCTGCTTTTTTATCTTTTTTGTAGACGGCATCGACGATGACGGCGATGGCGTTGTCACCTGATACATTTGTTGCGGTACCAAATGAGTCTTGGGTGATGTATAAAGAAATGGCTAATTGGTTGAAGGCTTCTGTTAGTCCAACCATTGGTAAGAAAGGTAAAGCTGACATGATGGCCCCGCCTGGTGCACCTGGTGCAGCGACCATAGCGATTCCTAATACCATGATGAAGCCAACCATTGTACCAATTGAGATTGGCATTGAGTACATCATTAAGATGGCTGTCACACAAGATATGATGGTAATCATTGAACCAGCTAGATGGATAGTGGCGCATAGTGGCACAACGAAGTTAGCGATTTGCTCAGAGACGCCATTTTTCCGGGCAATTTCAACGTTTGTTGGAATGGTTGCGGCAGATGATTGGGTACCTGCGGCTGTTAACCAACCTGGAATTTGATTCTTCATCATTTGAATTGGGTTCTTACCGGCGTAAGCACCAACCACGGCGAACATGCAGACTAGGTATAGTAAATGTAAGACGATGGCAGTGACTAATACCCGCCAAAAGACTGACATAACGGCAAATACTGAACCTGAATATGACATGTCTGCAAAGTTGAAGAAGATATAGAATGGCAGGAATGGAATCACGACTGTTTGTAAGGTTAAATCGATAACCTTACCGAAGTCGGTAAATACTGTCATCAAAGCTTCTCCCCGTCCTCTTGCTCGTAGCCAAGAAATCCCTAAGCCTAACATAAAGGCGAAGATAATGGCTGCGGTAACTGAAAACATGGGTTCTAGACCAATTGAGAATAAGGCGGTTGCCCCTTCGCCTGATTCTTGGATGGTATTTGCCAAGTCAGAGGTAATAAACATTGGGAATAAATTGCTGGCTACAGTATAGGCAAGGATACCGGCAACGATTGTTGACCCGTAGGAAATGGCTACAGTAATCCCTAAAAGTTTACCCGCACCTTCTGCCAGTTCAGCGATACCTGGAATAATCAGGCCGACGATCATCAATGGAATGATGAAGGACAGGAACTCAGAGAATAATCCGGATAATGTTTTTAATACTTGGAAGAAAATTTCTGGTAGAAAACCAAATTGGCCGACAATAATCCCTAATATAATTGCAATTACTAATTTCAAGGCTAGCGGTATTTTAAACCCCTTCTTTGCCATATGAACAACTCCTCTAAATCATTTCTTTCTCAGAAAGAAAAAAGTCCCAAATCAACTTGGGGCTTAACTTATCTTTATGAGATTACTGCTTCTATTTTAACAGATTTTTAATGAAATAAACTAGGTAATTTCGACAAAATCGCATTCGCTTCTTGCCATTTCGGAAAATATTGGTCCATTAGCTGGTAGAAACGCTTGGTATGGTTGGTTTCTAGTAAATGGACTAATTCGTGAACGATGACTGATTCCAGGCAAATTAATGGTGCAGTGACCAAGTTCAGATTAATCCAGATGCGCTTCTTCTGGATATTACAGGTGCCCCACCTGGTTTTCATTTGCTTGACCCGAAATTCGTTGGCCCATACGTCCATATGGGCCATCATTTTAGGCCCGGTAATAGCTAATTGGTCTTTCAACACTTGTCTGTAAAAAGTCATCATGACTTGTGCCCGCCCATCCTTGTCCATTCCTGGTTTGACAGTTAAAACTAGCTGGTCATCCATTAATTGGCAAGACGTCGGCCCCGGTTTTTCAATGACTAGTAAAGGATAGGCTTGGCCCCATAAATAATGGCTTTCGCCGGTTTCATAGCGTTTGACTTGGTTTTGGTAACGGTCTTTGATATCTGCCTGCATCCGCTCAATTCGGGCTAAGTTGTTTTCCACAAAAGCGATAATAGCGGCTTTACTGGCATAATTGGGTGCTGAAATGCGCAGGTCTCCATGCGGCGGGACGGCTTTTAAGGTCAAGTTTTTATAGTTGGCCTGCTTGGTTACTTGAACGGGATAGCCCGCGATGGTCATATCAAGTTTAATAGCTAGCACCTCCTTGCGTGATTGTTTTGGCAAAATGACTGCCCTTATTCACTCTCGTTAATCTCTGTAATGAGGTTATCGTAATTGACTGTAGCATTCATGAAAGCTGTATTATCAGTTGCGAAATGCTGGTGGAAGTCGGTGACGGTTTGGACGGATACATCTGCATGATTAATCCTATAATCAATGATGTGGCCACCAAAGTTCTTGTCTTCGCTGATAAAATGGCAATGAAAACCTTGTTTAACTACACCTTCAAATAGGTAAGGACCGTAAATCCCGATGCAAGTGCCCTTGACGTTTTCTTGCTTGAATTCGGGTTGCTTACGACTGGCTTCGATAAAGCGCGGGAAAGGTTCTTCAACGCGCGGGATAACCCGGGTATGCATGAAATCAAAAGACCCTTCGATGCGGATGACTGAAAATGTCGATAAGGATTTCAATTTCCCTTTTAAGAACTGATGCCATTCGTCTAGGGTAAATAATTCGTTTATGGTGAAGGTTTGGTCAGGCATAAAGTCAGTCACGGCGGCATACGGCACGGTTTCGTCCCCTTTTAAAACAACTAATTCGCCGTTTTCCTTGGCTTGGTATGCCTTACCGTCAATCACGATCAATTCCCCATCTAAATGGTCCATGGTGCCAATCCCATAGTTGCCCTCTTTTAATAGGGCTTCTATAGTCATCGACCCATCGAAAAAGCCCGCCATTAAGTCACCTAATGTTTGATGTTGAAATAGTTTCGCCATATCTGTCTCCCCGTATCGCTTTATGTGCACAGTTCATTTTCATTTTATTTAAACGATGGCACTTCTTGTCATGTCCATACTACCTTTTTTATCTTCGTCTCGCAAGCTGCTGCGGGGGTATCAACTTGAAATTGTTAACCCTTTTTCCTATACTTACTAGTACTTACGAGACAAAAAATTTGAGAGGAGTGGTTGGATGATTTCGCACGAGTTGCCTTTGATGCCGATTGGCGAGGATGAGAAGCGGTGGATGGCAGAAATTACTGGTGATGATGAGACTTTCGTCTTGAAGCGGGATTTTCAACCTGAGATCCGGCCCGGCGTTTGGGAAATTTATGATGGTTGGTACCAAATTCACGGCCAGTTTCCTGGCATTTCACCCTTCGAGAAGGAATATGTTCTTGTGCAAAATGGGCAGATGACCCGCCACCTTGACTTTCGCTATATGATTAGTGCCCTACCGCAAATAAAGGCCTACGAAGAGCAACGAAAAGAACGCTTAGCATACCAAATCACCAAAGTCCTGGATGAAATCTACGAAGCAGTACCCTACGACGGAGTTTCAGACGCAATTCTAAGCCAAAAAGAGGACATGTCGATGGTAGAAACGTCTAGCGAATTGGTCAAAGGACTATCCAACCTCTTGAAACAAAAAGACGACATCATCAAAAAATACCAGACATATTACGACCAAGCAGAAGACTTGTGGTAGATAGATTGGAGCTGCGACAAAAGTCGCTGCTCAAATCTTCCAAAGGTTCCTTTCTTGGTGTCGGCTCTTACACCTTAAAAAGCCGAACAATTACCGGAAGTAATTGGCGTATTTTGGAAAGCATCGAAAGAGTTTGACTTTTGTGGGACAGCCGACGGAACGCAACGACATACGGATGCCTTTCGTAAGAAGAGCCTGATATTACGACTTGTGGTAAATAGTAATTAGGGGCCTGACACTAATGTCAAAGCCCCTTTTTCTATATGACGAATTTACAATTTAAGTGCAACACATAAAAAATTCAAAAAAAGATCCACAGTTTTTTTAAAAAATCTGGATCCGAACAATGAAATCTAAAGTAATCATTAATGCAATCACCTTCAGGGTTATGATAAGAAAAAGAAGTGCCAGGAGAAAATATAACTATAGAATTTGGTCTCACTTGATGAAATTTATCATTTATATAAAAAATAGCATTTGTTTTGATAAAGAGAGCAAGGTAAACATCAATTTCTTCAGGATGACCAATTTTCTCGGAATGGGGATGATGGAAATCCACGCCTCTATGTTTTGAAACAATGGAAAACAATTGAACCAACTGAATACTTCCTTCCTAAAAATTATGTTTTTATTTTTTCGTAAATTTCAAGGTTAAGTTAGCCACTACAGGTAACTCATTTGTTTGGTACCGTAACTGCCTTGTTATTCTAAATCAGTGACCCTCTGATAATGAACTGAGGGATGGTAGTCTTCCGACCAGTCTGGCCTCAGGCCATCTTTCCAGACATGAAGCCATGCCGAGGTCAAGTAATGATAGGTCAAGCCCCCAATCGTTCTTGCTTGAATGCTTGAACAAATGTGTCATGTGGTGTTGCATAACCCAAAATTTTCCGCGGGTAATCGTTCATCCAACGCTGGATTCGCAAAATCTGGTTCTCGCTCACCTCACTAATCGGGCTTCCCTTGGGGACGAAACGGCGAATTAATTTATGCTGATTTTCGCTCGTCCCACGCTCCCAAGAAGCATAGGGGTGGCTGAAATAGACGTCAGCTACATCTTGCAGAGCATCGTGTAGCCCCGAAAACTCCGAGCCATTGTCGGAGGTCACGGTCTTAAATAATTGATCGAAGTTAGCGCCAGCCCGTTCTCTTAGCTGTTGAACCGCTTGGTCCACCGATTCGGTGTCCTTCCCGTTCAACTTTAGGATGACTTCAAAGCGTGTCTGACGTTCAGCCAGCGTCAGCAGCACGGCATCCGACTTGGTCTGTTTCCCACGACTGTGTCGATTGCCCAATGACCGAATGTTTCCCGGGTTTCAACTTCTTTAGAGCGTTCTTCAATTGACGTCCCGAGAACACGCTTGTTGGGACGGTGTCCTGGGCGGCCCGCTTTGATTTTACGGGACAGTTTTTCAAGCAAGTCCATGTTCTTTGTTCGCATGATTCCGCGGTCAATCCATTGATAAAGAGCAGTTGTTCCAGGAATGATGGCACAATCGAACAGCGCGTGTTTTCTGGCAAATCCGACTACGACGTCCGGCGACCATTTTTCATTTAACATTTTGTCATCTGCCCAGTCAATGAAGGCATTTGTGTTCGCCCATTTGGGGCGTCTGCCACAGTTCAGTCGTTGATTTTCATAGAAGGCCTGTCCTGCATCAGCGTCATAAACAGAATAGTAGGTGTCATACACTTTTCCATTTTGGAGCTGAACCCAAAAGGAATCCGGGCAGTTGTCGAGCAACAATTTGAAGTTGCCAGACAGATTCTGGATGCGGGGCTTGTGCCAATCATTGAACCTGAAGTCGACACCTATAGTGAGAAAAAAGATGAAGTGGAGACTATTCTGAAAGAAGAATTGCTGCGGAATCTGGATACCTTACACGAAGACGATCATGTTATGTTGAAGTTGACAATTCCTACTGTGGCTAATACTTATAAAGAAACCATTGACCATCTAAATGTTCTTCGGGTCGTGGCCCTTTCCGGCGGTTATTCAAGGGATGAGGCAAACGTAAAACTGAAAGAAAATGATGGTTTGATCGCCAGCTTCTCCCGTGCTCTCTCCCAAGACCTGAACGTCAACCAGACCGATGAGGAATTTAACGCCGCATTAAAGGATGCAATTGATAGCATTTTTGATGCTTCCGTAAATAAAAAGGCTTAGAAAGACAGAAGTAGAATGCTGTGACGATCATTTTTAAGAGGATTTACAGATGTAAAATGAATATAAAGAAAAATACCTCCTTCACGAAAGGCTTAGCAGTTGATTACGTGAAGGAGGTATTTTTGACAGCAGGAATCGCTCGGCCTTCCCACTTTTCCATTCCATTTGATCTAAAAGAAACATAAAATACTTTTCTGAAGGTTATCTTTCATATCGATGTTTCCTTTTTTAATCAGAGACTGCAAATCAAAACCCTTCTCTTGCCTATTCATGGCAGGTAGCACAGGCAATAAAAATGCCTGCGCCATATTTGTTGATTCTGCTATGAAATAGTTCTTGACGAATCGTTTTTTCGTCCCTAGAATGTATGGACGTATCACTGACAAAGGTCATTTAGGAGAATTAGAAAACATGGAAAAAACGGAATTGAAAAAAAGTATCAGCGGCTTGACTGCGCTGACAGTATTAGTGGGTACTGTAATTGGAGCGGGGGTCTTCTTTAAGCCTACAGCGGTGTATTCTGCTAGCGGGGCTCCGGGTGTTGGGCTGTTGGCTTGGTTTG
The DNA here is from genome assembly GCF_002871935.1 of Aerococcus viridans. GTDB lineage: Bacteria > Bacillota > Bacilli > Lactobacillales > Aerococcaceae > Aerococcus > Aerococcus viridans_B. The sequence continues at coordinate 72,789 of NZ_PNHQ01000004.1, forward strand.
TTGCCGGTATCATTACCATCACTGGTGGTCTGACTGTTGCTGAAATTGGCACGATTTACTCGGAATCGGGCGGATTAATGCTGTATATGGAAAAAGTATATGGAAAGATTTGGGGGTTTCTGGCTGGATGGGCACAGATGATTGTTTATTTCCCAGCAAACTTTGCGGCTTTGGCCATTATCTTTGCGACGCAAGTTATCAATCTTTTCGGGTTAAGCGATCAATTGATCATTCCCATTGCGATTGGGACCGCCCTCTTTATAGCCCTCATGAATTTTATGGGAACGAAGCATGGCAGCAAGATTCAAAATGTCGCTACTTTCCTGAAACTTATTCCTCTTTTTATTATCATTATTGCTGGGTTACTTTATCCTGGAGGAGGCCAACAGAGCCTTATGCCTTTTGTTTCAGAAGACCATTCTTTCCTGACTGCTCTTAGCTCAGCACTGGTTGCCACCCTTTTTGCTTATGATGGTTGGATGAACGTGGGGACGTTGGCGGGAGAGATGAAAAATCCCGGGAAGACATTGCCTCGTGTGATTGTCGGCGGACTCTCCATCGTGATGGCCGTTTATCTTGCAATCAATGTTGCCTATCTTTTTGTAGTCGATAGCGCTACTCTTGCAGGTACTGCTACTCCTGCAGCAGCTGTTGCTTCTAAACTGTTTCCAGGTATTGGCGGCAAATTAATCACGGTGGGAATTTTAATCTCTGTTTTTGGTGCAATGAATGGCTACTTCATTTCTGCTATGCGCATTCCCTATGTACTGGCAAAAAGAGGATTGCTTCCTTTTGCTGATTGGTTCGGTGTTTTGCATCCCAAAACTTATGTCCCAATGAATGGCGGCATAATGATTGTTTCTATCTCTGTCGTGATGATGCTGTCCGGTTCGTTCAATCAGCTGACTGATTTGATTGTATTCGTTATATGGATTTTCTCTACCATGACTTTCCTGGCAGTCATTATCCTGCGGAAAAGAAAACCCGCAATTGAGCGCTCTTACAAAGTGCCACTCTATCCCTTTATTCCGCTGGTAGCAATTGCAGGAGGCTTGTTTATTTTAATGAGTACTTTGCTGACGCAGCCGTTCAACGCTTTATTGGGAATCGTCTTGACTCTGTTAGGTGTTCCTGTTTTCTTATATACTCAAAAAAATCAAAAAGCTCCCGTTTTAATTGAAGAAGAATAATATTGGCATAGATTATCGAACAAGCAGCCCCATATGGAAGCTGCTTGTTTTGCATTTTTTTGGGGTGGTTTATAGGGATTTGGGGAAGTTTGTATAGTACAGAACTTTTTTATGAGCTGTATCATACACATTTCCTAAAGAAATGAATGACGACGAGCAGTAATGATACGTTCGAAGAAAAAAATAGAAACAAGCTCCGAATTTTGGAGCTTGTCTCTATTTGAATGCTCTATTCAATTTTAAAAAGGCGCGTACTGACATGACTTTCTTTCATTTCCAAAAAGATAAATGTATCTTCTTTTTCTGGGAAAGCAAGACTCGATAATACTTTTCAAGCCATCATTGAAAAAGATTTCTACGGATGAAGTATCAACGAAGATATTCATCTTCAACTCTTTGTTTGGAAGGAATTTACTTTGACGTGTTGATTTTGTTTCATTCATCTTTCCAATCCCTACATTCGTGCGGTCTACTTCAACAAAACCTCGTTCTGAGTCAAAATCAACTTTTAAGTAGCGAGTCCGCTCTTTATTTGCCAAAAGATAGAGGATCCCTTGTTGATTTTCAGGAAGAAGAATTTCTAATTCATAAGCATTTTAATCTGGCTGGTGTAAAGTTACCAAACCATTTATTTTCTCTGCTTTTTCTTCAAGCAATCGTTTAGTTTTGTTCATTTCTTCTACAGGATATTGATATAATTGGTTTCCTTTTACTTTCAATTCCTTCACTAAATTTAAACAATTTGTCCAACCATCTTGGTAAACAGGATACTCATTTAATGAACGCGAAATAATATTCCTATTGCATGAGCAAGGAAAGTCTTTAGGATATATTTCTAAGCAACTAAATCGTGCAAAATCAACAATTTCAAGAGAACTAAAGCGGAATACTATTCAAGAAAAAAGTTATTCTCCCTCAAAAGCACAAGAAAAGTATCAGCAAAGAAAGAGAAGAAAGTGTGGTCGTAAACGCATACTTCTAGATACAGAAATTCATTCTCGGGTACAACGACTCTTTTTGGAAGAACAATGGTCTCCAGAGGAGATTAGTGCCCGAATGAGACTAGAAATAAATCAGCAAGCTCTTAGTTATAATACGATTTATCGTGCAATATATCGCGGAGATTTTGACGAACCGAATCTTTCTCACGGCAATAAAGGTGCAATTCGTAAGTTAAAACATCGAGGTAAAACACGATACACAAACAATTATTGAGAGCGCCGTGGAAAAATACCAATTTCGAATACGATTCATGAACGGCCATCTGCTGCCAATGAGCGCCTTGAGATTGGTCATTGGGAAGCTGATACTGTAGCCGGTAAAACAGGTAGGGCTTGTATTGTAACTCTAGTCGATCGTAGATATCGTTTTTCCCTACTTGGTAAGGTTGAAAAAAAAATCTCTAAAAATGTGATTGATTGTATGATCAATCTACTAAGAAATATAGGAGAAGATAAATGTAAAACCGTTACACCCGATAGAGGAAAAGAATTCTCCCAACATAGTCGAATAACGCTAGAATTAAATGGCACTAAAGTGTATTTTCCAGATCCACATGCTCCATGGCAACGTGGTACAAACGAAAATACTAATGGTTTATTACGTGAATATTCACCTAAAGGTGAAGATATTTCAGGTATTTTCGATAGTCAAATTCAAGAATGAGCGAATAAATTAAACACGCGACCACGGAAATGTCTAAACTGGAAAACCCCTTATGAAGTATTTTTTAATGAATCGTTGCACTTAATCTGACAATTGAAGATACATTTATTTCGACTTTATATCTATTTCCATTTCGCTTCTGCTGTTGGTTCATAAGCAGCCATTTTCTCTAACAAGATTTCTGGATCAGTTTCAACCAACAACATATCCCGGTATTGTTGATGCATAAACCCATGATCGACTTGGAAATCCAAAAAGCCCAACAACCCGTCATAGTAGTTATTCACATTCAAAATCCCGATTGGTTTATCGTGGTAACCAACTTGCTTCCAGGAAATCACCTCAAACAACTCTTCCATGGTCCCTGGGCCACCCGGCAAGGCAATAAACCCGTCAGACAAATCAATCATCTGCGCCTTCCGTGCGTGCATCCCTTGGACAACAAACAATTTAGTCAGGTCAGGATGTTGAATATTATTGTCCGACAACTTCTGTGGCACAACCCCCATCACATCGCCGCCAAATGCCAAAGCCCCGTTCGCTACAGCAGCCATACAACCCACATTTGACCCGCCATAAACCAAAGTCCGCCCTGATTTAGCAATCACTTCGCCGACCCTTGTCGCCATTTCTTCATACACCGGATCATCCCCAACAGCCGATCCCAAATATACCGCAACACTTTTAAGTTCCATACACAACACTCCTTCTTTCCCAATATTTTAGCCAAACCATCAGCATCTGACAAGTACCTCCCTAGAAAATGGCGAAACGCATCCTGCTGGCATTCTCTATCAAGCATCCGCATTGACCCACCCCACGCATCCTGTCATAATACAAATAGAAGAGGTGGTTATATGACAACAACATTAAATAAAATCGCATATGAAAACTTACAAGACCAAGTAGTGGTGGATATTCGTGACAATACAACCTTCCGCCAAGGTCACTTGCCGAATAGTTTGAACGTCACAGCCAAACAAAAAAACAAATACTGGGATGGCTTGGTCAAAAACAAAGAAAATCTCGTCATCCTTACAGATAAGGAAGAATCGCTCGCTGACTTTGAAGACTTAGATCCAAACGCTTATCTTCTTTTTGAAGATATCCCGCAAGAAGTATTGGTTACAAGTGCAGAAATCACTGCAGCAGATTTCTTACAATTGCCTGATGACCAGGAGTATGTCTTATTAGACTTACGTCACCCAGATGAAATTACCCGCCCAGCACCAGAGAAAAACTTGGTCAATATCCCACTAGAAAAGCTAGCGGATAACTTAGAAAAAATTGATAGCGACAAAGATATTTACCTACTCTGTGGATCAGGCGGCCGCGCCACAGCAGGCGACGCCTACTTAACAGCACATGGCTACAACAAAACGCATGTCATCGAAGGCGGCATCAAAGCAGTCATTCAAGCACAAGGGGAATAATTGTTTTAGCTGTATTTTATTTTAATTTGCTATGTTGCTTTACTGAGGAGAATTTCCACTAATATTGCTAAAAAGATAGTGATTGCCAAGTCAGCGGTCACTATCTTTTTCATTTGCGTGATTGTTTTCCTGGAATTTGAATGGGTTTTTTCCGTATTTTTTATCCATTAGTGTATAATGGACATATATTATATGTTATAGGGAGGAATAGAACATGTTGAAAAAATTACCCATTCTATTATTAACAGGTTTGCTTTTAGCTGGTTGTGCTGGAAATGAACAAGAAAATGGCGATGGGTCCCAAGAACAAGCTACTTCTAGTGAATCTTCAGAGGCTAACAATACTAATGATGGTGAAGATGCGGAAAGCATTGACCAAGATGAGGATACTAATGAAGAAACAGATAATCAAGTAGCTAACTACTATATCGACCCTGAGATTTCAAGTGTATTGCCGGCTAATGAGGATGCGAATCCTAATGTTGTACTCGCCACTGTCGATGATGTACCAAGGAAGTTACCCGAAACACCAACGTCGTCAGTAGAGGAAGCACAAGCTATGGCCGATCGCGGTATTTACGGGATTTTCTTCGTCAACGGTATGTACTTACAAGGTGAAGATGGCGAAGAAGGCAGGCAAGCATTAAAAGAGATTGCCGACATGGGTCATGTGATTGGTAACCACACGCTTACGCATTATAGTCTTGACCAAGTACCTGACGAAGAAACCTTGCGTCACGAAATTATTGGTAACCAAGATATTATTGAAGAAGTTATTGGTTATCGCCCACAATTCTTCCGTCCACCACACGGTATTGAAGCCCCAGGATTAGAAGGGATTTTAGAAGAAGAAAATATGGTGTCGATGAACTGGTCGTATGGTTTTGATTGGGACGAAAACTATTCAGACCCAGCAACACTAGCAGATGTCATGGTGAGCACTGAATTCTTATCCCCAGGCGCTAATTTATTAATGCACGACTTAACTTGGACTAACGAAGCTATGCCGGCCATACTAGACGGTATCCAAGCCAAAGGATATGAATTTGTTGACGCCCGTGACATCGCTACACGAGACGAAATGGCTGACCTATAATCCAACCACATGATTTTAAAAACATTTATACACGCAAAAAGATAGTGTCTGTTTAAGTTAACATTCACTATCTTTTTATATTGGCTATTAATTTGACTACGTTGAGAAATTACTCATCATAATTAGAATATATTTACATTCTGTAACTATTGAATGTATTCGTGAATTACCTTAAAGCCGAGAGCTTATCTATTAATCAACAAAAGTTACTAAATAGAGTTGAAGCCAGAGGCTTCATGTCTTAATTAATCTTTTATTTCTTTTTTCTTTAATAACACGATATTTTCTAAATGTGCGGTATGAGGGAATTGGTCGATTGGTTGCACTTCTACGACTTCGTAGCCAAAGTCGAGTAACCAAACTAGGTCGGCTGCTAAACTTTTCGGTCCGCACGACACGTAGACAATGCGGTCGGTGCCGAATCGCCCGATGGCACGCATGACTTTACCGCCCGCCCCGTTACGTGGTGGGTCTAATAATAATAAGTCTGGTTGTCCCCAAACATCTGGTAAAACCCGCAATCCTGCTCTGGCATCTGAGGCCATAAAGAAGGTATTATCTAGGTTATTATCCGCGGCATTTCGTTTGGCTGAGTTGATTGACTTCTCTACGATTTCAATCCCTGCCAGTGATTTTGAAGCGGCTGCTAATGGTAGTGAAAAAGTTCCGATACCACAGAATAGGTCTAATACTTTCATATCCTCTTTGACCTGAGCCATGTCAATCGCCGTTTCAACCATCTTATTGGCTTGGACAGGATTTACTTGGAAGAAAGTATCTGCCCAAATACGGAATTTAAAACCTTGTAGTTCGTCGTTGATATAGTCACGACCGTGAATGAGATAGACATCATTGTCATACGACCGTTCGGTACCCCCATTTTTCTTCAACCATTGGAAGGAAACAATCCGTGGTTGCGCGTTCAGAAGGCGTTGGGTAAGGTCTTCGATTGCTTCAGTGTAAGCATCCGGTGCTTCTAAAGCGTAAATAGCGACCATGATTTCCCCTGTTGCAAATGATTGACGCATCAATAGGTTGCATAGCAAACCTTCTTTGGTATCTTTATCCAAGCCTGGGAATTGGTAGTCTTTTTGCCATTTGGAGACAACTTTTTTAATGGCAATCATCTCTTCTGGGGCTAGGATGGAGTCTTCTAAGTCGATAACTTTGCGGTAATTTCCTTGTTGGTGCATACCTAAAGACCCGTCTACGCCAAAAGTTAATTCCATCTTGTTGCGGTATCTGTAAGGATTGTCCATGCCGATGATGGGTTTGACTAGGTTAGTATCAAAGCCAGCTTCTGCTAAATAACCCTTAATTAGATTTTCTTTGTGGGCTAGCTGGTCTTCGTATTTCATAAATTGTAGGGGCGCGCCGGCAGCCATTTCTCGGTCTACTGGCATATCCAAATTCCGCATGGGACTTGGCTCCAGCAATTCGTCAAATGATAGACTGGCTTTATGACGTCCTTTGGCGTTAGGCACAGTCACGCGAACTTTGTCTCCTGGGACGACATTATCGATAAATAGTAGTAAATGTTTTCCATGGGGGCCTTTTTCTGGCGGATGGATATAGCGCACAAACCCCACGCCTGTATGGTCCAGTTTCTCAACTGTCACTTCAAGAACTTCTGTTGGATATAGATCTTTCTTCACTTTTTCACACCTCTTCTGGCAATTGTCAAGAAATTATAACAGTTTATACGAAAAAAGACTAGGTTTCCCCAGTCTGATTTCTACTATTAACTACTATATATGTGACGGTAATTTATTCCCCGCGGTAGCGCATTTTCAACCCATTTAGGAAGTTACGTGCGTACCGGTCGCCACATGGTTTGTAGTTGCGGTGTCCTTCTTTACGTAAGACGGCGCCTAACTCACTTTTGGTTAAACGGCCGCCAGCATCTTCCATGATTTCATGCAAATCTTCTGTGGTTAATGACAAGGCAATCTTCATTTTCTTCAATAATAGATTGTTGGCATTGTCGTCAGTTAACTCAAGTTTTGGTTCCGGTGCCCCTTCACGGACGCCACGTTGGGAAGTGATAATCCCATTTAAAAAGCGTTCAAAGTGTTCATTGTCTAAGACTTCTTCATACTCACGCTCATACTCATCTTCACTAGTAGGCGTTGAAGTAGTGAAGGCACGTACTTGATCAGCTGTGACACTTGCCCCACCCATGTCGAAAATTTTTACAACATCTTCGTCTTTGATATCTAAAGCATAACGCAAGCGCGTTAGTCGGTCATTATTATTCATTTTATCTCAACCTCTCTCAATAGTTATTATAGCAGATTAACCGTCACAACGGGCATCTGCTTCAGTAATTTCACGGATTGGCTTACAAGGGTTACCGACTGCAATCATGTTGGCTGGGATATCTTTTGTGACTACTGAACCGCCACCAATGACAGCCCCGTCGCCTATCGTTACACCTGGCATGACTTTCACGCCACCACCAAACCAGACATCATTGCCGACTGTAATGGGTCTGGCGTATTCTAATCCCTTGTTGCGGCGGTCTGCATCTAGCGGGTGGCCGGCTGTATAAAAGCCACAGTCTGGTGCGATAAAAACATTGTCTCCAAATATCACTTTGGCACCATCCAAAATTACTAAATTATGGTTAGCATAAAAATGGTCTCCAATTTCAATATTAAAGCCGTAATCACAAAAGAATGGCCCTGCAATTTCAAATTGCTTACCTATCTTACCTAATAATTGTCGAATAATATCTTGTCGTTTAGATATTTCTTTAGGTCGCGCATTGTTAAAGTCAAAACACAATTCCTTAGCATCCGCTCTTGCAGCAACGAGTTCTGGATCGTAATTCGCATCATAAATTTTGCCAGTTAGCATCTTTTCTTTCTCAGTTGTCATGAATGAAACTCCTTATGTCTTTAACCTATTTCTTAATGCTTAGTATAACAAAATCTATTGTTAACCAGAAATAACGTCCTTCCTCATTTACAAATCTGTCTAGATTGTGTAATACGCATCATGTACTGATCGCGCTAGACCATTTAAGTCTAAAGTCTAATAAAAAAAGCCGGGACCAATTCCCGACCTCTCAAGCTCATTTAATGATACTAAATTAATCCTTTTTTTGATAAAGTTTATCTACAATGATTGGTGCAAGTATACTAGTGATAATCGCTGCCATCAACACTTGCGCAGTAGCAGATGTTACATCGCCTGCTACCGCTGGTATAGCTGCACCAACAGTTGCTGGAACAGCTGTAGACATACCTGCGACTGTAGCGATAGATACCCCAGCTAACCCATCATATTTCAATATTTTCTTATCAATGAAGTACATTAGTGGCATAGATAAAACCATGAAAATAATTGTCACAATAATACCAGAAATACCTGATCGAATAGCTTCAAACATATCCATCCCTTGACCAAGTAACCAACCAAGTAGCATTAAGGCAGCTGGCATTACCGGACCGAATACTTTGCCAAATTCAGGATCCAAATTACCCAATATAATACCTATCACCAAAGGTAAGAAGATCGAGATGATGGGTGTCCACTCAATACCACCAAAACCACCTGAGATGTATGCTGATAACATAATCATTGGTAAGGCTGGCAAGGCTGGAATAACCGCAAATGGATAAATAGAAGCATCATCCTTATCACCATACATTTCAGTTAAAGCCAAGTGTACAGCTGGATTAATCGATAAAATAACCGCTAAGAAACCTAATCCAGAAATCCCCCAAGCACCATCAAGACCGAATACTAGCAGAAAGATTGTCCCAAAAATGATGGAAATAAACATTTTTATTAAAACTAACGCGCCTTGATGTTTCATCAAATGCCCTAATTTTTTTAAGTCTACTGTTGTACCAGATGCAAATACCAATAAACCAACAATATAATTTGTCCCTGAATTAGAGAAAAAAGCCTCTGTTGGACCGCCTATATTAAATAAACTAGGGAAAAACGAATAAATCACCATAGACACAACCATTGGGACTATAAATGTCCCTGCTGGTATTCGACGCATAAATTTAATCAACCACATAAACTCCTTCTGTTTTTATTTTATAAATCAGTACATCAAAACTATCATACTATGCATAAATATTGAATACAAGGACCTTACTAGTATTCAATATTTTTTAAAACATCTTGACGAAGAAAAAGAGACTGTAAAATCCAGTCTCAAAATCGATTGCTATTTATCTTAATCTAGTGATCTATTTCTGTATACTTATCATGAATTTTATTAACAATTAGTGGTGCAACAATCGATGTGATAATTGTAGCCATTAATACTTGCGCTGTAGCAGAAGTTACGTCTTTAGCAACTTCAGGTAAGGCCACTGCAACTACTGCTGGCACGGCTGTTGTCACACCAGCAACGGTAGATAAAGCGATCGCTGAATAGCCTTCATAATGTAATACTTTTTTCTCAAAGATATAAGAAGTTGGCATTTCTAATATCATGAAGATGATTGTCACAATAATACCAGAAACCCCTGACTTAATTGCCTCAAACATATCCATATTTTGACCAAGCAACCAACCTAATAACATTAATGATGCCGGCATGACTGCACCAAATACTTTACCGAATTCTTTATCTAGGTTACCAAAAATAATCCCTACTACTAACGGTAAGAAAACGGAAATAACCGGCATCCAATCTACGCCACCAAAACCGCCGTTGATATAGACACTCATAATGATTAAAGGTATTGCGGGAAGTGATGGAATAACCGCAAATGGATAAATTGCAGCATCATCTTTATCACCGTACGAATCAGTGATAGATAAGTTGATAGCTGGATTTGAAGACAGCATAACAGAAACAAATCCTAAACCTGAAATCCCCCAAATACCATCTAAACCAAAGAAATTTAAAAAGATAAATGAGAAAATTGTCGCAATCACGATTTTAAAAATGACTAAAGCACCCTGGTGTTTCAGTAATTTACCAATTTTCTTCAAATCAACTGTTGTACCAGATGCAAATACAAGCAAACCAATAATATAATTCGTTCCTGAACTTGAGAAGAAAGCCTCGGTTGGACCACCAATTCTAAATAAATCAGGCATTATCGAGTAAATAATCATGGAAATAATCATTGGAATTAAAAAAGTACCCGCTGGCACTCTACGCATTAAGTTAATCATGTATAACACTCCTTCTTTCTTCACAATCATACGGCTAAAATTTTAGTAATTCAAGCGAATTTCAAAGATTAAAAAAATGCCATTCACTATTGCCAAAAGCCTAAATGTAGCGTTTTTAACTAATTTTCATAAGCCAAAATCAAGAAAACGTATACTTCATTTTAGAAATAGTTTGTGAATTTTCCCCTTCAATTATTACCAAAGTTATAATAATTTAAAAGTTAAAAAAATAACCATCTAAAGTATATCACCTTAGATGGTTAACTAGCTACTATTATCCTATATCGTTGGAGCTTAAATCTCTATTCTCATTCAATTGTTTCCACCAATAGGCACTCTTTTTCGGATATCTTTCTTGAGTATCAAAGTCTACATAGAATAGCCCGTAACGCTTATTATAGCCATTTGACCAAGAGAATACGTCCATTAATGACCAAACAAAGTAACCAACTACATTAACACCAGCATCAATTGCCTCTGTACAAGCGATTAAATGCTTTCTAATATAATCAATTCGAGGAGTATCATCGATTAACTCTGTATTGAAGTCATCCTTATAACCCATCCCATTTTCAGTGACATAAATCTTCTTGTAGTTTGGATACTCTTTTGCTACACGAATCATTTGATCTCTTAGACCATCCGGATAAATTAACCAATCCCAATCATTTCTAGGGATATCCATATCAAACATTTGCTCTCCAACACCATGTAACGCGAATACTGATGTTCCTTTCTCGCCTGTACCATTATGATGAATATCATTATCACCATCATATGCTTTTACAAAATTACTTTGATAGTAATTAATACCGAGGAAGTCATTTAAATCTTTCGCTGCATCTAAGTGTGCGAGGTCTTCTTCTGTAATATGAATCTCACCATTATTAGCCGATAATATTTCATCTACCGCATTCATCACTTCTTCAGTGTAGTATCCTTTATATGTCGCATCCAATAAGAATTTATTCGCAAGTACATCATACAAGAATGCTGCATGCTCATTTTCTTTTTTACCTTCATAAGGATACTTCGTTTCTAATGAATGAATAATTCCAATCTCACCATCATACTGATTGTCTTTAAATAATTTAATGGCTTTTGCATGGGCAACCATCATATTATGTTGTCCTTGCAAAGTTTTTGAGAAATCATAAGTAATTGCTGGTGGGAATTTTCCTACTAAATATTGCCCACTAGTCACAGGCCAAATCTCATTAAAGGTAATCCAGTATTTTACTTCTTCTTGATATTCATTAAAACAAAACTCTGCATATCTGACAAAACTTTCAATAGTATGAGGATTTAAAAAATCACCCTGACTATGTAAGGCATCCGGTGTGTCGAAGTGATGGAGTGTTACATAGGGTTCAACGCCTCGAGCATGCGCTTCCTTAAATAGGTCATGATAAAATTGTACGCCTGCTGGATTCGCTTCTGCATCGTCCCCGTTAGGAAAGATACGTGACCAAGCAATAGAAACACGAATAGCATCTACGCCAAATTCTTGTGATAATTTTAAATCTAATGGATATTTATTATAAAAATCACTCGCTGGCTCAGCTTTAAATCGTCCTTGTTTCTCTAGATAATCATCCCAAGCAACTTTCCCTTTTCCATCTGCTGTCGTTGCACCCTCTGCTTGATAAGCGGCTGTTGCGCCACCCAATAAAAATTCTTTAGGTAAATTCATCATAATCTCCTTTACTTTATGCTTCTTTTAATACAGAATCAACAAATTCTAGTGCAGCTTTTGGATCTCGAGTTAAAGAGATGTACTCTTTCCCTTTAGTTTTTACTAATCTCACATTTAATCTATCAGCATCTGCTTTAATATCATCATAGTTAGAAGCTACTTGAGGTGCTAATATGATTAAATCATAATTGCCCATAATCTCTTGGTGAGCACCATAAGCCCCTGCACCTGCTACTACTGGAACATCATATTCTTTGGCTCCTTTATTTAAAGCATTTGCCAGTAAGCCACTCGTTCCTGCTCCAGCACACAATACTAATACAGATACCTCATCTTTAATATGACTACCAGTTGATGTTGTGTCTACATCTACAGGCTCTTTTTCTCCTTCTTCCTCTTGTTCTTCAATGATTTCGGCTTCATTACGCATTTCTTCTTCTAAAATTTGTTTGTCATAAACTTTAAAGAATGGGTAGTAAATAATCGCATCTACTGCAATCAGTAGAGCCACTACAACAAATGATAAAGGTGCAATTCCTGTCCCTAATACGATACCTATAGGTCCTGGTGTTGGCCAAGGTAGGAAATAAGAGAATCCATTCATTCCAAAAACTTCTACAAAGAATTTAAAAATCCAGACATTTAAAATAGGTGCTAAAACAAAAGGTACAAAGAATACTGGATTCAGTACCAATGGTCCACCAAATAGGATTGGCTCATTCACACCAAAAGAGGTTGGGATAAATGACGCTTTCCCAACTGCTTTATTTTGTTTTGATTTACCAAACCACATAAATAAGTAAGGCACGACAAACGTTGCACCTGTACCCCCTAATGTTGCAACAAAGTACTGTAAGCCCGGTGTGATAATGTTAGCAGCATGCTCGCCACCTTGGATTAATGCTAGGTTTGCATCCATATTCAAGAAGGCAATTGCAGTAATGGCTGGTTCTACAATTGATGGTCCATGAATACCAATAAACCAGAAGAATCCTATAGCACCGTAAATAATGGCGATCCCCACATAACCATCGGCTGCAGTAAACAAGGGTTGAAACATTTGAATTATGGCTTGTGCAAAACTTACGCCTGTAAAAGCACGAATCGCAATGTCAATACCATACGCGATGACCACTGCAATAGCAAATGGGATAACGTCCGTAAATGCTTGTGAGATATTTGGTGGTACTTCCTCTGGCATTCGAATGGCAATGTCATTTTTCATACAGAAATTATAGACAATTACGGTAATAAAGGCTGCTACAAAGGCTGCTAATAGGCCTGTTGTGCCGAGATAACCAGATGAAAATCCTGCAACAACTGCATCCCCTTCACCCTGTGCAATTTCAGTTGATGAAAGGAATAGGAAGACAACAATCGCTGCAATCATGGTGGAAACCCGATTTAACTGCTTGGTTGCCGGCAAGCGTCTATTATAGGAATCTGTTAGCGCCCTTGCTGTTGTTGCTGAAACGAGTAGTCCTAAAATCCCCATTGAGAAGGTATATGGTTTTACAATGAAGGCAACTACTTCATCACTCCAATAAAATCCCCAAACATTCGGTACATAAGCGATTAGCATAAAAATACTTGAAAATAAAACTATCGGCATAGCCGAGATAAAACCATCTTTAATCGCCCGTAAGTAAATATTTCTAGATAACTTCTCGAAAAATGGTTTCATTTTCTCAATCTGAGAAATTAATTTTTCCATCATTTTAGTCACCTACTCTTCGGTAAAGTTCAATAAAATCAGTCACAATTTCTTTTAATAATAAGGTCGTCATCAAATGATCTTGTCCATGAACCATAATAAAGCCTAATTCAATATCTTCTCCACTTGCTTCTTTAGCTAGCATATCTGTTTGAGCATTATGTGCATCCACCAAGCTTTCATTCGCTTCGCTAACTAATCGCTCGGCTGCTTCAAAATCACCATTACGGGCTTTGGATAAAGCTTCCACCAAAACTGATCGTGCTTCACCTGCATAGGCAACAATTTCAAAACCTATCATAGTTGCTTCTTCTTTATTCATAATTATGCCTCCGTTAAATATTTTTATTTACTTGATATTTTATTTTCCCAAGATGTTGCTGTTTCATTTAAAGTTTTATTCAATTCTTCAATATTAGCTACACCTTGTGTGCTCAACCATTTACGCGCAGCTTCTTCTCCATCATTTGCAAATACAGCAACTGAATCTTTCCAAGTAGCTCGCCCACACAATACACCATTGAATGCTGCGCCAGACTCTTTAGCAAATACCAAGGTATCTCTAAATAATTTTGAACTTACGCCTGCACTTAGATAAATGTAAGGCAGTGTTGTCGCCTCATCTTGGGCTTTAAAATAACCTTTCGCTTCTTCGAGTGTGTATACTGGTTCTTCTTCTGTATAACCTTCTACGAAGTTCATATTTACAGGTACTTCCACTTTTAAGACATCTACATCATATCTATCCTTAGAGAATTCTTTCATTGCTTCTATTACTTTTCTTGGCTTCACTTTTGCATATTCTTTAGATTTAGCATCCTCAATATCTTTGTCATACGTTAAAATTTCTAAAAAGTAAGGGATATCTTCTGCTTTACATTCAGATCCAATCCGTTCAACAAAAGCTTGTTTTTGATCGTTAATTTCAACTCCCTCATCCGCATCATAATATAATAAGAATTTTACGGCATCTGCGCCTTCTTCTTTAATTCTTCGAGCAGACCAAATAGGTAATAAATCAGGTAATCTACCAGGTTCAGAGGCATCATACCCTGTTTCTTCATAAGCTAATAACAATCCTGAAGTAGGTGCTTTTACTTTTGAAGCAGGTAAACCATATTCTGGATCTAATAAGATAGAAGATGCGTAAGGGGTTAATTCTTCAGAAATTGCTTCTTTAAATGTTTCTACAGCTTTTTGAATATCATCTGTTTCTCCAGCTTGTGCAATCATCTTTTTTAATGACCCACGTTGGTCAATTGCTAGTGCTGAAATAAACCCTTCCTCAGTGGATAACTGTTTTAATCGATTTAATTTTTCTGCTGATACTATTTTCATAATGTCCTCCTTATGGATGTGTGTTCTTTTGTGTTGTTTTATGTTTCTTTTTGTTTAATTAGATATTATAACGCTTTCAATAACTAGTCAAGTCCTTTTTAAAAGATTATTAAATCACTTATTTTTATTAAATTTGATTGTTATTGTTGTTTTTTGTTTGTTTATGTTCTACAATATGTTTGTAAATATAAAAATTTAATTTTGGAGGTAATCATATGAAAGTATATCTTGGTGCTGATAAGGATGGTATGAAGTTAAAAGAAACGATCAAACAATTCCTAGAAGCAAACAACTATGAGTTCGAAGATTTATCAGAGACCGCAAGTGTTGACTTTGTAGAATCTACTACTAAAGTGGCTCAAAAAATCTTAGCTGATGATAACGCACGGGGCATTTTATTTGATCGCTATGGTGCAGGTTCATATATTTCAGCAACAAAAATCAAAGGCATTATTGCAGCTGAAGTTTCTGATGAACGCTCAGCTTATATGACTAGAGAACACAATAATTCAAAAATTATCACTTTAGGGGAACAAATTGTTGGTCCTGAATTGGCAGAAAATATTGTCGACGCCTTTTTATCTGCCGACTATGATGGTGGACGTCACCAAATTAGAGTAGATATGTTAAATGCTATGTGCTAATGAATAAAATAGGAGGTAAATTTATGAAAATTGCAATTGGTTGTGACCATATCGTAACGGATATCAAAATAAATGTATCCGATTATTTAGTTGAACAAGGTTATGAAGTAATCGATGTAGGTACCTATAATCATGTAAGAACACATTATCCAATTTATGGCCGAAAAGTGGGCGAAGCAGTAGCTAGTGGAGAAGCTGATCTAGGCGTTGTCATTTGTGGTACCGGTGTTGGTATTTCTAATGCTGTCAATAAAGTCCCAGGGATTCGTGCTGCTTTGGTTAGAGACATGACTACCGCACAATATTCGAAACGTGAATTAAATGCGAATGTCATTGCCTTTGGTGGTATGATTACCGGTGAATTGTTAATGGAAGATATCATTACAGCCTTTATTCAAGAAGAATATCAGCCATCAGAAGAAAACAAAACATTAATCGATAAAATTACACATTTAGAATCTAGCAATCAAGCTGATAATTCTGACTTATTTACTGAATATCTTGAAAAATGGGATCGTGGCGAATACCACGATTAAATGGTGATTGTATGATATTGACTGTAACCCTGAACCCTTCTATAGATATCTCATACACAATTTCAAACCTAAAATTAGATACCACGAATAGAACTGATAAAGTAAGCAAGACAGCTGGTGGAAAAGGTATCAATGTCACTAGGGTTTTACACGATTTAAATAAAGCTGTAACTGCCACTGGATTTATTGGTGGTAATTTGGGTAAAGCAATTGTGAAGGATCTGAATGAGTCTGGTATACAAAATGATTTTTTATCAATAAAAGGTGAAACAAGAAATTGTATAGCCATCCTGCACGATAACCAACAAACTGAAGTATTAGAATCAGGTCCTACTATAGCAGATGATGAAAAACTAGCTTTCTTAAACCACTTCAAGGCATTGGTTAGCCACGCTAATGTCATTACCATATCTGGTTCTTTACCAAATGGTTTAGAAGATGACTATTATGCAAAATTAATTCAATTTGCGAATGATTCAAACAAGAAAATTGTTTTAGATACCTCTAAAGCAAATCTTTCAAGTGTGCTAAAATCTGTTCAGAAGCCTACTGTCATTAAACCGAATATTGAAGAACTATCAGATTTATTAGGAACTGAAGTTAGTTCTGACCCAGATAGTTTAAAATCTGTATTAACCAATGATTTATTTTCAGGAATTGAGTGGATTGTAGTGTCCTTAGGCGGCGATGGCGCTTTTGCCAAACATAATAATCGTTTCTATAAGGTCAATATACCGACCATTCCTGTTGTAAATCCTGTTGGTTCTGGTGATGCTACAGTAGCAGGTATTGCCAGTGCCTTGGAGGATAAATTAGATGATATTCATCTACTTAAGCAAGCGATGACAACTGGTATGTTAAATGCAATGGAGAGTGTGACGGGCCATATCGCTACCGATCATTATGATGATTTATTTAATCGCGTGACTGTAACCGAATATTAATTTATTTCGTGCTCTTTTCAAGTATACTATGTATTTGAGAAGGGCTTTATTTTTTTATAGGCATGAATCATAATAATACGTGACTATTGATAATTAAAAGTAACCATTATAGCTGACAGGAAGTGAGGTGAACTCAACAATGTTAAAGGAAAAGAGACATGAACTTATCCTAGATTTACTTAAACGAAACGGTACAGTATCCGTAACAGATATTGTTGACAAACTTAATGTATCAGATATGACCGTTCGGCGAGATTTAACAGAACTTGAAGAAAGTGGTGCATTAAGACGAGTTCATGGGGGAGCCATTTCTAAAGAAGAATATCCTAAAGAAGAACTATCCCATGAAGCAAAAAAAGTCATTAATATTCAAGAAAAAAACCGTATCGCAGACAAGGCTATTGAGTTAATCAACGATGGCGATATCATTTATATGGGACCTGGTACTACCATGGAAATCGTGGCACAAAAGATGCAGCGTCAAGATTATGAAGTATATACAAATTGTCTACCCGTTTTCAATACCCTAGCTGAAAAGGATATCAATGTATACCTACTAGGCGGAAAAATCAAGAAGAATACACAAGCATTTAATGGGTATATTACTCTTGCTGTATTAGAGAATTTAAAATTTCATAAGGCATTCTTTAGTGCTAATGGCGTAACAAATAATAGCATTATGACTGCTACATTAGAAGAAGGAAAAACGCAGGAATTAGCACTGAATAATTCAGTAGAAAAGTTTCTGTTACTAGACGCTTCTAAAGTAGGTAAAGAAGATTTCTTCACTTATTATTCTCTAAACGATGTGAATGCGGTTGTGATTAATAACGATGAAGATCACCGGTATGAACACATCAATAAGTACGCTAATATCCTCCTAGTTTCTGAATAACAGTCACTTACTCACCATAAATATTCTTACTATTCAATCATAAAAAGCTTCCCAAGGACTTTTAAAAGTCCTTGGGAAGCTTTTCGAATCATTTTATCAAAAATGAATCTCTATCCTTTCTTAGCGTATTCAGCATTTCGTTTCTGCATTTGTTTTGCATACCAGACAAACAGAATAAGGTATAAAGCAATTGCTAAAGCAGCATATATCATCATTTCAATATCGCCTTGTGATGCTTGTCCCACAAAATAAGCCACAAATTTCTCAATTGGTCCTTCTAACGTAGTATGTGAAATCAATGAGTTTGAAGCTACATCTGCTGGGAATGCACCTACCTGTTTTGCTGTTTCAGTAACAAATGGTGCGATTAATGTGCCTGAATATAAGAATGTGGGTAGCAATACTGTACCAATCACAATCATTCGAATAATTTTACCGCGAGTAACTACCAATAATGCTGGCGTTAAGCCCATTGCAATAATCCCACCAAGTGGAAGAAGCCCATTATTAGGTAAGATTAATGCTTCAATCAGCATAATAGGTGCTAATACATTAGCCACCGCCCAAATTTCCGCACGACCAGCGATAAATGGCCAATCTAAACCTATATTAAAAGTTCTATCTGAGAATTTCTTACTTGTGAAATCAGTTACGCCCTGTGATAGTGGCTCAACAGAAGCAATAAACCATTGACCAATAACAGAGAATAACTCCAAACAAACAGCTGCCGTAAAGCCTAGTGTCAACATTTCTTGAATAGAAATACCTGCTAACAGACCTACGAAAATTCCTAGATAAATTCCAATTGCAAATTTAGATCCCCAAAAACCAATCTTACTATTCAATTTAGCTGCATCAAAATCGTACTTATCTAACCATGAAAATAGTTTGTCATAAATTTTATCTAATAACATAATGATTGGATTCATCATATAATTCATATGAGTGGTAGTCATTGGGTTTTCATCTGGTGCATTCAATAAATCGTTGAAAGTTGGTTTCATTAAATCTGAGTTGATAATTTTTAATACCCCAATAAATACAACCAACAATGTAGTTACGAGTAAGTTAGCCCCCATGTACATCGCAAACAAACCTACTATAGATAAATGCCAAATATCAAATATATCTACATCTAACGTGTTTGTTTTATTTAGTGCAAGCATAATACCATTAACAATTAGGAGAATCAGCATAAAATATAGTGTATACGGTGAACCCCATGTAATGGTTGCGAGTGGTGCCCACCCAACATCAGTTACATTTAAATTTAGCCCTGTATTTGCTACAAATTCTCCTAGTGCATTAGAGAAAGCACCGGTTAAAATATTCATAATTGCACCAACACCAGTTAATGCAATCCCTAATTTAATCCCACCTTCAAGTGCTTTAGTAAATTTCACACGAAACAGTAAAGCAATGACTGTTAATATAATCGTCATTAATGGAGCAGCCCCTAAGTTTATTAAGGGTTGGAGTACTGTATTCGCCAAATCAATTATATAGCTCATCTTCTACCTCCAAGTGCTTTTAAAGTCTTATTTAATAATTGCTTCTATTTCATCGAAAACTGGTTTTGCCATAGCTGGAATACGATATAAAATAGGACCTGCATTGACGACTGGAATATTGATATCAAAAGAGAAATCCGTTTCAGCAATTTCTGCGAAAATATCATACTTACTTAACAGATCCTCCGTAATATCCTTAATCATCACTGCATCACAAGTTACGTTATATCCTCTATTTTTCATTTCCTCTTCAATAGCGTGTTTGATTTGGTGGCTAGAATTAACTCCTGCACCACATGCTGCTAAAATCTTAGTCATACTATTACCTCCTAATTTTTATCTATAGTTTATTTTTAATGACATCGTATAAGTTTGAAGGCGTTGAAGCTTGGAATAAAGCTTCTGCTTCTTCAATATCTAGAGAATTAATGAAATCCATTATTTTAGCTAGTATCTGCGATTGCTCCTCAGGACTATTATTCAAAATAATAAATAAATTAGATACCTCTAAAGGTTCCTTAGGTCGAATCATATTATGAAATACAATTTTATTAGTTAAACCTACAGGAATTACCTTAGTAGTGTTCACGTATTCTCCTTCGGTGTGAGGGACTGCAATATTATCGTAACTCGGATTAATTACGGACAAATCTAAGCCAGTGGGATAATTCTCTTCTCGTTCAAGAATATTCTCTACAAATTTTTCTTTCACAAGTCCTTTCTCTAATAATTTCAAACCAATTTCTTTTAAAACTTCTTCGCTAGTTGTGGCTTCTGAAATAAAAGTATCCTCTATGGAAACTAACGATTCTTTAACTTCTGACAATATAAATCCTCCTCTTCTTATATACTTTACATCTGTAATTATAGCGCTTACATTTCATTTATCAACATTAATTAACATTTTTAAACAAATATAAACACTAGATCTATTAATACTCTTAATTTAAATAATAAAAAAATCTCCAGGAATCTACCTTTAACGTAATTCTTGGAGATTTATTTCACTATATTTTTAATTTTACACGCTCACGGCTTGTTTGCTGTTGGCGTATATAAAAGCAATGACTGTTGATACAACATAAAAAGTAATTAAGCTCATGAACACTATATTTTGATGTAAGAAATCAAATGACAGCATATGGATAAGGGTTGCAGTAGTGCTTACAATAAGAATCCCTTTTGTCCATTTATTAAAAGTCAATTGACTAGCTTGAGTCATTTTTCCGGTAGTTTTCAAACGGATAAAACTAGCTATTGCATAAGCAATAAAACCAATTACAGCGACAAATCCTGTAATAGCGACCACTGATCCTGATAACAGATTATCGAAACCTGTGAATGCTATTGCAACGTGACTAATCATCGCTAAAATCCCACCTATGATTGTAGTGGATGCAGCTTGTATATGAGATCCTTGGTCATTGTTCAAAATAATTTGCAGGGTACTCGCTAACATTAAAGCAAATACCATTAACCCCATGACCAGTCCCATTGAAATGCTTGCTTTTCCAATTAAACTAGCAAGCAGTGTCAGAAAAATAACCATTCCTAATATCGGATAAAATCTTTTTTTCATTTTTGTCCTCCTAAAATAAATGACTAACTCAAAGGTGCTTCTGATTATAAGACAAATGGATCGTCCATAATACCTGTTAAGCTTGTTGGATCTTGAACGTTGGTATCACGGCCTTTTTCTGGTAAATCCTTTGCTGATACTGGTTGTGCAGGTTCAGTTGGCACATTAAGATCTTCAGCACCGCGGGCATTGGCTTCACGGTTGGCTTGGTCTGAATCCCTTGGTGTTGGTGTTAAATCAACAGTATTGATATCAATACCTAAGGCTTCTGCTACACCTTCCCCGTATTTAGGATCTGCTTGGTAGCAATTATTAATATGACGGTGCTTAATTTGTAGCGTAGCATCGCCCATTGCACGTGCGGTATTTTCAAATAAAACTAATTGTTGTTCTGGTGTCATCCGGTTAAATAAAATACCTGGTTGCGTGTAATAGTCATTATCGTCTCCACGGAAATCGTAATAATCAACATCTCCCGCATCCATTGGTGGTTCTGCCATATCTTTATGGTCTTTCCAGTTGCCATATGAATTGGGTTCCACATGGATTTGTCCTCCGCCATTACCATCCATACGTCCTTGACCATCACGACTATAAGGATGGAAATCTTTTACGCCACGCGGATAGTTCACGGGGATTTGATGATAATTAACACCAATTCTGTAACGTTGTGCATCCGGATATGAGAATAAACGTGCTTGTAGCATTCTATCTGGTGAAACACCGATACCTGGAACTAAAGCGGCAGGGTTAAATGAAGCTTGTTCAACGTCTTGGAAATAGTTTTCAGGATTTTTATTTAATTCCATTTCTCCTACTTCAACAAACGGGAAGTCTTCTTTTGGCCAAACCTTTGTTAAGTCAAACGGATTAAAATCTACTTGTTTAGCTTCTTCTTCAGTCATAATTTGGAAATATAATGTCCATTTAGGATATTGTCCAAATTCAATCGCATCAAATAAGTCGCGTTGGTGTGATTCTCTATCTTCTGCAATCACTTGAGCTGCCTCTTGATCAGTCAGATTTTGAATCCCTTGTTGAGAACGGAAGAAGAATTTCACCCATACACGTTCGTTATTGGCATTAATTAAGCTGTAGGTATGAGAAGAAAAACCGTGCATAAAGCGATAAGATGATGGAATACCACGGTCACTCATTGTAATGGTCACTTGGTGCAATGACTCTGGTAGTGATGTCCAGAAGTCCCAGTTGGTATTGGCACTACGCATATTGGTTTTGGGGTCACGTTTAATTGCACGGTTTAAATCAATAAAGTGTTTAGGATCACGCAAGAAAAATACTGGTGTATTATTTCCAACCATATCCCAGTTACCCTCTTCAGTGTAGAATTTTAGGGCAAAACCACGGATATCACGTTCGGCATCCGCACCTCCACGTTCAGCAGCGACCTCAGAAAATCGCGCAAACATTTCTGTCTGTTTACCTACGTCAGAAAAAATCTTTGCTTTAGTATATTTAGTCACATCATTGGTCACTGTAAATGTACCAAATGCACCAGAACCTTTTGCATGCATACGTCTTTCTGGTATGACTTCACGAGAAAAATTCGCTAGTTTTTCTTGTAGCCAAGTATCTTGTAATACACTTGGTCCTCGTCGACCTGCTGTCATCGTATCATCATTATTGATCACCGGTGCCCCTTCATCAGTATGGAGTGCTGGATTATCCGGTACAACTTGGTTACGACTTTCACTATTTTTAACTAGTCCATTTTTATCCATTGGATTTTTCAAATCTAAAACCTCCTATTTATATTACTTAAAGGGTAACACCTACTAAAATGACACTCAAAAATGTTGCTTATATAATAAATAATAAAAACATTTTATATTCTAAAATTTCTCCTATAGCCAGTACTTCCCCTTAATGCCGGTGGTGTTAAGAAATTTATAAAAAACAATCTTGTATCAAAAAAGCGTTCATATGAACGCTTTTTTGATCTTATTTATTTTCTTCACATATCATAACGGCCTGTATGTAAGTGTTGGATGGTTTCGCCACCTGGTAGTGGTGGTAAACCTAGTGAATCTTCTCTAGTGAAGGCTTCCTTCAATCCTTCTGTCCAAGAGACATATGCAATATTTTTTATGTGTTTCACACATTTTTTCACAAAACACTTAATATTTTTTTATTTTATAAAGACGATTTTTCTGCTATTTGAACGTTCTGAATCAAATTGATAACCATCTTTACAAAACGCTTTAATAGCTGACAGCTCTTTAATTTGATTTTCTGCTAAGAATTGCAGCATTTTCCCTCGTCCCTTTTTCGAAATGGTTGCATGTTTTTTTAAACCATTTGTTTTTATTTCATCATATTCATAAAATTCAAAGTCAATCCAAGTGTAGCGGTCTTTATCTAACATTCCTGAAAATTCTTGACTCGCTAGATTTAAAATGACCTCCCCTTCTTCAAAAAAAAGATTAAAATCATTGTCCCACAATTGACGCAAGTTTTGACCTTCAACTTTTAATGCAGTATTGAAATCAAGCCTATAAGGTCGTATAGGTTCAAAAGCTTTCAAGGGCCCATATAAAGCAGATAAAATACGCAAGTGTTGGTCTAAATATGCCCCAATAGCGCCGTCACCTGTATCCACATCAATTTGGCGAAAGGCTAGTCCATTGTATAGAGATAAGGCTGGGTATGCATCTCCCACGTTTAAATGTTGGATATAGTCTTTTACTTGTGACACTTGTTGATCGGAAATTTTGTAAATTGCTTTTATTTCCTCATCTGACAGCGTCTGTAAGGTTTGGATAATAGTATTAGTAGTGTTTAAATACTTAGGTTGATTTGCAGATACTTGATCTAGCTTCATTTCTTTGGCTGGAGAAAAAATAATTTTCATAGTTCACGCGTCCTTACTTTTCAATCTATGTCATTAGTTTAGCTTATTCTTTAAAATATAGCCAAGACACAACCATGTATTTTATTTGCAAGCGCTATCTAAATCTCCTATGCTAGAAGTAATCAACATTTAAAATCAGAAAGGATGTTTTTAATGGGAAAATTAGATGGTAAAGTCGCATTAATTTTTGGTGGTACATCAGGTATTGGCGAGGCAACTGCTACTTTGTACGCTAAAGAAGGCGCACAAGTTGCTATCGTTGGTCGTAACGAAGACAAGGCAAATAAGATTTTAGATACAATTGCTGAATTTGGGCCAACAGGTCTTTTTGTAAAAGCTGACTTAAATGAAAGCCAATCCATTAAAGATGCTGTTCAAACCACTTTAGATCACTATGGTAAAATCGATATCCTTTATAATGGTGCAGGTATTTTGGATAATTACGATCCAATTCAAGACACGGATGAAGCGCTTTTCGATGACGTCATCCGCTTAAATTTAAAAGCACCTTGGTTAGCTACAAAAACTGTCGTACCACATATGATTGAACGTGGTTCAGGTGTGATCATCAATATTGCTTCGCAAGCTACCGGTATGGTTGGTGTTGGCGGAACACCTTATATGTCAAGTAAATATGGTTTAGTCGGAATGACGCGCCAATTAGCGCATGAACTAGGACCTAAAGGCATTAAGGTAAATACGCTATCACCTGGTTTTATTGATACCCCAATGACCGAAACTGTAACAGACAAACGTCTAGAAAAATCACCACTAGGACGACCAGGCCAACCAGATGAAATCGCAAAAACAGCCCTCTTCCTTGCCTCAGATGACTCTGACTATATCCAGGGCATTAACCTAATCCAAGACGGCGGTTGGACACTAGGCGGATACCCAGTAGAATAGAAAGGGTGTGACACAAACCGATTAGAAATGGACCGTTGGAAGATGAAGGCAGTAGATGATACAGTCAGCTACAACTTCATCTGAAACGCAGTCATTTCTGGTTTGTGGAACCCGACTAAAGGATGTGAGGCAGGGCGTTCAGACAGGAGACGATGGAAGAAATAGATGTAGTGATGGCACATCACGCAATCTATTTCTGAAGCGGACACCTGCCTGCCCTGACGAGCTCAACTACAGGATGTGACAAATGTCGTTTAGACTCGTAACAATGGAAGCATTAGCCGGAGTGATTAAAAATCACGTAGCCTAATCCTGAAGTGGCACGAGTCTGATATTTGGAGCTCAACTAAAAAGGGTGTGACACAAACCGATTAGAAATGAACCGTTGGAAGATGAAGGCAGTAGATGATACAGTCAGCTACAACTTCATCTGAAACGCAGTCATTTCTGGTTTGTGGAACCCGACTAAAGGATGTGAGGCAGGGCGTTCAGACAGGAGACGATGGAAGAAATAGATGTAGTGATGGCACATCACGCAATCTATTTCTGAAGCGGACACCTGCCTGCCCTGACGAGCTCAACTACAGGATGTGACAAATGTCGTTTAGACTCGTAACAATGGAAGCATTAGCCGGAGTGATTAAAAATCACGTAGCCTAATCCTGAAGTGGCACGAGTCTGACATTTGGAGCTCAACTCCATAGGGTGTGACACAAACCGATTAGAAATGAACCATTGGAAGATGAAGGCAGTAGATGATACAGTCAGCTACAACTTCATCTGAAACGCAGTCATTTCTAGAGACTCGAACCCGACTATAAAGAGTATGGGTATGGTTTCCGATGTTAAGAAGTAATAAAATACCAGTTAACTGAAGTAAATCTTTCAGTTGACTGGTATTTTTATCTTACTGTATCTCTTTAATCACTTTTGCAGGGACGCCACCTACAACCGTATTGGCTGGGACATCTTTTGTGACAACCGCGCCTGCTGCAATAATCGCACCATCTCCGACTGTTGTACCGGCTAAAATAGTAGCATTAGACCCAATCCACACATTTTTACCAAGGGTAATTTTTCCGGGAATCATTGAACCACGGTCACTCGGGTCTTCTGCATGATTTAAGGTGGCCATCACCACATTATGACCGATTAAAGCACCGTCCCCGACTTCAATACCTCCCTGGTCTTGGAACTTGCATCCGGCGTTGATAAAGACATTTTTGCCAATATGAATATTCTTACCAAAGTCTGTATAAAATGGTGGAAATAGGGTAAAACTGTCATCAATTTCTTGACCGGTTAAATCTGACATGAGTTGCCGTAGCTTTGATGGCTCATGATACTGATTGTTGATTTGCATGGTTATCTTTAAAGCTTCCTGACTCATCTGGTGCATCACTAGATGGGCTGGAGAATCCGCTTCAATGCGGTTGCCCTTCTTCACTTCTGCTAAATAAGTTTCTAAATCCATGACGGTTCGCTCCTTTATCTACTTCTTCATTGCTTATTTCTAGTATTGGCGCTAAATTTTTATATAACAAATAGTTATATTTTATGTGCTGTTATAACAAAAAGTTATAGCGATGCTTTAGGAGGATTTAGAATGGAGATACCTACTTTACGTTATTTTATAGCTATTGCCAAAGCTGAGAACTATACTACGGCAGCTGAAATACGAAAGCCAGATGATGTTATCGTTGGCAGTGTCTATATTGGTGGTGGTGAGTCAGCGAGTTTGCGACTGATTGCTCAAGTAGTGAAAGATGTCCAAGCAAAATATCCTGATATACAATTTCATTGTTATAGTGGGATTGCGGAAGATATTAAGGAGCGACTTGATGAAACAAAGAAACTAGTAGCCTTATATAATTATACAGGGCAACCCCTAAAGATGCTGGCACAACCAATTCTGGTGGCAAGTGACCTCACATCTTCGTTTGCACTTAGATCGTTAAAATAGTGAAATCAGTGTACCTAAAAAAAAGCACTCTTCTATCAAGGGAGTACTTCTTGCATTCATCATTGCTTATTTACCAAATATCCCATGGATAAGTTGTTGGTAGTGGTGACTCGACAGTAAGTATGGTCTTTTTAACCGGGTGTTCTAAAGTAAGGCTTTGTGCCCACAAGGCAATCTGCTGACCGACTTGACTATATTGTTGACCATACTTTTGATCGCCCCAGATAGGTGTTCCCATACCTGCCAACTGCACACGAATTTGGTGGGGACGACCGGTCTGTAATTGCACGCTAACCAGACTGAGACCATCCTTTGATGCAATGACAGTATAATCAAGAACAGCCTTTTTGGCTTCTTTGTGATTCTTTGAAACAATGGATACCATATTCTTCTGGCGATTCTTATATAGATAATCTACCAACCGATTACTAGATTGCTTAGGTCTACCATGAACCACTGCATAATAAGTTCGGTCCATAGCATTACGCCGAATTTGATCAGATAATCTTGACGCTGCTTTTGAAGTTTTGGCGAATACTATCGCACCGCCAACCGGCCGGTCTAAACGATGTACTAAACCTAAGTAGACATTGCCGGGTTTTTGATAGCGATATTTAATATCCTCTTTCAGATAGGTTAATAAATCCTTATCTCCACTATTGTCTCCTTGAACGGGTATATTTACTGGTTTTTGAACTACCAATAAATGATTGTCTTCATATAGTATTGGTACATCCATTGACTCTACTCCTTTTTGAACTAATGATCCTACCATAGCATATCTAACCAACTTCTTCTATTTAAACAGGTTTTTCATGTATAAAAAAGGGGCATTTGATACATTAAAAATGGTAAAAGGTCATATTGATAGTATTTAGATTGACAAATATCAAGTACATATCCTTCATCAACCGTTAGCCATCGACAAGCGTCTTTTAGCCAGCATCAAACTTACTAGGTATTTCAATCACTATTATAGCATGACGTTTTGAATGAATACCTCTTTTGACGTTAGATGACATTCTTCTTAACATCGTTAAACATTTAAATAGATAATGAATAATCAATTATATTTCATCATTTAGTTTCAATTTCGACTGGTCATTGCTTTTTATGTGCGAATAAAAATGATAGCGTTTTATCCACCTTTCTTTATTTGTTTTCAAATGATAATATAAAGATTGGATTAAAATTTTCATATTATCTAATAAAAATTTCATTTAAATAAAAATTTTTATTTTGATAGGGTTAGGGAGGAAATTTATATGAAAAAACAATATGCATTTTATGCTGTGACGGCGGCATTAGTTGTAGCCATCTCTTTATTTATCATTATTCCTGTTCCTGCATCAAATGGATTCTTCACGTTTGCTGATGTAGGTATCGTCACAGCTTCATTGGTTTTTGGGCCAATAGGCGGCTTGGTCGTCGGTGCTATGAGTGGTGGTTTAATTGACTTACTCTCAGGTTATGCACAGTGGATAATCTTTTCAGCAGTTATCCATGGTGCCCAAGGGTATATTGCTGGTTTAGCCATAGATAAAGGCCGTAAAGAAAAAGTATTATACTTAGTTTTATCCGCAGTTGTGATGATTGTCGGTTATGCGATTGCTAGCTGGATCTTATATGGTACGGCTGCTGCAGCGATTGCAGGCTTGTTCACTAACATTCTACAATCTGGTGTAGGGGCCTTAATCGCTATTCCAATCAGTATCAGGTTAAGACCAGTCATCCAAAGATATTTATAAGCTAAAGAAACAAATGACCAATGACACAATTGATGTATGCATGGTCATTTGTTTTTGTTATCTTGAATCATTCATATCATGCGACCGCATTTATGTTCTATGTTATGATGAAGTTAATCAAATGAATGGAGGTAAATAGAATGAGCCAAGTACTTGTTGAAATTTGTTTACGTGTGAGAGATATTGATGCAACATTAGATTTTTACACGAACCTATTTGATTTTGAGGTAGCAAGTCGTAGAGAATTTCCTGAAAATAAATTTGATTTAATTTACTTAAATTCTCCAGGATCTGCTGTTCAAATCGAATTAACATACAACTATGATGCAGAGCCATATACTATTGGAGACGGCTTTAGTCATTTAGGTGTAACGGTTGATGATTTAGAAGCTATGCATGAAACTTGTAAAGCTTCTGCCTATGAAACTGGTGATTTAAAAGGCCTTTCTGGTGGTACACCATCATACTTCTTTGTGACTGACCCAGATGGTTATCGCATCGAAGTAAAACGTAAAAAATAAACTTATATAGCAAAAAGAGGCTGGGACAAAAATATACCAGCCTCTTTTCGCTATATAAAAATGTTTATCATCGGTTTTCAAAAGTCAGCATTGTTTGATATTACCCAAAAGCAGAACATAAATTCTAAACGACTTTTGTCTTACCTTTTTTATGCATCTTTCGTCCATATGTTATATACCTTATATACAAACATACCGAAACAATTTATAAACTAATCGCTTCATCTTGTAATTTCTTATAGCGACGCCAATTAATAAATGAGCCCAATAAGAATGAAGCAACTAAGACCACAAGTAGCCAACCAGAAAAAATTCTCATTAGGGCAAATGGGGTTTCAAAGGCAAATGCACTCCAGAACTGAGCACCGCTCATTTGCCAAAGTCCCGGTGTTAAATAGGCTGATTTAAAAGTATGGAAGTTTAATAAATCCATTAATTCTAGATTTAATATAATTGGTAAAAAACAGATGAATAAGGTCACTAAGTACTTAGCATATCTTAGGTATAACTGTGCTTTGGAGTCTTCATCAGAATATAGGTTGGTATCTCCACTTGGATTGTCCTGTCTAAAATAATGCAAACCATTCCAACGATTACCATAAATATGGTACCAATCACCATCTTCATATAAAGATAAATAGTTTTCATATGCTGATTTGTTCTTGAATTCACGAAAATCAAGCCGGGTAATTGGGACGAAGTCAGTTTCAGCTTCACGAAAACGATACAATATGGAACCGATAGGTATGCTAGCTAGATATAAATGTTTATCTCGTTGTGCGTTTATCCATGCTTCTTCTTTATCAATATCTGCAAATAAGAATAACTTAAACTTATATGTTGATTTAGACATAGTACCCCTTCTCTCTTAATTAAACAATCGATTGCCTAACGCAGTTAAATTTGATAATCTATCAATTTCTGCATCAAGTACTTCTTTGCCTTTTTCTGTAATTTGATAAACTTTCCGCCGTTTATTTTCGCTAGCTACTTCTTCAATCCAAGCCTGCTTATAAAGATTATCTAATGCACCGTACATTGTACCGGCTGCAATTTTGACATGATTGTCACTTAGTTCCGCCACATTTTTGATAATGGCATAGCCATGGCGTGGTTCTAGTAAACTCAATAAAATTAAATAAGTTGTTTCTGTGAGTGGTAAAGCACTATTACGCATGATGATCATCCCTTATTCTTTATATACAGTTCAACTGTATAGTTAGATTATATACAGTCGGACTGTATATTGCAAGTTTTTTTAATTTACAATTTTCCCAAGCAAGAATAGCCAAGGAATCACAGTTAATATATTCTCTTATCAGGAAAAATACTCAGTAAAAAAGAAGCTAGCTTATCGTTTACTAACTCCTTTTACAATTATTCAGTTATGATAGTAAAACTGTGATTTGAAATGGGGGAACAGTTATCAGCTACTAAACGCACAACTACCTATTTTACCTTAGCAATGAAACTAGGATGTCTGAACGCCCTGTCTCACATCCTATCTTAAAGCACCTTGCATCTCATGAACATAGTCGTAAATGTAAGTTTTTGCTTCTTCACCGTGGGCTTCAACTAAACGCACAAACCCGCTCCCTACAATGACGCCATCTGCTTTAGTGGCAATATCTTTAACCTGACTCGGTCGGTTGATGCCAAAGCCAACTGCTACTGGAATATCTGAAACTGCCCGAATTTCAGCAACCATAGCTGATATATCCGTTGTGATATTCGAACGGACACCAGTCACCCCCATAGACGATACTAAGTAAATAAACCCCTCTGCCTCTTTGGCAAGGTAGCGACCCCCAAAAGTTAGTTTTATAGCTCTAACTTTTGGGGGTCGCTACCAAATGGCAACTAGTAGGGTCTCTTTTTTACTACCGTATTGCTTTATAGTCCACATCTGTATAGGAAAAATTAGTAATCAAATTGACTAATTGGTCATATGTTTCACGGCTTATTGCCTCTTTAAATCCATCATAATCATTGACATGGACTTTTCCTATACAACACACGCAAACTCTAGCAATATGGTCCCCAGAACATGGCTCATCACGACAGATCACAGCAATATGATCATGTTCCTTAGGATCTCCTGTCTTACTTTTGCGAAAACGAAAATACGGCATAAAACCTAGGGTGCTAATCCCACCTACAAATTCACTAAAATTTACGCACTCATCATTAAACATCCGACACACTCCTAGTTATTTTATTCAATAAAAAAAGCACAACGCGACTCGTCGTGCCCATAACTTGGTTAGACTCATCTATCTCTTTCGAGTTGGAATTAGCACCTTGCCAAAAGTAGGTTGCTGAAGCTTCATAGGGCCAAATCCCTCCACTTGCTCTGAATAAGTTGTGTTCTTTAATTGTATTCCTACTATACCAAATGTATTGATAGATTTCAAAACTATTATCATCAAACAAATTTTGTAACTCACTTTATAGGCTACTATAGTCTATATTGTACGTATCCCATTGTGACAAGTCGCCTGCTTCTAACCCTTTCTTAAACCAGCTTTGCCGTTGCTCAGCAGTACCGTGGGTAAAAGAGTCGGGCATCGTATAGCCATAGGCCTTTTCTTGCAAGACGTCATCACCAATGTGATAAGCTGCGTTTAATCCTTCTTCAAGATCTCCTGCTTCCATCCAATCATTCTCAACGACGTTATGCGCCCATACACCAGCAAGATAGTCCGCTTGTAATTCCATCCGTACGGTCCATTGATTTTGTTCAGTTTCACCTACTTCAGACTGAATTTGTCTAACCTGATTGGAAATACCAAGTTGCTGTTGGACATGGTGACCTACTTCATGGGCGATTACATAGGCCATAGCAAAATCACCACCGCCTCCATAATTTTTAACAAGTTGATTATAGAACTCTAAGTCGATATAAATAGTTTCATCCGTTGGACAATAGAAAGGTCCAACTTCAGATGTATTATACCCACAAGATGAATTCACAGCATCCTCAAAGATGACCAACTCTGGAGCCTTATATGTATATCCAGCTTCAGAAAATGCTTGTGTCCAATATTCTTCGGTATCATAAAGGATAACAGAAACAAATTCAGCCAACTCATCTTCAGTAACTGTGTCACTATCTGTGGATCCAGTCTCTGGTAAACTGACCTGATTATTAGGATTTGCTTGAATTTGCGTATTCGATTCCATCTGTCCCGGTAATTGGACATCTACCTGACTGGTTCGATCGTTTGATTGATTATTGCTTGAACTAGACTGATTGCCACCTAATAAAGATGTTCCTCCAAATACAAAGAATAGAATCAACATTAAGATAATCGAACCGCAACCTAAGCTTCTACCTCCAGTTGATCTTCCACGCCCTCCTGGAAGTGGAATAGGTATTCTCCCTCCGGATCGCCCTTGCCCCAAACCACCTAATCCACCACCTCTGGTGTTTTGACCACGCAAGTCTTTTACATTACCACTACGTTTGCGCCCTTGCCATTTCATGGAAATACCCCCTGACAGTTTTCTACATTATATCATATATAATATAATGCAGAAAACTAAAGTAATGTAAACGATATTCATCATTAAATATAAGATAATCGTCTAACTCAATCGTTTTAACATGATATCTATACGAATATTGATCCGCAGTTGGACGACTTGACGTTGGTAGCCGAAGTCACGTGCGTGCAGTACATGGCTTTTATCTGACCGGATGCAGTTCAAAACATATTGGTGGGCACACCATTCAGCAGTACCATTTTTTTGACGCTACAGTATATAGGTCTCATAACAAAAAAGGACTCCTAGATATTGACGTAAGGAGTCCTCTAAAATGGCAGAAGGAGAATATTCTTTATATATTATTTAGAAAGCATTTTAATTTTAAAAATAAAAAAATCTTCATCCTGCAATGCTTTATATTCCATATTATAATTATTCAGAATATTACTTACAATATATAAGCCTAACCCATTACTATTTTCTTTGTTTAAATCAAATTTAACCTCAAATATTTGATCCATATTAGAAATATGATGATTACTGTTTGAATTTTCGATATAAAACCAACTGTTATCAATCCCTATATTAATTACCCCACCTACATCAGTATATTTTACAGCGTTACTAATCAAATTAGATAGAATCATTTTTAAAGCTGTTTTGCCTATATAAGCATGCGCATTTAGTAGATTATTGTTGACAGTAATGTTCTTTTGATTTACCAATACCTCATACTTTTTCAATACGTCTTCTAAAGTATCATTTATTTTCAAATATTCTTCATCATTATTCAATTTTTCTATATGATGAACAGATAATATTTGAGTAATATTTTTAGTCAAACTATCAACTATTTCAATGCATTCGTTAATATAAATATCTCTATCTTTATATTTTCCAATATTATATTTCATGTTTTCCAGTATGATTTTAAGGCTCGCTATAGGTGTTTTAAGTTCATGAGATGCACCTTTAAAAAAATCATATTTTAACTTTTCCAATTTTATAATTTCATTATTTTTAACTTCTAAATCGTTAATGGTGGTTAATAAAGCAGCATATAGGTCATTGATTTGTTGTTTGAGTTGCCCAACCTCGTCATTAGAATGCACTTTTAGACGCGCTTTTTTATCTAGTGTGATCATTTTGTCAGTAACAATTTTTATTTCCTGTATATTGTTTTTTATTAATTTAGCATACCATAAAGAAATAACGGTAGAAAATAGAATGGATATCAATAAAGAATAGGGTAAAAATTTAAGACTTAAATCTTTCGCATCTTTCTGCATATCTGCTATAGATACAAATTGTAGATTTGTTTTGTTTCCATCATTCAGCTCTATTTCTCTTTCTTCAATGATCAAAGAATTACTATCACTTTCTAAATTAAAATTGATATTATCGTTGATCTGTAATTCATGTGGATTATTCTTTTCTTCTATAAATACCTTGATTTCACTACTCTTAGAATAAAGTTCCAAAGTTTGCGCTATATCTTTTATGTGTTTTCCGTTCATATTACTAGAGATTTCATTTGCCATATCATGAATCTCTTCTTTTCTTGTCTCCAAATATGTTTTAGGAAAGATAAAAAAAACCAATAAATGAACGAATATAATAATTATGCCAAGAACAGAAAATATTTGTATGAACATTTTGGGAAATATGGTTAACTTTTTCATTTTCTCTCCAATTTATATCCTACATTTCTTATCGTCGTTATACAGTCCAATTTTAATTTTTTTCTAAGTTCTTTTATATACACATCTATTACGCGATCATAAGGAATTTCTTCGCTATCCTTCCATACATAATCAATAATTTGCATTCTTGTTAATACTTGCCCATCATTATCCAATAAACATTTTAATATCTCTAGTTCTTTTGCATTTACATCTATTTCTTCACCATTTATTTTAGCTGTATAACTATTAAAATTTACCGATAAATCCTTATATTCAAACTTTTCTATATGACCATAATGCTTCTTAATTAAAGAATCTATTCTAGCCTTTAATACCGGCAATGAAAATGGCTTTTCTACGTATCCATCTGCCAAATGCGTAAATGCATCAATTTTATATTCTTCATCACTAAATGCAGTCAAAATTAAAATTGGTAGGTTGCTTTTCTTTCTAATCTCTTTCAATACTTCTAAACCATTTACGAAGGGTATCTGAATGTCTAGGATAACCAAATTGATATCGCTACTAAATTTTGACAAGGCTTCCCTACCATCTTTAGCTTGAATAACCATATATCCAAATTCTGAAAGATATGCACTGATTCCCTCTCTTATCATATGATCGTCTTCAACAGTTAATATTTTCATAGCCTTCTCCTTTGGTGTATGTATACCATATTATACATGTCTATTATTGGATATTTGAAAGTCAAAAATTTTCGGTGCTAAAAAGCACCGAAAGCTTTAATTATTGTCAGTTAATAATTCTTTTGGATTCTTTCTTAATATATTGAAGGAAGAAATAATCAATGATATCAGAAGTACTAGACCCATAAATATAGCTACATAAATGATGAATTTAGGTAAGACATTTATGTCTAAACTTGATAAAGTCTTGTTGAATCCTTCAACTTCTGCTCCACCACCTAATTGGCTAGATGCAGATTGTCTAGCGATTTGTTTAGCTATATCATCAGTAACCTTATCCAATATATTGTTTCCAAGCTTATCAGATGTATATTGAGCTAAGAAATAAGCACCAAGTAGTGCTGGAATGGATATAAATACTAACTCAACTATGAATTGACCAAAAATTTCTAATTTAGATGTACCTAATGATAGTAATACTGCTATTTCTTTTTTTCTAGCATCCATCCATAAGAATAGCAATAACGAAACGACCACTCCTGCAAATATTAAAGCGCCAACAAGTAATTTGTTTGAAATTGAATAGATACCTGATATAGATTGTTGCAGTGCAGGATAATTGGATGAACTTTTAATCAAATTATATTCTCTCCAATTTATATCTAATTTCCCAAGATCTTTTAGTACACTATCAAGATTTTTATCCCCTTTTACAAAGAATGTTGCATCTTGGTATACAGCTGTATCTTCTGTATTACCATAAACTTTAGCAGCTGTATGAATATCAGTGATTAATGTATTTTCATATAGTTCTTGTGCTGCACTTACGCCACCGCTATTATATCCATCAAATAGACCTTTAATTTCTACTTCTACAGTTTCATTTGCACCTTTCTCATTATCAGCATCAAATAAATTAGATTTTATTTTTATTTTATCGCCAACTTTTAGATGGTTTTTTTCTGCTAAATCTTTGTGCATTAAAATTTTATTTTTATCTTCATTTTCTAAATGGTTTCCTTCTACTAATTTATATGCTTCTGATATAAATTTTGTTTCTTTTGAAGAATCGTTAACCCCAGTTAACATCACTGTTCTTTTAAAATTCTTCGCTCTTTCAGGTGATTGATTCGCAAGCGTATCTTGGGTTTCAATAATATCATAATCAACTAAGTCTGCGACACTATTTATTCTTTTTACATAGGCGTCAATGCTATCTGTTTGAGATATCTTTTTAATATCCTCACCTTTTACATTTCCCCCTCCCCTAGGTGTTCCTGGATTTACTTGTCTATTTATTTCTATAGAAAAACTATTCGTTATATTAGCAAATGTCTCTTTTGAAGCTCTGTCCGTGGCATCTTTAATCGATAAACTAATGAGACTTAAAGTTGACATGGATAAAATAACTAACATAATGATGAACGATTTTAAGCTTTTTCTTGTTACATAAGCAAATGCATTTTTTATCATTATTCAGCCTCCAAATTCATTTTATTGACTTTTTTCAATTTTTTATCACTCAGTTCTAAAATGATATCCGCAGCATCTGCTACTTCCTTACTATGTGTGACAACAATTACACATTTATTTCTATCTTTAGCCAATGTCTTTAATATATGAATGATTTCTCCAGCAGTTACACTATCTAGGTTACCGGTAGGCTCATCCGCTAGTATAATTGGCGCATCTGATACCAATGCTCTAGCAATAGCTACCCTTTGTTGCTGACCACCAGATAATTTCATCACATTTCTTTTTATTTGTGTTTTATCTAAGCCTAGTTCAAACAAAATCTGCTCATCCGCTGATTTATTTACTAATCTAATATTTTCAATTGGTGATAAATAATCGATTAAATTATAATTTTGAAACACCAGGGATATATTATTCTTTCTATGATGACGATATCCTTTCTTTTCTATATCTTCATTCTTAAACAAGATTTTCCCTGTTTGTGCTTTATCCAGTCCTGCAAGTAAGGACAGCAGTGTGGACTTTCCTGTTCCTGACTTCCCTACTATCGCATAGAACTTTCCAAGTTCAAATTTTTGATTTACACCTGATAACACTTTTTCTTTAGAATTTCCGTAACTGTAAGTTACATTCTTTATTTCGAATATATCCATTATTTTCTCCTAACTGATTTTTGATAATATTTCTTTTGGCTTCTTTATTAATATGAATGAGGAAGCAATGACAACTGATAAAACAATGATACTGACTAGTATTAAATAACTTTCTATAAAGGTTGTGATATTCAACATCAAACTGCTTTTATTGATGAATCCTCCACCGAATATCATTGCGTCCTCTGAGTTTATAAGTCCTTCTACAATTACTTTTAGGAGTAGGTTTCCTAACAATAATGAGACTATGATACTGGGTATAGATATGAATATTAACTCGAATATAAATTGCATGATGATTTGTATCTTGGTTATGCCAATCGATAAAAATATACCTATTTCATAAATTCTTTCTCTTAACCATAGAATCAAGATCAACGAAAACACAACTATACCAGCTAACATAATAGAATGAGTCATTAATTTTATGATATGTTTTATGCCACTCACTGACTCTAGAGATTCTTCAAACGCCTTATTCTCTTTCTCAATAACATATCTCGACTGGTCAATTTCAAGGGCTTTAATTTTTTTTAAAGCTAAGTCTGTAGATTGTAAACTACCAGCATACATCAAAATTTTATTGGCAATTTTATTATCTTCTGATTTATTGAATATCTCTTGGCTTGTTGAATAATCTATAAAAACCATATTTTCACTGAAATCAGAAGATAATCCTGTATATGTTTCCTGTTTTTTACCAGAAAATATTCCGATAATTTTAAATTTATGACTATTTATTTTGCCACTTTCTTCCATATCTAATAATTCAAGTTCAACTTCATCACCTAATTGGAGATTGTTTTGTTTAGCAAATTCTTCATGGATAATTATGGCGTTTTTATCATTTATTTCTATGTTTTTACCTTGTTTCATTGTAAATGCTCCGCTACTGAATAAAATGTTTCTTGAAGTATTATTAGTAGCTTCGAATGAAACAACATTTTTAAACTCGTCAGATAAATCCTCTCTTTTTATTTTTTGCTCTCCGCTAACTGCTTTAGCATCTTTTAGTTTTGCTAATCCATCAAATTGAATGATTTTTTCTTCAATCTCTGCTATTTTTTCAATATCTTTAAATTGACTGATATTAAAATAATGACCATCCTTTTGGGTTATTGATATTGAAGCATTAGAACTTTTATATAAAAAATCTTCTATTTCGTTGCTTGATTTCATTATGATCAAACATGCATACAAACAAGAAAGAACGATTGTTAAAATAACAA
The DNA here is from genome assembly GCF_002871935.1 of Aerococcus viridans. Classification (GTDB taxonomy): domain Bacteria; phylum Bacillota; class Bacilli; order Lactobacillales; family Aerococcaceae; genus Aerococcus; species Aerococcus viridans_B. Next base: position 111,370 of record NZ_PNHQ01000004.1, read on the forward strand.
AAATAATCAATGTTCTATATTTTTTTCTTGTAATATATGCTAGTGCGTTTTTTATCACTTACTAATAAGCCCCTTTCTATTTTTATTCCAAAAAACTTATTGTAGCCACAGGTCAAACATTCGCATGAATTAAGCTTCCTAGCTCTTCAGAACTGAAGGCTTGTCCTCCATTATTTTTTACACAATAGCTTTGATCGCTATTTTCAATAACATTCTATACACCTTTTATGAAACGTTTATGAAATACTGCTTTATTTTTTTAAGCTAGGCTATAACAAGACAAATAACATCCTTAAATTTCTTCTTACATACTTAGCAAATAAGCATACAAAAACCCCCTAAAGTAAGACCAGAAACCTGACTTTAGAGGGTATTATTAAGAAATTATTGTAATCAATTATCGATTGAAAAGTTTTTTAGCAAACTAAAAAAAATATGATAGAGAAACTTATCATTATTTTGAAGATTTAGGTAGCACTATAACGAAGAACGAATACGCATCAAAGCAAAACTTGTTTGGTACAGTCCAGCACAGTATCGTGACCAGTAAAGTCGACAACAATCATTAATTGTCATTGATATAAAAAAGAGTTGACGATTGGTCAACTCTCGTAAAATTTTTCCATAAAATATTCCTTTTTATCATCTTTTTCAATTCTGAAGCTATCTAGTATTCAACAAATCAATTAAATAGGCTTCAACATTCTCGTTAGCTTATCTAATGTTTTCGGTGGGTTAACAAGAATTTCACGGGCCTTATCCATATCAACTTTCACATTATAAGTTAATATTCCTGTTGGTTTACCTTTAAAAAGATAATAAACAATATAACCTCCGGCAACTTCTTCAATAATCGCATCATCACGGTTGCGACTCATTTCACCGACACCTTCAATAGAAATATCTAAGACATTCGTATAAGAGAGTGGCGCACCATGATTATAAACTTCTTCAGCGCCCGTCATGTTTCGTCCCGCTACTTTCCCAGAATACTCCGCTTGCTCTTCATGTTCAAAACGATTACGTCCTATGATTACATCTGGATAATTCAACACATCTCCTGCTGCATAGATATGTTTGTTGGAAGTTTGCAAATACTTGTCAGCAATGACGCCATTACCCACTTCTAACCCAGCTGCTTCTGCTAATTCAACATTTGGCTTTAATCCAATTCCTAAAACAAGAATATCCGCTTTCAATACAGCGCCATTCTCTAATGTAAGACTCACCTGATCGTCTGCTACACTGTAACTATTAGCATAAGTATTGTTTATCAAAGAAACGCCAATATCTACAAAGCGCTGTTGAAATTCTTTAGCAAGCATTCGTGGTAGTCGTTTTTCATTTAATATTTCATTAGGAAAAACAAGCGTCACATCCATATCATTCAGCTTTAGACCTGCTGCAAGTTCTGCTCCAACCCAGCCTCCTCCAACGATAATGACTTTGCTCCCAGGTTTGGCTAACTTTCGGAGGTTTCGGTAATCTTCTAAGTTTCTTAAAGCTAGGACACGCTCGCTCTCCAGCCCATCAATCCACTTTGGAGCGCCACCCAGTGAATAAAGCAATTTTTCGTATTGATAGATTTCTCCACTCTCAATCTCAATCGTTTGTCGATCGGCATTAATTTGCTTCACAGTTGTCCCAGTTAAGATATCAATCGATTCATTATCCGAAATATTATAATATATCGTTTCTTTTGGGTAGGCTGGCTCTGTCCAAAATTCTTTACTTAATGGAGGACGATAGTAGGGTTTGTCAGTTTCTTGCGTGACTATCAGCAATGTCCCTTTACGGTCATACTTACGAATTTCCATTGCGGCATTGGCACCAGCCATCCCGCCACCTAATATTATATATTTATATGAATATTGCATAAATCATGCCCCCCTTTTTCTCTTCCTACATATATTACCAAAATTCTTCTTAAATATTTTTGCATACGCTATATTTCTTATTCTCTCTCGAATTAGATCTATGATTGTCTCAGTTTTTCAAGTATAACCTATTAATAAAATATCAGCTTATTTATTTCCCATTTAGAGAATAAGAAAGCTGTGATCCATAATTGTTAAAAAATATACATAAAAATGAGACACAGAACGACGCTAATGATATTACATCGTTCTGTGCCTCTTTCATATTCCGGTTGTGTTATATGTATCTAAGCTCAACCTTATATACTTTAATGGTATATTCTACTTTCCGTGAAGGTGCTTAAAATTCTATGCAATCAGTGACCAAAGATGTTGAATCGTACCATTCTCTAACAGAATAAAAATACCCAAGCCGATGAAAACGACTGGTACGATGACTTTTTCGTAACGCTCAACTACTTCACCAATCATAGGAACCGAAGCTAATCGTTTGGATAAATAACACAAGGTAAAAATCCCAATGATAAAAACAAGGATCACAACCATGACTTCCTGGAAGGACATTCCAGTAAAGTAAGGAATATAAATCCCCAAATTATCTCCGCCAAGGGCAATGGTCAGAGCAACCACACTCGCAACTTCTGACTGTCTATGCGACATCTTTTCTTCTAAGTCCTTTTCATCTACATCTTCATCGATGAAGATAGCCCGAATCCCCAGAATCAAAGGAAGTAAACCAAGTAATCCGATCACCCAATCTTGTGGAATAAAGTTCAGGAAGTACGCTGCAATGAGACTAAAGCCAACGAGCAACCCCGTTCCAATATATTGGCCAATATAAATTGATCGTTGTTTACCCGTATTCATGGTAGAGAAAAGAATCGTTAAAACAACCAAATAATCGATGGACGTAGAGATAAAAACTAACATTGAAGATATAATTATTTCCATAAGCCTCCCCTTTCAATATGTTTATTAGAATTGGTAGTTTTCACACAAACACATCAACTTGGCCAAAGCCAAGGGAGAATGTTTAATAAATTGCTTCATATAAAACATCCAACTTTCATATTTTTTTCACGTGACTCATATGCTTTCTAAACCAACATTTATGAAGTCGCTTTGTTCCCTCATCAACTACTCTCTGTTAAAACAGAGAGTTTGTCCTAAACATGGTGGTTGTACAAACGATGTAATATCTCCAACCGTTTAAAGACACTAAGGGATGGTTGACTGGCACCCCATCAGTAAGCGGTCTGTAGA
>NZ_PNHQ01000040.1 GCF_002871935.1 Aerococcus viridans
TAGAGTCTGCTTACGCAAAATATTGAACCGCCGTGTACGGAACCGTACGCACGGTGGTGTGAGAGGTCGGAATCGAAAGATTCCTCCTACTCGATTGTTATGGTGTACGAATATTTTCTCCTAAGAGTGATTGACAAATACCTAGTCATGTCAATATAATGTAGTGGACGTGATATAACCACATACTATTTTAATAAATATTCAATGAAACAAAGAGTAAATTATCGACTGGTATAGCGAGAGGCGTTGGTGTGAGGTCTTACAGAGTAGATAATTGAACCGCATTGTTGAGAAAAATGGCTGAACGATAGTGAGTAGGTCATTTCGCTAATGACGTTACCATTTCAAGTATGGGGGAGTGCAAGCTACCCCATAAAATTAGAGTGGTACCGTGGATCTCCGCCTCTGTTATAGAGGGGGAGATTTTTTTATATCCAAAATAGTAAAGTTGTATGGAAATATATTTAGAAAATGATCTTAAGAGGAGGAAAATGATGAAATATATGAAACAAATCATGTTTGTTTGCCTGACATTTATTCTAGCTATGGTTGGCTTAAGTCAAAATCCAGTGTTAGCTACTGATAGTGGTCAAACAGCGACAGATATTCCAGAAGCAAGTGAAGTGTCTGCACCGGGAGAGGATACTTTATACCAAGACATTCAAGACCGAGGCGTATTACGGGTTGGTACTAACTCGACGTATGCACCTTTTGAATTCTCTATTTTAAAAGACGGGAAAAATCAGGTTGTTGGGTTAGATATCTTTTTGGCACAAAAAATTGCAGATGACTTAGGCGTAGACCTTCAAGTTGTAGATATGGAGTTCTCAAACCTTTTAACATCATTGGATACTGGTCAAATTGATATTGTATTAGCAGGAATGACTTCCACTGAAGAGCGCGCTAAATCAGTAGATTTCTCTGATATTTACCAAGTTTCTGGCCAATCATTTGTGATTCAAGAAAGTAAAGTGAATGAAATTACAGATGATAGCTACTTTTCAAATGGTGGAAAAATCTCGATTGGAGAAGGGACCACACAACAATTACTAGTTGGAGATTATTACCTTAATGCAGAAGTACAAGTAATGCGTACGACAACTGATTCGATTTCAGCTTTAGATTCAGGTTTAGTTGACGGTGTATTATTAGATGAGGACGTAGCCGGAGCGTATGCAGCAGAAAATCCCAATCTAACAGTGATTGAAGCGAATTTACCAATCCAAGACCCTGGTAAGGCAGCTGCCATGCCAAAAGACCAGCCTACATTACAAGCAGCAGTTAACGAATCTATTGCAGATGCTCAAGAACAAGGTTTAATTGATCAATGGTTGGAGGAATCTTATCAAATTATTGAAGACAATCGTCAATCTACTTGGTTAGCCTATGCACCTTACTTTGTGAACGGTCTAAAAACAACCTTAGTCATTTCGGCAATATCAATCTTCTTTGGTCTGATACTTGGTGCAATCTTAGCCCTAATGCGTCTGTCAGAAAATAAACTGGTAGATTTAGTTGCTCAAGCTTACATTGAAGTAGTCCGTGGTACACCATTAATGATTCAAGTGTTATTTATTTACTTAGGTTTTGCTGGCATGTTTGGTTGGACGACCATGACATCTGGTTTGGTGGCAGTATCGCTTAACTCAGGTGCTTATATTGCAGAAATTATCCGCGGAGGGATTAAATCTGTAGATAAAGGACAAGCTGAAGCTGCACGTTCACTTGGTTTAGGGTATTGGACGACGATGCAAAAGGTTATCTTCCCACAATCATTAAGATCTATCTGGCCTTCACTTGGGAATGAATTTGTATCTTTAATCAAAGAATCATCAATCGTATCTACAATTGGTGTTGCGGAATTAACTTTCCAAACTCGAAATGTATCAACAATTACCTTCAATGGTATTATTCCGCTAGTCATCTCAATGGCTATCTACTTCATTCTAACCTTTACACTAACGAAACTATTAAATGTGTATGAACGCAAGATGAATGAGAAATATGCACGATAATTATATAAACTTGGAGTTGTAACAATAGGTTACAGCTCCTTTTTTAGTTCAAATTGGTATTATTTCAACTTTATATTAAACTTGGTTATCATTTAATTAAATATAAAAGTTCTAATTGGAGAAAGGTTATACACTCTAAAATATGGAAAATGATTGCTGGTAACATATTAAATTATATTGATGATGACACCCTTTAGTTGGGTTCGTCAGAGCAGCCAGGTGTCCGCTTCATAAATAGATTGCGTGATGTGCCATCACTACATCTATTTCTTCCATCGTCTCCTGGCTGAACGCTCTGTCTCACACCCTGTTTAGTTGAGCTCCAAATGTCAGACTCGTGCCACTTCAGGATTAGGCTACGTGATTTTTAATCACTCCGTCTAATCCTTCCATTGTTACGAGTCTAAACGACATTTGTCACATCCTATGTTTAGCCTGTTACAGATTGGTTACATGTGTATGACTAATATAAAGATTATATGATAAAGTGCAACAGGTGGTTTTTTTTGTGCGATTGCATGATAACCTTGAAACTAAATAACTGAGATAAAGAAATAGGGGAGGAAGAAAAGGTGCGCAAACGTTTATTTAAAGACAATCGACAAATCGCCTATACTTTGGCTGGTATTGTGATGTGCGTGGTAGCCTTTTTCATCATTCGTGCGTTTACGAATACGAATCGCATGTCTGCAGAAGAAAAAACTGAAACAGTGGCAACGGCAGTAAATGCGCTCTATTTTGATAACTCCTATACTTTCTTAAAAGCGGATATTCAACAAGATGAGATTACTGAATTAACTGAAGAAGTAGACAGTTTAAGAGATAGTGAAGATAAAGATGTCCTTGTTGAACGCATCGCTTCCGTCCAACAACGGTTTGATTTACAAAGTCAGATAAATGATTTATTTGATAAAGCACATTGTGGTCATGGTGAAACAGTAATTAATGGGGCGACGATTAAAGAATATGTCCTCGTAGATGAGGAAGTGACCATTGATGAACTTGATTTACTTCGTGATAACTATGCGAGCCAATTGGCGCATGAAGATGATGGATTCTATCATACAGCCACCACATTGATCGATGAAGCTGAAAACCAAGTCAACATCATTGAAACGTATAGAAATGATTTACTAGCAATTGAAGAAGATCGTTCATTAACTTATGACCGTTTAGAAGATAAGCTCATAGAGATTATTGAACGCGTCAATAAAATTGAAAATCCTTGTTTACAAGATAAACTGTTAGAAATGATTGCAGTAAGTGATGAAGAAGCTACACAAAATATCTTTAACCGCTTAATAAAAGAAGCGGAAGCAGCGAATAAATCGGCTGAAGAACTATCTAAAATTCGTAAGGAAGGTCAAGCAGCCATTAAAGCCTCAAAAAGGCGCATAGCTGATTTACAAGCTAAACGTGAAAAAATTATGGCTTCTAATGATGCATCAGCCACCTTAACCTTACGTCAAACTTCAAATCATCCATCTTTTGGCGTGAATACGAATGTCACTTCTGGTGTATTAGCATCCAAAGAATCTGAGCAAAGTACTTCACGGTCATCAAGTCGTAGCAATGCATCTAGTTCATCTAGGACTGTTGCATCAAGTACTAATGTTGGTTTATCTAGCTCATCAAGTGGTGCTGAATCAACGCCTGCTAGTGAATCATCTACTGATGGTCATTCTAGTGAAGAAATCCCTTCTTCAACAAGTTCATCATCGAGTGATACATCAAGTGCTTTTAGCTCAAGTTCGAGCGTCGCAAGCACAAGTGGTTCAAGTAGCGCATCAACAAGCAGTTCAGGTGATAGTGCTTCAACATCTACTTCAAGCGCTGCTTCCTCATCGAGTGCATCCGAGTCCTCAAGTGATGACTCAGATATTGAAGATGGTGCTGAAAGTGATTCTAGTCAGATGGATGAATCATCATCTTCCTCAAGTAATGGTTCAGTGATAGAAGATAGTGAAACATCATCTGATTCACAACAGCAATCAGCGGTTGAATCAAATACAACAGAACGACCTCAATCATCAGTTGCAAGTGATTCAGTTACTGACTCCAGTCAAATTCCATATGGATCACCAGAATAATGAATAGTTAAAGTTCTTTGGCTCTTCGTCAAATCGGACTGATGAGAATAATTTCCAAGTAATCATTGATTGCTTGGTTTTTTTATTTATCATTCATTTCCATT
>NZ_PNHQ01000041.1 GCF_002871935.1 Aerococcus viridans
TTAACTTAATGATAATGGAATCCTCGTTTTTTTGCGAAAAAAATTGGACCAATGACTTTTTTAGTCATCAGTCCTATATATTGTAGAGCCAAAATATCTCAGCCTCTCTTTGCTATATAAAAATGTTTATCGTCAAGTTTCAAAAGTCAGCATTGTTCGATACTGCCCATAATGCGCCAATCACATTTTGTTATTGTTCGACTTTTGGTCCAGTACGTCAATTGTAACCGACTTTTGTCTCGCCTTCCGCATACGACTTGTTGCGAAAGCTTATTGACCTATACCAATCAAGTCTTTCACGTCATTACTTTCTTCTTGGCCGTCAGGGTGTTTTACCCGAATATATAATTCACCTTGACGAGCACCAATTGTCACAACATCACCCTCAGAAATTTTATCAGCAATTAGCATTTCAGCCACTGGGTCTTCGATTTTCTGTTGGATCACACGACGCAATGGTCGAGCACCATATTCTTTATCAAAGCCTATTTTAGCGATTTCTTTATTCGCTGCTTGTGTAACACGTAATTTCACACCCTGCTCTGCTAATAATTTATTCAGAGCTGTAGTAAATTTCTGTACAATTTCAACGACTTGTGCTTCTTCTAATGTGTGGAAGACAATAATTTCATCCACACGGTTCAAGAATTCCGGTCTGAAAGCAGTTTTTAATTCTTTACGAATACGACTATCCATTTCTTCATGGCTATCTGTTGCTTGTTTAGCACCAAATCCGACATTTTTATCATCACGGATAGCAGTAGCACCTAAATTAGAAGTCATAATCATCACTGTATTGCGGAAGTCCACTTTACGACCTTTAGAATCCGTAATATAACCATCATCTAAAACTTGTAATAACATATTGAACACATCCGGGTGCGCTTTTTCAATCTCATCGAATAATACAACTGAGTATGGGTGTTGTCGCACTTGTTCAGTCAATTGGCCACCTTCATCATAGCCCACGTAACCTGGTGCTGATCCAATCATTCGACTCGTTGAGTATTTTTCCATATATTCAGACATATCTAAACGAATGATGTTATTTTCTGAACCAAACATCTCACCAGCTAACGCTTTAGCTAACTCTGTTTTACCAACACCTGTTGGTCCAAGGAACATGAAGGAACCAATTGGACGATTCGGATCTTTAATCCCTGACCGTGCACGGCGAACTGCACGCGCAACACTTCTCACTGCTTCGCCTTGACCTTTCACACGTTTGTGTAAATGGTCTTCTAGATTGATCAGCTTTTGGTTTTCAGTTTGCGTAAGCTGTTGCATTGGCACACCTGTCCACATAGCCACAATATCCGCTACGTTTTGGCTGTCAATTTCAATATCAAACGACTCTTCTTGAGCAACTTGTGGGTTGTTTTGTAGGGCGAATAATTCTTGACTTAAACGTTGTTGTTGCTGGTGAACACCTGCTGCTTTTTCAAACTCTTGGGTATTCACATAATGCTTCTTCAACTCTTCTAAATCTGTTAATTGTTTGCGAATACCTAAAATGGTTTGTTGGGTAGTGTCTTTATCGCCATTGTCTAAACGCGCTGTTGCTGCAGCTTCATCCATAATATCAATCGCTTTATCTGGTAAGAAACGATCAGCAATGTAACGGTTACCTAGACGAACAGCAGCTTCAATAGCTTCATCTGTAATCTTCACTCGATGGAATTTTTCATAATCTTTTCGGATACCTTTAAGAATTTCAATAGCATCCGCTTCGCTAGGTTCGTCTACCAGTACTTTAGCAAAACGACGTTCTAAGGCTGCATCTTTTTCAATATATTTTTGGTATTCATTTAAGGTCGTTGCGCCAATTACTTGTAAGTGACCACGTGCAAGAGCCGGTTTCATTAAGTTGGAAGCATCAATAGCCCCCTCTGCTGCACCAGCACCGATTAAGCTATGTAATTCGTCAATAAACAAGATGACGTTACCAGCTTTTTCTGTTTCTTCAAGTAAGTTTTTTACACGGTCTTCAAATTCTCCACGGTATTTGGTCCCAGCAACAAGTGAACCAACATCTAGTGATACTACACGTTTGTTGGCTAAGGTAGAAACAACATCATTGTTCGCAACGGCGATGGCCACTGCTTCAGCAATGGCAGTCTTCCCAACACCTGGTTCCCCAACTAAAACAGGGTTATTCTTCGTACGGCGACTTAAAACCTGCATGATACGACGTAACTCTTTCTTACGGCCAATCACTGGGTCTAATTGCCCATTACGCGCTTGCTCAGTTAAGTCTCTCGTTAAAGCGTCTAAGGTTGGTGTTACGCTTTGTGGGCGTTTACTACCGCGATTTGATTGTTTAGTACTATCTTCATTACTACGGTTACGTACGGGTGGACGCTGGCCAATTGAACGGTAGATGTCTTTACGTAATTTCTCAATATCTACATCCAAGTTTCTTAGAATTCGAACTGCTAATACTTGGTCTGCAATTAGAGATAGCAAAATATGCTCAGTTCCGACTAAAGTCACCTGTTGACGTTGTGCTTCTTCACCCGCAATATATAAGACCTTTCTAGAACGTGGTGAATACACCACACGGTTTAAATCTAACGGACTATCTGAGACCTCATCCTTGCCATAACCGACGACAAATTCAACTTCTTCCTTCACAGCCTCGTAACTTGGCAAGTGGTCAACTAACACATTATGCGCAACCCCCTCAGGTTCACGGTAAAGTCCTAGCAACAAATGTTCTGTTCCAATGGCTTTATGACGAAATTGTTTGGCTTCTTCAGCAGCGTACAATAAGGCCTGTTTTGCTTTCTCTGTATAAATTTCGTTCATAAGGTCCTCCTATCTGGTTACCTATATTTCAGCTTCACAAGCATTGATTTTAAAATCAATGACCGTACTTCATCAGCATTCACAATTTTACCTAAGGCTTCCTTATCAACTGCTGAATGCATAATCTGTGCTTCATTTTCGGTAATAATCTTATTGACTAATAAATTTTGAATGATGGCAGTAGCATCTTGTAATCTCGTTTTTTGGTGGACAAGGTCGACCATGGCATCAATTAATTCTGCTTCTTCGACAATTTCCAGTTTCATAATCCGGATATAGCCACCACCACCACGTTTACTTTCTACAATATATCCCTTTTGCGGGGTAAATCGCGTGTTGATAACATAATTAATTTGAGATGGTACACATTGAAATTGATCGGCGATTTCGCTACGGCTAATCTCAACATGTTCTTCTTGTTGTAAGATTTGCTTTAAATAAGATTCAATAATATCAGACATATTTCTATTTTTCATTATTTATCACCTCAAGTCTGATTCTTATTTTGACTAAGTTTGACTAATTAAATATATCATACGATATCCACATTGATTTAGTCAATTCAAAAGCTTGATATTTAACGTGAAACCCTTGAAATATCGCACTTTTAGATAGTAAAAGGGCGACGTAAAGAAATTGTTTACCAAAATCCTTACGCCACCCTCATATTAAGAAAATATACCCCAATCATTATTCGAATCAACTACTCTCTGTTAAAACAGAGAGTTTGTCCTAAACATAGTGGTTGTACAAACGATGTAATATCTCCAACCGTTTAAAGACACTAAGGGATGGTTGACTAGCACCCCATCAGTAAGCGGTCTGTAGACACTTACCGTATATTGTTTTATATTTAATAATTTTGTATTGGCACAACTTTTTCAAACCGCGTTTTTTTCTCACTCGACAGATATCGGTGACCCAATTCTTGAATATTGATAGCTGCCACACGATCATCATTAGATTGATACCCACAATTC
>NZ_PNHQ01000042.1 GCF_002871935.1 Aerococcus viridans
CGCTTAGGTTTTTGTTTAAACTGTGTTTTCACGGTCTTATATCTTGCGATTACCGTACGCATTACGGACTGGGCCATTTGCGATTGCAACCCAAAATCCTGACGTATCTGATGATACAAGGCGTTGTGCAAAGTCGTTTGACCTAATTCAAATTCATGGTCAAAGATATATGTCGAAACAAAATTACAAGCGTTTAAGAACTGTTGTTGGGTTTCTTCGAATTTTTCAATATCACTAACACTTGGGTATAATTGCACTTTAATCGTTTTCGTCAACTGCATCTTGTCACCTCTTTTCCCTTAAATACATCATAATATCTATTTAGAGGAAACATAAACGATAACCTAGTAAAATCAACAAAAAAGAGCTGTCTATTTCGCTAATTCCTCCTAGGCATTAATACCTAGGAGGAATTAGCTGACAGCTTGTAAATGAATTATACCATTAAACATACAATGTTTCAGCCACTCAGCTTGCTCATTTTGCTTGCCTTCTTGGAAAATCCGTGCATGGGTAGGAGATCTACTTCTGCGAAACTAACATTTCTTCTCAAGTAGTGCCACTGTCTCAACATGTTTTGAGATGAATTCATAGCTGTCAAAAATTAGTCACTTGAACATTATTGTCTTTGAGGGAACATATCCACTGAGGGCTTGCGTATGTGGGAACATATCAACATAGAAAGTATTCATCAATTTCATCTTCATTTTTGAGAACGCTTTTCTCTGGAACTCCTACTGACTTCGATAGTTTAATAGAAGAAACAAATCTTAACTGAACATTGATATTGAAATCAAACGAGTATTGCTGCAATTCCCCAAGCTTATGATATTTACTCAAAAGCTCATCTAGTTTTACTTGGTACTCTTTGTCCAATTTATCAACAAATGCATTAATTCTTTCTTGATAAAGATTGATAACTTCTATTTCATGTTTGTTTAGAACACCCTTTCCAAGACTTAGTGCTGTTGTTGCAACGATTGATCCAACCAAAGCACCAACAACTGGAATTGGTATAACTGTTTGTCCTATTGCAGCACCAATACCAGCCCCTGCTGCATCAATAGCGTTTAATGTCACTAAATCAATAAATCCATCTGTATCAACATCGCCTTTTCTATATTTGACGATGGCATTGCTTAACCCAAAAGTTCCTGAAGTAATTGCTCCAGCACTTGGTGCCGCAAGGTGACAAACATTCGTTAATCCATATATTGCATATCCAGAAATTCCACCTTTAATAGCACCTTTAGCTGTACTGACTCCACACTCTTTCCAATCTTCAATATCAAAATCCCAGACTTCTTTTCCATCTTTGTGTTTTTGATAGACAAATATTCCTAGATTGAAACCACCTTGTACTGCTGCGCCTACTACAGCCACTTTAGATGCCTCTCCAAAACTTGGTTGTGCTTCTTGTTGGGCGCTTAATCTATCGCTGTCCGCTTCCTTGTTAATATCCGATTTTTGTTGAGCGGTTTGCTTATTTATATCATTTGCTTCATTTAATAACGTTTGATCAATTGTTCCTTTTTGGACATCTTTATATTTAAGAACTGATGATTCCAACCATTCATCATAAGAAACACCACGCAGAGCACTCTCATCTTCAATTGCTTTTCTAATATTATTGATTTGGGAGTTAGACAAGACATTTCCATTAAATTCTACAGATTTTGCTCCGCCCATGATTTCTTTTATGACTTCCACATGATCCTTCGGAAAAATCATACTCATTTTATCATAATTGGATGCTTGTTTAATCTCTTCTAAGCTATTGGCATAAAACTTCATTTGTACTTCTTTGCCTTGTAGTAGAATATCCGCAGGTCCATTATCATTTAATAGTACTACACTTTTTTGCAGTCCTTGATAAACATCTCTTGATTTCTTATACCCGTTTCAGCAAATTCCGAAATAAAACCATGCACTCCAGTTTCTCCACCACGATTAATACTGATAAGATTATCGATTTCTGTTTTCGCCCAATCTAGATTCGATAATGCATTTGCTGATTTAGTAGCTAAGTCTGATAATTTATCTGTTTCATTAGTAAGAATTGATTCTAATGTATTCATCAGATCCGTTAATCGGATATTATTTAAATAATCGACATATGAAGCAATACTTTGTTCAACATTATTATCAATAGTCTGTTCACTAGTCATCTAATTTGAGCTCCTTATTAATTAGTTGTGCCAAAGTTAAAGTTGAATTCACAAGCAATCCAGCTTGTATCTTTTCATCTTTGGAGAATTGACTATAATCACTACCAATCAAAGCTTTCTCTGCTCTATTTACTCCTGTAATTTGAGTGTTGGTAGTTTCCAACAATGCCTTCACTTCTGCAATCATATTATTAAATTTTCTAATTATTTTCTCGAGGTTCTCTCTTTCTACAATTAGTTTATTTGCAGTTTTTTTATTTTTATGACTTGCGAACAAACCTGAACCAACTGAACCCGCTAACATTACACCAGCAATTGTCCAACCTACTGGTCCTGCAAGTGCGAGAAATGCACTACCTGCACTCATTCCGCCACCACCAGCCGCCAATGCGCCACCACCAAGCCATGCTAATGTAGCATTAGTTGCTGCAGCTCCTGATAAAGTAGATATAGCAGTACCTGTTGATGCAACGCCAAAAGTAGTTGCAATGCCCATTGCTGCTGTTGGACCCATTGTCGCTACAGCAACTCCAAGAGCACTTAAAGTTGCACCTGCTCCAGAACCACCCGCAGCTGCTTTAGCTTCAACTTCAGCCTTTTTAATTTCTTGTTGTTTGGTCTTAAAATTTTCCACTTCAATTTCAATTCTTTGAAGGGTAACTTTAAACTCCTCGTATAATAAGATTAGTCTTAAATGGCTAATCTTTTTTTACTATATTTGTCATTTAAGGCTGACTTAAACCTGTGACTCTTAT
>NZ_PNHQ01000043.1:0-807 GCF_002871935.1 Aerococcus viridans
AAGTGCGTCTGAGTCAGCATCTGAATCAGCATCAGTAAGCGCATCTGAATCTGCATCTGAGTCAGCATCAACAAGCGCATCTGAATCATCTTCAGTAAGTGCATCTGAATCAGCATCAGTAAGTGCGTCTGAGTCAGCATCAGTAAGTGCGTCTGAGTCAGCATCTGAATCAGCATCTGAATCAGTATCAGTAAGTGCGTCTGAGTCAGCATCTGAATCTGCATCTGAGTCAGCATCAGTAAGCGCATCTGAGTCTGCATCTGAGTCAGCATCAACAAGCGCATCTGAATCTGCATCTGAGTCAGCTTCAACAAGCGCATCTGAATCAGCATCAGTAAGCGCATCTGAGTCAGCATCTGAATCTGCATCTGAATCTGCGTCAGCAAGCGCATCTGAGTCAGCGTCAGTAAGTGCGTCTGAGTCAGCATCTGAATCAGCATCAACAAGCGCATCTGAGTCAGCGTCAGTAAGTGCGTCTGAGTCAGCATCTGAATCAGCATCAACAAGCGCATCTGAGTCAGCTTCAACAAGCGCATCTGAATCAGCATCATTAAGTGCGTCTGAGTCTGCATCTGAATCAGCATCAGTAAGCGCATCTGAATCTGCGTCTGAATCTGCATCTGAGTCAGCATCAGTAAGTGCGTCTGAGTCTGCATCTGAATCAGCATCAACAAGCGCATCTGAATCAACATCATTAAGTGCGTCTGAGTCAGCATCTGAATCAGCATCATTAAGTGCGTCTGAGTCAGCATCTGAATCAGCATCAACAAGCGCATCTGAATCAGCATCATTAAGTGCGTCTGAGTC
>NZ_PNHQ01000043.1:907-1536 GCF_002871935.1 Aerococcus viridans
TCTGAGTCAGCTTCAACAAGCGCATCTGAATCTGCATCTGAGTCAGCTTCAACAAGCGCATCTGAATCAGCATCAGTAAGCGCATCTGAGTCTGCATCTGAGTCAGCTTCAACAAGCGCATCTGAATCAGCATCATTAAGTGCGTCTGAGTCAGCATCTGAATCAGCATCAGTAAGCGCATCTGAATCTGCATCTGAGTCAGCATCAACAAGCGCATCTGAATCAACATCATTAAGTGCGTCTGAGTCTGCGTCTGAATCTGCATCTGAGTCAGCATCAGTAAGTGCGTCTGAGTCTGCATCTGAATCAGCATCAGTAAGCGCATCTGAATCAGCATCATTAAGTGCGTCTGAGTCAGCATCAGTAAGTGCGTCTGAGTCTGCATCTGAATCAGCATCAACAAGCGCATCTGAATCAGCATCAGTAAGTGCGTCTGAGTCAGCATCTGAATCTGCGTCAGTAAGCGCATCTGAGTCAGCGTCAGTAAGTGCGTCTGAGTCAGCATCTGAATCATCTTCAGTAAGTGCATCTGAATCAGCATCAGTAAGTGCGTCTGAGTCAGCATCTGAATCAGTATCAGTAAGTGCGTCTGAGTCTGCATCTGAGTCAGCTTCAACAAGCGCATCTGA
>NZ_PNHQ01000043.1:1717-2004 GCF_002871935.1 Aerococcus viridans
TCAGCATCAGTAAGTGCGTCTGAGTCTGCATCTGAATCAGCATCAGTAAGCGCATCTGAGTCAGCATCAGTAAGTGCGTCTGAGTCTGCATCTGAATCAGCATCAGTAAGCGCATCTGAGTCAGCTTCAACAAGCGCATCTGAATCAGCATCAGTAAGCGCATCTGAGTCTGCATCTGAATCAGCTTCAACAAGCGCATCTGAATCAGCATCAGTAAGCGCATCTGAGTCAGCATCAGTAAGTGCGTCTGAGTCTGCATCTGAATCAGCATCAGTAAGCGCATCTGA
>NZ_PNHQ01000044.1 GCF_002871935.1 Aerococcus viridans
TGAACTGACCCCTGTCAAGTAGACAGATAAAAAAATAAGTTTTTTTGAGACTAGAATTATCTAGTCTTTTTTTAATTACAAAATACAAATATTTTTTTACAGTTAGCTATTTTTTGTCTCTTTGCCTTAGGATATATAATCGGGATTCATCCCGATTATATATCCTAAGGCAAAAGTGTCATCACTTAACGAACTGCAACAACTTTAGTCATTTTAAAATCTAATAAACTATCTATTTAGTATTCACTGGTATCTTTAACCCCATAGACAAAGAAACCCGTTTTGAGTTATAGAATTCAATGTAAGTATTAATAGCATCCTCTAGGTCTTCAAAAGTTTCAAAGTGCTTTCTTCTATAACATTCATCCTTAAGGATGCCCCAGAAACTTTCCATAGGCCCGTTATCAATACAATAGCCTGGTCTCGACATACTTTGTATAACCTCATTTCTCTTTATATATTCTTTGAACCAATGGGAAGTATACTGATAACCACGATCACTATGTATCAAGGTCTTATTTGGTAACAGTTGACCTTCAATTTGCTTAAATGTTTCAGCTACGAGGTGGTTGTTATTGGAAATTCCTAATTTCCACGCAATAATTTTCTTCTCACCATAATCCAAAACTGCACTCAAATAGGCTTTAGAGTGGTTATTGTATTTTAATTCTGTTACATCAGTTAACAGGACTTCATTTGCTTTATACGTTTTTTTGAATTCGCGATTTAACACATTTTCAGCTACATTTTGTGGTTTATGCGGTTTATAGTGGTATCGTTTCTTACGAATAACTGATTTTATACCTAAATGAGTCATTACTCTGTATACACATTTATGATTAGCTTTCTCCTCACAATAGTGATTCAAATAAATCGTCATTCTCCTATATCCATATATACCATTAACTTCTTCATTCACGTCAATAATTGTCTTCATGATATTATTTAAGCGTATTTCCTCAGCCGTCGGCTTTCGTTTTAACCACTTATAATATCCAGCACGACTAACCCCTAATACCTGACATAAAAGAGTTATTTTGAATCCTTTTTCTTTGAGGCAGGAGATGGTTTGAAATTCCGCTTCATATCGTGCTCTTTTAATATCGACCCTCTTTCTATCTCCTCGAGCTTTTTTAATACCGCATTCTCTGTTTTTAAGTACTCATTTTTAGCTTTTAAAACAGCTATTTCTGTACGTAACTGTTCAGTTTCAGTTTGAATCGTAGAAGGTTTTCGGCGTCCTCGCCCATCTATTAGGCCTTCACTTCCATGTTTTTTATATTTTTGAACCCATGAGTAAACGTTATTATAAGATACTTGATATTTTTTGGCTGTTTGCACATATGATAAGTTATTGGATAAACAATCCTTGACAATTTCTATTCGCTCACTGGTCGTTGTTTTTCTCATTTTCATAGTGTACACCTCGGGTTTCGTACTGTAACTCTTACTACTTTTACCCTCAGTATACTTCATTATCCAATAACTTACAGTTGATACAGCAGGAACATTGAATCTTAGTGTTAGATCTCGAAGAGATCCCTCATCATTTAAATAAGCATTAACTACCTTTTGTTTAAATTCTTCAGAATATATATTATTTAATTTTCTAGGTTTCAAGGCCTCTAAACCATACTTTCGATATTTATTAACATATTGATAGAATATTGTATTATGTATCGATAACCCATACTCTTTTACCAAAGTTGGATAATTTATACCATCTTTGATGAACATCAGAATATATTTTTCTAACACATCTGCAGAATATACTTTTCTATTCATAAAAAAATCCCCTCTAAAGCAGACTTATTTTATTAAGTGTCTACTTTAGGGGGAGCATATCA
>NZ_PNHQ01000045.1 GCF_002871935.1 Aerococcus viridans
AAAGCCAGCTATAAAGATGTCAAGGAATAAATTGAAAGTTTAGGACGTGATTCTGAAGTGTGATTTTGAAGGAATTTATGTTATTGCTTTTAAAGAAAGGCAACCCAAATAAACCCTGAAAAAACTATTCAAAAAAATAATCTCAATCAGTTTTTAAGTCAGGATTTATATGCACTTCATAAGGTTTTCCTTTTGTCCAAACCGCAAAGATAATATTGACAAGTTTCCGACATACAGCCCCAACGGCTGTTCCATGATGCTTTCCACGTTTTCGTAAGTTTTGATAATAAAGAGACAGCGCAGGATCTCGATTCGAAGCGATAAAGGCCGCTTGCCAAATGGCTCGTCGAAGATATGGAGAACCTCGTTTAGAGAGTTTATTACGCGTACCTGTAAAGTCACCCGATTGATGAACGGAAGCGTCTAAACCCGCAAAGGCAAGCAGTTGATTAGGGCGTTCAAAGCGATGAATGTCGCCCACTTCAGAGAGAATCACAGCTGCTGTAACGGGGCCAATCCCCGTAATCGTGGTTAAATATTGATCTTGGGCGGCAACCAATTCAGCCATTTCATCTTCAACTGTTTTCAATTGTTCTTCTAAAAGAAGAATCTGCTGAAGTAATAATTGGATTTGAAGTTTATAAACATCGGTTGCGACTCGGATTCCAAAGGAATCTTGCGCTAAATCTCTTAATTGATGAACTTTCTGGGTTGATTTTTCAATGGTTAAACGGCCATTACTGGCTTCATTAAGAAGATCAATCAACTTCTGAGCGTCAATCTCGAGTAAATCTTCAGGCAAGGGGGATTGAAGTAACAGTTGGGTGGATGACTTTCCAAACATATCTGAAAAAAGTGTTTCGTATTCTGGAAACACTTGGTCTAAAGATGCAATCACTTTTCTTTTGAGATCAGAAGTTTGGTCAACGATGCTGTAACGGAAACGGGATAATTGCTTTAGGCGTACAATATCTTCGGAAGGCAAATACGTTTGATCAGGTAAATCCATCCGAACCACTTGTGCGATTAATACGGCATCGATGGTATCAGTTTTCGTTTTGCGGATATAGAAGTTGCGGAGAGTATCGAATTGAATGGGATTGAAAGGAACTACATTAAATTCTAAAGCGGTTAGAAAAGAGAATACAGAAAGCCAATAATGTCCAGTAGCCTCTAAACCAATCATGGAGTTATCAGGTAATAAGTCATGGTCATTGATGAATTGCAGTAATTTTTCACTGCCGGCTTTCGTGTTGCTAAACCGAATAGGTTTTCCTATAGGCTTTCCCTGTTCATCAATAATCGCCGCTTCATGGTTTCGTTTCCCAATATCAATACCTACAAAAAACATTCGAATCAACCTTTCTATTAAAAATTCAGATAGGGGTTCTCCTCTTAGCTCTATGGACGATATAGCCTCGTGTGAGATTCAGAAACAATGTTCTATCCAGCTCATACATATACTGTCCGTAGAGAAGAGGCGTCAGTCTTTAAAAGGAAGACGAAGCTTCAAGGAGTTTAACTACGACCTCTATCTATACGAAACAATTATAACTCATAAGAGTCACAGGTTTAAGTCAGCCTTAAATGACAAATATAGTAAAAAAAGATTAGCCATTTAAGACTAATCTTATTATACGAGGA
>NZ_PNHQ01000046.1 GCF_002871935.1 Aerococcus viridans
CTGCTGCAAAATTCAATAATGATTTACATGTCTCTCATACAGGTGGTCGTTTATCCAGTGATTTTGGCTTAGTTCTTATAGATGAAATGATGGATGTTTTCCAATTTACTCAACTCGCTGAAAAAATAGTTACCTTTCAAGACGATCGAAAATATTGGACACATACAAATCATAAACTGTTGAAGCAATTAATTCTGCAGATTATAGCAGGTTATGATACAGATTCTGCGACAAATATTCTGCAACATGACCCAGTTTTACAGACTCTTTCAAGTGACGAGCCATTAGCTTCTCAGTCGTCTATCTCACGATTTTTTAATCGAGTGGGACAAGATACAATCCTCACACTTCAGGAGCTCAATCAAACATTAATCGACAAAGCCCGTCTAGTGCGTAATGATACAAACATGATTATCGACTTGGATTCTACGCATTCGGATACCTTCGGTAACCAAGAACAAACAGCTTACAACGCTCATTATGGAACGAATGGCTATCATCCATTAGTCGCATTTGATGGGCTGACCGGTGACTTCTTAAAAGCTAAACTCCGTTCAGGTAATCAATATACTTCCAATGGGGTTAAAGCATTTCTTAAACCACTGTTAGAACACTATAACCAAACGGTTCCAACGACTGATATCCTAGTACGTGGAGATAGTGGATTTGCAACGCCGGCTGTCTACAATCTATGCGATATACATGACAATTACTACGTCATTCGACTCAAAGCCAATCGAAACTTATACCGCTTGGCAGAAGAATTTGTGTTCTATGATAATAATCATCCTTGGGATGAAAAAGAAGTTTACTATCACTCAGTTTCCTATCAAGCTTCTTCATGGACAAAGCCTCGTCGTGTTTGCATTCGTTCGACACGAGAAGTCGGTGAATTACTTTTTAGCCATGCCTTTATTGTGACCAATCTTTCTGAAAACATTTCAGCGAAAAGCGTGTTTGAAACTTACAATAAACGCGGCACCATGGAAAATTACATTAAAGAAGCCAAGAACGGTTTCTTTTTCGATAAAACTGATAGTCCAGGATTTCTAGCAAACGAATCCCGTATGATGATTAGTCTACTGGCTTATAATTTGGTGAATTTCTTACGTACAAGCTGTTTTGATTCTAATTGGAAAGGGCTCCAAGTGAATACCATCCGACTTCGGTTATTCAAAGTAGCAGGAAAAATCGTCCGTACAGCTAGACAAATGTATTTGAAGCTCTCAAGTTCGCACGTTTATCAGGCCGAGTTTTATAATACATTCAGGCGAATCCAAGGGATTCGACAGTATATTTAATAAATATTCATTTTTAAAAAAATGAACAATGCCCAGGGAGAAGTGCGCCCAAAATTCAAGTTATCCTGGAATTTCTCGAGTAATCAACGAATAGAATCAAAAAATTGAAATATCTCAATGTATATAATAGAAAAACTGCAAAATATAACAGAAACATAATAAACTGGCCTCTGAAATTAGAGGTATGAATTATTCAGG
>NZ_PNHQ01000047.1 GCF_002871935.1 Aerococcus viridans
TTTTTTATTTATCATTCATTTCCATTATTCATTATATAAATATTTATCTCCATATCCAAGCAGCCCTTAGGCTGCTTGCGTAATAGGGAGCCCATTTAAATATAGTTTGTTCGTAAGTAATATCCTTGTTCTAAAGTTTTGAAAGTTCCGATATCCATAAGCAATACGTTTAAGCACCTTAATTTTATTGTTAAGACCTTCAATACGGCCATTCGTTAGATGTTTATATTTGAAGGTGTTACCAATAAAGCGCTGTAATTTAATAAATGTGCGTAATACTCGTTTAAGTCCATTAGGGATTATAGCTAGCTTAGTGTGTGCAAGCTGGGTTAGAAATGCTTCAGAATCATTCTCCTGAAGTGCTTCACGCAAGTTATGTACAATGTTATAGGTTGCTTTTAACATCGGATTCTTATCTAATAAATATTCGACAATACCACCGGTATTGGTGAGCCAATCAAACAGCTTGAAGGATTGATAATGCCATGTATCTAGGTTTTCTCTAGGTGTCAAGAATAGTCGCCAGTAGCTTTTATATTTATTGTAAAGTCTATGATCGGAATTTCTAAATTCATTCATCACGGCTACACGTAATTTATTTAATTCTCGATTCAATGCTTGTACTAAGTGGAAACGATCAATAATAATTTTTGCATTAGGAAAAAGCTCCTGAACAATTTCCATATATGGCGTATACATATCCATCGTCACAGTTTTAACACGTTGTCTTGTCTTCAATGGATAAGCAAGGAAATAATCGCGTAGATGTACTTTTTTGCGATCACTTAATATATCTACGATCTGTGAGCTAGTGTTATCAATAAAAATAAAGCTCATGTTTCCTTCAGTATTCTTCACACCCTTGAATTCATCAAAAGCAATATGTTCAGGCAACGGATCAAATATGCTAGGTTTAAGATCGTCACCAACGCCGTCAATCACGCGCTGTACAGTATGATCAGAAATATTGCATGTTTCGGCCATATGTTTTAGCGTCAATGATTCTGTCGCTAAGTCCATAACCATGCGCTTTACGCGCTTCGAGATGAAGCAGTTTTCACCCACAACATCTGATTTTGCTGTAAAATAACTCGCGCATTCTTTGCAGTAGTAACGTTGTTTTCGTAGTACTAGATAAGCAGGGAGGCCAGAAACTTTTGTTAACGTAATTCTTGAGGTCTTAGTCCCATTTTTAACGATGTTATGTCCTTCTTTTATACAGCCGCAGGCTGGACAGTACTGGGGATTTACCTCCAATTTAGCATGATAGAATAGCGATAACCTATTATTAAATTTCTTCTCTTCAACCACATTTTTAGTATCAAATATAATATTTTCATCTTTCAATTGTAGGGTAATATTGATAAAATTATTCATGCGAGGATCTCCTATCTATTAGTTGTCGTTAACTTAATGATAATGGAATCCTCGTTTTTT
>NZ_PNHQ01000048.1 GCF_002871935.1 Aerococcus viridans
TCAATTGCTACGCAATTGATTCCCTACACAATTTTGGTTCGTCTTCTTTGTTCAGTTTTCAAAGGTCTATCTCATTGCCTTATTAGCAACTTTTATATCTTATCATCTGCATTCATTGTTTGTCAATAAAAAGTTTCAAAAAAGTTTTTTTTAAAGTTTCATACAAACAATGTCATATTTGACGACTTGAATATCATATCACTTAGTTTGAGTGGTTGTCAACAAGAATTTTAATTTTCTTTTTTATCTTGTTATTCTCAACAAGCAATACTTATAATACCTCGCATAAGAATTATTGTCAACATTATTCTTATGTTTTTTATCATTTTTGCAATTCATTTTAGAAATGTAGTTATAGCAATGTTTTTCACTACATTTTCTTGTTGGTATCATTGTATTTTAATTACATTTATGACACCTTCAATACATTCTTCCTTATAATTAAACTTTTTATTCTACTATCTTTTCTGTTTTTACTCTAGATAACCATTTTAATTATTTTTCACACATTGTCATCATTTGCCAGTATCCATTGACGTATTTAACTTCATTTTACAAAAATACTCATTTTTTCTGATCAAGCATATTTATATTATTCATTTTCTTACTTCATCATATACGAAGAATATTTTTAGAATAGAGCATTACTTTTGATTAATCTACCTTATTGCGTATATAAGATTACTCATTTTACATCATATCGCTGAATTTTATATAGTATAACTTTGGTATCCTTCGGATTTTTATATAGTTTAAAAGATAACAACAAAAAACCAGTAGCTTTGGCTACTGGTTTTTATCTTGCATGGCAACGTCCTAGTCTCACAGGGGGCAACCCCCAACTACATTCGGCGCTAAGAAGCTTAACTTCTGTGTTCGAGATGGGAACAGGTGTG
>NZ_PNHQ01000049.1 GCF_002871935.1 Aerococcus viridans
AAAAGGGCCATGCTTATCTTGTAAATAAACATGACCCCTCCTTTATTAAAAACTTAATTAAAAAAATAACTGTGATTATTTATTTTTGGTCACCAACACTATTTGACACAGAACCAATAAAAAAATACCCCCAACCACTATTACACATAGCAGTTAGAGGCACTTATGTTCATTCTATTTTGTAAATGATTTTGCTTGGCCTACAGCATAGTCATAGGCATCTGCTGCTGAATCTTTTACACGATCGCTGAATGAGCGGTTTGGTAAAAATGATACATCATCAGCACGACGAGCTAAGTCACGACGCGTATGGCGTAATTGACGACCAGCATCATCGATGAAATCACTGATTACTGAGTTTTTGTCTTCTTGGTATAATGCGACAGCGGCAATACCTGCGATTGCAGCAATTGCACCTAAAGCAATTAAGCCTTTTTTAGTTGATTGTTCCATGATATCACTCCCCATAATTATTATACACATTATAGCATATTCACTATACCAGCGAAAACAATATGACAACTAGTCAAAGCATATTTTATGCCTAAGTACTATCCCTTTTTGATGGCTGCCCCTAATCCACCACCATTAAAAGGCGTTCTAAAAGCAAATAAAAAAGAGACTGGGACAAAAATATCGGCTCTTCGTCAAATCGGACTGATGAGAATAATTTCCAAGTAATCATTGATTGCTTGGTTTTTTTATTTATCATTCATTTCCATTAT
>NZ_PNHQ01000005.1 GCF_002871935.1 Aerococcus viridans
TCACTACTTTGAATTGTTGGTTTCAATTGCTACGCAATTGATTCCCTACACAATTTTGGTTCGTCTTCTTTGTTCAGTTTTCAAAGGTCTATCTCATTGCCTTATTAGCAACTTTTATATCTTATCATCTGCATTCAAGATTTGTCAAGCAAAAGTTTTTTTACTTTTTAATCACCTTGTTCCGTTTGCGACGACTTACTTATTTTACCTTATCGAAATCGTTCGTGTCAACATTTTTTTGAGCTTTTTGCTCATTTATATGACTTACAATTCATAAAGCTTTATAAGTTTATCATTTCAAACCGAAGTTTGTCAACAGTTTTTTGTATTTGTTTTTTTCTTCCTAAAACAAACAACTTCATAATAATAGCAGTCCTGAAAGAACTTGTCAATTATTTTTTCTGTTTTTTTCGATTGACATGACGTCGAATCGACAAGATTTATAATATCAACTAAGCTGAATTTCGTCAATAGTTTTTTTGTATTTTTTTATAATAAATAAAAAAAGATCGAGTATAATTACTCGACCTTTTTCTCTTAATATGAATGTAATTAATTTAAACGTTTATTTAGTTCATCTGCTAAGTCTTCAAAACCAGGTTTCCCTAATAAGGCAAACATATTTTTCTTATAAGCTTCCACTCCTGGTTGGTTGAATGGGTTCACGCCATTTAGATATCCAGAAATAGCTACAGCAATTTCAAAGAAATAGATCATATAACCTAATGAGTAAGCATCCATTTCTGGAATAGTTAACACAAAGTTAGGTACATCACCATCTGTGTGTGCCAATACTGTACCTTGGAAGGCTTTAGTATTTACGAAATCAACGTCTTTACCTTCTAAATAACCTAATCCATCTAGATCTTCATCAAAAGCTGGTATAGCAATTGATTTGCTTGGTTTATCCACTTTCACAACTGTTTCAAATAAGTTACGTTGTCCTTCTTGGATATATTGACCAAGGGAGTGTAAGTCAGTTGTAAAGTTGGCGCTTGATGGGTAAATACCCTTACCATCTTTACCTTCTGACTCGCCAAATAGTTGCTTCCACCATTCAGAGAAGTATTGTAATTTTGGCTCGTAATTGATTAACAATTCAGTTACTTTACCTTTTCGGTATAATATATTTCTTAATGCAGCATATTGGTATGCTTCATTTTTAGCTAAATCTGCATCGCTGTATTCTACCATTGCATCAGCAGCACCTTGCATTAAAGCATCAATATCTGCTCCTGAAACTGCAATTGGTAATAGCCCTACTGGTGTCAACACAGTAAAACGTCCACCAACTGCATCTGGAATAACGAATGTCTCATAGCCTTCAGCATCTGCTTCTGATTTCAATGCACCATTCGCTTTATCTGTAGTGGCATAAATACGTTCTTTAGCAGCTTCACCATATTTTTCTTCTAATAGTTTTTTGAAAATACGGAATGCTACAGCAGTTTCAGTTGTTGTTCCTGATTTAGAAATAACATTCACTGAGAAATCTCTATCCCCAATAGTTTCAATTAATTCTGCAATATAAGTAGAGCTTAAGCTATTACCTGCAAAGAAAACTTGTGGTGTTTTACGTTCTTCTTTGCTTTGTAGATTTGCAAACGAATGAGATAAGAAATCAATCGCAGCCTTAGCACCTAAATAAGATCCACCAATTCCTAATACAATTAATACATCAGAATCAGATTGAATTTTAGCAGCTGCTTTTTTAATACGTGCATATTCTTCTTTGTCATATGCTTTTGGTAAATCTACCCAACCAATAAAATCACTTCCTGCACCAGTTCCTTCACGTAGAATAGTATCAGCAGCAGTAACTAGTGGTTGCATTTGTGTTAATTCGTGTTCTGCAATAAATTGGTCAGTATTACTGTAATCAAATTTAATATGTCCCATTTCAATACTCCTCATTTATAAAATATTATTTTGTAGCCATTTTGTTTAATGCTTCCTCAATCCACCCTGGCATTTGTTCTTCAATAGAGACAAAACCAATTTTTGGTGCATGCCGTTTTTTAGGCCAAGCATTTTTAGCAGGTTTATTAGAGGTTGCAAGTTTTTTTAATGCTCGAATAGACAAACTCATTTTGCTTGTATACTCGTCGATATCGATAATTTTTACCTTCAGTTTTTCACCTATAGTAAATTTATCATCCACATTACTCACATAACCATGATTGATTTCGGATATGTGGATTAAACCTTGATGATTCTCATCTAGTTGAACAAATACACCATAGGGCTGTAAACCTGTCACTTCACCCTCAACTACATCACCAATGTGGTAGGGAAAATCTTTAGTTGTCATGAAGCGTTATCCTTTCTAGCGTGTTTCTTACTCGTTTTCAAAAGTAACACTAGTAATAACAACCTCTTCTAATGGTTTATCTGATGCGTTACGAGGTTGGTTTTCAATGTCGTATACTACATCCATACCAGAAACTACTTGTCCAAATACTGTATGTTTTTGGTCTAGCCATGGTGTTCCACCATTTTCACTATAGGCTTCAATAATCTCTTCTGGCCAGCCACCAGCTTTCAATTGCCCTAGCATTTGTGCGGGTACTTCTTTAGCAGTTACAACAAAGAATTGAGAACCATTCGTATTTGGTCCTGCATTTGCCATAGATAACGCACCATTAATATTGAATAATTCAAGACTAAATTCATCTTCAAATTTTTCTCCATAAATAGATGCGCCACCCATACCTGTACCAGAAGGATCGCCACCTTGAATCATAAAGTTAGGGATTACACGATGGAAAATAACACCATCATAATAACCTTGTTTTCCTAATGTCACAAAGTTTTCTACTGTTTTTGGTGCTAATTCTGGAAATAATGCAACTTGGAAAGCGCCTTTATTTGTTTCAATCGTCGCTTTTAATTGCGTATCTTTAATTTCTAATTGTGGATAAGTCATTTTCTGCCTCCTAATTATTTCTAATCTTATTGTAACAAATACTAGCTAAAAATTCTCCATTTAATGTCCGAATATTTTTAACTACTATGGTTCATAAAGTTTTTCTTATTTTTTCTTTTTACAGCGAAACATTTTTCGAATGATTCTTTTTCATGCTATTATTAAATTAAATAAATTCAAGGAGGAAAACATGAATACGACAACTAATTTTCCTTTAGTCGTTACCTTTGCAGCTATTATGATTGCGCAATTGGTTAAATATCCTATTGCTGTATTCTTCAAGAAACCTAACGCTAGCTTATCCATCATTCATGCTACCGGTGGAATGCCTAGTTCCCACTCTGCTGCTGTTACTTCGCTTATCACCGCTTTAATTCTTCAGTATGGTTTCTTCTCACCCATTGTAGCGATTGCCGTTTGTTTTGGTATGATAGTCATGTTTGATGCCATGGGGGTTCGTCGCCAAGATGGAGAACAAGGTGTGTTGATTTATAATCTGATGAAGATTTTGAAAGAAAAAGCAAAAGAGACAGACGATCAAGATTTGCTCAATAAACTAAACACTTTAGATGAGGACCGTATGGTGATTAATGACTATCTAGGCCATAAACCTTCAGAAGTAATTGGTGGTATGACTACTGGTGTACTTGTTACATTAGGTATTCGCTTTATATACAACTTATTAAATATGCCATTATAATTCAGAAACAATTAGAAAGAGATCAAAATGACAAATAATAGAACGGACCTACTCATCGTTGGGGCTGGTCCAGTAGGTATGTTTACTGCCTTTTATGCAGGTATGCGTAATCTAAGTGTACGCTTAGTCGATTCCTTACCTGAAATAGGTGGTCAA
Organism: Aerococcus viridans; assembly: GCF_002871935.1. Classification (GTDB taxonomy): domain Bacteria; phylum Bacillota; class Bacilli; order Lactobacillales; family Aerococcaceae; genus Aerococcus; species Aerococcus viridans_B. The sequence continues at coordinate 3,783 of NZ_PNHQ01000005.1, forward strand.
CCAAAAGCTTTGTACCCTGAAAAAAATATATTTGATATACCCGCTTATCCAAAAATTACCAGCCATGAACTAAGCCAGGTGTTAACCATGCAATTAGACCGTTTTCGTGAAACAACCCAAATTCATTTAAATGAAAAAGTACTTACTATTCAAAAAATAGACCAAGATTTTATTATTGAAACGAGCAAACGTACCTATACGGCCGGTGCAATTATTATTGCTGCTGGTAATGGTTCTTTTAAACCTAGAAAAATAGCCATTACCGGCTTAGATGAATATGAAGATAACTATATTTCTTATCATGTTTCAAACTTTGATCAATATACAGGTAAAGAAGTAGCAGTATTAGGTGGTGGCGATTCTGCTTTCGATGCATCTTTAGCATTAGCTGATTATGCAAAAAAAGTATATTTAATTCACCGACGAGACCGATTTAGGGCACACGAATATTCTGTCTCCCTTGCCAAACAAAAAGATAATATCGATTTTATTACGCCTTATGTACCAGAAGCACTAATTGGGCAAAACAAGAAATTAACCGGCATTCAAATCGCTAAAGCTCGAAGTCAGGAAACGAAGCTACTAAATGTAGAACATATTTTTATGACCTATGGATTTGTATCTTCTATAGACGAAATTCGTAACTGGGGCTTAGAAATTGAGAATGAATCCATTCAAGTAGACCATAATTTACAAACCAACATTCCAGGTATTTATGCTGTAGGTGATATTGCGAATTATCCAAATAAAGCAAAATTAATTGCAACTGGATTTGGTGAAGCACCACACGCGGTTAATCAAGTAGCGCATTATTTATTTCCTGACCGTCGCGTTGCGCCATTGCATTCGACCTCCATGTTCACTGACTAATACCTAACAAAAACAAAAACTACCAAGGAGCCTAGTCACATACGCTCCTTGGTAGTTTTTTAGATACCTAAAATTTGGTGGTTAAAATCCTTTTTTACTTTACGATAGACTACTTCTATTTCTATCTGAAGTATGACGAATACGGATATGAAGCACAACAGGAAGAAAGATTCATGGAGTACTAAAATAATAGGGTCAGTTGCAGGATTGAATAACCAGGCATCATTGTTAAATGCAATCTCATGAAAAACAATAAAAATAGTATTAAAATTAAAGATTAATAAAATGATTACTAAAATAGGTAACCATCTTAACTGTTTAAAAGGCCAATATAAACGCCACAAATTACGGCTCACCTTCAATTTGTATAAAAGATAGCGACCAACTATAGCAGAAACTATCAGGATAGCATAATTTAAGTAAAATAAGTGCTTAACTTCCATAAAATGAAAAGCCGCTGAAGCTGAGGTCGGAAAATCTTTCATAACTAAATGATCTATCCATGGAACATTCAAATAAGCCAATAGCTGTAAATAATTCTCTACAACTGTCCAAAAGGATAAATGAACTAACTCAAAAGACTTTGAGTACCATAATGATCCCATAAATAGTGGTACGTTTGCTATTGTAACTGTAATGGCCAAACTCACAAAGAATATAACTAGTGTTAAAACAACCATAAATAAATGTATATCATGTAAAAATTTATGACCAGGTTGATAAGAGTGCTTCATAATTTTCCACCACCAATGTTGGCGTCACGTCAAATTCTGATAAATTGTCTTTAGTATGTACACCTGTTTCAATAAAAATAGCATCAATTCCTGCACTTTCAGCCGCGGAAATATCTGTCATGAGATTATCACCGAGAAATACTGCTTGATTTTTGCTATATCCAAGCTTAGCCAGTGCCCCTTCAATAATTAAAGCATTTGGCTTTCCACATACAGTTGGCGATATTCTTGTAGCTGCAGTAATAACCTGACCTAGGGCACCTGCCCCAGGTACGAATCCTCTATCTGAAGGAAACTGAAAATCCGGATTGGTTAGATAGAATACTGCACCTCTTTGAACAGCAATGGATGCTTCAACTAATTGCGGGTAGGTAACGTCTTGGTCAAGTCCAACTACTACAATATCACAAGGCCTTTGGTCTACATCATCTACTAGATTAAAGCCAGCTTGGATTACTTGATCTTTTAAATAGCTCATACCGATGACATAAGCATTACCTTTATCCTTTACCAATTTACCTGACTTTAAATCTTCTGCTAAAATAAAGCGTAAAGTATCCACTGATGTATAAAAGTGATGTCCTTTAACATTTAAGCCTGTAATTTTATTTAAATTATCTGCAGCTGCTTGATGGTCTCGCATTGCATTATTGGTTACAAACATAAAAGGTATATCTTCTTGAATCAAGCGTTCGATAAAATCTTTCGCACCCTCTATTGGTTGACCGCCGCGGTACATCGTACCATCTAAATCAATTAAAAAAACTTTATCCTTAAGATTCATCTATGATTTTTCCCCTTTTTCTTTGATACTAAAGGAATGCTGGCGTTTAGTTACTATTTTCTTTTTCACTGATTTTTGACTTTGTCCACTTTTAAGTGTTTGTTTATTCTGCGAAATAGAAAAAGTTGGCCCCTTATAAGCAGCATGTTTTTTATTGGATCCTTTTTGTTGCGTTTTATATTGGTTTGACCCAACTGATTTTTGTCGGTTGTCACCTTTTTTACCTTGATATGACTTTTTACTTGATGAACGGTTTTGCTGATTTTTACTTTGTCGATTACGCATAGATTCATGGTTCAGGCTTTTTTGTTGTGCCCAATATTCTTCATTACGTTTTTGTATCTCTTCTGGTGTTCGTTCATGTGCAATGACAAAATAAGCTGCACCAAAACTAGCATACTCTAATAGGTAATCTGGTAAATGCTTAATTTTTTGCTCCAAACTACCAATCTTAGCATCATTAGCAAAAAAACCTTTTAAACGTAGCTGTTCATAAGACCAATCACCCACTACAAAATCATAAACATCTAGGATGTCCATATACCTATCAGCTATGGCTTCTATATCTAACGCCTCACGATAATTATCGATGACAACAAAAGTTTGGCCATTAATACGTAACGTTTCTGGATTAATTCGTTCTATTTTTGCAATCGGATAATTTAAATTCGCTCGTTGTTCTTTTAATTCTTCTTGTCTTTTACGACTTAACATCCAATACCTCCTCACTAATCTCTATTTCAATTCATCACTATACTTACACATGTCTATCAATAATCTGCTTTTAAAGCAAGTATTAAATACTATCTCGACTACTTGCCTGGTGAATTTTATCTGCGAGTAATTCTCTAATAAAAGGTTGTGACCATAAATAATGGTGTTTATTCGTTAATTCTGTGAAAAATGGCAGATACAAAATATGGTCAATTGTAATGATTTTCAAAGATTCATTTAGGTCAAGATGTGTTAATTCTTCATTGTCTAATACCATTAACTGGCCAAAAATATCTCCTCGAAAACCTGATCCTTTAATTGGCATTGCTTGAAGGTCAGCGCGTAACGTTGCAATTTGTGGATAAATATCCTGTAAATATTCCCTTACACTACACTCAACTACCATTAAACGGATTGGGTGGGGTAAGGCCTTATGTAAATCATATTTGGAAACTGGACCTGCAGGTAATCCTTGTAGAAATAATCCAGAATTTACTATAGCAACATCAGCACCACTCGCCTCTTTCATAGCCATCAGAGTATAATATTGCAAAGGTGAATAATGGTATTCATCAGCTGCTAAAGCAATGGGTAAATAACCAATTATCTGATTCTTTAACCGTTTTTTTCCTTCTTCTAACCAGTTTGATATCTGCTGTTCGTCCACTTCATAATCAGAAATTCGATCCGAGGCGATTAATTCCTCGTCTAATTTAAAGTGAGCTGGATAGTCAATAATAATACCAGATTGATTAGCTGTTTCTCTTTTATCTGGCGTGTATAAATGGTCTTGCTTTTGTAATTTATTCACTTCAAGTGTTAAATGTCCCATGAATTGACCATACTTACCACCACCAGTCAATAGGGTATGTCCAACCCACTCTCCTTCTGGTAGAACGTGGTGAGTGTGCGCACCAAAAATCACTAAGATTTCAGGAAATTGTTCAGCAATCTGGCGATCTGTTGGTAGGCCGAGATGACTAAGCAATAATATGCCATCAAAACTTTCATTTGCTTTAATTTCTTTTAAAACACGGGCAATACTTAATAATGGATCAATTGGTGTCCACCCAACAACGCCATAAGAAATTTCAAATGGTGCAGTCATTCCTAATACAGCAAATCGACTCCCTTTATCCGTTTGGATCATGGTGTAATCTTTGGTATATTTAGGTGCTTTACTCGTAACTTTATCAACGATATTACCTAGAACCACCTGGAAATCTGCTTCTCTATAAAGATTATCTAAGATGTCATGTTGACTACCAATACCTTCATTATTGCCAATTGTTGCTACATCGACACCAAATTCATTCATTAACTTGACCATGTTTTGACCTTGACTAGCTTCAGTTAAAGGATGCTGACGGTCTACTGCATCACCTATATCAAAAAGAAAATAAGCCTCATCTTCATCGCGATGTTTATTTGCCTGTGTTTGATAATAACGTAAAAACTTTGGCCAATTCTCAAGATGAGAATGCCAATCATTTGTATGATAAAAATGAATTACTTCCTTCATAGCAACACCTCATTCATTCTGTATTATCATATCATATTCATATACTTTTCAACATGTGAAAAATCTGGTAATTATTTTACGCATATTCTTTTAAATAAAAAAAGAAGCTAGTCTTTTTTTGACCAACTTCTATAAGAATATCTAGGAGGATTAACCTTCTAAAATATTTTGAGCTTTAAAGCCTATTTTTTTTGTTAAGTTAATATAATTTTCCAAGTCGTCTTCGCTAAATTCTTGGAACATATCAGCAATTAATTGACTGTGTCCGGGGAAAACTTCTGCCATTTTTTCACGGCCAAGTTTTGTAATTTCAGCATAGATTACACGACGATCTTCAGGATTATGTGTACGTTCAACGAATCCTTTATCCTCTAGGCGATCTATCACATAGGTTAAACTAGATGAGGGGATTAAGATGCGTTTTCCAATTTGTTGAATAGGTTGTTGTCCACGGTTGTATAGTAATTCTAAAACGGTAAACTCGTTTTCACTTAACCCTTTTTTACGCATATCTTTTTTTAACACTTCAAGGATATATTGGCTTCCTTTTAGGTGAACACGTAAGGCGTGTAAACTTTCAGCTGTTTTAGACGCGTCATGTTCTCTAGGCATGTTTTCACCTTCTCTTTCACTTCTTTGACCATAAATATACCCAACTTGAAAATATTAATCAAGTATAGGAATGAAAATTCATGAGGGTTTCTACCTTCAAAAATGTGATCTCTATTTGATTTTTCGACATTCGCAAAATGTTATCTTTGGGTCACTTTCACATTTTGGATTGCGCGCAGTACAGTATTCTCGTCCAAAATAAATAAACTGATGGTGAGCATCCCGCCACCTTTCTTTGGGTATTTTTGCCATTAAAGTTTCTTCTGTTTCTCTCACACTAGCTTTTGGGTCAACAATTCCCATTCTTTTTGTCACTCGTTCAACATGAGTGTCTACTGCGATTGTTGGAATACCAAAAGCCTCACTTAATACTACATTGGCCGTCTTACGACCAACGCCAGGTAACTTAATCAACTCTTCTCTAGTTTTGGGAACTTGCCCACCAAATTCATCACGTATCATGATCGCTGTCTTTTTCATATTCTTAGCTTTATTACGATATAAACCGATTGTTTTGATGTAATCTTCTAAGTCTTCTAGGTCAGCCTCAGCCATATCGTCTGGACTGGGATATTTAGCAAATAAGGCAGGAGTCACTTTATTTACTGCAACATCAGTTGTTTGCGCCGACATAAGAACGGCAATTACTAACTGAAATGGTGTTTGATAATCCAACATTGTTTTTGGATTTGGATACATTTTATCCAATTCATCTAGAATTGCTATCGTTTCTGCTTTTGTTTTTAAAGGTAATTTCGTCAAAGTAAAGCCTCCTTACTTATTTAACCATTTAGTAACTGGGACTGGTGGCAGATTCTGCTCTTGTGCATTTTGTTTATTAAAATTAGTAGAATCTTTGCCTTGGACTTGTTTCCTTTTAGACCAGTTCAACAAAATACGGTCCATGTAATTTAAAGAATAAACATTATTTAATACCATTTCTTTTAGCGCTTCTTTGACCACCTCTGGATCATAACCATCTTTTTGGAACCAATCGCCAATTTTTTGATACTCAATAGGGGATAATTGTCGACCAAATTCAACTTGTATCATGTCAAAAACTTCACCCTCTTTAGTAGCTTTTGCTTGTTTAAAGCGATGGCTTTCGTCTTCTTCATCTAATTGTGTTAATTTCTGATACAAAGGGTCTAACGAATAATACTCAACTAATTTCCCTTCATCATTTTTATAAAAAGGGATACTTAGAAATCCCCGTTCAATTAATGATTGAATCATATTATACAGTTGTTGATCTTCCAAATTCATTCGTTGACCTATTAATGAGATTGCTGGAAAATCCTCTCCCGCTTGTTGAAAAGTCAAAAAATGAATCAGTAGCATCATCTCTTCATTGCTAATATTTAAGCGGTGATACGATTCTAAAACACGATTGCGTAGTACAGTATAATATTCTCTTTGCATACGTCACCCTTCTTTGATATTCATTTTCAGTCATACATGTCATTGTTTAAACTTTACAATTGAATAATAGCTAGTATATTCAAATACTGTCAACTTTATTATAATCCAAAAAAGTTAGGCTGCTTTATATACCTAACTTTTTAGAGTTATTTAATAAAATAATGACTATTCAAGTTATCGAGCAATTTTACTTTCCACAAATTCACGAATGCGTTTCATTGCTTCAGCAAAACTTTCCTCATTAGTTGCGTATGAAAAACGAATATGATTTTCTTTACCAAAAGCTACACCTGGCACACCCACTACATAGGCTTCCTCAATAAAAGCATTGGCTAGCTCTGTCACGGAATCATAACCACATAATTTAGCAGTCTCTGAAGCATCTGGGAATAGGTAAAAGGCACCTTGAGGTTTATGATCTAATTTAAAACCAGGAACAGTTAGTAGTTCTTGGTAAGCTGCATTTAGACGTTTCTCAAATTGTTTACGCATTGCTTCTACGGCTTCTTCTCTCGGGTCAGTTAAGGCTGCTAAGGCTGCATATTGACTGATACCTGTGGGATTAGAATTAATTTGACTAGCTAGTTTTGAAAAGGATTCAATATATTTGTGATCAGCTAAAGCATAACCTAAACGCCAACCAGTCATGGCATAAGCTTTAGAGAAACCATTGATAATGATTGCATTCTTTTTGATTTCAGGTGATAACGCAGCGATTGAATGTGCGTTATGCCCGTTATAAACCAAGCGGTAGTAAATTTCATCTGCAACAATTAAAATATTATGTGCTAAACAATACTCGGCAACTGCAAGTAGGTCCTCATCACTCAAAATGGCACCTGACGGATTAGACGGTGTATTTAAAACAAGCAACTTAGTCTTGTCTGTCACGTGTTGATCTAAAAGTTCCGGTGTAATGCTAAAGTTATCACTTGGTGAGGTTTCAAAGATAACTGGTACGCCGTCAGCCATTTTTACCTGATCAACATAGCTAACCCAGTATGGTGCAGGAATTAAAACTTCATCACCTTCATTTAACAAAGAAAGAAAAGTGTAATACAAAATCATTTTTGCGCCATCAGCAATAAATACTTGGTCTAAAGTATATTGAATATTGTCATATTCAGCATGATAGTCAATAATGGCTTGCTTTAAGGCATTAAGACCTGATGCTGCGGTGTAGTGATGGCCCCTACCAGCAAACATATCTTCTTTTACCTGATTTAAAATATAATTAGGTGTATTAAAATCTGGTTCACCTACTGCTAATGAGATAACGTCAACACCTTGTTCCTTCAATGCACGCGCCTTTGCGGCCGCTGCTGAGGTTTGGGACCCCTGCATTTTTTTTATTCTATTTGCTAATTCCATATACCCTCAATCCTCCTATAAATCGTTTATAGTTTCATACCATTCACCCGTCGTTGCGTTGATATAATGATAACCAAGACGACCGTCTGCGTCTGTGAATGAAACCTCCCAAACGAATGTATCGTTTTCGATACCTAGATTGGCGGTTCTTACATTAATATCTGGCATTTCGTATCGTGTGAGTGAAAAAGCATTGTCCTCATTCACCATTTCATCTACAAATCCCATTTTCTGATAGTCAGACTCTGGTTGATAAGCAAAATAAACTTGGCGTCCTTCACTATTTTCACCCATAACGGCATAATACGTTTCATCTTTATTAAATACATAAAAATCAGTTATATGAGTGAGACCATTATCCTTTGCTACTTGAGTGGTTTTGGCTTCTGCACTCGCCACCATTTGTTGAGAACTGGCATATACATATGTTGAACCCACTAAATAAATCACCATGACAGCAATTAAAATAGAAAATAATTTTCGTTTCATGATTTCTTACCCCTTTTATAGGTCTATCCTAACATAATTTTAATCTTTCCGCTTTAATTCATTTAAGTTGATTTTCTGCATGGTTAATGCTTCCGGCATCACATCAGCTATCTGGTCAGCATAAGCCGCTGTTTCCAATCGTTTATCCAGTGAGATAAAGATTGCTTGTCGACTCCCCGATGAGGCCATTCGCCCAAAAATCTGTGTTAGATTCATCAACATGTCCGGTAAAGCTACATCATTGAAATAATTATCTCCAAGTGATTTTAAATAATCTTGTTTAGCTAACGCATCCGGGGTATCTGGCGCTGAAAACGGCAATCTAGTTAGCACAAAAGCATCAGTTTCAGCATTTAAGTGAATACCTTCTTGAAAGCTTGCCACTGCAAATAAAATTGCACGAGTACTTTCTTCATACTGGCGTGCTAGACGATCTAGATTCCGTTGATTATTCTGCACGATTAAATGGCCAAAAACAGCTCGAGTCAGTCGTTGTTTCATTTCATGATGAGTTATGCGCATCAATGAACGTGATTGAAAAAACACCTGTATTTTCCGCATGGATTTTTTATTTGTCCATAGTGCCTCCAGCACATCCGAAATTACAACAGCGGCCTCTTCTTCATTATACTTATCAATCGACAAATAGTCTTTTAAATAATAACCATGAACTTGTTGTGTCCGACCATCTACTAGTTGTAGAGTATAAGAATCTTCTATAAATGAATACCATGCAAAGTCTTCGATGCCAAATAACGATTGGACCATATTCTTAGATCGTACAATTTCTAGTGATGCTGAAACCAATAGCAATTGACCTGGGATAGCATGGAACATAGCTGATAAATGCGATTGGCTGGTATATAGTTTACGATCAATTGTCACTTGGACATTATTTTTTCCAAAGCTTACGTGTAGATCTGCATAGTAATCTTTACTGGCTTTACTTGTCTTTATCCAGTTTTGAATATGGTCATCATATTGATTTAACTGGCTAATTAGTTGTTGGTAAGCCCGTTTGGTCAAAATATCCATTTGATAAAGCTGTCTAGCAATAACTTTTAGTGGTGCGCACATCTTCGCCATAGCTGTAACAGCTTTTTTTACACTTTCTCGCCAATTTGCCACCATATAAAAATCGTGGCTTATATAATAAGATTCTTGACCTGTCTGCCTATGATAATAACTTTTGGTTTGGTATTGATCTGATATTTGATCAATAAACCGATCCCAATTAGCCCAAGCTGCTTGTAAATTCTGCTCAACATGATAAAGCTTATCTACCGATTGCATTTTCGCATTATTTGTGACTAGCTTATCCATCAATCGATGAACTATTCGCTCAATAGCAGTAAGCGTTTCTTCAACTTCTTTTGATTGAATAGTTTTAATTTGTTGTTGATGCACGGTCACTGGTAATTGATGACATTCATCAATGATGACTTTCGCTTCCGCTGTCAAAATAGCTTGTTCAATTAAATCTTGATAGTGATAAGCAAAATAAGCGTGATTTAAAATCACGATATCCGCATACCTAGCTTCAGCTACGTGACGCTCATAGAAGGCATAATCACCCCACCGCTGAATTTCATCGTTACGGCTACCTTTAGATAAACGATTCACATTATGCCAATACACTTCATTGTTCAACCCTGGATTAAGCTCGTGCAGATCTCCTGTGGTTGTTTCGTGTAACCAAACAAACAATGCTACTGAAATTAATACATCACGCTTTAGCGCAGCTTCAGGATGTTGTTTTAATTGTCGGATGTATTTCTGTAATTTAGTCAACTGTATAAAATGGTTTTGTCCTTTCAAGATGACTGTTTTCAATGGTCTGCCGAATAGATTAGCTGCTAATCGGATTGTTTTATCTAAGAATTGATGCTGCAAAATAACAGTTGATGTTGAAATAACAACCTTGGAGTGGTTATTGTACTGTCTAGTCTTTTCATCGCCATTATCTTCACTAGATAGCGCTGATACTACATAAGCTAGTGACTTCCCTACTCCTGCATTAGCAGTAAGGAATGCGTATTTCACTTTGTCGTCTTGCATTTCTCCTACATCTTTTTGATTAAAAAATGGTGCGATCTTTTGGACCATCGTTTTCTGAAGTGATGCTAGTTTGACGCCATGATTTGCCTGTATGATCTTTTGGTTGCCAACTTCCATATAACTCGCTTCATCTTCCCCAAATCCGGATGGAAAAATCTGGAAACTAGCTAATTTTGGATTTAAGGTAAATGGCGCAATATATTCATAAGGTCTGGGTGCCTGTTGATGTTTTATAAACCATTGTGCTATATAGTCTCCGGTTTGACCTATAAAATAATGTAAAAAAGGTTGAACTTGCTCAAATAATTCCACTGGCATAGTAGCCACTTTCTCTTGACACATGACTAGAATATGTGCTGTTGCAATAGCATCATCAATTGCTGTATGCGCATTTTCTAAATGAATACCGTGGGAAATACAAAATTCCCCTAATTTATAGGAATCTGCAGTTGGATAAAGCACCCGTATCATTTCAACCGTATCTACTCGGTCATGTGACATAGCAGGATAACCATGGTCTTGGAAAGTCTTGTCTAAAAATTTATAATCGAAGCCTATATTATGTGCCACAATAACCGTATTAGTTAGCTTTTGCCATAATATTTCAGCAATTTCTTGAAATTTAGGGGCAACTTTAACTTGTTCATTGGTAATACCTGTTAATTTGGTAATTTCACGTGGAATTTCTTGGTTAGGAAAGATATCCGTAGCAAATTGATCCACAATTTGCCCATTCTGAACAAAGGCCACCCCTATTTGAATAATGCGGTCACCGTTATCATATGTAGATCCTGTTGTTTCTAAGTCCAGAACTGCATAAGTGGTTGTCACTTCTAACACCTTCCTACAATTAAATTTGATAGTTATCCTTTAAATATGCCAACAAAGCAAGTTGGTCATTGATTACCTCTTCTTTAACTACAGCTTGCTCCAAGTACTTTAACATTTGACCAATCTCGCGTTTATTTTTGGGATTAATTTCTCTAATGATGTCTTGCCCATTAATTGCTAAGTCGCGTAGGGAATTAATGGGTAATGCCTTAAATAATTCATGAATAACTTGGGGATTGTTGGACTTAAAGACCGTTTTGAACAAAACTTGCGCATTTTCTTGTTGCAAGGCGATGAAAGTTTCCACCAGTTCAATTTGATGCTGATTTCGACCATAAATATCCACTAGCTTCCACTCCGTATGATCAGTTCGGTAAATAAATATTTCTAAGTATGCCAATATCTCTTTTTGTGACTGGTTGGACATTTTCCAAGCTTTGACGAATTGGCGAACTTGCTGTTGTATCATTGTGATGTCTTTATGGCCTGATAATTCATAGACACGCCAAAACAATAGTGCCCACGCAAAGTTTTCGTCTGGTAATTGAACCCGGTCGCTAGTGAGATCTAGTAAATCAGAAAATACATGCTTGTAATCAGCCAATATAGGCACATACTGTATTAGGTCAGTTGATAAAAAATATGATAGTCCTTTATGCCAATTGACACCAATCCAAAGTTTATTCATTTCAACTGTAATTCGCTCAATTGCAATATGTACTAATATACTTGCATTATCTTTTATTGCTTTAAAGGTCTCTCTCTCTATTGCAAAATCTAACTGGCTTGCAAAGCGAATACCACGCATCATCCGCAGACCATCCTCATTAAATCTATCGTGTGGACTGCCTACTGCTCGGATTACTTGATTAGCTAAATCTTTTTGCCCATCAAAATAATCCACGATTTGGTGATCAGGTGTCATGGCTAAGGCATTAATAGTGAAATCTCGTCGTAACAGATCTTCTTCAAGATTTTGTACGAAAGTAACATTGTCTGGTCGACGGTAATCTTGATATGTCGATTCAGTTCTAAAGGTTGTAATCTCATAGGTCTCCCCTTCAAACCACACCATAATAGTGCCATGGTCTAAGCCCACATCGAAATGACGAGGAAATAAGGATTGAACCTCTGCTGGGTAAGCAGAGGTTGCAATATCAACATCATGAATTGGCAAGTCTAATAGTAAATCACGTACGGCACCACCCACAAAATAGGCCTCGTAGCCAGCCTCATTTAGGGTATAGATAATAGGTGCGGCTTTAATAAATTCTTGACTATTAGTCATCTAATAAATGCTCCAAACCATAGATTAAGCCATCCAATTGGCTCACTTTCTCAACTGCCAATGCTACGCCGGGCATGTATGAGTTACGATCGAATGAGTCTTGACGAATCGTTAAAGCTTCTCCAACTCCACCGAATTGTACAATTTGATGTGAATTATAGCCTGGTAAACGTAATGAGTGGATACGAATACCATGATAATCAGCCCCACGTGCTCCAGGCATTGACTCCGTTTCCTCAGGGTGCCCAGATACGTGCGCCCCACGTGCTTCATAAATTAATTTAGCTGTTTTTTCTGCTGTACCACTTGGTGCATCTAACTTTTGGTTATGATGGATTTCTGTAATTTCTACATCTGGTAAGTGCTTGGCTGCTTTAGCAGAGAATAATTGCATCAATACTGAACCGATTGCAAAATTCGGTGCAATTAAACCACCTAACTGTTTCTCTTTAGATAAAATAGTCAATTCTTCAATCTCTGCATCAGTGAAACCTGTTGTACCAACGACTGGATGAATATTATGTTCAATATAATATTTAGTATTTTGATAAGCTGCAGCTGGAATAGTAAAGTCAATCGCTACATCAATTGCTACTTGATCAATCGCTTCTTGAATACTTTCAAAAACTGATGCTTTATCTTGCCATTCAGCTACTTGTTCTGCATGCTTATCTAAATCAGTATTTACTAAAGCTACTAATTCAAAACCTTCATGGTTCAAAACCATATTAGCTGCTGTTGAACCCATTCTACCTAAAAATCCTGTTACTAATATGCGCATAATCTTGCCTCCTAAAGTTCTATTAGTGCAATCTATTATCTAATATTCTTCGTTTTCAGCTAACCAATCTTGTAAACTTTCGTACACATCTTGAAACTCTGGTCTTTGGGCCAAGTCAGCTTGGCCTTCAAAGACAGCTTGAATTTGTCGCCAATCTCCAGCTTCCCTTAAGAAAACAAAGTAATCTTGTAAGAATGAGTAATCTTCCTTTAATTGTGCATAAGCATCTGTGTATGATTGTCTTGCAAAATCAAACTCTTCCAATTCTTGGAATACCTTAGCTTTCATCCAAACATAACGATCAAATTCAATACCTTTTTCATCCATATCTTGAATCAACGCACGAGCAGTACCATAATCTTCATCATCGATGAATAATTGCAGTAGTAAGACTAATGCCTGGCTATAATCCGGATCGATATCCAACGCGAATTCTAAAGCTTCACGAGCTGTTTCTCGGTTGCCAGTTTGTTGTGCAAATTCTGCTTTTAAGAAATATAACCTTGCCTCATAAGGGTTTATTTGAATCGCTTTATTCATCAATTCTAAAGCACCGTCATGATCATGGAAGGCATTCTTTACTTGAGCATAAACAACTAATAAGCCATCTGATAATTTGTCATCTTCATATAAATTTTCTAAGATTGTATTAGCTTTCTCAAAATTTTCTGTTTCTGCATAATAAAAGGCTAATTGTTCTTGCTGTTCATCCGTTCGATCATTTTCTGGTGTTGCTTCAATTAATTCAATAGCTTCTTCAAAATTACCAGTTGCCGCTTTCGCATAAGCAAAATGTGCTTCTATCGTCTCCAATAAAGATTCCGGTGTCTCTTCGGATTGCAATAGTCTTTCATATAGTGGCAAAGCCTGTTGGAACTCTCCTTGTTGAAATCTTAATTCCGCAATCCCGTATAAAATCACTGGTTGATTTGGCGCTAATTCTCTTGCTTCATTTAATTTCACCAAAGCCACTTCTGGTAAATTATACATTTGATAGGCATCCGCTTGTAACAACAAGGCATCTACATATAGCGGACTTTCAGGTACAATTTTAAGTAATTCATCAATTGATTCTTCTACTTGTCCATTGTCTAAGGCAAGTTCCCCTTTTAATAATATCCAAGAATCTTCTTCTGGAAACCGTTTTTCCCCCACCGTATAAATCTCATTAGCATAATCAACAAAACCTAATTGGGCTAGGCTGTACCCCGTTTGTGCTAATACTTGAGCATCTTCATTTTCTAACTGATCTAACATTTTTTCAAAAACCTTGTTGGCTTTTTCAATATTATTTTGTTGTATATATGTTATAAATTCATTTACCAATTGGTCCAAAAGATCCAACCTCCTATACCTAGCTTATTTTAGCATAATTGACTGGATAAAATCTCCAACCAAGGTTACAAATCTCCTTAGAAAAAGAGTTTATCATAGCTGGCACTGATACTTATAAAAAAAGAGGCTGGGACAAAAATATCTCAGCCTCTCTTTCCTATATAAGAACGTTTATCCTCGCGTTTCAAAAGTCAGCATTGTCCGATACTACTCAAAATGCGCCAATCACATTTCGTTATTGTTCAGCTTTTGGTCTAGTATGTCAATTTTAACGACTTTTGTCTCACCTTCTAAATCACTGCTTAATCTTTCGAATTAACTGCTCGCGCAATAGGTGTATAGAAAGGCTTTATACCTTCCGTTAACAAAACTTGCCCATCTTTTCTTATGACTACAGCTTCGACGCCAACAACGCTTGATAGTTGCTTTAGTAAGTCATCACTAGATAGATGAAAATATAAAGAAGTATAAATTTCTCCTATCAGCGATGATTTTGAAACAATTGTTAAGCCTGCAATATCACTTTCCACTGGATAGCCAGTTTGTGGATCAAAAATATGATGGTAACTTTTCCCTGCATACTCAAATTGTCTTTCATAAATACCAGATGTCACAACTGAACCATCTTGGAATTGTAAAATACCACTTAAATGGTTACGTTGTTGCTCAGGATCTTGAATACCTACATGCCAAAAGCCACCGGGATTTTTTGGATGACTACCTATTAATAATACATTACCACCTAAATTAATCATGCCGGATTGAACACCTTTACTCAGGAAAAAATCTTTTATTAAATCTGCGAAATAGCCCTTGGCTAATGCACCTAAATCAATTTCCATTCCTTTTTTTTGTAAATATACTGTTTTAGCTTGATCATCAAGGATAATATCTCGAGGATCAGTTAGTGCTAAGCGAGTTTGAATGCTGTTCTTATCAGGTAAATTTGCACCCTTGAAACCGATCTTCCATAACTTCACTAGAGGCCCAATCGCAATATTTAAGCAAGTGTTTTCTTTTAGAGAGTATCTTTTCCCGATGGCAATCAACTTGAAAATATCATCATCTACTTCAACAGGACTAATGCCTGCCTTCGCATTCACTCGCATCAAAAGGCTGTGCGCATCGTTAGCAGAAAAACGCTTTTCAAAATCTAAAAGCCGTTGTTTAGCTTCTGCCAATATTTCATGTGCTTGTTCGTGAGCAATGGTTAACCTAATGCTCGTCCCCATAGCCTTAAATAGAATTTCTTCCAATGTTTTCACCTTCTATATCTCTAATTGCCATTATTATACAGTTTGGCCAGGAATCAATTTAATTGGTAGAATATAACGATTATCTGCATGCTTTTTAACTTCAAGCGAGTGATCAATTTGTTGTAATAAAACATCCACCAATAATTCAGCTAAGTCCCTAATAGGTTGTGCAATTGTCGTTAATTGTGGTACGTAAGTCTGAATAAAATTCGTACCATCATAACCTACAATTCTTAAATCATCAGGAATGGATAGGCCCAATTCCCGTGCTGTATTCATCACTAGTAAAGCTGTTAAATCATCAGAACAAAAAATAGCATCCGGTCTTTCTTCCGTCAATAACGCTTTAATCTTCAATTGCTTTCTTATTTGTGAGAATTCTTTTGGAATTTTCGTTAGATGTCCCTCTAAACCACGTTCCTTTGTCACATCCATAAAAGCTTGATAACGTAAATATGTTGGAGAATTGGGGTCGTTAGTACCAGTTATCATCCAAGGTTTAGTCGAATGACTCTTCAGCAATGTCTCTGTAGCCAATCTCCCCCCTTGGTAATTATCTGATGATACGATTGGAATGTTTTCCCCAATAAAACGGTCAAAGGATATCACTGGTGCAGTTACGCGCTCATAATCTGTATAATTTAAATTATGTGCACCAGCAATTATACCCTCCACCTGATTAGACTGGAGCATATTCAAATAATCAGCTTCCTTAGCCTCATCTCGTTCACTATTACAAATAATTGTTTTATATCCTTTTGCAAAAAGTATTTGTTCAAGATTGTTGACTAATTCTGCGTAAAATATGGTATCAATATTTGGAAATATTAGCCCTACTAGTTTAGTTGATTTACCTTGTAAACTCCGTGCTAAGGAATTAGGATAATAATTCAATTCCTTCATAGCTTTGTGCACTTTTTCAATTGTTTTTTGAGATAGGTACCCCTTTTGATTGATTACCCGACTAACTGTTGTCACTGAAACGCCTGCCAAAGCTGCTACGTCTTGTAACTTTGCGCGCAATTTACTTCCCCCTATTCACTATTTTTGCAAGGGATAAATGACGTTATTGTCGGTTCCTTCCGCAAAAATATTTTTTTGTTGTTCATCTGCTGTAAAGATTCTTGATGATAAAACATAAGCACCATCATTTATAAATACCTCTAAGACGGACTCATCTACGAAGACATTTACTTTAACATTTTCTTGACCTGTTAATGTTAATTGACGGCTTACGCCAAATTCGGCACCAAAACTAGCACCCATATCACTTCTATCAAGTACTATCTTACCATCAATTGTATTAATGGATAAGGTTACAAAGTGTTTTTTATCAGAATCAGCATATAAATAAACAGTCGCTTCCTGGTTAGCGAATACTTCAAATGCATATTCATAAGCATTTTTTTCTACAGTAATATTTTCAGAAAAATGGATAGGGGCTTGTCTTAAAGCAAGCATTTCCTCAACTGGGTATTGGTATAAATGACCATTTTTTATACGGAAATCTTTAATCAAACTCAAAGCGCCTTGGTAGCCGTATGCATCTGTAGGATAATCTATTTCTGGCAATCCTAACCAAGAAACACCTAGCACTCTCCCATCAGGAGCGTTAATCAATTGACTTGCATACACATCAAAACCGTAATCTAAGTTATATAATTTTCCTGGATTTTCTAACTGACCATCTGGGGTAAAGGCATCTGCGATTAAGTAAGCATTTGGGTATATATTTTGATACGCTAATTGATCACGATCAATGCCTTGAGGACAGAATGTGACAAACACTTTGCCATCCACTTGATTAATATTCGGACACTCAAACATATAGGCTGAATCTGCCTGCGCAATCGGCAATTCACTGTGGAAGGTCCATTGATCTAAATGAGTTGTTTCAGCTCGATATAGGTAAAGGGTCCCCTTATTATCGGAAACTCTCTGTCCGCCAATGACTAGCCATGAATGGTCGTGAGCAGTGAAATACATCGGATCTCGAAAATGGTCTGTTGCTAGATCAATTTCATCAATAATCAGTTGCTTTTCGCTAAATCCACCTTTGTCTGGATTATATGTGATGGTGTTTTGTTTAGGATGACGAATCCATTGATCATCTCTTACATTTCCTGTATAAAACAATCTTAAATCTTCACCATCAGCTACTGCCGAACCAGAGTATGCACCGTGAGCATCCAAAGCATTATCAGGTAATAAGCCAATACCTTTTTCCTCCCAGTGGACTAAGTCCTTAGATGTTAAATGATACCAAGATTTAAGGCCATGAACAGGGCCGAATGGATAATATTGGTAGAAGAGATGCCATTCCCCATTATAAAAAGAAAAGCCATTTGGATCATTCAATAATCCTGTCTTAGGTTCGATATGAAAATGATTGCGCCAAGGGGATTGAGCAGCTAAATCATTCAATGATTCAATGTATTCTTGTGACCATTCTCCATAATCGCGATAACGGTCTTCCTGATTAAAAGTATGTAATTTAAAAGCCATACGCTTCCTCCTTGATAAAAGATATATAGTGAAATCTTCATTTATACGTTTATGTTGGTATCATTTTAAGCATATCTCAGAAAAATAGCAAGCGTTTCCATATTTTACTACCTTAATTTGCGACACTTTATAATTGGAAATGATATTTTTCTGTCAAACGTTTGACATATCTATCACAGCCTGTTAAAATTCTAATCAAGTAAATGAAAACGCTTAAATTTACAAGTCATTATTTACAAAGAAGAGAGGTAAAGTAAATGAATCATAAAGAAGTTGCCAAACGTATCTATACAGCCCTGGGAGAAGATAATGTCGTAACCGCAGCCCACTGTGCTACACGATTACGTCTAGTTGTGAATGACGATTCAAAAATCGATCAAGATGCCTTAGATAATGATCCAGACTTGAAAGGTACTTTTAAAGCAAATGGGCAATATCAAATTATCGTTGGTCCTGGTGATGTAAACAAAGTTTATGAGGAATATACCAAGATCGCTAATATTAAACCCGCTTCACAAGAGGAAGTTAAGGAAACAGCTAAAAATCAAGGCAAGCAAAATCCCGTGATGGCAGTTATTAAGGTATTATCGGATATTTTTGTTCCCTTAATTCCTGCATTAACTGCTGGTGGTCTGATTATGGCTGTCAACAATGTTTTAACGAGCGAAAACTTATTTGGACCTGAAGCACTAGTTGCCATGTATCCTGCTTGGGCTGACTTTGCAAACATGATTAATATGTTCGCCTCTGCTGCCTTTGCCTTTCTGCCGGTTTTAATTGCCTTTTCAGCAACAAAACGATTTGGCGGAAATCCTTATTTAGGTGCAACAATGGGGTTAATCATGGTGATGCCACAATTGGTGAATGGTTATGACGTTGCAAATGTAACGGCTGCTGGTGAAATGCCTGTATGGAATATCTTTGGTTTAGAAATTGCGCAAGCTGGTTATCAAGGACAAGTTTTACCTGTTATTGGGGTCGCATGGATTCTAGCTAAATTTGAAAACTTCTTCCATAAATATCTAAAAGACGCGATTGACTTTACCTTTACTCCGATGCTTACAGTAATCCTTACTGGTATAATTACTTTTACAGTTGTTGGGCCAATCTTACGTACCCTTTCTGACCTATTGTTAAACGGAATTGTAGAAGCTATTTCTTATTTAGGTGCTTTTGGCTACGGTGTATTCGGTCTATTCTATTCAGCAATTGTATTAACTGGATTACATCAATCATTCCCAGCAATTGAAACTGCCTTAATTGCAGATGTTGCGACTACTGGTGGTAATTTTATTTTCCCAATTGCTTCAGTAGCCAATGTTGCTCAAGGTGCAGCTACTCTAGCAGTATACTTTATTACGAAAAATGAAAAAACAAAAGGTTTGGCAACATCATCTTCTCTATCAGCTATGTTAGGTATTACTGAACCTGCTATGTTTGGTGTAAACCTAAAATTGAAGTATCCATTCTTTATTGGATTGATAGCTTCTGGTATTGCTTCAGTCATTTTAGGTATCTTTAATGTTCGTAGCCAATCATTAGGACCAGCTGGTGTAATTGGATTCGTTGCCATCATTCCTAAATTTATCCCAACCTTTATGCTTGCCATTGCTGTATCCATAATTATTGCATTTATTGCAACTTTCATTTATGGAAAATCTTTGGTTAAAAAAGAAGCAAAACAAGTTCAAGTTGAAAAAGAAAAAGAAGCTAAAGTCGTTGCTGACCAAAATGATGACCAGTATATAGCATCTAAAACAAGCGATAAAACTTCTAATAATACATATGTAACAAACGACTTAACGATAGAAGCGCCTATTTCTGGTAAAATTATGCCATTAGAAGCTGTAAACGATCCCGTATTTTCTCAAGGTATGATGGGACCCGGATTAGCTATTATTCCAGATGAAAGCGGTCAAATCTATGCCCCTATTTCTGGTAGCTTAACGATTGCTTCAGAAACAGGCCACGCATATGGACTAGTCAGTGAATCAGGATTAGAAGTATTAATCCACATCGGTATTGATACTGTTAATTTAAATGGACATGGCTTTACGAGTCAGGTTGAACAAGGCGACATGGTAGCGAAAGGAGACCTTTTGGGTAGCTTTGACTTATCCGTAATTAAAGAAGCAGGCTATGATTCAGACGTTATGGTGCTTGTTACAAATGGTCACCAATATGAAAATGTTGAACCTATTGCAGAAGGTCATGTCAGTGAACATACCCCTATTCTTCAAATAAAGTAGTAAATAAAAAACATATATAAATGAAGGTGATCAAAAAGTCGTTTAGCATTGACTTACTAGACGAAAAGCCGAATAATAATGTAATGTTATTGGCGCATTTTGGACAGTATCGGTCAATGCTGACTTTTGAAACCCGATGATAAACATCTTTATATAGTAAAGAGAGGCTGAGATATTTTTGTCCCAGCCTCTTTTCTTATCTACTAATATTTTTAGTCAATGAATGATTCATTCACGGTTCGAATTCTGCTGAGACTGTTTAACAATATATAGCAAATCAATTAATACAATGAAGCTCCCCTAGAACTTGATGCCTCTATGTCATGCATTACACGGTTTCCTCAAGAGGCAACTTTAAATAAAATAATCGCTTCTTTTCTGCTTCTTTTTGACTAAAACAAAAAAATAACCGCTGATATACCTTGATATATCAACGATTATAGATTGTTTCTATTTAACTGCATCTTTTAATGCTTTACCAGGTTTGAAAGCTGGTACTTTGCTTGCAGGAATTTCAATTTCATCGCCTGTTTGAGGGTTGCGACCTTTACGCGCTGCACGATCACGAACTTCAAAGCTACCAAAACCGATTAATTGAACTTTTTCGCCGTCAGCTAGAAATGCTTCGATTTGTTCGAAAACTGCATCTACAACCGGTGCTACACTTTTTTTAGAATCACCTACTGCATTTGCAACATTTTGTACTAATTCTGCTTTATTTGCCATTCTAATTTCACCTCCTCCGAAATTCTTTCGGATATATTTATTCTAAGATAAATATACGGGATAATCGAAATGTCTCTCGGATAATCCTTTTATAGAATACCATACAAACCGCTATATAACAACGTTTTTGGCATAAAATAATAGGATTTTGCACCTTTTTCGTTATTTTCTATTTCTTGTTATGATTTGAATAGGTGTCCCTAAGAAATCAAATGATTTTCTGATTTGATTTGAAAGAAAGCGCTCATATGAGAAGTGCATCAATTCTTCATCATTCACAAAAGCGACAAAAGTTGGAGGTGAAGTTTTTACTTGTGTCAGATAGTAAATACGTAATTTTCTACCTTTATCAGAAGGTGCTGGATTAATACGAATTGCATCGACTAATACCTCATTTAATAATGAAGATTGTACACGGCGATTAAAGTTGCCATAGACATGAGCAATCATCTCCGGTAACTGGGTTAAACGCTGTTTAGTTTCTGCAGACACAAAAATAATTGGTGCATAATCAATAAATTGGAATTCACGACGAATATCATCTGTAAATTTCTTCATCGTATGATGATCTTTTTCAATGGTATCCCATTTATTCACAACAATCATAATACCACGACCCGCTTCATGCGCGTATCCTGCAATTGTCTTATCTTGATCACGAATACCTTCTTCAGCATTCAAGACAACTAAACATACCTGTGCTCTTTCTATAGCGCGCATAGCTCGCATTACAGAGTATTTTTCAGTTGCTTCATAGACCTTACCACGTTTACGGATACCTGCAGTATCAATAATTTTAAAGACTTGCCCCTCATCTTCAAAACTGGTATCAATTGCATCACGAGTTGTACCTGCAACATTCGATACAATTACACGATTTTCACCTAAAATTGCATTTACTAATGATGATTTACCAACGTTTGGACGACCAATTAAAGCAAAGGAAATTGTATCGTCATCATCATCATTTTCAATATCATCAGGCGCCAAATGGAATACTTCTTCTAATATATCACCGATTCCTAGGCCATGAGAGCCAGAAATTGGATATGGATCCCCTAACCCTAATGAATAAAAATCGTAAATTTCAGCTCTTTGTTCTGGATTATCCACCTTATTCACTGCTAAAACAACAGGTTTATCTGTTTTACGTAACATACTCGCAATCTGAGAATCGGTCTTTGTTACACCTTCACGGACATTCGTCATCATAATAATGACATCTGCTTCTTCCATTGCAATTTCAGCTTGCAAGCGAATTTGTGTCATGAAATCTTGGTCATTAAATTCTATACCACCTGTATCAATCACATTTAATTGTTTACCTAACCATTCTCCTTGCGCATAAATTCTATCACGGGTAACGCCAGGTTCATCTTGGACAATTGAAATTCGATCACCAACTATACGGTTAAAAATAGTAGATTTACCCACATTTGGTCTACCGACAATTGCAATTGTTAAATTAGACATCGTTTTGCCCCCTTTCAATAGCAAACATTTAAATAAAAAAGGTAGGCGAGTTTCCCCAACCTACCATCAAACCAAACTTATGGTTTATTAATAATTATTATTCATTATCGTCGCCGAAATCGAAGTTTTTCAATTGGTCACCTAATAAATCACCAAATGTGAAACCTGATTCATCGTCTGATGATGCTTGAGAAGCATTGTTACGACGGTTGTTGTTTTGTTTACGAGGTTTGTTTTGACGTTTTTCTTCGCGAGGTGCAGCAGACTGTGCAGATGCATCAACTTCTGGTGCTTCTTCTAAGGCTTTAATAGATAGTGATAAACGTTCGTTTTCAGCATCAACGTCTAAAACTTTAACTTGGATAGCTTGACCTTCTGTTAACTTCTCAGCTGGTGTAGCAATATGGTCATGAGAAATTTGAGAAATGTGAACTAAACCTTCAACACCTGGGAATACTTCAACGAATGCACCGAAGTCAACTAAACGACGTACAGTACCTTCTAATTCTGCACCTTTAGGTGCTTTTTCTTCAATATTTTCCCATGGTCCAGGTTGTAAAGCTTTAATAGATAATGAAATACGTCCACGTTCTTCATCTACTGAAAGCACTAATACTTCAACTTCTTGTCCTTCGCTTAATACATCTGAAGGATGGTTAACGTGTGCTTGAGCGATTTGAGAGATGTGTACTAAACCATCGATACCACCTAAGTCAATAAATGCACCGAAGTTAGCCAAGCGTGCTACTGTACCTGTTACTTTATCGCCTTCTTGGAATGAGTTTAATTTTTCTGCACGTTCAGCAATGCGTTTTTCAGCAGCAATTTCTTTGTGAGAAAGAATTAAACGGTTTTCGCTAGGTTCAATTTCAACAATTTTAACTTCTAATTCTTGGCCTTTGTATGGAGAGAAATCGTCAACGAAAAAGTCTTCAACCATTGAAGCTGGGATGAAACCACGGACACCCGCATCAACAACTAATCCACCTTTAACTACGCTCTTAACTGGAACAGTGATTGTTTCACCGTTTTCAGCTTTAACTTCTAATTCAGCCCATACTTTTTTCGCTTCGATACGACGGCGAGAAAGTAAGAATGAACCATTTTCTTTTTCTTTGATTTGTTTAATTACAACTAACTCTAAAGTGTCGCCAACTTTAGCAACTTCTTCAATTGAGTCAATTGGTTGAGCAGATAATTCTTTGAAAGGAATAACCCCTTCAACACCTGCACCTTCGATACCAACAATTACTTGATTATCGTCGATTGATAATACTTCACCTGTAACAGTATCTCCAATTTTTACTTCTACTGATTCAGCTAGAATCTCTTCCATTGATGGAATCTCTTCCATTGATGGAATCTCTTCCATTGATGGAATCTCTTCATTATTTTGATTTTGTTCAAATTCGTTTGACATACTTTAAATCCTCTCCTAAGTGTACTACCTCATTCGCACTAAGCCAATGATCAATTACTATTGTATCATTTATTTAAAATATATTCAACATTTATTCCTCAAAGACAACAAAACGAGGCAAAATTCTCTTGAGTTTTGCCTCATTTTGTGATTGTTGTTATTTTTGCAAGTTTATTTATGCTATTGCTTGCTGAATTTCGGCTAGAATCTTATCCTCTACCTCTTCAATCGTTAAGCCAGATGAATCAAGCATTACCGCATTATCTGCTGGTACTAACGGACTATCTTCTCTTGTTGTGTCATATAAATCACGACGTTTTATATCCTCAATTAAATCAACTAAATTCATATCCGAATAACCTTTTTCTTGGTTTTCTAAAAAGCGGCGACGGCCACGTTCCTCAGCAGAAGCAGTCAGGAATATCTTTACTTCTGCATCTGGCAATACGACTGTTCCAATATCGCGCCCATCCATCACAACGCCCTGACCGTTTTGTGTATAAGCTCTTTGTTTTTCAACTAAAACCTGACGAACTTCTGACACTGCAGCGTATTTTGATACTTGTTTAGAGATACGATCAGTACGTATCTCTGCAGACTGATCTAACCCGTTTACCAGTACACGTTGACCATCTTTGGTAGGTTCAAAGGTAATTTCACTAGCTTCTGCTAGTACTTTTAATTTCTCTACATCTTCAGCCGCGATGTTGTTTTCTAAGGCTAATAAAGTGACTGCACGATACATAGCTCCTGTATCTAAATAAACATAAGCTAACTTTTTAGCAATTTTTTTAGCAATTGTACTCTTACCAGATGATGCCGGTCCATCGATTGCAACTTGAATTGCTTTAGACAATCTGTCCACCACTCTTTCATTCTATATTAATTCACACGTAGAACGGTTCCTGGTCCAATACTAGAACCCTGTTGTAAACCATTCAATTCAAGTAATTCATCTAAGGTCATGCCATTGTTTACAGCGATACGGTATAAGTTATCTCCTGCTTGAACAGTATAAGTACCTGTTGAAGTCGAAGCACTTTCTGAAGCAGCAATTGATTCTTGCTCCGCTATTGCTTGTGACTCTGCAATTGATGCAGATTCAGCAGCACTTTGCGCTGCTGCTTCTGAAGCCGCTACTGCAGCATTTGACTCCGCTATACTAGCAGCGATACTTGATGATTCTTGTTCAGATGCTAGACGGGCAGATTCTGATTCTGAAGCGGCTACTGCACTTTCAGATGCAGCGATTGACGCAGAAACTGATTCAGATGCTGAAATGGATGCTGACTCACTCGCTTTTGAGATGGATTCAATATTTTGTGTTTTCGAAATCATCACTTGTTCAGTTGATTCAGGTTCAGGTACCTTATCTTCATTTTTCATATAGGCAATCAATAAAAAAGGCACAACAATCATCACAAAAAGTAAGAAGGCGATAACTTTTGAAGTTGTTGATACTGTATCTTGATTATTTTTCTTATTACGAGCCGTTCTTGTGTACTTTTGATTTTTCAAATTTTCAAATTCGCCAAACCCTTGATTCTGAAAGTCATCACTTGTAGGGGGAGTTTGTTCAGAAGACACCGAACTACCTTGTTCAGATTTTTGTTCAATATTTACTTCTGTTTTATCTTGATTTTTTTTAGTCAACTTATCCCAGAATTTCATCCATATACCCCTTTCTCAACACCAAGAATTGTACCATGAACCCCCTTTTATGTCAGTATTTCTTTAGTGAATTTAATAAAACTTTATACAGCGTTTTCAAGATAATAATGCTTGCAAACGCTGGGTCCACATTTGTTGAAAATCTTCGTTTACTTGCTTCTTGTTAGTAGCTACTCGATTTGGCAAATCTATTAACTTTTGCCAAACACTATTATTTCTATAATTCGGCTGGCAATTACTGCAACATAATTGATTTTTTTCAGCAGTTGACGCATCAGACTGACGCAAGAGAAAATCCCGATAGCAATGTTCATTATTCATTAAATCTAGCATTTGATAAATTTGTTGAAGTCGTTCATTTCGCAATTTTTCTGCATGTACTTTAGCCGATTGGTAATCAGAGAAATGATGGCCATAAAAATACAACATGGCTCCTATACTCTCTGCATATTGACCTATCTGTTGTTGTGGTAAGTCCCCGTTAAACAATTGGACTAATAACTCATCTAATAAATCAGCCTCGTCCTCTAATAATCGTCGCATTTGTTGTAGTCTAGCTGCCTCTCTTTTGTCATATAAGACGATTGAGACTGACTGCTTTTGATCCCGACCTGCCCGTCCTACTTCTTGAATAAAATCAGCCATATTTTTAGGCAAATGATAATGTAAAACAAACCGGATATGACTATGATTAATCCCCATGCCAAAAGCGGATGTAGCAAAAACAACGTCTAATTCACCTTGAAGAAATTGGCTTTGAATAATATGCCGGTCTTCTAGGCTTTTATCCCCATGATAAGAAGCTACCCGCAAATCTGTATGATCTTTCATCCATTGGTTAAGTTCTTCTAACTCACTTTTATGATGCACATAAACGATACCTGGTTTAGGTAGCATATCTAACCAGTCTTGTAGTTTATGTATTCTTACTTCATCCGATTCGATTTCATCAAACAAATAAAAAATATTGGGACGATCTACTGATTCTTTAATGAGTTGAACAGATTCATATGCTTCAAATAAGTATGATTGAATATCAGCTAATGCTGTCTGGTTAGCTGTTGCTGATAAAGCCAATGTTTTAGGATAGTTTAAGCGCTGACGTACACTTTTTAATTCAGTATATTGTGGCCTGAAATCATAACCCCATTGAGAAATACAATGCGCCTCATCAATGACCAACAAGTGAATATACATTTGTTGAATTGCATGCATCACTGGTTCTTTAAGCAGCATTTCGGGTGAAAGAAACAAGAATTGATAGTCAGATAGATGATTTAAGATATACTCTTGTTCTTGACGGTTGTAGGTAGAATTTATGGCAATACCTCTACCTAATCCCATTTGTTGCAACTGACTTACTTGATCTTGCATCAAGGATATCAGTGGCGAAATAATTAGTGTAACACCCTTTTCATGATATTGATGTATTTGATAAATTAAGGATTTGCCACCACCAGTTGGTAAGATAGCGATCACATTTTCTTGACACTCTAAGGCCTCTAAACTTGTCAATTGTCCTGGCTTAAAAGCCTGATAACCTGTCATTTCTTTAAGACGTTGATGCCAATCGATCATGATGATCTCCTTTCTGGTACACAATATGCCAATAGCGATATAACCAATACGCTTTTTCTCCAAATCTATCCTTAAAGCCTTCATAGGTTACATCTGGTTTAGTTGTTATTAAAATGCCAATATCCTTTAAGTCAAGTAACTCAACTACCAATGGTTCGATGATTTTGGGATTACTCAAAGATATCTCGATGATATGTTCTGTAATTGTAGAGAGTTTCAATCCTCTTTTAAACGCAATTTGTTCCAAGCTGTTCCCTTGATTGAACATATCCAAAGTTTCTTGTGTTGTTTGGTTCCAAATTGGAAACTGGTTAAAAAGTCCTCTGGTGAATACTTGAAGCCAATGAGTGGTATCCTCTAAAGTCTCCCCACTCAGCCAATTCTGATAGAGTTGGTCCAACACAGCTTGTTGTGTAATGACAACTGCACGTTTAGAAAGCTGATGATTTTCAGCAGCTTGTTCAAGGGTTTGTGCTGGTAATTGAGCGCCCTCAAACTGCTCAAGGAATAACAAGGCTGCCTGGTTGGGAAAATCGGTAAGGTCCTTGATTAATTGCTGGTGGAGGCTATGACCTATGGCTGTTAAATCAGCTTTATCAGCATTTTCTCTTTTTATCATTAATACAAAACTTTTGATAAATTGTTGTATATCTAAATCTTGAACAATTGGACTATAATGTGAATTTTCAGCTAGGTGATTGGATAATACTTGCAACAATAATTTAAAGGCTAGATGGTGTTTATGATGATGATTTGCAATAATTAGACCATTTCGACTGGGTAATATTTTATCAAAAATTAACTCCATAAACTCTGAATGGTTATCTTGCCGAAAAATTGCCTCTATTGAAATATAGTCTTCTACATTTTGAGTATAGGATAGCCAGACATTTTTTTGAAGTTTAGGGTACAGCCCCAAATAAGCGGTTAAATGATTCGAAAAAGCAAAAAAAAGTGTTGTAGCAGTTCGCTTGCCAATCAACACTTGGTATACAGAATTTTGAGGGAGGGCTTGGACCTTAAAAGCAATCGCCATTAATAAAGTATCCAATTCTACCCCTCCAACATTCCTATATAATATTTTTGCGTTTGTTATTTATCCTTTGGTCTCTATTATAGCAAAAAATGAGTCTATCTTCATTTTCAACGGTGTGAATATTCGAGCGTTCCAAATCGACTGACTAAAGTTGGTAAACTTTGAACTAAAACAAAGTGTGCCAATAGTGAAACCAATACGCCTTTGATCAGATTGAATGGGATAATACCCGCTAGGATATATGTTTGCATATTACCTACATCGAAGTTCATTACTTGCATGTAGAATGGCGTAATCACGAAGTAGTTTAAGATAGTCATCACAATCGTTAAAGAAAGAGTAGCTGATAAATATGCGGCAATCGTTTTTGCAAAGTTCATTTCTTTAGCTGACTTTCTACCTGAATATACTGTTACCATTTGATCTTTTAATAGATAGTATATCGGTAAGATATAGGCTATAGTAGCGATAAAGGCAGTAGCGTCTCCTATTGGAATACCCATCTCACCACCAGTGTAAATATAATGTAAGCCATTTGCAATTAAGCCAGCTGCAGTAGCTTTTTTGGGTCCCGAAATAAAAGCAACAAGTAAGATTGGCACCAATGAAAAGTCTACCTTTAAATAGGGTAACGCTGGGATGATTGGAAAACCAATAAACATCAAAATAAATGATAATGCCCCAACAATTGCAACCAATACTATTTCCTTAGTGTGATTCTTTCCCATATAAATGCTCTCCTTTTCTACTTCATGGGTCGGCACTCAAAAGTGGAAATAAAAAACTCTTTCCACCTTCAAGGTAAAAAGAGTATAGACAAACAGCCTTTGTTCGCCCATCTTCTTCCATCCTGACTTTACAGTCGGTTCTAGAATTTCACTAGATCAGTCCCAAAATGGGAGTCGCGGACTTTACCGCCGATCGGGAATTTCACCCTGCCCTGAAGATTGCTTCAAATTTATTTTCTTACTACTCTTATTATAGCAAGTATCTTACTTATTTCAAGTATATTGCTTATTTCTTCTTAGCAATCGTTAATAGCTCTTCGATTTCATGCTTCAATAAAATTCTACTATCTCCTGGTTTTAAGCCTTTAAGATCTAAAAATCCGTAGCGTTCGCGTTTTAATTTAGTAACGGGGTGTCCTACTGCTTCAAGCATCTTACGGACTTGGCGATTACGTCCTTCGTGGATAATCACCTCAATAATTGTTGTTTTTTTATCCTTATCAACAGAAAGAATTTTAGCTTGTGCAGGTGCTGTTTTACCACCATCAATTTCAACGCCACGTTCTAATTGCTTACGCTCTTCTCCAGTAATAATCCCCTCAACTTTTGCCACATAAACTTTATTAATCTCGTAACGCGGGTGCATTAAAGTATTCGCAAATTCACCGTCATTGGTTAACAACAGTAAACCGGATGTATTGTAGTCTAATCGTCCTACCGGATAAATACGCTGTTCGACATCTGGAAAAAAGTCTGTCACAACTTTACGCCCTTTATCATCTTTTACAGCAGAAATCACGCCAGTTGGTTTATAAAATACATAGTAAACTGGCTCTTCTTTATAAATAGGTACCTCGTCTACTTCAATACGATCAGAATTTGACACTTTTTTTCCTAATTCTCTAACAACTTGTCCATTAACTTTGACGCGTCCCGCCGTAATTAATTTCTCTGATTCTCGTCTAGAGGCAACTCCTGCGTGTGCCATCACTTTCTGTAATCTTTCCATTATTCAATAACTCCTATTGGTGACCTATTCTGTTGGCTCGTCTTTTGTTATTTGGTTGAATTCCTTTTGCATGGGTTCGCCATGCTCATCTATTTTAAAAAGGGTTTCTTCATCTACAGACCCATCTAACACTAAATTATGGATGTCTGGCAAGTCGTTTAAAGACTCTAATCCAAAGTATTGGTAAAAGTAAGATGTCACCTCATATATGATTGGTCTCCCCGGTGAATCTTGTCGACCCGTTTCCATAATTAAATCTCGCTCTAGCAATTTATGGATCATGTTTGACGATTGAACGCCCCGGATATCATCAATTGTCATCCTTGTCACCGGTTGTTGGTAGGCAATAATCGCTAACGTTTCTAAGGCTGCTTGTGATAGTTTTGTAGCGAAAGGAGACACCGCATATTTCTTCACTACATCACCATATGTCGCTTTTGTCACCAATTGGACCCGTTCATTAATCACTGTAATTCTCAAACCCGATTGCGGATCGTGTTGCAGACGATTTCTCAATACCATCACATAATATAAGGCCCATTCTGACTTTATTTCCAGTAAATTCGCAAGTTCATCCACAGCAATACCGTCTTCACCTGCTACGAAAAGTAAACTTTCTATCGCAGCGACTGCATTCATTCACTTTCCTCCCGTCTAATCAATTGAATATCTGCCCTTAAGTTTTCTTGGTATAAGTATAACTCATTTGACTTCACTAATTCTAAAATTGCTAGAAACAAGCTGACAATTTGACTTCGTGAGTGAATTTTACCAATAAAAACAGTATCTTGGAACATTAAAACATTTCGGTTTGACGAGACAAAGGCTTCACGGATATCAGCCATTGCAGCACTTACTGAGTAAAGTTCTCCCGCAATCGTTGTTTGGATCGGTTGTTGATTCTTTAATCGGAAGGCCATTTTTTGAATAGCTCTGTATAAGTCATCCGGCGTTAGTTGGCGTCCAGTCATCGGTATTTTAGCTTGATATGCTGATAAATCAGTTGGTTGCTTGGTGTATTCTAAAGATCTTTCAGCCTGTTTATCCGCTAATATATGAGATATCTCTTGATATTGTTGGAAAGCTAGTAATTGTTCTACCAAAGAATCGCGTGGATCTTCCTCTTCTTCAACAACCTCTTTAGGTGTTTTAGGTAACATCATTTGCGTTTTAATTTCCAGTAATGTAGCGGCCATCACCAAATATTCTGAAGCAACATCCAGAGATAGCGCTTCATAAGTATGAATATAGGCTAAATATTGGTCTGTAACTAAATTAATTGGAATATCGAAAATATCCACTTTTAAATCTTTAATTAAGTGTAATAGTAAATCTAGCGGCCCCTCAAAGGCCGCTAGATCTAGTGTTAATCCATTTGTTTGCTCGTTCATATTGACACTTATCTCCTAGACTTGGGTAGTGTGTTCTTGATTATTATCAGATTCCTCTTGGCGACGCTTTGTCCATTTTGACAAAATTGTTGATAGAGAAATTACTCCAGTAAGGGAATAAACGGGATACTCTTTTTTTAATGCCGTCAGTATATCATAAGTAAGTCCTTCTTCTCTAAAAGAAGGATTGATGGATAAATAACGCACAACTAAAGTATCTGTATCATCATGTTGATCAAATCCCACTAATCCGATAATATTATCTGAATCAGCATCTTTCCATAAATAAATCTTACGCTCATGCTGATCTATTTTATTCATCTCTTCTTTAAGTTCAGAAAACTCTTTAAATTCAGGGATGTAGGATAATAGGCCCATTACGACTTTCTCGTATCTTCCTATATAAGGCACTAACATTTTTGCCCTCCTTTTACTTTTGCTTAATAACAAAGTATGTGTAAGAGTACATTAGCATAGATCTCTAGTCAAGGCAATTTTTTCTCTACTAAAATAGCTTCTTTTAAAGATTGTGTTCGTCATTTAATGCAACCAATAAATCGAATATAGCCAGGCCAACCAGACCTGGCTAACTTGTTTATCTTAACTTTTTTTCTCATTTTGCCTCAAGTTGTAAGATTGTTTTAAGGTACCAAATAAGCCTTTGTCTGAGTAGGTCAATACATTTGACCGGTAGAAATTGGCTGATAACCATAAACATAAAATAGAAAATAGGAGTGAAATAATAACCGACAAAACTAATTCTGTTGTCGATACTGTTTCAGTTGCAATCCTAAATGGCATAACGAATGGTGTAAAGAATGGAATTTGTGATCCTACTCTTACTAAAATATTATTAGAGAAACCTAATCCGAACATACCAATATAGAAGCCTACTATACTAAGCAAGATAATTGGCGTGACCATTTTGTTGACATCTTGTACATTTGAAACGAGTGACCCTAAGAATGCACCTAATACTGAGTAGGTAATGATGCCTAAGAATGCTAATAAGCCTGACCACATAAGGACTGATGATGACGATCCTAGTAAAGTTAGAATAGATTCATTTCCTAAGAAACTTTGAATTTCTGGTGGTAAGGGTGTGCGCATCAACGTGATAAATGCAATACCTAATAAAATAGCATAGAAAGCTACTTGGGTTAATAGTACTAAGGAAATCCCAATCATTTTACCCATAAAATGTGTATTGGATGAAATGGATGATAAGACGATTTCCATAATTCTAGATCCTTTCTCCACAGCAATTTCTTGTGAAATAATGGAGATATAGTTCATGACAAACATGAATACTATAAAGGATACTACATAAGCAACCCCTGTTCGAAACATCGATTGTAAATCTTGGCTACTTTCGGTAGTACCGGCTTCTAAATTAACCGTTTGGTTATGAAGTGGCACGCTTGAATCCAATAGATAACTAGCTTCCTCTTCTAACAACCCTAAAGATTCGGATCTGTTCGATAGTTGAATATCCTCTAATACATTTTGGAATCCATCTGTAGAAATATTTTTACCTGTATTACTTCGATAGAAGTCTGCTTGAATATTTTCTGGATCACTTTCATCTACTTTCAGATAGCCATCAATTTCTTCATTCGCTAAGGCCGCTTCAGCTTGTGCAGTATCTTGATCAAATATTAATTGATTTTGTCCATTATCTTGATTTGCTATTGCTTTGCCAGTTTGATCAGAAACACCCACAATAGCAACCGTTCCAATTGAATCAGAGGCTGTAGCTGATCCAATAATCGTTGCAATGATAGCAACTACTGCAACCATTAAAATAGGACTGAGTAATAACATTACAAATGACCATGAAAATACATTTTTCTTGTAGACTTCTTCAATAATAATCGCTAATCGACTATTTCTCATGACGTCCACCTGCTTCCATTTTGAAAATTTCGTCTAATGTCGGCGGTTGTTGGCTAAAGGATTGGACATACTGTCCATTAGAAATTGTATCAAACAAATCAGGCCCTATGTTTTCATCTTGTAGAATTAACCTATATTCTCCTGTTGCTAATTGAGTAACTTCGTCTACTCCTTCCAACGCTGAAAGTGTATTTTCATCCCAACCGTCAGCTTGAATGAACAATCTCGTTTTTCCATAAGCATTTCTTACCTCATTAATAGGGCCAAAAAACTTTTGATGTCCGTTATGGATCATAATCACAGCATCACAAATATCTTGTACATTAGACATATTATGACTGGAAAAAATAATACATGCACCTTTATCTCGTAACCGCATAATACCTTCCATTAAGAAACTAGCATTGACTGGGTCTAAACCTGAGAAAGGCTCATCTAATATAACCAATTTTGGTTCATGAATTAAGGTTGCAATCAATTGGACCTTTTGTTGGTTACCTTTCGATAACGTCTTAATTCTATCTTTACGGTTACCTTTCACGTTAAAATTTTCTAGCCATTCATCAATTTTGGTATCAATTTCATGTTTTTTCATTCCACGTAATCGAGCAAAATATGTAATTTGTTTCTCAATTGTCATCGCTTCATAAAGTCCACGTTCTTCAGGTAAGTAGCCCACGATATCATATACCTTTTTCATATGTAATGGCTGTCCTTCCCACTTTACTTGACCACCATTTTCTGGTGTTAGAAAATTCAAAATCATACGGAATATTGTTGTTTTCCCAGAACCATTTTGACCTACGATACCTAGGATAGTGCCTGGTTGAATGTCAAATGAAACATCATCCACTGCGACAAGTTTGCCGAAGGTTTTGCGTAGGTGTTCTACTTCTAACATACGATTTCCTCCTCGAATTTTTAATGAAAATTTTTTCGCCTACTTATATTATAAAATAAATAAATGGTTAAATATCTTCATAATTTTAAAAAAAATACATCATATTGAATATATGCAAAAAAAAAAGCAGGAAAAGCCCTACTTTTTATAATGAGTTATATTTATCGCACAATTTTTGATTTTTTTATGCTCGTGGATGGTTTTGCTTATAAATATCTTTCATATATTGTGCATGAATATGGGTATATATTTGTGTGGTCGAAATATCTGAATGACCAAGTAACTCTTGTACCACCCTCAAATCGGCCCCATTTTCAAGTAAATGTGTTGCAAAAGAATGCCGTAGCGTATGAGGACTAATGTCCTTAGTAATATCCGCCATCATAACCATTTTCTTTAAGTTTTTCCAAACGCCTTGTCTAGATAAAGGTTTGCCCCGATTATTCACAAATAAATAATCTTGACTCTCGTCTTCATCTTTAACTAACTTAGGACGTCCTTCAGTTAGATACCTATTAATCCATTCTTCAGCCAACTCCCCAATCGGTACCAATCGTTCTTTATCCCCTTTACCAATTGTTTGAATAAAACCCATATCTAGGTGAATGTCTGCTAATTTGATATGAATAATTTCAGAAACACGCATACCAGTTGAGTATAGGGTCTCCAATAGCGTTCTATCTCGTAATCCTAACGGCCTGCTCACATCTGGAGCAGCTAGAATGCGATCCACTTCATCTAAGGTTAATACTGCTGGTAAATGTTGTATTTTCTTTGGTAGAGAAATCTTTTCCATTGGATTGCTTTCAATAACACCATCTAATTTTAAATACCGAAAGAAATGTCGTAAGGTTGACACATAATGTGACCTTGTAGATGTTGCTAGCTGGTCCTCATTCATCCACTTGAGGTGTGTGAGCACCGTAGCTTGATCAATTTCTTGAACACGCTCAACCCCCTGACGACCTAGATAAGTCATCATTCTGTTTAACTCCTGCTTGTAGGAAATGATGGTATTTTCAGCCAGTCCTTCTTCTACGCGCATCGTATTTAAAAAATCTTCAATCACTTCACTTAACTTCATGCTTGCCCTTTCTTCACTCAACAAAACGTGCTACTGAATTTAAAGTAGCTTACTTTATTAATAAATTCTGGAAAACTCAGTTGATTACTACTTTAAGCTTGATTACTTAAGGCGGATACCACCGTCAACTTGCTCAATTTGACGGTTTTTTAACAAGTTCCCTACAGCCCGTTTAAATTGTGCCTTAGAAATACCAAAATAGTCGCGGATATCCTCTGGATTAGATTTATCATGGTAAGGTAAGAAATGATTTGGTTGACGTTGTAATAAAGCTAAAATCATTTGTGCATCTTCAGTGATGACTGTATGTGCAAGTGGCTTTAGAGAAATGTTCAAGTTTCCATTCTGCCCAATACCAATTACGCGACCTTGTACTTCTTGACCCAAATGCGGTTCTTCTAATCGCTCACTTTCGTGAATGAAAGCTAAGAAATAATCATCTGTAATCACATAAGTACCAACTAACTTAGCGCGATAGACCGTCCCTTTGACTTCTTGATTGGTCCAAGATTTCGATTGTGGTGATAATTTATTTGTAATTTGTTGAAAAACTTGATCTTCTGCTAATTTACCCCAGATACGGCCTTTTTTATCTACTTCTAAACGGATAAATAACCGGTCACCTTTTTTAGGCCATAAGTGTTTTTCACTTGGTAGGTCATCTAAAGAAACAACAATTTCTTTATCTGCCAAGCCAATATCCACAAAAACACCTAAATCTTTACGAATCGTTGTAACCGTCGACCAACCATAACGACCTTGACGTATTTCTGGTAATCGCGTTGTCATCATTTTTGTATGTTTCATATTTTCGTAAATAAAACCTCGGACTGCATCACCTAATTGGTAATCGCCCTCGTTTTTATCAAGTTGGTAAGTAATACCCTCTTTTTGTACTGAATAAAATTTATCATTTTGATCTGTTACCAATGCTTTAATAACAGTAGCTAATTGTGCGCTCATATTTTTCTCCTTCAGCTGATCCATTGTTTATATTAGTGCTATTGTATCATATTTAATTCATTATTTAGTCGTACCGCCATACTTCAAACAATTGATTATACTCGATTCCTATTCAAAGGTAAATGGTTATTATTTCAATACTATTCATTAAAATAATGTATGCGTATATATATAATAAAAAGGAGATGTGCGGTTTAGCAACATCTCCCTTCTATTTCATCAAATTCAACTAACACATTTTTCTAATCACTTCTGCTGTTTCATGTGCCGCCATTCGACGAACATCTAGTCGATAGTTCGACGCTTCCTCGTATAAGGGAATACGTCGCTCATATTTAGCAGCCATTTGCTTTTTACTATTAGCATTAACTAATGGACGATCATTTTGGATAAGTCCACCTCGGTTAATTCGTTGCCAGGAAGTTTCAAAAGTATCCTGTAAGTAGAATACCTGATCTTGTTGGACAAGCAATTGTCGGCATTCAGTCGTTTCAACAATACCTCCACCAGTTGAAATAACCATACGCCCATTTTCTTCCGCTTCAAGTAATTCTCTTAGTACTTGATACTCTATTAATCTAAATCCCGATTCTCCAATTTGATCAAAGATTTCTGCAATCGTCTGACCTTGTCGGGCCTCGATATAATAGTCCATGTCCACAAATGGCACACCCAATTTATTGGCCAAAATGCGCCCGACTGTTGTCTTCCCGACACCCATAAATCCTGTTAATATGATTAGCATCCTTTGATCAACCTTCCATTTCATTTTAAAATTGGGTAACTTATTTGCTTAATGCAGCTAAGTCATCGAAGAAGCTAGGAAAAGAAATATTGACAGCTTCTGGATGTGCCAGTTGAACAGTACCTTCTTTAACCAATAATGCAGCCACTTGTAACATCATACCAATACGATGGTCACCGTAACTGTCAACTTCTGCTGCATGTAATGGTGTTGGTCCAGTAATGATCATACCATCTTCAGTTTCTTCAATGTTTGCACCCATTTTGTTTAATTCTTGGGTAGTGGCCTTAATACGGTCAGTTTCTTTTACTTTTAATTCTTCTGCGTTTCGAATAATCGTTTTACCTTCAGCTTGTGTTGCTGCTAAAGCAATAATAGGAATCTCATCAATTAAAGTTGGAATAATATCTCCACCGAATTCAGTTGCTTTCAGATTGCTCCAATGGACAGTTAAGTCCCCACTTAAGCCACCTTCATGTAAGTTGATTTCAATATTTGCACCCATATCTTTCAATACTTCAATAATGCCAGCACGAGTTGGATTCAACCCGACATTAGGCATATTTAGTTTAGACCCCTTAACTAAAAGTGCAGCAACAATGAAAAAGGCCGCAGAAGAAATATCTGCTGGTATAGTGATATCACTAGCTGTTAATGTTTGACCACCTTTTAAATAAATATCTCTATCTTCAACACGTAAGTCCACACCAAAGTTTTTTAACATCTTTTCAGTATGGTCACGAGACCGTTCCTTTTCATGGATAACCGTTGTTCCCTCAGCTGAAAGACCTGCCAATAGGATAGATGACTTTACCTGAGCTGAAGCTACTGGCATATCATACTCAATCGCATTTAAATGGTCGACAGGCTGAATATATAGAGGGGCAAACTCGCTTCCGTCAGATCCAGAAATAGAGGCACCCATTTGACGTAAAGGTAACATTACCCGATTCATTGGGCGTTTAGATAGAGAGTCATCCCCAATAATTTTGGTTTTAAAAGGAAAACCAGTAAATAGTCCTGCTAATAGACGCATAGTTGTACCAGAATTTCCAGCATCTAGAGCTTTTTGCGGTGCCGTTAACCCGTCGATACCTTTACCATGCACAATAACAGAGCCGTCTGGTTCTTCATCAATTTGAACACCTAAATCACGGAAAATATTCATAGTTGAAATGCAATCTTCGGCATATAAAAAACCTTCAATTTTAGTTGTACCTTTTGCAATTGCAGCAAACATGATTGCCCGATGAGTAATTGACTTGTCACCGGGAATCGTAATCGTGCCTTCTAATGCATTGGCATCAATCATTAACTTTTTCATGAATACCTTACTCTCCTTCATTTTGCCAGATATCAGGATTTTTCACATATTCGCGGTAGTCGGCTACAGACTTTACTAATTCATTGTAGTCATCATGAGGGAATTTTTCTAATATTGCTTGCGCTAACTCAGTCGCAATCACTGTTTCCGCGATAATAGCGGCACGTGGTACTGCAGTAATATCTGAACGTTCGATTGATGCCTTGTAAGGTTCTTTTGTATAGATATCTACTGATTGTAAAGGATGGTATTGTGTTGGAATTGGTTTTTTGTATCCACGAACGATAATCGGCATACCTGTAGTCATACCACCTTCAAAACCACCCATATGGTTCGTTAATCGGTAGAATCCTTGCGTTTCATCATAGGCAATTTCGTCCATTAATTCATTACCAAAACGGTTAGCAACTTCAACACCATCACCAATTTCAGCAGCCTTAAAAGCATTGATTGATACCATAGCACCAACTAATTTAGCATCCAATTTTTTGTCCCAATGGGTATATGAGCCTAGACCAGCTGGTACGTTTTTAGCAATCACTTCAATTACACCACCAAGAGTTGTACCATCTTTTTTTGCTTGGTCAATTTTTACTTTAATTTCTTCATCTATAGAATGATCAATCATTTTTAATTCTGATTCATCAGTTGTTTGACGGATTTCATCATAAGAGAGGCTTGTAGCATCAACTTTACCCTCAACGCCACCTAAAGCTTTTACATAAGCGATTATTTCAATACCTAGCCCGTCTAAGATTTGTTGTGCAATGGAACCAACAGCTACTCGCATAGTCGTTTCTCTAGCTGAAGAACGTTCTAAAACGTTACGCAAGTCTTTAAATCCATATTTAATCCCACCAACTAAATCAGCGTGTCCAGGACGTGGATGATGAACTGTACGGCGTTTTTTAATGCCTTCTTCCACATCTTCTGTGCTCATAATTTCTGTCCATTTTTTAAAGTCTCTATTTTCAACTTGTAAAGTAATTGGTGAACCTAAAGTTAAACCATGACGCACACCTGATGTGATACGCACTTGGTCTTTTTCAATTTTCATACGATTTCCTGCACCATAACCCATTTGGCGGCGAGCAAGATTCTCGTTGATTTTATCTATATCGATTGGTAAATTTGCCGGAACGCCTTCAATAATCGCAGTTTCTAATGGACCATGTGATTCGCCAGCTGTAATGAAACGTAGCATGTACTGTTTCCTCCTAATTATCAATTTCTTCTATTCATTTTAGCCTTTATTTCCTATTGGAGCAATTATATTTATGCAAAAAATTAGAAAATAATGAATATTTAACAACAAATCTAATATTACTAGCTATACTTGCAAAAAAGAAAAGTGTTGATTGAGCCAAATAGCTCAGTCAACACTTTTTAAATGTCCGAACAATAGATTATAATGATATAGTTTCAAATGAATTAGATAGTTGTAGTTGCGCCGTTATAAACAATACCACGACGAGCATCAACTGTTACTAATTGACCATTTTCAATTGTGGTAGTGGCATTTTCAGCACCTACTACAACTGGAATACCATTTTCAACACCTAGTACTGCTGCATGACTAGTCAACCCGCCTTTTTCAACAACTACAGCCGCTGCATTTTGAATCGCTTCATTGTAATCATTGTCAGTTGATTTCACAACTAAAATAGCGTTAGGTTTTACTTTAGCTACTGCATCTGCTGCATTATCTACTACTACTGCATGACCAACAACAGATTTTTCACCGATACCTGAACCGGATACTAGTTTTTCACCAATAACTTGAATTTTCATCAAGTTAGTTGTGCCTTTTTCACCAACTGGTACACCAGCTGAGATGATGATTGTATCACCGTCATGGGCATATCCTGAGTCTTTAGCTACGATGCCTGCTAATGTCATCATTTCATCAGTTGAAGCTGGTTTTTCAATAACAAATGGTTCCACACCCCAAGCTAAAACTAATTTACGTGCTTGGCTTTCAGAGAAAGTTAATGCAATAATTTTTGCACTTGGACGGTATTTAGAAATCATTTTAGCTGTATGACCTGATTCGGTCGCAGCAACAATTGTAGAAACGCGTAAGCCGCGAGCTGTATAAGCAACAGATTGGCTAATTGCTTCTGCCATATCACCTTCTGTATTTGGTTTCAATGAACCAATGTCAGTTTTAGCTTCTTCACGGCCTTCAGTGACTAAAGCAATTCGGTTCATAGTTTGAACTGCTTCTACTGGATAATCACCAGCTGCAGTTTCACCTGAAAGCATAATTGCGTCAGTACCATCTAAAATTGCATTAGCAACGTCAGAAGCTTCTGCACGTGTAGGTCTTGGGTTACGTTGCATTGAGTCTAACATTTGTGTAGCTGTAATAACCGGTTTACCAGCTAAATTACATTTACGGATCATGTCTTTTTGTACAACTGGTACTTGTTCAGCTGGGATTTCTACCCCTAAATCACCACGAGCAACCATCAATCCGTCAGATACAGATAAGATATCTTCTAAGTTATCTACACCTTCTTGGCTTTCGATTTTAGGAATGATTTGAACAGATTCATTACCAGTTTCTTCTAAAATTTCACGAATTTCTAACACATCACTTGGTTTACGTACAAATGAAGCAGCGATGTAGTCAATATCGTTTTCTAAACCGAAACGGATATCATTTTCATCTTTTTCAGTAATACCTGGTAATTGAACAGAAACGCCAGGTACGTTAACACCTTTTTTATCTTTAACGATACCAGTATTTTGAACTTCAGTAATGATTTCGTTATTTTCAGTGTCGATACCAGTTACCAATAAGTCAACTAAACCATCATCAATTAAGATATGAGAACCTAATTCAACATCATTAATTAAGCCAGTATATGTGACTGAGAATTTCTTCTCATCCCCTTCAACTTCTGTCATTGAAATGCGAACTTCAGAACCTTTAACCAGCGTAACAGCTTTATGATCTTTCATGTTGTTTGTACGAATTTCAGGACCTTTAGTATCCAGTAAAATCGCAACACGACGGCCAGCTTTTTCAGAAGCTTCACGAATGTTATGAATACGTGCTAAGTGTTCTGCATGGTCCCCATGAGAGAAGTTTAAACGAGCAACGTTCATACCTGCTTCGATCAGTTGAACTAAAGTTTCAACGGACTCCGATGCGGGTCCAATGGTACATACAATCTTGGTGTTTTTTTCCATAATGATTCATGCATCCTTTCTTAGAGAAAATTAAAATGAAATTTCTGAGTTGATATTGTATAAATCTACTTGAGACGTATGTGAGTGGCCTTTCGATTGTAATGCTTCGTTAATATCAGTAGAAATAATTTTTTCTCCACTAATACCGACACAAACACCACTAGCCCCTTCATGAAGCAATTCCACAGCTTTGAAGCCAAATTGCGCCGCTAATACACGGTCACGAGCTGTTGGTGCTCCACCACGTTGAACATGACCTAATACCGTAACACGTGCATGATAATCATCGTATTCATAAAGCTTATCAGCAAATTCATGCCCTTCCATTACACCTTCAGCAAGGATAATGATAGAGTGCTTCTTACCACGACGTTGACCTTCTTCGATATTTGCAACAATTTCATCCATATTAAATTCTGCTTCAGGAATAATAATTTGCTCAGCCCCTGAACCGATACCAGTCCAAACAGCAATATCTCCAGCATTACGGCCCATCACTTCAATGACAAATGTCCGAAGATGACTCGTTGCCGTGTCACGAATTTTATCGATAGCTTCTAAGGCAGTATTACATGCGGTATCAAAACCAATAGTATATTCGGTACCAGGAATATCGTTATCAATTGTTCCTGGAATGCCGACAGTTTGAATACCTTCTGCGGCCAATGATGCTGCACCTCTGTATGAACCGTCCCCACCGATGACTACCAAAGAGTCAATACCATGTTTTTTTAATTGTTCAATGGCTAGTCTACGGCCTTCTTCATCCTGAAATTCAGGATAACGGGCAGTATATAGCATAGTGCCTCCGCGAGCAGTTAAATCACTCACATCCCGTTCCGCCATTTGGAAAATATCGCCTTCAGCTAGGCCACGATAACCGTAGCGAATACCGAAAACTTCATCTCCATCATGAATTGCTTTACGGACAACTGCTCTAATAGCTGCGTTCATACCAGGGGCGTCTCCACCACTAGTTAAAACTCCTATACGTTTTCCCATTTTTCCACCTCAATTAATTTATTTACAGTGTTATTCTACCATTTTTCATAGCTAATGTCTTACGTTTTCTTAATTTGTGCAAAGTTATACAAGTATTTTACATTATTTAATCACAACATTGCGCTCGCCATAGATTGCAATCAATGCTTGCACCGATTCATTTGTCACTTGGATTGCATATTTTTCTGCTAACCAGTAGCTTTCTTGACTAGCCACAATTGTAAAATGAAGCAATGTTTGACCTGGATATTTAGCTACTACAGTTAACAATCCAGCTTTTAAATCGCTTGCCATTGCTTTATCAGCTACACGAATCCAACAAACCGGTGCTGATTGCTTCTGCACTGTTGACTCAGGGTGATTCACTGAACGCTTTTTCTTATCAACTTTCTCCGACGCTCCAGGTAGCCCAACTTGTTTTTGTTTTAACTGATTTAAATATTGCTTAGCTGTTGCATCTAACATCCATGCTTTAGTTAACACTACCTGCAATTCACCATTGCGTTTTTGTGTCCTTCCATAAATTAATAAAGCATTTCCTTGATTCAGATGTTTAGCAAAGTCGATATAAGCTTCAGGAAAAGCTGTCACTGATATCGCACCTGTTTGATCTTCGAGTGTCACAAAAGCCATGGGTTGATTTCTTTTCGTGGTAATCCGTTTAACTGTCCTTACCTCACCAAGGAAAAAAACCTTGTTATTTTCTTTTAGCCTATCAATGTAGTTGATGATCCCTGCCTGATAAAAATCTTCATAATCTTCA
Organism: Aerococcus viridans; assembly: GCF_002871935.1. Classification (GTDB taxonomy): domain Bacteria; phylum Bacillota; class Bacilli; order Lactobacillales; family Aerococcaceae; genus Aerococcus; species Aerococcus viridans_B. The sequence goes on from NZ_PNHQ01000005.1 coordinate 47,512, forward strand.
AATAAATTTATGGATAAAGCTTGGCCTAATGTTTCGATTTCATTTTCGATCAACTCATGTTGGTCAAATTCATCAATTTCAACAATTTTGGGTGCAAACATTGCAGACAAATCATCTTCCCCTAGTAGTGACGTTTGATTTTTGTTATCCGTCTTAAATAATTGTTCATGAGTAATCATTTTAGGAATCGCTTCTAATTGTAGTGTACGACGGTTATAACCAAAGGTATCCAAGGCACCGGACTGCGCTAACTTTACTAATATATCTTCTTTTAAAGCAAGCTTACCAAGTCGATGGATAAAGTTAGTGAAATCTTTAAAAGGACCTTCCGCTTCTCTAGCTTCAATTATTTCTTCTACTGCTCGCTTAGGAATACCTCTGATATCGCCTAATCCCAGCTGCAATTGATGAGCATTCACTACCGACAGACCATAAAATGACTTGTTGATATCTGGATTGACCACCTGAACACCATGATTTTTAGCTTCTAAAACAAGATTTTTCCCTTTCTTATCATAGATTCTGGTATGCTTCAGATTACCATAATAAAAAGCAACGGGATAATTGGCTTTAATCCAAGCTAACTGATAAGCCAAATATGAATATGCAAAGGAATGCGATTTATTGAAACCATAATTGGCAAAGGCCTCTATATAATCATAAATTTGTACAGCAATATTTTCTTGATAACCCTTATCAATCGCACCATTTATAAATTGCTGCCGGACTCTTTCAATGGTTTCGTGTTTCTTTTTCCCAATCGCACGGCGCAAGATATCTGCTTCTCCCAAGCTAAAACCGGCAATTTTTTGGGTAACCTGCATTACCTGCTCTTGATAGACCATAATGCCATATGTAGGCGCTAATATGGGCGTCAAATCAGGGTGAGGGTAAGCTATTGGTTCACGTCCATGTTTTCTTGAAACAAAATGTGGAATTTGCTGAACTGGACCTGGTCGATACAAGGCATTCACCGCAACCACATCTTCAATTGATGTTGGTGCTACTTGCTTTAAGACATTTTTAATACCATCTGATTCAAATTGGAAGACACCATTTGTATCTGCATGACGGAATATTTCATAAGTATTTTGATCATCTAAAGGTATATCTGAAGCTTTAACTGCTCTACCAGTCAATTTACTTACCGCGGATAAACCATCATGCAAAATGGTGAGATTGGATAAACTTAGAAAGTCGACTTTCAAGAGTCCGACCGCCTCAACATCCCCCATCGTGTATTGGGTATTGGGAATATGAGTCGAGGATGCTTGTAGCGGCGTATACAAGGTTAGGGGTTGGTCAGCAATTACTACGCCCGCTGCATGTGTAGAAACATGACGTGGTAACCCTTCTAATTTTCGTGCAGTATCAAACCATAATTGACCGTATTCTTCATTTACAATCAACTCCTGTAATTTCGCTGACTGTTTATAAACTGCAGTTAAAGTCTCAGCTGGTAAATTGGGATTATTTTCTACTGTATTTGCCCATTCAGAAAGCGTCACCTGCGCCTTTCCAAATACAGCACCTACATTTCTTAAGGCTTGACGCGCCCCGAAAGTACCGAATGTGGCAATCTGAGCGACATGGTTTTCGCCATATTTTCGGTAAACATAGTCTAAGACTTTTTGGCGTTTATCGTCTGGGAAATCTAAATCTATATCAGGCATATTCTGTCGTTCAGGATTTAAAAAACGCTCAAATAGTAAGTCATTCGCAATCGGATCAACATCCGTTATCTCTAGTACATAAGCAACTAAAGCACCAGCTGCTGAACCGCGGCCTGGACCAGTTTGGATAGCATGTTGATGGGCGTAATTCATTACATCCCATACAATCAAGAAATAATCATCAAATCCCATCTTATGAATTACATTTAATTCATATGCCAAACGATCAGTATACGCTTTGGAAACTGTTTGCACTCGCTTTGCTAGTCCAGCTTCAGCTAAATCTTTTAAATATTTTTGTGTGTCTGTATATTCACTTGGTATTTGATATTTAGGTAGCAAGGTTTTTACTTTTGGAAAATCAATTTTAATTTGCTTGACCATTTCCGTTAATTGATTGAGGGCTTCTTGATATTTTAACTCCTGGTACATACTTGACCACTGACCTGGACTTCTCAAAGCGTGTGCGCCTTTAATCTTTTTCATTTCCTCAATATCAACTAACTTTTCATTTCGATCAATCGCTTCTAGCACTTGTTGGGTGAAGTAGTCATCAGGTTCCAAGTATTGAATATGTGGCATTGCAATTAATGGAATACCCCAACGTTCACTAAGTTCAACTATAGCATCTGTATGGAACTGTTCATTCTCCAAAGCTGATAGTCCCAAGAACAATTGATTACTAGAAAAATGACGTCGCCACCAAACTAATTCTTGGTCTAATTGGGCATAATCAGCTTGACCATCACCTTGTTTGAAATACCGCATATGTGGTCCTGTCATAGCTGAAAATATAACAATATAATCATCAGCATGCAAAGTAATTTCTTGGTAAATAGCTTGGCGATTTGCCTCTGTTTGTAGTTTTAAAGACGACGAAAGGGCCATCAGATGCTGATAGCCTTGGTAATTTTTGGCGTAGACAACCAATTCTTCTTTCATATTATCTATATTAAACTGGATCGTTAACCCAATTAAAGGAGTGATGCCATTTTGCTCACAGGCGCGGACGAAAGCTAAAGTCCCTGACATGACATTCACATCTGCCAAACCTAAATGGGTATAACCTGCTGCCTTACCTGCTTTGACATAAGACTCAACCGACATTGGACTTGTCAATAAAGAATAAGCTGAATTTACATGTAATGGTACGAACATCCGCTCACTCCTCCTTCATTCTCTTAAGTATTTTCATTCATTATTTGAATTTAGTCTTTTTGAGTAAAAAATTGACTATTCCGTCGTTTAGCCGCTTCAATATCTTCTTCACTAATAGCTGGATCTTGATATTGGGGTCCACGTAAAAACATAGCGTCCCCAAAGGAGAAAAAGCGATATTCTTCAGCCACTGCATGTTGATAAGCGGTTAAGACATGCTCGCGACCTGCAAAGGCTGAAACCAACATAATTAAAGTTGATTTAGGTAAATGGAAGTTCGTAATAAAGCTATTAACTACTGTAAATTGATAGCCTGGCGCTATAAAAATATCTGTCCAACCAGAATCTGCCTTGACCTCTCCATCAAATTTAGTACCTATCGTTTCAAGTGTCCGAATTGAGGTTGTTCCAACTGCAACCACTTTATGCCCACCCTGTTGAGCACGACGAATTTTATCTGAATTTTCTTGATCTAAGCTATAGAATTCTGAATGCATTTTATGTGCATCAATATCATCTACTGAAACCGGACGGAAAGTCCCAAGTCCTACATGTAGCGTTAAGTAGGCAATATCAATTCCACGCGCTTCTAAGTCCGCCATAAATTCTTGGGTAAAGTGTAAGCCTGCGGTTGGCGCAGCTGCTGAACCATTTTCTTTAGCATACACAGTTTGATACCGATCTGGGTTATCTAATTTCTCTTTAATATATGGTGGTAAGGGCATTTCACCCAAAGCTTCCAAAACTTCTAAAAAGATGCCTTGATATTTAAATTCAACAATTCGCCCCCCATGATCAAGTTCTTCGGCTACAACTGCAACCAACTGACCGTCGCCAAAAGCGATTTCGGTGCCAACACGAATACGGCGCGCTGGTTTGACTAGTGTTTCCCAGCGGTCACCTTCTGTATTGTTTAGTAACAATACCTCTACATGTCCACCTGTATCAGGTCGGATACCATGTAAGCGTGCTGGTAATACCCGCGTATTATTTAATACCAAAACATCACCTGGTTCCAACTCACTTGCAATATCTGGAAAATGACCATCCTCATATTCGCCTGTTTGTGCATCTAGTTTCAACAGTCGACTAGCCAACCGATTTTGAATCGGTACTTGTGCGATCAGTTGTTCTGGTAAGTTAAAATCAAAATCATTTGTTGTTAATGTCAATTAAAATTCCTCCGAATAGGGTATGCCTAAATGGTCGAATGCCTTTGGTGTAGCTAAACGTCCACGTGGTGTTCTCTGCAAGAATCCATTTTGAATTAAGAAGGGTTCATACATATCTTCAATCGTTGTTGCTTCTTCTGAAATATTGGCTGCTATAGTTGATAAACCAACTGGTCCACCACCATAATAGCGAATAATTACGTCTAGAATTTTTCGGTCGGTTTCATCTAAACCTGCCTGGTCTACCTTCAGAATTGCTAGGGCTTTATTCGTAATTGCATCATCAATTAATCCGTCCTCGTGGTATACCTGGGCAAAATCACGAACACGTTTTAAAAGACGATTAGCAATACGAGGTGTCCCCCTAGACCGCATACCAATTTCTTTAGCCGCCTGGTCTTTAATCGGCACTTCAAATAAATTGGCTGTTCGCTCAACAATTGTCGCCAATTCCTCTATTGTATAGTAACGTAAATGCTGGACTATCCCAAACCGATGCCGTAGCGGTGAAGATAAGGCACCTGGTCTCGTTGTAGCCCCAATCAGCGTAAAAGGTGGTAAAGGAAAGTGTACGGGATGAGCTCCTTCATCTTGCCCAACAATAATATCTACCTGGTAATCTTCCATAGCAGAATAAAGCATTTCTTCTACCACCCTTGGCAACCGGTGAATCTCATCAATAAATAAGACGTCTCCAGCTGATAATTCATTAAGTAAAACCAGTAAATCCCCAGTTTTTTCAATAGCTGGCCCAGACGTTGTTTGAATATTAACGTTCATTTCATTCGCTATAATATTCGCTAAGGTTGTCTTTCCTAACCCTGGAGGCCCATAAAGAAGGACATGGTCGAGCGCTTCATCACGATTTTCTGCCGCTTGTATATAGATGGCCAGTTCTTCCTTTAATTCTGTTTGGCCAATATATTCGCGTAAAAACCTAGGTCTTAAAGACAAGTCTTGTGCATCCTCTGCTTGCTCTTTGGGCGAATGAATTTGTCCGTTGTGAATGATCTCAACTCCTAAATCTTCAGCTTCGAAATCTTCATGATGATCAAAGTTCATAGTAGTTTCCTCCTTTCATATAATGCATATCTAAGTCCACGCACCACTATTTAGGTTTTGTAATAAATTTCAGTGCGATACGGATTGCTTCGGCTGTAGTTGTCACACCAGTAAAGTCTGCATTTTTTACTACTCGGTTAATCTCTCTTTGACTGTAGCCAAGACTAGCCATAGCTTCCTCCAATTCGTGCAGGAATGGTGAATTGACTTGTTCTGATACTTGAATGTTCAGACTTTCTTGCTTAAATAAGTCTGAGGACGGTAACTCAGCTAAAACTTTTGGTAGTTTTTCTTTGAGGTCCAGTATAATCTGTCCGGCTGTCTTTTTCCCAACACCTGGAAATTTCATTAAGAAAGTATTGTCTTCTGCCTGAATGGCTTGGACTAACCCTGCATGATCATCTAAAGAAAGAATGGATAAGGCTGACTTAGGACCTATCCCTGAAACTGAAATGAGTTGGAGAAAAATGGTCTTTTCTTCTTGTGATTTAAATCCATATAAGCGAATGTCATTCTCTGAAACAGATTGATACAACCAGATTTTTACTGGCTGGTCTTGTCCAATTTTGTCTGTAAAACGATAAGGATTGGCCATATAAATATAGTAGCCAATCCCATCCGTTTCAAGGATAACAGCATCTGGATAGACACTCTCAACCTGACCTATCATAAATTCGTACATTGTCTTACTTCACTAATGCTTTCAAGTCGCCGTATCCTTCTTTATCCATATCTTCTAAAGATATGAAACGAAGTGAAGCGGAGTTTATACAGTAACGTAAGCCACCTAATTCAGCTGGTCCATCGTTGAATACGTGACCTAAATGTGAATCCGCATCTTTAGAGCGAACTTCAGTGCGTTTCATACCGTATGAGGAATCTTCCAATTCCTCAATTTCATCTGCCATAATTGGTTTAGAAAATGATGGCCAACCACAACCTGCATCAAACTTATCAGTTGATGCAAACAAAGGCTTACCACTCACGATGTCTACGTAAATGCCTTTTTCATAGAAGTCATCATACTGACCAGTAAATGGGCGCTCGGTTGCGGAATTTTGTGTGACTTCATATTCTAACTCAGATAATTTTTTTAAACGTTCTTCTTTATTATAGTCTTTTGTCATAATGAAACTTCTTCTCCTTCTGAATAATCTAGATAACCTAGTATATTTTCTTTTTTAGTTACTTATATTCTAGCATAATATTCATCTATACACGAAAATCTAGATTAGGACTTTACTTATAATTGTGGTGATTCATGCGGATCCTGAATCCGTTTAAACATCCGCTCAATTTCATAATTTGAAAAATGAACTAAAACAGGTCGACCATGCGGGCAGTTATATGGGTTTTTAGTATAAGCCAAGTCATGCAACAACTGCTTAGCCTGCATATCATCTAAATAATGATTGGCTTTAATCGACCGTTTACATGACATCATAATTGCCGTTGCCTCCCGATAGTTCCCTACTGTTGCTTTAGGGTCTTCTAAGACTAGTGCAATCAGATCTTCAACAATTTTTTGGACATTCTTCTTACCCATCCAAATTGGGTGTTGTTGTAATTGAAAGGCGTTTGGGCCAAATGGTTCTAAATCAATACCCATTTCCAATAACTTAGGACGGATTTGTTCAATTTCTTGCGCTTCAGATGTTGAAAAATCAAAAACAATTGGGAGCAATAGACTCTGCATGGCTGTTCCAAATTCAACAATCGTATCCCGGTAGTACTCATACTTAATCCGTTCTTGTGCTGCATGCTGGTCTATCATGTACATACCCGTCTCATTTTCTGCTACTAAGTATGTTCCTTGCATTTGCCCAACATAAGTTAAGTCTGGAAAAGAACTATTTCTATCAACCATCGCCTGGTCAAGCTCCCTGACCTGTTTAACAGTCTGCCATACCGGTTTATTATGTGATTTAGGTAAGCTTACTTCCTTTTCCGTATCTAAATAAGTGATGCGGCCTTTTGCCTGGTCTTGACTCTCACTCTCAATCTCTGTTTCCTCCACAACTTGCGCTTCGTCCCGTAAATAACTCGGCACTTGGATTGGTTGCTCGCCTTCGTTTATGCCCTTATTTTCTTTGGAAGAAGCGTTACCTTCACCTGGCTGATGTATAGTGTGCTGATTGGTTTGACTGACATTGAAATCGAAACTTGATTGTTCACCAAGGTAAGTGGTTGGTTGATTTAACGGACGGTAATGATTTTGCTGGTTCTGTTCCAAACCATCAGTTTGACTAGAGCTTGTTGTATCCGTACGCACTTGCCGATTTTCTACTGCTAGTTCTAGATTATCCTCATCTTCATCTGCAAAAACATCCGGTATCCGTTGAACTGGTGCTAACGCTTTAATAATGCTTGCCTTAATCATTTCATATAGGTCATCTTCTTTTGAAATACGCACTTCCTGTTTGGTTGGGTGAACATTCACATCAATTAATTGGGGGTCCAGTTCTATATAGATAACTGCAATTGGATACCGTCCAACCATTAATTTAGACCCATACCCTTTAAGGATTGCTTGGCTTAACTTATAGTTTTTGATAAACCGCCCATTGACAAAAAGCGACATATAAGACTTACTAGCCCTTGTGACAGTAGGCAAGGAAACGTAGCCAGAAATTTGAAAATCTAAGCTCTCACCCTTAATCAAAACCATATCTTTAGCCTGTCTAAACCCATAAATCGCAGCTAAAACTTCATTCACCCTTCCCTTACCATTCGTTGACAATAAGGTCTTGCCGTCATGAGTATAGTTAAAACGAATTTCTGGGTGTCCCAATGCTTCACGGTTAATAATGTCTGTAATATGGGCTAATTCTGTTTGTAAACTCTTCAAATATTTCAACCGAGCTGGCGTATTATAAAAAAGGTTTTCTATCAATACCGACGTGCCTCGGCGCAATGCAGATGTCTTCTGGTCTATAATTTCACCATCTTTTAAGTAAATTTCACTCGATGATTCCCCATCCGAAGTATTCATGGTTACTTCAGAAACAGAAGCAATAGAAGGCAAAGCTTCCCCTCTAAAACCAAGTGTTCGTATCCTAAATAAATCATTTGAACTATATATTTTTGAAGTGGCATGTCGCTTAAAAGCCAACTCAACCTGATCAGCGGCAATCCCTCTACCATTATCAATGACTTGAATCGACCGCAAACCAGCTTCCTTAATATGAATTGCAATCTCACTAGCGCCGGCATCTATCGCATTTTCTACAAGTTCCTTTACCACAGAGGCTGGTCGTTCAACCACTTCCCCCGCTGCAATTTGGTTGGCAACTTGAATAGGTAATTCTTGTATCGCCATTTACATCATCCTTTATAGCTGGCTCTTTAATTCTGCTAAGAAATTTAAAGCTTGAATTGGTGTTAAATTATAAATATCTTCAGACTTCAATTGTGCAATCACTTTTTGACTCGCTGCATCCACTGGTTCATTATCTGATGCTTCTATAGGTGTATTTTCGGCCACCATATCAAATAAGGAAAGCTGCTGGTCTTTATTCACTTCATTTAAATTATTGTTTTCTAACTCATGTAAAACCGCTTGGGCATTCTTCAATAATTCTCCAGGCATACCAGCTAATTTAGCTACATGAATACCGTATGATTTATCTGTAGCACCATTAAATACCTTATGTAAAAAGACTAATTCACCATCTTCCTCACTGGCACCAACATGAATATTGGTTAAGCGAGGCAAACGTTCATCTAAAGCCGTCAACTCATGATAATGCGTTGAGAAAAGAACTTTCGCGTCGAAATGATCATGAATGTAAATTAAAATAGCTTGAGCTAAAGCAATACCATCATAAGTTGAGGTCCCTCGTCCCAGTTCATCAAATAGTAATAAAGAGTTATCTGTTGCATGTTGTAAAGCTTGATTGGCTTCCATCATTTCCACCATGAAGGTCGATTGCCCTGCTAACAAATCATCTGCCGCTCCAATCCGAGTAAAGATTTTATCAAAAATTGGTAAACGGGCCTCCTTAGCTGGTACAAAACAGCCCATCTGTGCAAGAATGACAATCAACCCCAGTTGTCGCATATAAGTGGATTTACCAGACATATTTGGTCCTGTAATCATTAAAATACTTGTTTCAGAGTCCATCTCAATATCATTAGGCACAAACTTATCTTGGCCAATAACACCTTCAACTACTGGATGTCTAGATTCTTTTAAATATACATCTCGTTTGTCTGTCATGAATTGTGGTTTTACGTATTGGTGGGTTTCTGAAATTTCTGCTAGCGACTGTAAAACGTCTATAGTTGCCACCGTACTAGCAATCGCTTGTAAGGTCGCTTGGTGACCCTTAACTTTTTCACGAACCTCTTGGAATAATTGATGTTCTAGAATTTGTGACCGCTCCTCAGCTTCAAGTATTTTTACTTCAACTTCTTTAAGCTCAGGCGTAATAAAGCGTTCAGCATTGGTTAATGTTTGTTTTCTATCGTAACGACCTTCTTCAAGCAAATGAAGGTTAGCCTTTGTTACTTCAATATAGTAACCAAACACCTTATTATAGCCGACTTTAAGTGATTTTATCCCTGTCTTCTCGCGTTCATCAGCCTGTAATTGCGCAATCCATTGTTGACCGTTGCGCATAGCATCTCGGTATTCGTCCAATTGAGGATTAAAGCCATCCGCAATCACATTACCATCTTTCAAAGTAGCTGGCGCATCTTCCCTTATTGCCGCTGAAATGGTCGCTGTTAATTCAGGTAACGCCGTAATTTGACCTTGAATAGTGGTCCAAACACTATCGTCTGGATTATCAACAGCAATCTGATTAACCGCATCGATAATACCAGGGATTCTACTTAAAGATTGATTTAACTGTAATAATTCTTTTGGATTCACATTACCCATAGCTACTTTAGCTACGAGTCGTTCTAAGTCGTAAACCCCGTGAAGTAACTCTTTGATTTCTAACCGTTGGAAATAATGTTCAATTAAATCTTCTACCTGAGACTGGCGTCGTTCAATAGCAGATAGTGAAATAAGCGGTCGATCAAGCCAATTTTTGAGCAAACGAAAGCCCATAGCAGTTTCTGTTTTATTCAAGAAGGCCAATAGCGACCCTTGTCGTTTCTTCGTTCTTACTGATTCCGTAAGTTCTAAATTACTTTTCGCATAATAATCCATATGCAAGTAATAGGCCACCTCATAATGACTGGCTGCTTGCCAATGGTCAATAGCTTGGTGGGACATTGAATTCACATAGGTTAAAAGCAAGAGTAGACCATTTAATTCATGGTCATCCGAGATATTTTTCAAAATCTGCTGATATTTGTCTTTAGTTATTGTAGCTTCCTCTGCAGTTAGATCATATGGAGATAGAGTAAAGGTTTGTAGATGTTGTAATGTTGTCACTTGGTCAGTTGGTACCGAGGATGAAATCACTAATTCTTTTGACTGCAATTGCGCAAATTCAGTTAGAACAGCAGTAAAGTCATCTAGGCTAGTGACTTTTAACTCTCCTGTACCAACATCTGAAAAGCCTAGAATATATCGGCCGTTTACATAATCAAGGACAGATAAATAATTATTCTCTATCATGCCGATACTATCATTCATGTAGGTGCCAGGTGTCAAGACTTTAACCACACCACGCTTTACCATACCTTTAGTGAGTTTTGGATCCTCTAATTGTTCAGCAATCGCTACTTTATAGCCTTGGCTTACTAGCGTTTTAATATACTCACTAGCTGAGTGGTACGGAATACCACACATCGGAATAGGATCTTCTGCATTTTTATTACGAGATGTTAAGGTAATTTCTAAAATTTGTGCTGCCTTTAAAGCATCATCATTAAACATTTCATAAAAGTCACCCAAACGGAAAAATAAGAAAGCATCCGGATATTGGGCTTTCATTTCATTGTATTGTGCCATCATGGGGGTTTGTTTAGTTTTTTGAGGCATATTAAATTCACTCACTTTTTCTTTTTACGTTAGGTTGCAATCTTTTTTGCATCCTTTTCGCTTTTAAATAATCTCTGTTATTTTACCACAAATCCTTACTCTTGTACGAATACGGCTATATGGTCCTAAACAACAAGTCACCTGTTATCACCGGTGGATAGCACTCTTAATGCAACTGGATTTTTGTGATTAATTTAATCCTATTGAATTCGTTTGCTTTATCCGATGAGGCCTTAGTTGTCTTTGATCATTATCAGCATAGCAAACAGATTTCTATCGTGTATCTATTAGTTGAACTTACTATCACTAATCAAAAATCGAGGCTGGGACAATAATCTCTCAGCCTCGATTTGCTATATCAAAATGTTTATCATCAGGTTTCAAAAGTCAGCATTGTTTGACACTTCCCAAAATGCGCCAATAACATTGCGTTATTATTCGATTTTTGATCCAGTACGTCAATGCTAAAACGACTTTTATCTCACCTTCATTTTTTATAATTCAGTATATTTATGATTATTGTTACGACTTTTTTCAATAGGATATTTCTCATTATTTTTGATTAATTTACGTTCAATGATTTCATCAATATCTAAACCTAAATTGTCTGCTAACATATAAGTGTAAATACAATTCTATCCAAAAAAGGGTCAGGCGTTTTGAAGACTTCTGACCTTTTTGCCTTTCTTATTCAAATTCTTTTAAGAGTATTTCTTGGCGTTTCTTTAATTTGGGGATATCATTCGCTATTAATTTATCCCACATAGAGATTTGGCTTCCAGTTCGACTGATCATCGATTCCTTTTTTTCATTAGTGAAGTCATTCCGCTTTATTGTTTCATATCTGGACCATGCTTCTTCCAGAAATTGATTATCCATCTCTTTAGAGATACCGGTTTCTAACCTAAAGCGATTCCCTTTTTGTAGAAGATTCAACTGGTTCATCTGGCTAGGAAACATCTCTAAATAGCCATTCGCTACAATATAAGCAGCAACTTCTTCATCAATTTTCTTGAAATCAAATTGTAAGGGAATATTCAATTTTTCAAATGTGGCATATGGTATTTCTTTCACCATGGCAGTATAGTCACCCATTTGGGCCTTAACTAAAGCTTTTTTGATTTTTATAGTATCCATATAGCTCTCCTAAATATGATCACTTTGCTGATGATTGATTGGCGCATTCTTATGATGGCGCAAGATATGGCGGTTATATCGTTCATCAGCTTTCAGGTATAAGACCTTACCTTCACCATCCGTAGATAAAGGAGAGGGGTCGCCCACTTCAGTTTCTGTTAGAATCCAATACATATTCGTGAACCCATATCGTTCAAAATCATCATCTCCATAACCATCTGTAAAGTAGACTGCTACAGTATCTTCATTGGTAAAACCTTGGTCATGAAGCCATTGATAAGCCGGGGCAAAACTGGTGCCTCCTCGTCCAGCAAATTCCATATCTTTTAAAGATTGAAATGATAACTGTTTTGCATACTGGACAGTCGTATCCACATGAACTACCCATACTTCAGCGTGTAAAGTCTTTTGTATATTGGCTAACTCACCTAATGAATATGCCAAGGCTTCTTCATTCTGTGAAGCTGAGGTATCAAAGAATGCCACTAATCGACTAGCCGTATCTAAAACACGACCTGGTAAATCCACTCGATGTGGCTGCCTTCTATTCATACGATTTTTAGACAGTTTATAAGGGACTAAAGACGTACCCATGCCTCTTTTAATAACATCTCGCCAGTTTAATGCCCGTTGCTTCGTAATTTGATCGATGCTGACTTTCACTTCACTTGACAATTTTAATCGTAATTCTTCAGTCATTTGACTGTAAGAATCTTTAATTAAACCATTCATCAACTTCCGGTATAAGTCCGCATGTTGGCTATTAGGCGTAATTGGCTGCATGGTACGGTTATTTTTCATTTCCTCTTTTAATTGCTTGGCTGAATCAATTCGCAGTTCTTCTGCTTTATTTGGGTCAAAATTGCCAGCTAATTGACTATATAAATCATCCATTTGACCAGAACCTAACATTTTATTAAAGGTCGACTCAGTTCGGTTGTGCCCCTGTTTTTTCGGATCATTCTTAACAGCTTTTAATTCATTATAGTAATATAACGTCCCAGCCTTTGGTAAAATAAGGCGATTTTCTGTAATATGCTTCACCCATTTTAAAGTTACCACCGTATCTGGTAAATCATCCACATATTGATTCACTTCAGCTTCCATCGCGACACTCATCACTTTAGCTGATTCTTCGTCTTTAAAGGCCCAATCATACTCGACAATATGACCAAATAGGACGTGATAACACATCTGTCTAATCGCCGCCAGCATTCCAGCAGGTGTTTCATAGTACAGATAAAATAAAATAGGGTTAATTGTCATCACCAAGTCTAATCCGCGAAAGCCAATGGTAATTGGTTTAGCGAGTGACCCATTCATTTCTCGGTCTGTATGAAAAAGAATCCCAGCGAAAAGCACATCCCTTGCACCCTTTGTTGAATCTTGATGATTCATCAAACTAGCCGTCAATATGCCTAGCAGTTGATTTTGGGCATCGCTAAATTTTTCATAGTCCTCATGTTGACCATGATTTAAAAAGGTTATATATGCAATACGCATTTTTTGAAAAGTGGTTTCAATATTTTCAAACTCGAAGGCGGAAAATAATTCATTCTCAGACACTTAAACACCTACTTTCTTCCATACACGCGCTTACGCATTAGCATTAACGGCCATTGTAATATCAAAAGTTTTCTCAACAAAGTCATCATTTTGATTCAAAGCACTATAAAATCGTGCCATTGCTGAATCAGCCGGTGCGTCATGCATCCGTTTAATCAAAATATAAATTTCATCAGGCTCAGATACTACGAAGATATCTGTGTACCGGCTAATTAGATCACTATTTTCAATTAAATCTGAATGATCCACAATATAATCTGTTAAATCTTCTATGACGCGTTTACGGCGTACTATTGGCATAGCTTGATATCTATCTAAAATACTTTCGGGTAGATGAGATCCTGTTGCTTGTACAACTTCGGTTGGTTTAATGAAATCAGTTTGTTGTTGTCTCAAAAAAGTTACAAGGACTTGCCCAGCCTCATCACCGATGTTTCCTTCAATACCCTCTATTAAGAACTCAAGATAATCATCCGCTAAATGATAAATATCATGTCCTGCATCTTCAAAAGCATATAATAAGTTAGATAATCGTTCATATGCACGAGGTGTGGGATTCTTATCTTTCGTTTCATCAATTACAATAAAGTATTGGCGACCATCCGCTTGTAGAAATTCTGTAATCAGTGGATGAATCATCGTACGATTTGGATTGTTCTCTTGTGTCTTTTGTGCAAAAGAAATAATCCAATCTTCTAAGTTAGCCCCCATTCTAATCCGCATCGTCCGGTCATTAATAGCCATATCACGAGCATTGGTTGCATATGACGTATTTTCAAACCCTTCTACATCACTTGAAGGGTTTTCAGCCGTAATAATGACCACATTATCAGGTAAAGCTTGTCCCATTAAATTACGTTGTAGTACTAAGTTCATTAACTCTCCTTGCACCATAGCAATCGGTCGATTAAATTCGTCCAAGAAAAGAATCACTTTACGATCTGGATCCGCTTCTGCTGCTGTAATCGCAGCTTGAATTTGTGGATTTAGATAATATTTGATATGGTCTTCTTTTGGTACCGGCATCGTTAAATCACCTGGTTGCAGTAAAGAACAGGTAATTTCAAAGTAAGCGAAATCATTATTTTTAGCTAAATCTCGAATCATTTGCGATTTACCAATCCCACCATGTCCGACAATATTAGGGACAATATCTGTATCTTGGGCTAATAGTAAATTCAATCCTTTGTATACAGCTGTATAAGGTAACCCAGCTATTCTATCTGTCATAATCTATTCACACTTTCTGTATTGATTGTTCCTATTTATTATACGAGTTTCACTTCTTAAAGCCATCTCTTTTCATATATAACTAACAAGGAATACATCATTGTATTTCATTATATCTGTATGATACTTTGTCCATCAATAAGTATGTTACTTATAAAAATATAGCCATCATCCTCATAGTAACATCCATCATTAAAATTGTCGTCTTAAGTTTGATGTTTTAGTGATCCACTTATTAATCATCAATTTCTTAATCTCCCATTTATATTATAAGCAATTAACATATAAAAGCACATTAATCATACAAAAATGACCATTAAAAGAAGGTGAGACAAAAGTCGTTTAGCATTGACGTACTGGACCAAAAGGCGAACAATAATGAAATATTATTGGAGACATTTGGGAAGTATCGGACAATGCTGACTTTTGGCACCCAATTATAAATGTTCTTATATAGCAAAAAGAGGCTGAGACATTTTTGTCCCAGCCTCTTGGTAAACTATTTTGCGTAATCAACCGCTCGTTTTTCGCGTATCACAGTTACTTTAATTTGTCCTGGGTAATCCAGTTCATTTTCAATGCGTTTTGAAATGTCATATGCTAATTCAATGGCTTTTAAATCATCTATTTCATCTGGTTTAACCATTACACGAATTTCTCGACCAGCTTGAATTGCATAAGCGTTATGAACACCGTCATAATCTTTTGCAATAGCTTCTAGACTACGTAATCGTTGGATGTAGTTTTCTAATGATTCACTGCGGGCACCAGGTCGAGCAGATGAAAGTGCATCTGCGATAGCTACTAAGCTTGCGATAACACTTGTTGCTTCAACATCACCATGGTGACTCGCTATGGCATTCACAACAGTTTCTGGTTCTTGATATTTGATTGCAAATTCGGTGCCAATTTGCACGTGAGATCCTTCCACTTCATGGTCGACGGCTTTTCCGATATCATGCATTAATCCAGCGCGTTTAGCTAGCTGTTCATCTTCACCAAGTTCTGCTGCCATTACACCTGCTAATTTAGCAACTTCGATACTGTGATTCAAAACATTTTGTCCGTAACTAGTTCGATAGTATAAGCGACCTAGTGTTTTCACTAAATCAGGGTGAAGAGCATGAATGCCTAAATCAAAAATGGTTTCTTCCCCTATTTCTCTTACTTTACTATCCATTTGTTTACGTGCTTTTTCAACTGCCTCTTCAATTTTGGCTGGATGAATTCGTCCATCTCCAATCAATTTATCTAAGGCAATTTTGGCAATTTCACGACGAATTGGATCAAATCCACTTAATACGACAGCTTCAGGTGTATCATCAACAATCAAATCAATACCTGTTAAGGATTCTAATGTCTTGATATTTCGTCCTTCTTTACCTATGATACGTCCTTTCATGTCATCATTTGGTAAGTGGACAACTGTAACTGTAGATTCTGTAACTGTATCCGCTCCAGAGCGTTCAATAGCCTGAAGTACAATTTGTTTTGCAACTCGATCTGCCGTATCATGAGCTTCTTGTTCAGCTTTTTTAATTAAAATAGCTTTTTCATGAGCTAATGTTTCTTCCATTTCTTTTAATAATAAGTTTTTAGCATCTTCGCGAGACATTGCAGCCACATTAACTAAAACTTCATTTCGTTTTTCAATTAATGCTTCTACCTCTTGCTCAGCTTCTGCAATTTTTTCCTTGCGGTCGCGTATAGATTGCTCTTCATCACTTAATTTATTTTCTTTTTCAGAAATAGATGCATCACGTCTATCCAATTTCTCTTCTTTTCGGTTTAAACGATCTTCTTGTTTCTTAACTTCACTACGGCGATCTCTAACTTCACTATCTACTTCATTTCTATATCGTTGCAATTCTTCTTTTGCGTTTAAGATAATTTCTTTTCGCTCAGATTCTGCGCTACGTTTAGCATTTTCAATGATTCCTTGTGCGGTTATGTGAGCTTCATCTTTTTCACGTTCTTGTGCTTGTAATAAAGATCTTTTTCCTACATAAACGCCACCCAATACACCAACAATTAAAGCAATGATAGCGAAGGCAATTTCAGTAAATCCCATAGTTTCACCTCCGTATCTATTTAATTGTGTTATTATTTTACATAAATATTAAAATACTATAAAACATGCATTACATGCACATAGGTTTATTTTATATTTAAGTGGAACGATTGTCAATCAAGTCAACCGGCAAAAGCATGATAGCCTTTTCAAAAAAATATAGTAAAAAAAGTCTTTCCGTCGTGTTTAAACAGGAAAGACTTTGTAAAAATATATTTTATTCTGTTTCTTCTTCAAACAATGCTGCTTGTGCTTCATCTTTTGTTTCCAAGGCTGCAAGTTCTTCTTCACTTAATTTACCATTTTGACCAAAACCAAAATGTTGACGAACTTGTGCATCAATTCTTTCACGAATTTCTGGATTCTCACGTAAAAATTGTTTTGCATTTTCACGACCTTGGCCAATACGATCTTCACCGTATGAATACCATGAACCAGCTTTATTAATAATATCTAAGTCAGCAGCTAAATCAACTAACTCACCTTCTTGAGAAATACCTTCACCATACATGATATCTATTTCCGCCACTTTGAATGGTGGGGCAACCTTATTTTTTACAATCTTAATTTTAGTTCGGTTACCAATTGCATTACCACTTTCTTTTATTTGTTCACCACGACGAACTTCTAAACGAACTGTTGAGTAAAATTTTAAAGCCCTACCTCCTGGCGTAGTTTCAGGACTTCCGAACATAACCCCAACTTTTTCACGAATTTGGTTGATAAAGATAGCAATCGTTTTAGTTTTATTGATGGTGCCTGATAATTTACGCAATGCTTGAGACATCAAACGAGCTTGAAGACCGATATGTGAATCACCCATCTCACCTTCAATTTCGGCACGTGGCACTAAGGCTGCAACGGAATCGACAACAATGATATCAATCGCGCCTGAACTCACTAAAGCGTCTGCAATTTCTAAACCTTGCTCACCAGTATCGGGTTGTGATAATAATAGTTCATCTACATTTACCCCTAATTTAGCAGCATATTCAGGATCTAACGCATTCTCTGCATCAATAAAAGCAGCAATACCGCCGCGTTTTTGCACTTCTGCAATAGCGTGTAATGAAACAGTTGTTTTACCTGAAGATTCTGGTCCATAAACCTCAATAATACGACCTCGTGGGTAGCCACCAACACCTAAAGCTATATCTAAAGTTAGTGAGCCGGTTGGTACTGTCGAAATTCTCGTATCTCCACGCTCACCCATTTTCATGATTGAGCCTTTACCAAAATTACGCTCAATTTTTTTCATTGCATCGTCTAATGCTTTTTGACGGTTGCTATCGTTTTTATCTATAGTCATGCGCAAATCCTCCTAAATGTTCTCTTAATTCTCTTTTATTTTATAATTCTTTTGCTAATTAAGCAAGAGAAAAAGCGAACGAATGTTCTGTTATTTTTTTATGATATCGAAATAGGCGGTATATACAGAGCGATATTGGATATTTTTACGACTGCCTCTTAAAGTTGGTGTTAAAACTATTGTTGGTTTACCTGCTTGAGCGATACCTATATAGACCGTCCCAACTTCCTTACCTTCCATAGCATCCGGTCCTGCAACTCCTGTAAAAGATACACCAAAGTCCGATTGATATAGGTTTCGTACATTCTCTGCCATTTCAGTGGCTGTTTCAGCGCTTACCATACCAAAGGCTTCAAGGGTTTGTTGTTGTACCTTTAATATATTCGCCTTAGCTGCTTTTGTATATGTCACTGCTGATCCCTGTAAAACCTTTGAAGCACCAGGTACGTCAACCACCTTTTTAGCAGCAAGACCACCTGTAAAACTCTCAGCAAAGGCTATCGTTTGCTGACGTTCAGTTAGTTTTTTCACCAAGACTTCGTTGATACCTAGATTTTCACCTTCTCCAACATAGTAGTCACTAAGTCTATGATTAATCGTTTTTGCAAGTGAGGCCAGCATAGGATTCGTTTCAGCTTCATTTTTACCGACAGCTGTCAATCGGACTGTCACCATAAAATTACCGAAATAGATAGCTACAGACGGATTGCCCTGAGTCATAATTAAGTCATCAATGGTATCTGCTAATTGTGATTCACCAATACCAAAATAATGCAGATATTTTGAGCTAAGTACCAAGTCATTTTGATATTGATCTATTAGATAGTCTGTTACATAATGGTTAAACATGTACTTCATTTCGGACGGTGGTCCAGGTAGTAATATATATGTATGATGATTGTGTTCAATAGCAGTACCTAAGGCTTGTCCCACATCATTTGGGAATGTGTGGCCATTTTCAAAAGTGAGACCCATAGCCAAGTTATTTTCTGTCATTACTCTACCCTTAAAACTTTCTTTAATTGATTCCATCCCTACTTCATTATGAATTAATGGTTGCGCCAGATATTCCGATATCGTTTGTTTAGTTAAGTCATCTCGTGTAGGTCCCAAGCCACCCGTATAGATAATAATATCGGCCCTTTGTTCAGCTTGCGCAGTAACTTTTTTAAGTCTTTCTGGGTTGTCACCAATAACCGTTTGTACATAATGGTCAAATCCTAATTCATTTAATTTTCTTGCAAGAAATTGAGCATTGGTATTGGCTATTTGCCCCATCAATAATTCAGTTCCAACAGCAATAATTTCTACTTTCATTCTATTCCCACCTATTAGATTATACGTTTTATTTATGCGAAAGCGCATAGTCAGCCCTATATATTATAGAATAAAAAAGAGCTAGGTAAAAACCTGAGCCCTTAAATGATTATTATAATCCATCGGAAAAGACCGAAATATTCTTAATAAAGTAGTCTACGCCTGAATAGATCGTAAAGATTAGCGCCAGATACAACAGAATTTGTCCTATTGAAAATGGCAAAAATCCTAATGGGAAATCTCCAATTAGCAAGAAGATGATTGACAGCATCTGCGTAAAAGTTTTCAACTTTCCAGCACCTCCCGCTGCCATGACTGTCCCTTTTTCAACTAGTAATAAACGTAAACCTGTTACCGCAAGCTCTCGCATGATAATAATAGACACTAACCAAGCTGGGGCTAAATCAATCCCCACTAAAGAGATAAAAGCTGTAGCAACAAGCATTTTGTCAGCTAATGGATCGGCAAATTTCCCGAAATTAGTCACTAAGTTATCACGTCGTGCTATGTAACCATCTAACCAATCGGTAAATGAGGCTACTGCAAAAATTACTGCTGCGACTACATACTGCCAATGCCATTGACTACCTAACACTTGAATACCATTTCCACTTGCTGGAATAGATATAAAAATCATAAAAATGGGAATCATGAAGATTCGAATGATGGTTAATTTATTTGGTAAATTCAAATAATCCCTCCTAGTTGACCGTCAGCTATATTGTTTATAGTATAGCATTTTTTTACCCTATAAAATATGTGGATTACACTATTCCATTGTTTCGTCCGCGTTTTCCTGGAAAATATTTACAGTTCGTGGCTTAGAGCCTTCTTGTGGACCAACAATTCCTCGCTGTTCCATATCATCCACTAAACGTGCTGCACGGTTATAGCCAATTCTAAATTGACGCTGTAACATTGAGATTGATACAGTTTCACGGGCTTTAACAAATTCCAATACCGTATCCCACATGTCATCCAAATCTTCGCCCGGTGCTGATTCTTTTGTTTCAGTTGGCATCATTGATTCGACATAATTAGGTTCCTGTTGCTCTTTGACATAGGTAACCACATGCTCTACTTCATCATCAGTGATAAATGCACCTTGGACACGAATAGGTTTTGATTCACCCATTGGAAGATATAACATGTCTCCGCGCCCTAATAATTTTTCAGCACCATTTTGGTCGATAATTGTTCTTGAATCTGTCCCTGATGATACTGCAAAAGCAATACGCGATGGCACATTCGCTTTAATAATTCCTGTGATTACATCAACAGACGGTCTTTGAGTCGCTAGAATCATGTGAATACCAGCTGCACGCGCCATTTGAGCTAAACGAGTAATTGCCGCTTCTACTTCTTTGGAAGCTACCATCATTAGGTCAGCTAACTCATCCACTATTACAACAATATAAGGTAATGATGGATGTGCTGTCCCTTCATTAAGATTCTCTTCATGAATGAAGTCGTTGTAACCATCAATATTCCGTTGTCCTGAAGCTGCAAACAATTCATATCGACGTTCCATTTCTTGTACGACTTTTTGTAAAGCTTGCGCTGCTTTTCGTGGGTTCGTGACAACTGGTGTCAACAAATGAGGGATTCCATTATAGATCGATAATTCAACTTTTTTAGGATCAATCATCATTAATTTAACTTCATTTGGCTTAGCTTTCATCAAAATAGATACGATAATGCCATTAATTGCAACTGATTTACCAGATCCAGTAGATCCCGCAACTAATAGATGGGGCATTTTAGTCAAGTCTGCTGACCGGATGTTTCCGGAAATATCTTTTCCTAAAGGAACTTCTAAGACTTTCCCGGATTGTAATTGATGTTCAAATGAATCACGGAATGAGACTAAAGATACATCCTGATTTGGTACTTCGATTCCAATAAAGGATTTTCCTGGGATTGGGGCTTCAATACGGATATCTTTGGCAGCTAAAGCTAAAGCAATATCATCTGCTAATCCAACAATCTTACTAACTTTCACACCAATAGCAGGTTGGATTTCATATTTGGTAACTGCTGGTCCTAAATTTGCTTTAGTCACTTTAGCATCTACATTAAAGCTTTTAAATGTCGCTTCCAATTTACGGACATTCTCTTTAATGACTGAATATTCACCACTTTGATCAGTAGCCTTAACGGGTTTCAATAAGTTTGCTGGTGGCAACTTATATTCAGGATTCTCTGGCTCTGCAGCCATATCCATCACAATTTCTTTACCATCATCTGGCTCATCAGCTAATTCGTTAGCTTTATCACTCACTGATTCATCAACTTGCTTTGCCACCTGCTCATCCTGTTGGAATTCATCAGCATGTGTACCAATCTCTAATGTTGTTTGTTCGATTTCACTTGTCTGAGCAGTTTTACTAGCATTTGGTCCAACAATCACAACATCTTCATCTTGTTCTTCGACTTGCTTAGGTTTGATAAAGTTGCTGTTTTTATGAACAATCGAATCTGCCCCACTCTGTTTATCTTTTTTAGAAGCTTTATTAGATGCCCCTTTTCGTTTAGTTTGTTCAGCTTTATACTTTTCTCTTTCTTCACGATAACTTGAGATTTGTTGTTTAGAGGCTTCCCAAAATTCGCTTAGCCAGTTAAACACAACATTTATAATCGATTGAATACCTTCAACTAAGTCAAACCAAGTAATACTGAATAAATAACATAGTAGGACCATTAAGGCAATGCCTACAAAAATATAGGTACCTAATTGACTGACTGTATAGAACGTAAAGGTATATAATAATCCGCCTAAAAGTCCGCCACCCAATGGTTGACCAGCACCTTCAGCAGTAAAATTAGCGATTACACGCTGCCAAGTTACTTCTAAAACTGTAGTATCACTTGATAAAGCAATCGCCAGATAGTTCCAAGCATGCATTAATATAGCTAAAATTGGAATGGCCCAAATAAATGTATTCATCACCCTTCCTAACGCTAATGGCCCATGCCCTGTAACAAGAACCCATCCCATGAATATAATTTCTAAGATAAATACTGGAACGGCTAATCCACCAACAAAAAATGCCATTAGATCCATAAATAATCGTCCTAAGGCACCTAGTTCTAACACACCAATAATTGCAAAAAATAGAGAAATACCTGAAAATAATTGCATGCGGAATAACGCTTGTTGTTTTTTAGTTCGTCTTTTCTTTTTCCTTGCCACACTATCCCTCCTCTTCTAGTTTATTTTGCTCGCTGTGATTTGATCGCAAACCTTCTAAAATCTGCGTTAACTCATCCACTCGTTCGCTTGTTAAGGCTTGTTGGTTTTCATACAGTACTAAACTATGATAAATCTGCTCATCATTAGCACATGGTTCACACCAGGCTGTTTCACCCGGTTGCCAAAAAGCCAACATACCTTCCACCCTACTACACGATTTCGGGAATAAATTTTGCAATTTCAATGATTTATTTTGAAAAATAACAGCAGCTGTTACTAAGTCATCAGTTGTTTCAACTGCTACCACTTGCTCGTACCAATCATCTTCAAACCACCAGGGTTCATCAAAACTTTCTATTTGATATACTTGGAAACTCATCTTTTTCACTCTCCAATCAGCACCCTATTATATCAAACTTATGGTCAGTTTTCATCTTGCCGCAGTTCTACTAACTATTTACAAATAAGCATTTAGACGGATGTATTATTGCACTGAAATCTAGTATAATTAAAAGAACATAATGAAAGAAGGGATATTCATGAAAACAAGTCGAATTATTGTAACTGGTCGTGTGCAAGGTGTAGGCTTTCGCTATTTTACGGAAAGAATCGCCAAACGGATGAAGTTAGCTGGAACGGTTGAAAATAAAAATGACGGGTCTGTCGAAATTGTTGTCCAAGCTGACGATACTACATTGCGTGCTTTTGTTGAAGAGGTCAAAGAAATGCCTGAAAATCCTTCTGCGCAAGTAAGTGATATCCAAATTGTCGAAACCTTTGAAAGTGAAGATATGGTGAAATTTCGTACCATTTATTGAAATAGCTTCGCAAATTAGCTACAATAATAACGTTAATCAAGACAGCAAATACAAGTTTCAAATAACTATATAAAATTAAAGGACGTGAAGTTTTGTCAAGCCGTTTAAAGAATAAACGCCTATCACTCATCATATTAGTAATGTCGCTCGTGGTATTTTTGGGTGGTTGCGCTAATCCAAATAAACCAGATGGTCTAATGTATCGTTTAACAGTTGGACCCATTAGTCAACTTATCGAGTGGATTGCCTCACAGTTTGCTGGTAACTATGGAATTGCTATTATTATTATTACCATTGCTATACGAATTATCTTATTGCCGCTTACCTTAAACCAACTAAAAAGCTCAACGCGTCAACAAATTAAGATGCAGGCTTTCCAACCTTATCTTAAAGAAATTCAAGAACGTCAAAAAAATGCTACAACCCAAGAAGAGAAGTTAGCTTTAGCGACTGAACAACAAGAATTCATGCGCGAAAATAATGTTTCTATGCTTGGTGGTATGGGATGTTTACCTTTATTGCTACAATTACCAATTATCTCTGGTTTATACACTGCTATTCGCGTGAGTGAGCCTATTGCAAATTCTGAATTCTTTGGTATTTCTCTCGGTGAATCCCATATGGTTTTAGCTATTATCACTATTGTGATGTATCTTCTTCAATCATTTATCACCCTCCAAGGTGTACCCGAAGAACAAAAAGCACAAATGCGTTCTACCTTGTTCATGACACCTATAATGATGGGATTCATTGTATTTACCACACCAGCCGGATTAACCTTATACTTCCTAGCAGGTGCCATTTGGTCAATCGTACAATCACTATATACAACTTTCTACTATAGACCAAAAATTCAAGCAGAAGTTGATAAGGAAATGGCTGAAAATCCAATCAAGGTGAAGAAATCCTCTAATGGCCGTAAAGATGTTACCAACTCAGTAGTGAATGAAGATACAAACAAATCTTTAACAACTCACAAAAATAAAGCAAATCGTAATGCTGGTAAGCAACGAAAATAAATTAAGATAACAAAAAAAGCCTTCTAATTCGGTTTCACTGCACCGGTTAGAAGGCATTTCTTATGTAATTTTTAACGATTTTGAGGGATCAAATTGTAAATATTCACTTACACGCTATTCGCCATAAAAATGTTTGGAAGCAATAGCTGTTCCTTCTACTAAAGCTTCTAATTTAGCCCATGCAATTTGTTCGTGTAGTCGACCACCTAAACCACAGTCAGTAGAAGCAACCACATTTTCAGGACCCACAATTTCACCAAAACGAATTAAACGTTCAGCGATCAATTCCGGATGCTCAACAACATTAGTTGAGTGAGATACTAAACCAGGTATAATATATTGACCTTCTTTTAAGCGTCCTGCTTTTTCCCATACTTTCCATTCATGTGCATGGCGTGGACTAGATGCTTCAAAAGTGAATCCTGCAGCATTTACTTGTAAACATTGGTCAACAATATACTCTAATGGAATATCTGTTGTATGTGGCCCATGCCATGATCCCCAGCAAATATGTAAACGGACTAAATCTGGATCAATCCCTCTTAAAGCACGGTTGATGGCATCAATACGTAGTTGCAACCATCTTTGAAAGTCTTCTACTGAAGGTTCTGGATTGATTTGATCCCAAGCTTCAGCCAAGTCTGGTGCATCCAATTGAACGATAAATCCTGCATCTGTAATAGCCTTATATTCTTCATGTAAAGCATCTGCTAGATCATTCAACAACGCTTCTTCATCGCCATCATAATAATTGTCCTGTAATCGTGCTGCTGACCCTGGTGATATAGCTGCAATAAATCCTTTATCTATATTATTTTCTCTTAAAGCTGCTTTTAAGTAATCAACATCACGCTTTACCTGATCTTGACCAATATAAGTTACCTTATCACTGAATACCGGATTTCCAACTGCTTTTCGCTTACCTAAAACGCCTGAATCGGGATCTTCATAGGCTTCTCTAAACTTCTCTCGATCACGACGATCTGGAAAAGATGTCAACTTAATGTTTCCTGGCGTTGAACGAATCTTCTCTGGATTTGCCCATCGGTCTTGGTCAGTCATCTCTAAACCACCTAAACGGTAGAATGAATAGTTCCACCAAGCGCCAAAGTCAACTGGACCTGATGTAATATGTCCGTATTCTCCATCATTTAGGATATCAATACCCAAAGCTTTCTGTTTAGCTACTACCTCATTCACCGACTCTTGGATAATTTGGTTATATTCTTCTTCTGAAATTTCATTTTTAGCACGACGTTCATTTGCCTCTAATAATGCTTTTGGTCTTGGTAGAGAACCAACATGAGTCGTTAATATTTTCTTATTCGTCATAGGAAAACCTCCATCTTGTTTAGATAAATTGTAACATAATTACAAAGCTATTATACCCGGATAAAAGTACAGAAAACCTATCAAGGTTGATAAGAAAATTTTGAACACAATAATCAACTTAGAACCAAATATTGTATAGCCCTTTCTTACAATAAATTGCTATACACAAAAACAGGTTGGGAAAATCCCAACCTGTTCTTATCTCGGATGAATATACTATTTGTTAATAGCGATTATTTAATGTATTTTGACTCTAAGCCTTCAGCTTCTAAGAACTCTCTGAATGGTACTAAGTTTTCAGCTTCGTAACGTTCTTTGTAAGCTTTAATTTCGTCTTCGCTGTATAGTTTTGAATCTAATTTCAATGTTTCTACAGGAATTGGACGATCTTGAGTAATCTTACAGTCAATAACTACCGTGTGGCCTTCTTTGTTAGCTTTCACAGCTTCAGCCATTACACGATCAATGTCTTCAATACGATTTACAGTAAATCCTTTAGCACCTTGTGCTTCAGCAATTTTAGCATAGTCTACATCAGTAAAGTCTACACCGAATAAGTTTTTGTTTGTATCTTCATATTTGTTTTTAATGAAGGCATATTCAGTATTAGAGAATACTACGTTGATTACAGGCATGTTGTAGCGAACGTTTGTTACTACATCTGGATAAGTCATTGAGAATGCACCATCACCGATGATATTCCAAACTTGACGATCTGGATAAGTGTTTTTAGCACCTAAACCACCAGGAATAGCAATACCCATTGTAGCGAATAAAGGAGAAGTTCTCCACATATTCTTAGGTGTCATGTGTAAATGACGGATAGATGTTTGTGTTGAGTTACCAACATCGATTGAGTAAATTGCATCTTCATCAGCGTGGTTATTAATTGCGTTGTACACTTGGTAGAATTGCAAGTCACCTTCTTGCTTAGTTTCTAACTTGTTGATGTATTCACGCCAGTTAGCGATGTTCTTCAAGTTAGCTGTCCACCATGCAGACTCTTCAACAGCATCAACTTTGTTTAAGATTTCGTCAATTGCTAAACCAGCATCTCCTAAGATAGCCACATCAGCGTGGTTACGTTTACCTAACATAGCTGGGTCAATATCGATTTGGATGAAGTTTTCAACGTTACGGAAAGTGCCTTCAACCTCTGCGAATGGGAAGTTAGAACCTGCAAATAATACTGTATCTGCTTCTAGGATAGTTTCGTTAGCTGGTTTCCAACCTACACGGTAAGTAGAACCTGTTAACGCTTCGAAATCCCACTCGAAAGTTTCAAAGTTTTTACCAGTAGTAATAACAGGCGCTTTGATTTTACGCGCTAATTCTTGAACTGCAGGACCATGACCCATAGTACCAATACCAGCGTAAATGACTGGACGTTTAGCCTTGTTTAATAATTCAACTGCTGCGTCAATATCTGCTGTTGCCGGAGCAATTGGTTCATATTTACGTAAGCTGTTAGCAGATGAGTACCATTGGTCATTGTCAATTTCAACTTTAGCGAAATCACCAGGAACTTCTAATACTGCTACACCACGTTTTGCAATCGCCATACGTGCAGCTTCGTCAACTAATTTTGGTAATTGTTCAGCATATGCTACACGACGGTTGTAAATTGCAATGTGGTCGTACATTGGGTTTTGGTTTAATTCTTGGAATGCATCCATGTTTAATTCACGTTGTGGACGAGATCCTAAGATTGCTACTACAGGGATATTATCCATTGCTGCATCGTATAAACCATTGATTAAGTGAGACGCACCTGGACCACCAGAACCAACAGTAACACCTAGGTTACCACCGAATTTGCTTTGCATTACTGCAGCCATAGCACCTACTTCTTCGTGTTTCACTTGTAGGAATTTAACGTTATTTTCTTCTTCACCCATTGCGTCCATCAATGAGCTTAGAGTACCTGAAGGAATACCATAAACAGTATCTGCTCCCCAAGATTCTAAGATCTTCATAACTGCTAAACCGATGCTAATTTTATTATCTGACATTTAGATTACCCTCCATTTGATTTAAAAATATCACAATTGAAATCATAGCACTTAAAACAGTTGAATCCAATGAATTGTTCTAAATATTCATTGTGATGTCACTAATTTACCAAAAATAGGCCGTTTTTAGTACAATATTGTTTTTACTATACAAAAAATGATACAAGGCGATAAGTTGTACTAGTACAGTTTGATAACCCAAAACCCTTGTTAATCAAGCACTTTTAAAAAGCAACCATTATTATCATTATTACACATCGTTACTGTTATAAAATATAGAGATTATTTACTCATTTTTATCATTTATCTTATTAAAAATGCTCACATTAGAAAGTTAGTGAAGAATATCTTAAATATAATCTATCGCTCTAAAAGACTACTGATCGCGATTTTTAGAGGCTATGCAACATCATTCGGAATTTCTTTTAGCTATTTTGTTGGTACCCCACCAACAAATGAATAATCTGCTACATCTTTGGTCACAGCCCCTTTCTTCTATACATTAAAATAAGGAAGATGAGACAACAGTCGTTTAGAATTGACTTACTAGACCAAATGTCTTCAATAATGAAATGTTATTGGAGACATTTGGGAGATGTCGGACAATACTGACTTTTGAAACCTGATTATGAACGTTCTTTTATAGTAAAGGGAGGCTGAGATATTTTTATCTCAGCCTCCTGTCATGGTTTATTAAATTAAATGATTATCCTCATCAGTTGCTGCTTCCTCTAGCAATAGATCAATTCTTTCACGATCAGCTGCAGAAATTTCATCTAAAGTATTTAAAATTGGGAAGCGTACATGGAAAATAGAGCCATGCCCTAGCTCACTCTCTACAAATATAGACCCTTTATATCCTTTAATTAATTCCTTAGCAATAGATAATCCTAAACCATTCCCACCACGCTCGCGTGATCTTGCTTTATCTACTCGATAGAATCGATTAAAAATACGATTTTGATCCTCCTGAGACATCCCTTCTCCAAAGTCTTGTATAGCGATTTCAATATAATCTACAGCATTTGTCGCGACTGAGATATGGATTTCTTGGCGATCTGTTGAATATTTTACCGCATTATCCAATAAGATAATCAGTATTTGCTCAAGGTGGCTACGGTAGATTTGAATTTCGTAATTACGTCGCAAGTCATTTTCCAAGAAGAATTGAAAGTCTGGGTATAAGACTTTGAAATTTTGGTATACTTGATTAATCACTTCGTTAATTAATGTTGTCTTATCATAGTATTGCGTATCTACTTGACCAGCACGTGATAGGTCTAACATCTCCTGAACCAGTACTTTCATACGTTCCAGTTCATTTACAGATGCCGATAACGACTCTTCTAGTATTTCTGGATCATCCTTACCCCAACGATTTAACATATTTAAATGTCCTTCAATAATCGCTACAGGTGTACGCAATTCATGCGATACATCTTCAACAAAGTGGATTTGTTGGTCTATATACTCACTCGTTTGATCTAACATTTGGTTGATGCTTTCAGAAATTTCAGTAATTTCACCACGATATTCTGAAACATTTAAACGACGATCAGCAATATTATCTGCGGTAATATTCTTCAAAAATCGTTTCATTTTTTGAATTGGCTGAATAAATACATAAGCTACACTAAAACCAACCACAATCGCGATGAATAAATTAATCCCTACAATCATAATTAATTCAGTACGTTTATTTGAAAGTTGATCGCGTACTTGTTGGTATTCAAATGTAGCAAAATAATAACCAATTTGGTCTGATCCATCATAAAGTAATTGATATGTTAAGAAATCACCTGTTTCATCAGACCGTGTTCTACCCATTGTTCTACTTGTTGAATAATTGTCGACTGTATTACCTGAGTTATATATTAAATTACCATTTTCATTATAAACTTGAATCTTTACACCATGTTCGTTTAGATAGTCCTCTAGAGAAATATTTTCAATGGCCATCCTTGATTGGAATGATTCACGGACTTCTGAAGCAGGGCGTGTCGCTAATGAATTTAAATAAGTTTGTAAGTATGTATCTATTTGTGTAACTTCAGTAATATAATCTTGCTCTAATGATTGTTGTTCTTGAATGTTTGATGTGATGGGGCTCACACTCAAGGCCAACCAAAACAAGCTAGATAAAACTAAGCCCCATTTCCAAATTAATGAAAATGGGTGCTGTAGTTTTGTTTTAAAATCACTTAAAACGTTATCAAACATTATTCTGGCGTCCTCATTACATAACCTGTGCCACGTACAGTTTGAATGTAACCTGGTTGACCATCAACGTCAATTTTATTTCGTAAGTAACGAATATAAACATCAACGACGTTGGTTTCAACTTCAGTTGTATAGCCCCATACTTTGTTTAATAGTTCAGTACGAGGTAAGACGACATTAACATTCTCCATTAACATCACCAATAACTCATACTCACGTTTTGTTAAATCAATTATTTCTTCCCCGCGACGTACGATACGGTTCTCTTTTTCAACAGAAAGGTCTCGGAAAGTAATTTTTGTTTGTTTTCTGTGTTGTTGTTCTTCTTCGATATCAATACGACGAAGTAACGCACGAATACGTGCTAACAATTCTTCAATCGCAAATGGTTTCACGATATAGTCATCCGCACCATGGTCAAAACCTGATACACGGTCAATCACTGAATCTCTTGCTGTCATAATAATAATTGGAACATCTGAAGTTGGACGTAAACGACGACATACTTCAATACCATTAATCTCTGGCAACATTAAATCTAGTAAGATTAAATCCCAGTCGCCTTCTTGTGCCTTTTCAAGTCCAATACGACCATCTTTAGCAAGTTCTGTTTCATAGCCCTCATGTTTAAGTTCTAATTCCACAAAACGTGCTAAATTCTTTTCATCTTCAACGATTAAGATACGTTTTGCTTTTTCTTCACTCATAATTTCACCCTATTTCCTGCACAAATTCATGGGCAAACCCAAAATTAAGCATCAATTTGTTCTTCTTTATCCCATAATAAGTGGTAAGAACCTTCAGCATCAACACGCTCATAGGTATGTGCTCCAAAATAATCACGTTGCGCTTGAATAATATTTGCTGGCAAAGTTTCTGAACGGTAGCTATCATAGTATGATAGTGCTGATGTAAATCCAGGAACTGGAATTCCTGATTTAATTGCTTCAGCTGCTACTTCACGAGTTGCTTGTTGGTAATCTTTTGCGATATCCATGAAGTATTCGTCTAGTAAAATATTTTCTAAGTCAGCATTATTTTCGTAAGCATCCATAATTTTCTCTAGGAAACCTGCTCGTATAATACATCCAGCACGGAAAATTGCTGCGATTTCCTTATAGTTCAAGTTCCAATCATATTCCTCTGACGCTGTACGGTATTGGTAGAAACCTTGAGCGTAAGACATAATTTTAGAGAAGTATAGCGCTTTACGGATTTTTTCAACGAAGTCTTCCTTGCTACCTTCAAATGTTGTGTTTTCTGGACCAGCTAATACTTTAGAAGCACGTACACGTTGGTCTTTCAATGCTGAAATGTAACGCGCGTAAACTGACTCAGTAATTGTTTGTAATGGCACACCAACATCAAGTGCAGATTGAGAAGTCCATTTACCTGTACCTTTATTACCAGCTCGATCTAAGATCACATCAACCATTGGTTTACCTGTTTTTGGATCATGTTTAGTTAAAATATCTGCAGTAATTTCAATTAGGAAACTGTCCAATTCACCAGTATTCCACTCTGCAAAATAATCAGCAATTTCTGTCACAGGTAAGTCTAAATGACGACGTAATAAATCATATGTTTCAGCGATTAATTGCATATCACCATATTCGATACCATTGTGAACCATTTTTACATAATGACCAGCGCCATTAGGACCAATGTAAGTTACACATGGCTCGCCATCACTAGGTGCTTTAGCAGCGATTTGCTTCAAGATTGGTTCCACAATATCATATGCTTCTTTAGGGCCTCCTGGCATTAAGCTAGGTCCTTTAAGAGCACCCTCTTCACCACCAGAAACACCCATACCAATGAAGTGGATACCAGAACCGTCAATTTCATTAGAACGACGAATGGTATCTTGGAAGAATGTATTTCCTCCGTCAATAATCACATCATCTTTGTCTAATAATGGCATCAATTGACTGATTGTTGCATCTGTTGCTTTACCTGCTTGTACCATTAATAAGATACGACGAGGTTTTTCTAATGAGTTCACAAACGCTTCCATAGTCTCAGCAAAAACTAAGTTTTTATCTGGATTTTCATCAACAACAGCTTTTGCTTTGCTAGTAGTACGGTTAAATACAGCAACCGTATAGCCACGGCTTTCAATATTCAATGCTAAGTTCTTGCCCATTACGGCCATTCCGACAACACCAATATGTGCTTCAGTCATTTATTTTCCTCCTTAAGGTAACAACTTGATGATAAAACCTTCTCATATAGTATCAAATAATCTCATAATTTAAAAGTATCTCATCATAATCATAGTAAATTTCACGCTTATTTTTAGCGATTATTCATAATTCATCTCTCATTATACCACTATCTTGAAAAAAAACATTGATAGGATACCAGAAGAAAGGCGTATATTTTTGTGTTATAATAATTGAGAATAAAAATGAGGAGTTTTAATATGCGTAAAGGTCAAAAGAAACATCAACCAGAAAAACGTGGCTTCGATAAAATGTACGATAAAAAAGATAAGAAAACGGGTAAAATCTTTACTTGGATAATGTTAATCCTTCTGTTATCATCAGTCGTTTTATCTTTAGGCTTTGCACTATATAGCTACTTTGGTTTATAAATCATTTGAATAAAAATAAAGGGTCTACAACATAGCATCGTAGACCCTTTTTATTTATTATGATCATTTCACTAGTGATAATTGTAACCGACTAAGATATGATTCTTTTTATGCTAAACCGTCAACTGCTTGAATAGCACTTTCATAGTCAGGTTCGTTTGTTACCTCGTTTACAATTTCTTTATAAACAACTTTACCTTCACTATCAATAACGAACATTGCCCGTGCTAACTTGCCTAATTCTGGTAAGAAAATACCGTAGTCTTTACCGAATGCTGCTGCATCGTTTAACATACGCATGTCTGAATCATTTTCAGCTTTCCAGTTAGATAAAGATTCGTCAGTATTCATAGATATTGTTGCAACTTCTACGCCCTCACCAGCTTGTTTAGCATAGTCGCTGATGCGATTTGATTGGATAGAACATACAGATGAGTCAATATCTGGTACAACGGATAATAAAAGTACTTTGCCAGCAAAGTCTGCTTTACTTACTTTGCCACCATTTACTTCATTCACCTCAAAATCAGGTGCCACTTGGTTTACTTCTACCGGAGTACCTTCTAATTCTACAACTTCGCCTTTAAATGTAACAGTTGCCATAATGTTAATTCCTCCTTTGATTGATTAGCTTCAGTCTATCAATAGTATAACAATAACTTTAATAAGAACTCAATTCAAAAGGGTTAGCTCTTACATTATAATAAGTCACTGAAGGCTTCCGAATCTTCCTTGCTGCGTGAACCAGGCATAATTTTCTCTCCCATAGCTCCTTCAACAGCCCGTTGTACCAAACCTTCGATATCTAATTTCGCTTCGTAGTAGGCAATATCATCTAATTTTGGCTTGGTTTTAGGTGATGGTGGTGCAAAGACAGTACAGCAGTCTTCAAATGGTTGAATAGATAAATCAAAGGTATCGATTTTTTGTGAAATATCAATGATTTCTAGCTTATCCATAGATACAACCGGACGAATCACGGGTGTGCTCGTCACCTCATTGATAGCAAACATTGATTCTAATGTTTGTGACGCCACTTGGCCAATCGATTCACCGTTTATAATCGCTAAGCCATTGTATTGTTTACGCAATTCATCTGAAATCCGCATCATCATCCGGCGGGTAATGGTCATTAAATAAGCTGGGTTCACATGCTCTTTAATGGCTTCCTGGGTTTCCGTAAATGGTACTTCTACAAAATTGATCCAACCGCCAAATTTAGTTAATTTTTCAGTTAAATCTTTAGCTTTATTTAGAGCTTGTGGACTTGTATAGGGAGGTGAAGCAAAGTGGACGGCTGTAATTCTAATACCACGTTTCATAGCTAAATAACCAGCAACCGGTGAATCAATGCCGCCAGAAAGCATCAAAACAGCATTCGCTGATGTCCCTACTGGTAATCCGCCTGCTCCATTAATCCACTCAGATGAAACCAAGAAATCATTTTCGCGTACCTTTACTCGAATAGTTAAATCAGGTTTCTTCATTTGGACTTTTAATTCAGGAAATTCTTCTGCTAAAAAACCACCTAATGCTTGATTCACATCGTTTGTATCCATTGAATAATTGTGGTCTGAACGAGAGGTCGCCACTTTAAAAGATTGCACGCCATTTTTAGCGATTTCTGCTTTCACTAATTTTATGGCAGCTTCTTTTAATAAATCAAAATCACGCGCTAATTCAATAGCTGGTGAAAAACTTTGTATACCAAAGACTTTCTCCAAACCAGATAAAACTTCTTCCTGAGGCGCACCATTTAACTCCATGAACATAAAGTCATGTTGTTGATTGATCTTAATGTCTGGATACTCACTTAAAGCTTCACGGATATTCTTCGCTAGCGTCGACACAAAATTTCGCTTGTTTTTCCCTTTAGTTGATAATTCACCATAGCGAATCATGATTAATTCTTTCATACTACCTCCTAGATTATTGAATACGTTCAAATTTCTTCATTAGTTGACTATAAACTTCAATAAAGCGATCTACTTCTGCCATAGTGTTTTCCTTACCAAAACTTACACGAATAGCTTGTTTAGCCCAAACTGGATCAACCTTCATCGCACCTAAGGTTGATGAAGTATTATTCACAGCTCGGCTTGAACAAGCACTAGTTGTAGAGACGATAATATCTTCATCTTCTAAAGCATGAACCATTACTTCCCCTCTAACACCTTTTAATGCAAAGCATAATACATGTGGCGCTGCATCTCCTGGACTAAAAACTTGTACAAGATCTGTGTGTTGCGCTAAAA
Source organism: Aerococcus viridans (assembly GCF_002871935.1). Classification (GTDB taxonomy): domain Bacteria; phylum Bacillota; class Bacilli; order Lactobacillales; family Aerococcaceae; genus Aerococcus; species Aerococcus viridans_B. The sequence goes on from NZ_PNHQ01000005.1 coordinate 82,593, forward strand.
AGGTACGTAATTTTTCTTGCATTGCATTTTCTTTTGTTTTTACTGCTTTCGCTTCGGTTAAAGCCATTCGAAGTGCTTTTGCTGTTGCTACAATCCCCGCTAAGTTTTCTGTTGTTGATCGTTGGCCCATCTCTTGACCCCCGCCATCCAATAGATGACTGATTACACGATTTTGTTTTTTATATAAAATGCCGATACCACGAGGTCCATTAAATTTATGGGCAGAAAAACTCATCAAATCCACTCGTTTATGAATAAGTGGTTTTTCGAAAGTGCCCACACTTTGAACACCGTCAACGTGGAAATGGATAGTTGGATATTTTTCTAATAAATCACCAATTTCAGTGATAGGTTGGATCGTACCAATTTCGTTATTTACAGCCATTACAGATACAAGTATCGTATTCTCTTGAATAGCTGCCGCTACATCTTCAACATGGACTTTTCCTGATTTGTCAACTGGTAGATAAGTAATATCAAAGCCATCTTGGTGCAATGCTTCCATCGTATTTCGGACAGATGGATGTTCAACACCAGAAACAATAATATGTTTGCCATGATATTTAGCTTTTTCCATAGCTGTTCCTTTGATGGCCCAATTATTCGATTCTGTGCCACCAGAGGTAAAGAATATTTCTTGCGACTGTGCTCCAAGTAAGTCGGCAACTTGTTTTCGTGCAGAATTTAATAGTTTAGCTGATTCATTTCCCAACTTATGCAAACTAGATGGATTACCATAATAATTCTGCATGACTTGTATCATCGTTTGTAATGCTTCCGGCGCAATTTTAGTAGTTGCGCTATTATCAAAATAAATCATTTCTGCCATGGTCGTTCCTTCCTTTTTCCCTTTTCAACTCTTAACATATTATAGGCATATATCGCAAAATGCAAGTAACTGAATTAAAGTCTTTATTTCTTAGACAAACCAATCAAAAACAAAGAGACCGAGCATATATCTCGGTCCCTATAAAAAAATTATCGTACTTGATTTTCTTGATCATATTGTTGAATGATTTCTTGTCTAGCGCCTGGTTGAATGAGATCAACTGCTTGGGCGATATTTTCAAAAGCATCCTCATATAAAAATTCTTTATCAAAAAGGTAATAGGTCCGTTCAATTACCTCATTCAACTCTGGATGTTGTGGGCGGAAACGATTCGCGTATTGAATAGCATTTTCAGTTAATTGTGCAGCACGTACTTGCTTTTCAGTTTCATCATCTAAGTACTCAATACCTTTTGCAATTTGATCAGTAAGGTTTTCAATCTCTAACATATCTAATTTGACACGGTTTAGCAATTCTGATAAATGATCAATGCGATCACTTGTATCAAAGAAATAATCTAAGTAATCATCTGTTAAACCTGGCAAATGGTGAATCTCTACTGAACGCTTAATATTACGTAAATCCAATTCAAACATGTATAAATCATCACGCGCATCACGTTCTCTTTGACGTAGGTTAGCTAAAGCAACAACGATTGCTGACTGCCCTTTATCAATTTCTGTTAATTGATCATAGATTTCTCGATAACGTGCTTCCATGTCTGAATAGGCAATTTGATGTTCAGCTAATTGATCATCCGTTGTTTTTAGTAGCTCTTTTTGTCTTTCTATTTGATCAGCATACTCTTGCATTTTGCCCATTTCATTATCATATAACAAATAGTTTTGAGATACACGATCAATTTCTAAAGCCCCATAGCGGTTGCTTTGTGTAACTTGCTCCAAGCGACGTTGCACAGCTCCTTGATTTTTTCCAATATACTCTCTAGAAGCGATCTCTTTCTCCATTAAAGTATATGTGTGATCAATCTGTACGCCTGCTGCTTCCATTAATTCAGAAGCTTGTGTTAAATCTGCATCTGAAACAGCTCTTTTAGCTTCTACGACTTTCTTTTCAGAATTGGAAATTTCTTTAGGTATGTCCACATCAATAGGAAATTGGAAATGCTCCTCTTCCATATGCGCAAAACCTTGTTTCATATCAGCAACTTGTTCCACATACTCTTCATTTAACTTAGTATATAGATCTGGAATTTTTTCCATCATTTGTTCCAGCTCATTCAAGTCGGCATCAATTTGTACAAGTACTTCTTGTGCACCTAAGAAATCCCCGTCATTCATTTGTTGGTGGTATTTCGTAAAATCAAGCTCAATATAAGCTAAATGGTGCTCCAAGGTTTCTAGTGCATCGCCAAATTTATAACCATGTGCTAATAATTGCTTCCGTAAAGCAGCATAACGGTCATATGTTTCTTCGTGTTTGTCTTCCGATGCTTTCTCACTAGCTAGTATTTCAGTTAATCGGTCATTAATACCACTCACTTCATTTTTTGTTTCTTCAAGAATGGTTTCTACTTCATCAGCTACACTTCTCGCTTTAACGATATTATATTTATCCGTATAATCTTGGGCAGATACTAACGCTGCCTCAATCTCTGGCAAACGAAAACGAGTGATTGTTTGCCATTTGGCTTGCTCACTCTCATAAACTCTACGCGTTGCTCCTGATACATTCTTGTTGCGTAATGTATATAGCTTGTCCGCTACCGGTGTAGACATAATCTCTTGCTTTTGCTCATCTAGTTCAATATTGGCTTGTGTCTGTTTACGTCCTAGGTAATAAATGAGTCCGTAACCAAGTAATACCAAGATAATTAAGATTAATAATGCTATTAAAAATGGCACACGCACGCCTCCTTCTATCCGTTGATATTTTCATAAAATTTTTAAGGGTTATTTAATCCCTATATTATCACAATTTAAGTAAAAAAAATATGCGTTATATTAAAATAATACTTCAAATAAGAGGTGTGAATATTGTATTTCAGATGTTGTTATCATAAAATACCATTAAACTTTTTAAAATTATGGTAGTGCTTTCATATAGTATCTAACGACAGAAATTACATTATTTAAATAAAAAAAGCCGGAACAATGTCCCGACCCTTTTCAGTAACAAATCATCTAAAATTAGATTAATTTGTTGTAGTATTCAACGACTAGAGATTCGTCGATTTCTTGGTTCATTTCGTCACGTTGAGGTAAACGAATTAAAGAACCTTCTAATTTTTCAGCGTCGAATTGTACGTAAGGTACATGACCGTATAAACCTTCAACTGCTTCTTTAATTACTTTAATGTCTTTAGATTTTTCACGAACAGCAATTACTTGACCTGGTTGAACGCGGAATGATGGGATATCAACTCGCTTACCGTCTACAGTAATGTGACCGTGATTGACTAATTGACGCGCTTGACGGCGAGTAGTCGCTAAACCTAAACGGTAAACGATGTTATCTAAACGTTGTTCTAGTAATATCATGAAGTTAACACCATGTTTACCTTCTCTGATTTTACCAGCTTGAACGAATAAGTTAGCAAATTGTTTTTCACTCAAACCGTAGATGAAACGTAATTTTTGTTTTTCTTGTAATTGTAAGCCGTATTCAGATAATTTAGCACGACGACCATTACCATGTTCACCTGGCGCATATGGGCGACGAGCGATTTCTTTACCAGTACCTGAAATTGAGATACCTAAACGACGAGAAACTTTCCAGTTAGATCCTGTAAAACGAGACATTATATATTCCTCCATAAAAATAAAATTTTGGAGTAAAATAACCTTTTAAATTGACCGCATTCGTGCATTTCACCTTAGCGTTTTCGTCTTCTGCAGCCGCAGACTACTTGGCTTACTGCCTAAAGTCAGTGGTTGAAATGTTGACGAGCTTGCTTCAATTTTGCTGCATTATTTTACACGCCTTTCATCATACCATTATTCTTAAATTCCGTCAATAGGAAGTTAATTTAGGTGTTTGAGGTAGCTCAAAGTGACCTTCGCAGCATTCTGTCCAGCCGTTACCACAAATTCATCAAAGATAACATTCGCGTCTTGTTGCGCTGTGTCTGAAATAGCTCGAATAACGATACAATCAATCCCAAACTGATTTGCCACCTGAGCAACCGCTGCACCTTCCATTTCGGCACATTGCGCACCTCTAAAAGTTTGATACAGGCTGCTCACCTTATCTACATCAGCAATAAATTGATCACCAGTTAAAATTAACCCTGGCGTTGCTGTTAATTCTGTTTCATGATAAGCATCTAGGAATCCTTGAATCAAGTTTTCAGGTGCCTTATAACGAGCTGGCATCGTAGGTACTTGTCCTAATTCATAGCCAAAGGCACGTGCATCCGCATCATGGTACATCGTAGCTTCTCCAATGATAATGTCTCCTATTTGACGGTCGGGAGAAACAGCACCTGCTGAACCTGTATTAATGATTAAATCTGGTTGCCTTTGTGCAACTAAAGTTGTCGCAATTGCTGCATTGACCTTTCCTATACCACACCGTGCGACAATTAAGTCATGGCCCTCATAGCTAGCAGTCCAAATTTCTGTTGGCCCTACAACTTCACTAGTCGTTAATCCAAGGTGTTCCTTATAGTAACCAATTTCTTCTTCCATTGGGCAAATAATTGCTACTTTCATCTACTCAGTCTCCTTTATTCGTAATATCTACACATAAAATGCGATAATCGTTAAAACGATTACCCCTATTGTTAACAAAACGATAGTGATATTTAGGAAGCGGTCAATTTTTGTCGCCCCAAAGAAATGTCTTTCTTTCTTTGCTTCCTGGTCAACAGACACTAAAATATCGCCGTCTTTAACCCCATCGTCCATTGGTTTCTCAGTCACGTAAGCATTCTCTTGATATTTTGTCTTAGTACTGATCTCTTCATTTGTTTTTTCATCTATTTCTTCGGATGGTCCAAATAATCTTTCTTTAAATGAAAGCCGCTCTTTCTTTGTAGCCGTTTCTTTAACCGGGTGTTTGTCTGAATGGTCTTGCATTGATTTGGCAGTCGTTATTACATGATCATCTGGGGTCGACCACTGACTTTGATCAACCGTTTCACGCCCAACGGAAGCTGGTTTAACTGACTGTGTTTGCTGCCTTTCCTTTTCATAAAGCGCTTGGTTTAACATATCCGCTGAAAATTTTCTAGGTGCATCCAGATCTTCTTCTCGTTTAAATACCTTTCTATCACTTGCGCTTGCATTACGGTTAAAAGCCGCTGACTTAAGGTGGCGTACATCACGCGTAGTATTGTTCCGATTAACATTTAATGGTTGTTTACTTTCTTGAATACCATCAGTCACTTCACCGCCCGTCTTATCAGCCTTGTCTTTTTTATTTTTTAAGGCCCGATACTGGGCACGTGTTAACTGCTGTTCATCATCTGGCGTCATATATGTCACCTACTATCCTTGTAATTTCATAATTTGCCAATATTGAATGGCGTAAATTGTCTTCATATCTGTAATTTCACCTTTGGCAATGGCTGCTTTTGCTGCAGTATAATCTAAGTATATTAATTCGATATTTTCATCATCGTCTTGTGCTGGCGGCTCTGGTAAGTCATGAACTTCTTCGCACATATACATCTGAATAAATTCATCGTTATAACCTGGTGTTACATAAAAACCATCCAGGGCCTGCCATTTTTCACCAGCCATACCCGTTTCTTCAGCAAACTCCCGCTTAGCTGCTAATAATAAATCTTCACCTGGATCTACCAAACCAGCAGGCACCTCTAAACTAACAGCTTCTATCCCTTTTCGAAATTGTCGTACTAAGACAATTTGTTCATCCCGCAAGGCAAAGATACCTACTGCTGGACCATGGAAAATAAGTTCTCGAGCAGCAAGCTCACCATTTTGTAAAAGAACTTGGTGCTTCTCTAAGTTTAAAATTTTTCCTTCATAAAGCGTCTCTTTACGAATCGTTTTTTCACCAAATGTCATCCTAGTCAACCTTTCTGGAGTTTGATATTTCCCGTATATCCCTTTATATTTTAGCATTTTTATCTAAAGTATGGGTAAGAAGGAGGAATTTTAGGGATTTATTTACTTTTTAGGACATTACGATTATTTACCTACTATTGTATATAAATAGCTTTGCGTTTTTAAATAAGACTAGAGGCCGATGTTGCATTTAGGCATATCCCCTATAATGAATATAAACCATAAAAGGAGTGACTAGACATGTACCGCCCACTTCGATACATCGCCAAATTAGGCCAATATCCATTATACTGGCCCATGAATTTACCTTTGCTTACACTATTACTAATACTTGATGCTCCGTACTATCAAATCGCTTTCTGGATAATTGCTTTATCATTTTTAGTATTTATTGTTAAAAATAGCTTTTGTTCAAATATAGCAGCTAGTAAAGATTACCATGGAAGATATAGACTAGGACGCATACCCAAATCAAGGAAACAAATTTATGATTCTGCTAATTTAACTGATCAAGAAATTCAATTTTTTCGGTCCGAAATGGCAGAAAGCTTAGCACATATTGAAACGATATTAAACTTTGAAAATTATAATACACATTTAAATATGGTGTTTAAGCGCTATGACATGAGTATCCTATTAAAAAGCTATTTTCAAGCGATTACCCTAGCGCCTTATCGTTTAAGCCAGGCAAGTGACTTCCTTTACCAAATTTTACCTAATTTGGAGAATGTCCTTAAGCAATACACTAATATTAACCAAGAAATGCATCGCTCGCCAAAGAAAATCCAAGCATTGACGAACTTACGTGAAGAAATCGCTAATCTAGCTGAACAAGCACAAGAATCATTCGAACATTTTATTCAAGATTCCAAATAAAGGAGAATTATAATGACAGAAGACAAAAAACAATCATACAGTCAAACAGCCCATTTATCTAAATCAGTGGATGATCTGATTGCTAATCCCTTCCGAGATGCGAATTTAGCTAACCCTCCCTTAAAAAATATCACCAATACTAACGATGAAACGAGTATCGAACAAACTATTTACCAACAACTATCAAAAGACCGCCAAGACCAAGCAAAAGCCTTATCTGAAAAAATTGATGCCAGTGATAGTCAATCAATCGTTTCATACGGTGCCATGGCACAAAAGGAAATCGGAGACTTTTCACATCAGATCATAGCTCAAGTTCAAAACCAAGATTTAGATGTTGTAGGTGAACAACTAAGAGCGTTGCTATCCCGGTTAAATGATACTGATCCTAGCCAGTTAGCGAATCAAAATCAAAGTCGAATCCAACGTTGGTTTAAGAAACAGAAAGCTTCATTATATGAAATGAACGCCAAGTATCAAAAAGTAGGTTACCAAATTGATGAGATTGCTAGTCAATTAAACCGTCAAAAGAATGGCTTATTAAATGATAATTTACAACTTGAAAGTCTCTATCAACAAAACCTTGAGTTCTTTGAAGCTTTAAATGTATACATTGCTGCCGCACAAATCAAAGCAGATCGCTTACGCCAAGAGGAACTCCCCTCACTAAAAAACCAAATCACAAGTGACCATGATCAAATGACTATCCAAAAGATTGCTGATTTAGAGCAATTTATAAATCGTCTAGAAAAAAGAATTTACGACTTAGAGCTAACACGTGAAATTACTATTCAACAAGCTCCGCAAATCCGTCTCATTCAAAATGCTAATCAAAACTTAGCTGAGAAAATTCAATCTTCAATTTATACGGCAATTCCTTTATGGAAAAACCAAATTGCTATCCAACTATCACTGTATCGTCAAAAAGATGCATTGGATGCCCAAATTGCCGTTACAGATACAACTAATCAATTATTAACAGAAAATGCTGAATTATTAAAACAGTCTTCTCTTGAAACAGCTAGACAATCTGAACGTGGTGTAGTAGACATTGATACCTTGAAACACTCTCAACAAAAATTGATTGATACGATTACAGAAACTATGCAAATTCAAGAAGAAGGTCGCGCAAAAAGACTACAAGCAGAACGAGAAATGGTACAAATGGAAAGTGAGTTAAAACAACATTTATTAAATAGCAGTTCAAAAAAATCATAATGTTATCTAGTTAAGGGGTTATCACTTCATCCGTCTTCTATCATATGTTATAATATATGCATGGACAAGAGGTCCTAAACAAAATGAAATGGAGGAATTATTATGGGCTGGTTATGGTCTTTAATCGTCGGTGGACTTATTGGTTGGGGTGCAGGTGCTATCCTAGGTAAAGATGTTCCCGGAGGCATTATTGGTAATATTATCTGTGGTATGTTAGGTTCATGGGTAGCTTCTACTTTCTTACAAGACTTTGGTCCTGTAATTGGTGGATATGCAGTTGTCCCTTCACTAATTGGATCTATCGTATTAATTTTAATATTAAACTTTATTTTAAAACGTTTAAACTAGTATAACGACTCAATAATAAAGGGCATTGAACAATTTCGTTCAGTGCCCTTTTTCTATGTATTAAACAATCAAAAATATATCAGAAAAATAGCGGCGCAACATTTAATTCGTCGCTACCGCTATCTTATTCGTATGCATACTAAGCTAATTCAATATTGACTGCTTGAGGTCCACGTTTCCCTTGAGCAATTTCAAACTGTACTTTTTGACCAACTGCTAATGAAGGTTGATCTAGGTGACGCAATGCTGAAAAGTGCACGAAGATATCATCTTCTTCTGGAAAGTCTGGTAACTCAATAAAACCAAAGCCTTCTTTTGCATTAAAGTTTTTTACAATGCCGTAATAGGCCATCTTAATTCTCCTCTTCAACTAAAGCTTCAGGATAGTGGTTAATCACAATATCAGCACAACGAGCACATAAATGTGGCGCAGCTTCAATTGTACCTACTTCTTCATAAACACCACGACAACGTTCACAAGTTTCTCCGTGCGCATGTTCAATCATTAAGCTATAACCTTCGTAATCTGTGGCATCTTCACTAGCTTCCACTAAATCATGAATGGCTAACTGAGATACCATCAAGTATGTAGCTAATTCTTCACCAACACTTTCTAATAATGCTTTTGTTTCATCATTAGCAAAGATATGTAATTTCGCTTGTAATGATTTACCAATCACTTTTTCTTCACGTGCAGTCTCTAAAGATTTGTTTACATCAGAACGTAATGACATGAAAGCTGACCATTTACTTTCTAACGCTTCACTATTGTCATAAGTGACAACCTCTGGGAATTCAGCTAATTGTGCGTAAGCTTCCTCTTCTTGTAAATAAGCCCAAATTTCTTCAGCTGTATGCGGAATAACCGGTGTTAGTAAGATTGTTACTGCCTTAGCCACTTCATACATTACTGTTTGCATATTACGACGTTTTTTAGAATCTGGTAATTCAATATACACTACATCTTTAGCATAATCTAGGTAGAAGTTAGACATATCCAGTGTTAGGAAGTTTGTAATTTCATGGTTAACTGTCATAAAGTCATATGTATCATACGCATGGCGGACATTACGTACCATTTCATTTAAACGATTCATCATGTATTGATCAATGGACGCTAAGTCTTCATAGGCAACTGCATCTTTTTTCACATCAAAGTCGTACAAGTTTCCTAGTAAGAAACGTACTGTATTACGGATACGACGATAGTTTTCAGCGACTTGTCCTAAGATGTCATCGGAAATACGTACATCATAATAAGTATCAACTGAAGATACCCATAGCCGTAAGATATCAGCACCGCGTTGCTTAATGACATCGTTTGGTGAGACGGTATTACCGAGAGATTTACTCATCTTGCGGCCATCACCATCGTTTACAAATCCTTGAGAGAGCACTGATTTATATGGTGCTTCATCATTAACAGCCACTGAGGTTAGTAGTGATGAATGGAACCAACCACGGTATTGATCAGAACCCTCTAAGTACATATCAGCTGGGAAAGTTAGGTCTTTACGCGTACGTAACACACCATGGTGAGATGACCCTGAGTCAAACCATACATCCATGATATCCATTTCTTTAGTGAATTTACCATTTGGAGAAGCGGGATGTGTAAAACCTTCCGGTAATAAATCTTTAGCTTCACGTTCAAACCAAACATTTGAACCAAATTCATCAAACAAATCAGCTATATGTGCAATTGTTTCTGGTGTACATACTGGCTCCCCGTTTTCTGCATAGAAAATTGGTAGAGGTACACCCCAAACACGTTGACGTGAAATTACCCAGTCTTTACGATCACGAATCATATTGTAAATGCGTGTTTGACCAGATGGGTGCCACCATTTCACTTCGTTATCTATTGTATCTAAAGTACGTTCACGAATTTTTTCGACTGAACAGAACCATTGTGGTGTAGCTCGATAAATTACTGGTTTTTTCGTACGCCAATCATGTGGATATGAGTGAGTGAAATAATCTAATTTTAGTAAACGATTATTCTCTTTCATCTTTTCAATAGAAAGTTCATTTCCTTTTTCATAGAATATCCCCTCAAATCCAGGTGCTTCATCGGTAAAGTAACCTTGGTCATCAATTGGTGAAAGTACTTCTAATTTATAATTTAATGATGCAAAATAGTCATCTTCCCCGTGTCCAGGAGAGGTGTGCACTAACCCAGTACCAGATTCCGCAGTAACATGATCACCTAAGATTAATAAAGAGTCACGGTCATAATATGGATGTTCAGCAACCATATACTCTAAATCAGTCCCTTTTAAAGGTTCTCCTTCAACTGTATAATCAGACCAATCTAATTCTGTTGCTAAACTATTCACTAAATCTGTAGCTACAACAAACTTACGGTCCTTAACAGCGACTACTGAATATTCATAATTTGGATTTACAGCAATAGCCATATTGGATGGAATTGTCCAAGGTGTTGTTGTCCAGATAATAAATTCTACATTTTCAGGTAATTTACCTTTTGTATCACGGGCTTTAAAAGCTACATAGATTGATGGTGATTCAACATCATGATATTCAATCTCTGCTTCCGCTAAAGTTGATTCTGAAGATGGTGACCAGTAAACTGGTTTTGCACCTTTATAAATTAAACCTTTTTCATACATATCTCCGAATAAACGGATTTGTTGCGCTTCAAATTCTGGTGATAAAGTAAGATATGGATGCTCCCAATCACCAGCAACACCCAAGCGTTTGAAATCATCTCTTTGCCCATTGATTTGTTGCCAAGCATATTCTTCACATAATTTACGGAATTCAGCTACTGTCATTGACTTACGGTCAACACCTGAATTGGTTAAAGCCTGTTCAATTGGTAATCCGTGTGTATCCCATCCTGGTACATATGGCGCACGGTATCCAGACATTGATTTTGAACGAATAATAATATCTTTTGAGATTTTGTTCATGGCATGTCCGATGTGGATATTTCCATTTGCATATGGTGGTCCATCATGTAAGATCCAAGGTGTTTTATCTTTATTTTTCTCTTGTCGTTTTGCATAAACATCTTCTTCATGCCATTCCGCTTGACGCTCTACCTCTTTAACTGGTAGGTTTCCGCGCATTGGAAATTTTGTTTTTCCTAAATTTAATGTATCTTTCATTTTCATCGCTTAAAGCCCCCTCATCAATTTCCTAGAAATAAAAAAGCCTCGTCCTAAAAAGGGACGAAGCTACCGTGGTACCACCCAGATTTTGTATACCAAAATAAACGGCATACACTCTATGACTTTATCGCAGTCAACGGTTTAACTATTAAGGCACTAATTAAATGTCCTGTTCAATAAACTACTCCTGGATGATAATAAATAACTTTTCTCGCTCTATTTCGCAGCTAACATAGATTCTCTTTCGATACATTATGTTATTTATTTTGTTCCACTCTACGTGTTCTATTTCCATACGTCATAATATTACTATAAAAATATTGTAAAAACAACTTTTAGCTTGTAAAATTCTCTAATTATTCTTCAGTAGCATCAGATAAACTTTCCAAGTCATCCTCATTTTGCTTTGCTTGGTTTACATCCGCTTTTTCTGTACTTGATTCATCAACAGATTGACTTGTACCTGTTTGATCGCTTTCCTCAAATTCAGAAGACGCACTATCTTCTACACTAGTCGTTTGAATGACTTCATCTTCAAAATGAGTATTATCAGAGCTGCTAACTTCTGAATAAGCATTTTCTGAATTGTTTTTTTCCGAATTTTCAATTGCTGAATCTGCTACTGAGGATTCTTCTTTAGCAACTGTACTATCTTTGAATCCGTTTAAAACAGGCGCAATAGCAGGAATATCGTTGTTAAAGAATTCCTCTCTTCGTTGTTCTTTTTCTGCTTTAACAGCAGCTTCATCGAATATCGCTGCACCCTTATTTGAACGAACTGGTAAATCATATGCTTTCACAATTTCATCTAATTGTGGTGTGGCTACTTCTCCTACAGGTTTTTCAAAGAATAAATTTTCCCATCGAGGATCCTCATACATATCTTTGGCTTGTAAAATCATGGCAAATGATTGGTGTAAGTATGTACGTGCTGCCTCTTGAAGATTATCTGTTTCGGTATTTACAACTGCAGCTTTCTCAGCAGCTTCAGATAATAATAAGCGCGCTTCCTCTTCTGCTCTTTCGACGATTAAACTTGCCTCATTCAGCGCTTCTTCACGTAGACGGTCTGCTGCTTCTTGGGCCACAAAAATAGAACGGTTAACTGTCGCTTCTTTTCGATGAGCAGCATCCACTTCCTTATTCGCTTCATTCAGTTGCTCTTGTAAGGATTTATTTTGCTCTTCCAACTTCTCCATTGAGACACGTACTTTATTCAGATAATCATCTACCTCAGCTTTTCCATAACCTGAAATTTTCTGTTTAAATTTCATATTTTTAATTTCTGATGCGCGCATAAAATGAGCCTCCTATTTGTTTTTAATGACCTCAATTGCTACTCTAATTTTACCTTTTTTAGTTTCCATCTGTGTAGCTACATATTTTAATCTACCATAACCTCTAACCGAAGCAATGTCTCCTGGACTTAATTGTCTTTTTGCATCCTGAACTAATGACCAATTTAATTTGGCAGCACCACCTTCAATAAGTAACTTAGCCTTTGCTCTTGGGATTCTAAATCCATCTGAAATAATCGTATCAAATCTTAATGAAGAAAGTGTGATTTCCATAGGTTGCCAGTCCGATTGAGGTTGGATAATTTGATCACTATGATGAATTTGTACTAACTTAATTTTAGTACCGCCAATCTTATCCATTTGAAAACTGAGAAAATCAGCAATTGCTTTATCAACAAAAAATTGCCATTTTGCCCCAGCTTGAATGATGTCTCCGAGTCGATTACGTTCAACACCTTGGCCTAAAATAGTGCCCAATATTTGTCTGTGTTCTAAGGTATTAAATTTACTCGCATAGTGGATGTCAAATGGTGTAATTTCAAAATCTTCAGGTTGAATGGTGTAATAACTTGGTGCTAGCACACAGCGTTGATTTTCTGCATTAGGATACCCGCCAAAAAAATCATAATGCATCTCATTGTCTTGGCCAATAATCAGCTTAACAATGGCAACTTCCCTCGGATTTAAGAAGGGTGTTACTATAGGCGCGTACTGGTCAAGCACTAGGTTCTTCCAGTCAGTTACTTTTTCAACAAAAGCATGTTCATCAGGTTGGAAGTGCTGTAAAACTTCAATATTTGCCAACTATTTTCCCATCCCTTTCCATCAATTGATTACTCTTATTATACAAAAAAATCGGGTAGATACCTAGACCCACCCGTTTTATAATACCCATGTTGTTATTAAAATCGTAAAATATTTAATCCATTAGAGGCTAATTGTAGGACAATCACGCCTACAAGTACGGAAAATGATATACCTCCCACACTTGGTAGCATATTATCAAAGAATGATAGATATGGGTATGCTAGTCGATCAATAAGTTGACCAAATTTGGATTCTCTGGCTCCAGGGAACCAGGTTAATAATGCATAGATCACTAATACAAGTGTATAAAGGTATATTAAATCTTGAAGTATATTCACTAAACTATTCACGGCTTTCACCCTCTCGATTCCAGATATTACCGCGTTCACGTGATGCTTTGCCATGTGTATTGCTATATTCTTCATATAAACCTTCAATTTGTACGGTTTCAGGAACAGCAATAAACACATCTGTTGCGACGCGTTGTAAATCCCCATTTATAGCATACACAACACCAGTCATGTAGTCGACAAATCTACGAGCATCTTCATCTGACATTTGTGCCAAATTTAATACGACTGATTTACTGCTTAAAAGTGATTGACTAATACGCTCTGCTTCAGCAAAAATACGTGGTTTAAAAATCTCCACAGTAGCTATATTTTTACGTGACTCATTTAAATTGACTACATTATTTCGAGTTGCATCATTTGTCATCGTTTTATTTTGCTCCTTAGTTGCTTGTTCAAATATAAAGTTTGTCTGACTCGATTGGACCGGTTTAGCAATTGTTTCAGAAGTGTTATCTTCAGATGGCGCATAATCACTGCTTTCTACTGGTTCCTGTTCGTAATAGTCAGCTTCATAATCGTCTTCATTGTCAAAGAAATTGGCAAAAAAGTCTTTAAAACCCATAGTGATTTCCTCCGTTTATTCGGTGTCTGTGTTAAAAATGGCTGATCCTACTCTCACAAAATCAGCGCCTTCTGCCACTGCAATTGGATAATCACCTGACATTCCCATACTTAAATGTTTGCAAGGTGCATATGTTTTACCCATTGCTTGTACTTCATCACGTAATTGACGTAGTTGAGCGAAATATTGATGAATTTTATCATCACTCGCATCAATAGGCGCCATTGTCATCAACCCTACAATTTCTACTTTGGGAAAGTCAATAATGACTTCAATAAAATGATATATTTCTTCCGGTTGGATACCATGTTTCGATGCTTCTCCAGAAACATTCACTTGTAGGAAACATTTCACAACTTTGTCTGCACGCTTATCAATTTCCTTAGCTAACTTTAATCGGTCAAGCGCATGAAAATAATCAATGTGGTTAATCACATTTTTTACCTTGCGTGTTTGTAAAGTACCAATCAAATGCCAAGTAATATCATCTGGCATGGCGGTAGATTTCTCTTGAAAGCCTTCTGGGCGGTTTTCTGCAAAATGTCTTACGCCTGCGTCATAAACACTCATAGCTTCATCTATTGAATGATATTTAGAAACACAAATCAGCGTCACATCATTTGATGATAACGCTGATGATTGTTGTACTTTTGCAATAGTGCCTTCAATAGATTGCAAATTATTGCGAATTTTCATATTAACGACGACGCTTTCTGAAGAAAGGTGGTGTATCTAACTCATCGTCATCTAAGTTGTTTGATAAGTAATCATTGTCTACTGGTGCAGACGGTGTATCTTCAAAAGCTCTGCGAGATCTTGTTGAATCTTCATAACGATTGCTATCAAAATCATTAAAGATGTCACGGTTTTCTTCTTGACGGCGTTCAGTTACTTGTTTTTCTTTAAAGTTATCTGGTTGGTTTGCGAAATCACGACCTGAACTTTGTTGGAAAGCTGAGTGTCCACCTGAACGTTTAGCACGTTTTTCATCGCGACGTTTTTCTGTATCAATACCAGTAGCAATAACTGTAACGATAACTTCGTCTTCTAAGTTTTCAGCAATTGTTGTACCGAAGATGATATTTACTTCTGACGAAGAGGCCGCTGCTACGATATCCGCTGCATCTTGTGCTTCGAATAATGTTAAATCGTCGCCACCTTTAATATTCAATAGGATTTGCTCAGCACCATCAATAGATACTTCTAATAATGGAGATGAGATAGCTTTCTTAGTTGCTTCTGCAGTACGGTTTTCACCTGTAGATGCACCGATACCCATTAAGGCAGTACCTTGATCAGCCATTACTGTACGAACATCCGCAAAGTCTAAGTTTACGTAACCAGGTGCAGTAATTAAATCAGAGATACCTTGAACACCTTGACGTAATACATTATCAGCTTCACCAAATGCTTCACGCATTGGTGTCTTCTTGTCAACGATTTCTAATAAACGGTTGTTAGAGATTGTCACTAAAGTATCTACATGTTGTTTCATTTCAGCGATACCTTGGGCGGCAGAACGACCACGTTTTGGTCCTTCAAAAGTGAATGGACGAGTGACAACACCTACTGTTAATGCGCCGATTTCTTCTTTAGCGATACGTGCAACGATTGGTGCAGCACCTGTACCAGTACCACCACCCATTCCAGCAGTGATGAAGATTAAGTCTGCACCTTGTAAAGCTTCACGAATTTGATCTTCTGATTCTTCAGCAGCTTTAGCACCTACTTCTGGTTGCGCACCGGCACCTAACCCACGCGTAGATTTTGGCCCAAGTTGGATTTTAATATCTGCTTTTGAGCTTTTCAATGCTTGTGTATCAGTATTAGCAACGATAAATTCAACGCCACGTACGTTTTCTTCAATCATCCGGTTAACAGCGTTATTACCACCACCACCAACACCAACTACTTTAATTGATGCGTTGTTCATATCCATGTTTTCGTATTCGAATTCCATATCCATTTTATATCCTCCTGGTAAATAAATTAAACAAAAAAGTCTTTGAAGAAATTCTTAATTTTATCAACTGGGCTTTCTTCTTCGCCCGTTTCAGTTTCGTCATTTAATTCATCATATTGGCTAGCTGGTCTTTCTTCATAATAATTTTGTCCATTATTAGAAGGTGATACACTAGGTTCATCGTTAGCACTATCATCTTTTACTTGTCTGTAATTGTCAACTGATTCTGTTTGCTTTGTGCTAGCAATTTGCTCATTACGAGCAGGTGTTGATTGACTAGCCCGACTTGTAGATGCAGCTTTTATTGGTTGGCCATAATCTTGCGCTAGGTGATGAATATCATCTAATTGTGCAACATATTGAATTAATCCAATAGCTGTGGTAAAAATTGGGTTACGTAATCCAACATATTCTGGGATGTAGTAACGCACCTCGTGTCCGAATACTTCTTCAGCCAAGTCAAGTACGCCAGGTAATGACGCTGCGCCACCGGTAACAATAATGCCACCTGGTAAAGCAAATGCTTCAATTTTGTCTAGAGGTTTTTTCAATGTTTCGAATATTTGACGTTCCCGAGCTTCAATAATTTCAGCTAAATAATGCTCATCAACCCGTTCTGGATTCACTTTACCAATTGTTTCAACTGGGAAGAATTCCGAATCACTTGTATCTTTAGATAAGGCATAACCATACTCTAATTTAATTTGTTCAGCGTTTTCAATTGAGGTATTCAATATTGTCGAGATATCTTTTGTAACAAGTTCCCCACCTTCGTGATCGACTGTTGCAAATTTTAATTGATCATCATGGAATACAGACACACTTGTTTGTCCACCACCCATATCAACTAATATTGTCCCGAATTCTCGTTCACTCTTGCTCATTGCGGCATATGCATTTGCATAAGATTGCACAACTAAGTCCCGTATATTCAAACCTGCCATTGCTACACAACGGCGAATATTGTGGACTAGTGTTTTAGGTCCAGTAACCAGACTAGCATATAATTCTAGTCTAACACCAATCATACCACGTGGATCCTTAATGTTGTCAAAGCCATCAACTATGAATTCTTCTGGCATTACGGAAATAATTTCTCTTTCAGCTGGTACTGACCGAACTTTCGCTGCTGCCAATACATTTTTTACATCTTTATCTGTAATTTCTCTGTTATCATTTGACACAGCAATCATACCGTAACAAGGCTCGATGTTCACTTGGTTACTTGGAACAGCTACAATAACATCATTAATCGTATAATTTGCTTTTTGTTCGGCTTTTTTGATTGCACGCTTGATAGACTCAACAGTCTTATCAATATCCACAATCACACCTCTACTGAGCCCTTGTGACCGCTCATGACCTACTCCAATAACATTAATTTGTTGGTTTACATATTCTGCAACTACTACTTTTATTGAAGTGGTTCCAATATCTAAACTTGCAAAAATTTCTGGCTGAACCATGTTTATTGAAACCTCCTAGAAAATTTAATATTTAATCGTATCGTTATTATTTTAACATAGACGGTACTAATTACCAATCGAATTACCGCGACTTTCTAATAGAAATTATAGGCATAGTCAAGGTCTATCAATAGTGATGACGTTTTCCCACAGGCAAACACTTTTAATTGCTTTCACATGGTTTTACCACTTTACTCACTTGAAGTTGTGGCACTATTATTTCCAGTCGTTGCTTCCGTTTCTACAGTCGGACTATCTGCTTGTGTACCAGCATTTTCAACCTGACTCGTTTCACTAGCTGACTGTTCTGTCGTCGATTCTGTTGATGAATCTGCTTCACTACTAGATCCATTATTGCTAGATACATCCAACGCACTCGCTTCACTTTCACTTGAAGCTTTTGATTCAGCTGCAACCGATTCTTCATATGCTTTCTTATCTTCCGCTGAAGCATAAGGATTATTGCCATCATTTAGTTCAGTAAAGTAGATCGCTACTTCCATATCAATTAATCCTGTTTGACCGTCTAATTGACTAGCAATACCATTATAATAACTCATTCGGTCCCCTATTGAGCTAATAAAGCCTTTGACAACATTACCATCAACCATTTGTAAGGCAATTCGATCATTGTTACTATCATCGCCTTTATAAGACACTAGTGAAATTTTTTGGATAATATCGTCCGATAAATTTGAGAATGCTTTGATTGTTTCAGTTAGCTTGGTTCTTTCTTGATCATCAGAAATATCATAATCTTCAAAAAGTGGTAGGTCTTTTTCAAGTGATGGTAAGGGCGAATCAATAATTTCATCATTTTCTAGTAAAGGATAGAAAAAGTCAGCAACTTGTATATAACCGAGTTGACGATAAGCTGACACATTAACAGCCACTTTATTCCACTCAGATACGTTTACGGTTGCAGACTTGACTGAGGGATTTTGGTTAACAATAGCCTGCTCCACTTCACCTTTTGTATTTTTCAATGCTGTCACAGACATACCCTCTTTAAGAGGGTACAGATTCACATCATCTGCTTGCTCTACACCCTCAACACTGATTGAAGCTACATGATTAAATGGTGATGCATAATAACCAGCAACCAATAAGGCAATGATGAATGGTAGCAATAAGCATGTCATCTTCTTCCAGTTGCTTGCATTCTTCTTATGTACCTTCTTAGTCGGAGGCATTTTATCGTTAGTCGTTTCAGCTTGGTCACTAATTGCTATTCGGCGATTGCTTTCAGGCTCATTCTTGGTATTTGACTTTCTTTTTACCTTCAACTTAGGTAGTTGCCATTTAGCTTTCTTCTTGGATGCTTGTTTTTTTTGTTTAGACTGTTTGTTTAAAGCATTTGATTGGCCATCATTAGGACTATTTTGTACACTCGCTTGAGCTTCACTACCTTCTATAGGTGTCTTTTTACCATCATTCCTAGTCTGTTGACCCTTATCAAAATTTACTTTACTTGTCTCAGCAATTTTTTCATGCAGACGTCGTCTTTTCTCTCGCCGTTCTTGACGAATACGTTCTTCTTCTTCCCAATCCATCATCATGCCCCCTTTCTATTTTATTCATTGGAAAAAGGACAACCTATTTTAACAAGTCTTCAATGATTTTAATTAAACGGTCACCCGCATCTGGCACCCCTTGGTTTAAAGCATTATTGGCGATACGGTCACGTTCACTCTTATTCGACATTAAATCATCAATTTCTGACAACAAGTCACCAACATTTAAATCATTTTCCAATATCATGCGCGCGCCATCATGTTTGACTAATGAGCGTGCATTCATTTCTTGGTGATTAGCGGTAACATTTGGACTCGGGATTAAAATAGATGGCGTTCCTAATGAAGTTAATTCTGTCATGGTAGTTGCACCAGAACGACATACAACCAAATCGATTGTATTGAATAAAGCTGGCATATTGTTGATATATGAGACAATTTGTACATTATCCCAGTCATTAAAGTCAGCAAAGGTTTCTTGGAACTCTTGATAATAAGTGTCTCCAGATGCGATTAAAACTTGATAGTCTTTTTCAGTAAAAGCTGGAATCGCTTCTTTTACAGTTTCATTGATCCGTAATGCACCACGACTACCACCAAAAATCAAGACAGTCGGCTTATTGTTTTCTAAGCCATAAACAGTCAAGTCAGCCTTATCAGTGATAGAAGCTACTTCTTGTGCACGCGGGTTACCAGTGAAAACAACTTTGTTAGCATAGCGCTTAAAATCATTTCTCACATCTTCAAAGCAAATAGCTATCTTTGACATAAATGGTGCCAAAAATTTATTGGTCATACCTGCCACAGAATTTTGTTCATGAATTATACTAGGTATATTTAATCGAGCAGCTGCATATAAGACCGGCGCACAAACATAGCCACCAGTTCCAATGACTACATCGGGTTTAAATTCACGAACGATTTGCTTTGCCTTACGGATACTATCAAACATGTAATATACCGTTCTAGCATTATCTAGGGAAAAAGAACGTTTAATCCCTTGAATTTGGACTGTTTTAAAATCGACACCCTCATTGGGAACGATTTTCGACTCTAACCCATTTTCAGTTCCGACATATAGAAATTCTGCATCTGGATATCGAGTTAAAATTTGTTTTCTTAAAGCAAGGGCTGGATAGATGTGACCACCAGTCCCCCCACCAGAAAGTAAAATACGCATGATAATCTCCTTTTTCTAGCGATTCATTTTATTTCTTTAGCTGATCAATAGCTTTAATATAACGTTCACCGCGTACTTCAAAGTTTGGATACTGGTCCCATGAAGCAGAAGCTGGTGATAGTAGAATGGTATCGCCTGGTTCTGACATATTATATGCAGCTTGAACAGCATCTTCAATCCATGTTACTTTTTCAATAGTAGATAAGCCTTGTGATTGACCAAGGGCTTTAAATTTGTCTGCTGCTTGACCAAAAACGACCATCCCTTTCACCTGACGCATATGTTTGGCCAATTCAGTGACTTCATTCCCTCGATCTAAACCTCCAGCTAGCCAAATCACTTGATCTTGGGCTTGATTAAATGAATCCAAAGCTGTGATACTTGCATCGTTATTCGTTGCTTTAGAATCATTATAAAAACGTCGCCCATCAATCTCGGCAACAAATTGTAGACGATGTTTTACACCATGAAATGTAGATACACCATTTTTTATTTCTTCATTTGAGATACCTAATAGTTTACCAATGGCGACAGCTACTAACATATTTTCCAAGTTATGATGACCAGGTAGGAAGAAGTCTTTTCTATTAAAGACTTCTTCTTCATGCCACATAAAATTTTGACTTTCTTGGTCAAACCAAGCACCATCTTTTTGAGCAACAGTGGCTGAAAAGGGTACGATAGTCGCTTTTGTCGACCGTTCCCCAAAAACAGCCTGCTGATCTGCATTTAAGATAAGATAGTCATCTGCTGTTTGGTTAGCTGTAATTTGCCATTTTGCTGAAATATAGTCTTCCATTGAACCATGATAATCTAGATGAGCAGCATAAATATTCGTAATCGCTGCAATATGTGGCTTAAATTCTTTAGTCCCCATCAATTGGAATGAAGATAATTCTAAAATAAGTCGGTCCCTAGCTTTCGCTTGACTTGCGATATCTAAAGATGGAATACCTATATTTCCACCAATAAAGCTATCACCAGATAGACTGTCAGCTTGGGATAACATTTCACCAACTAAACTAGTCGTTGTTGTTTTACCGTTAGATCCAGTTATCCCAATAATAGTCGCATCTGTTAATTTATCAGCAATTTCAATATCAGTGTATACGGGCAAACCAAGCTCTTGGGCTCGAACAACCATTGGATTAGTATAAGGAATACCAGGGTTTTTAACCATAAAAGCAAAGTCCTCATCAAGTAGTGACACAGGATGACCGCCCGCAACGACACGTGCATTATTTTCCTCAATTAGTGCTTGCGCATCCTTATTTTCCTCAAGCGGTTTTGCATCATTGACTGTAATAATTGCACCTAATGCTTGTAAGTGTTTTGCCACTGAAATACCTGTCTTCGCTAGCCCAAGTACTAATATTTTTTTATTGCGAACTGATTTACGCCATTGTGATGCTTCCATAATGATTTCCCCTTTAGTTAAAATTTAAATTAAAAGAATAATAGGCCTACGATGGCTGTTACTAAGCCTACAGCCCAGAAGATGATGTCTACCTTCCATTCACTCCAACCAATCATTTCAAAGTGATGGTGGATTGGTGACATTTTAAATACTCGTTTACCGGTTAATTTAAATGAAGTGACTTGAATAATGACTGAAGCAGTTTCCACTACGTATACAAATCCAATTAATAATAGTGACCAAGGATTACCCAACATCACTGAAATAACAGCAAGTAATGCACCCAAGGCTAAGGATCCTGCATCTCCCATGAAAATACGTGCTGGTTTACGGTTGAAAAATAGAAAACCTAGTAAGCCAGCAACAATTGCGATACAAAATGCCCCTATTCCTCGTTCGCCCATTCCAAAAGCAATAGCAGCATAAGTTGAGAAAGAAATCACACCAAGTCCAGACGAAAGACCATCTAAACCATCTGTTAAATTAAAAGCATTTGAGAATCCGGTAATCCATAATAATAGGAAAACAAAAACGAATAATACGTTAGTGATTCCTGTTGTAAACGGAAATGGAATAGATACATGGAAAGTAATCATACGCATTAATAATACAATGAGGGCTGAACCGACGATTTGTAAAATTAATTTTTGTAGTGAAGTTAGACCTTCATTTTGTTTTTTAAAGATCTTTAAGAAGTCATCAGCAAATCCAATGCCACCAAAGAAAAACATCGTACCCACTAACAGCCATACTTCACCTCGCCATTGGCCGGTGATTATAGACCAGATGAATAATCCAACTAAGGCTGCAGATAAGAAAACTACTCCCCCCATAGCTGGTGTCCCAGATTTAGCCTTATGCCAAGCTGGTCCTTCATCTCTTGTGATTTGTCCAAATTGTTTTTCGCGCATAAATTGTATGAAAAACGGCATGCCTACTAACGTTAAAACTAAAGTAGTAATAAAAAGTAATACCATTATTTTTCCTTTCTCTTTCCTAAACAACTGTAGTAAATGTTCATTTTCTTTTTTATTATTTATGACTCAGCTAATTGTAACACAATCGTCTTGTTGTTATTGACCTGTTCTCCAACTGCTATTGACTGGCCGACAACAAGCCCTTCACCTTCAAGTTGGACTTCTACACCAAGGAGAGAGCCCAATGCTTGACTAGCTGAAGCATTCAGTCCAGTAAAGTCTGGCATAGTTGGATTTGAATCATCCGACATCAAGAAAATTGGTTGTGTTACAGATACTTCTTCATTCACTGCTGGTGTTTGACTGATAATATTTTCACCATTACCAATCACTTCAACATTCACAAAACTAGCATCTGCTAGTGTTTGTTGAGCATCACTTACCGTTAAGCCTTCTACATCTGGAACCGTTTCAGAAACCACCGACTCGCTATCACTTAAAGCATTATATTCAAGTGCTCGTGTTAATAGCGGTGTGTAAATTTTTGTCATCATATCGCTAGCTGTAGTTTCCAGTTTTTTCGGCTGTTCTACTGTAATATATAGAATATATTGTGGATCTTCACTAGGTACAAATCCCACTACAGAATATAGGTATTTCGTTAAGCCTGCTTCATATGTGTTGGTTTCTAGATTGAAAACTTCTGCGGTACCAGTCTTAGCAGATACTGTATAACCATCCAAATCATAAGCCGCTCCGGTACCTGTATCTGCGTATACAACAGATTGCAAGTACTCCAATGTCTTGTTGGCTGTTTCTTTTGAAATTGGAGATGATACTTCTTCTGGTTCAACAACTTGCATTTTACCGTCTTTTTCATAACGGTTCACAAGTTGCAATTTCATCATCTTACCGTCATTCGCAATTGAAGTGAAAGCTTGCATCATTTGGTAAGGTGTTACATAGATCCCTTGACCAAAACCAGTTGTCACCTTATCAGCTTCATATTCATAGTTCATTGAGCCACTTGCTTCATTGGCGAAACCTGATCCCGTTTCTTGAAGTAAACCGAACTCGCGGATATAAGATTCCCAAACATCAAACCCCATTTCTTCTACTAAATGGATCATTAGCGTATTAGATGACTGTGACAATCCTTCTAATTCAGAAATGACACCCCAACCAATACCATTATAGTCAGCTATTGTAGAATCACCCATGGTCACTGGACTTGAATCATAAAATGCATTCGGATCAAAAACGCCCTCTTCAATCGCAGCTGCAACTGTAAGTACTTTAATTGTAGAGCCTGGTTCATAAGCTTTTTCAACTAATAAATTTTGCCACATATCATCAATACCTTCCTTAGTTTCTAAGTTAAAGGTTGGTCTCTGTGATGCAGCAACAATTTCACCAGTTTCTGGTTCTACTAACATAGCGGTCATTGAGGTAGGGCTATATTTTTCATAGACTTCTGACATCAAGGTTTCTAAATAAGTCTGCAATCTAGAATCTAGCGTCAGGTAAACATCTGAGCCATCGGTAGGTTCTTCTTCAACCTGCCCCGTGCCACTTAACTCCGCATTTGTAGAACTTGATTGATAGGATTTACGACCATTGCGCCCTTTTAAAGTATTATCCATTGATAGTTCCAAGCCCATTTGTCCAGTTAATCGACTATCGATAGCTGATTTTGCTTCCATATATTCCGCATAACCAATAAGGTGTGAAGCAAATACACCATTAGGATACATTCTAGTTGGTGTTTCATTAAACATAATCCCTGGTAATCCTTGATCATCAATCGCTTTCATCTCAGCATAAGTTAAATCTTGTCCTGCTGTACCAAACTCTACTTGTGAAGCATCTTTAGTATTTAACCTTTCCAAGATTTCATCTTGTGAAAGATCAATATACTGCGACAATACTTGAGCTGTTTTTTCTTTATCTACCACATATTGCGGATCTTCTTGTTCAGACCATGCATCCGTTAAAACAGCGTATAATGAATAAGAAGTAGCATCCATTGCCAAAGGAAGCCCACCTACATCATAGATGGTTCCACGCTGCGCTGACAATATGCTACTTCTATCATAGAGGTTTTGAGCCTGTGTGGATAAATCTTGACCGTTTACAGACCCAAAAACCATTATTTGTGTTAAACGAATGCCAAATATGAGTAGTAAAAAAACTGTTAAGCCCATCATCGCTCTAATTGTTTTTTTGCGATTCTTTTTAAGTTTTTTACTATCTTCCATTATTCCACATTCCTTATATTTTCTTCATTCATATCTAACCCTTGATCTTCAGCAATCTTAACCACACGTGAATAGTTCGATAGCTCATGAACTTCTTGAGTCAAATTCTCTTTTTGTACGCTTAATTCTTCTGCGTTTTGTTGCACTTCTTGTAACTGTTGTGATGCTGCATTTACATTTGCACGCATAATGGTAACCCCTAATAGTCCTGAAATCATCACTAGAAAGGCTACTGTCATCATCACTTTTTGTAACATTGAAAATCTTACTTTTGATTGACTTTTACTTGCCGGTATACTTGTTGGAAGTGCCGTCATTGCTTGCTTCACTTCTACTTGTTGACGTTCTTCAGGGTTAGCCGGAATATTTGGAATAGCTTTTTCAGCTGGCATAGCATTCATTCTAACATTTACTTGATCTTGTAATAGGAATATTGCCATAAATACTGCTCCCTTCTATTGGCTGTCCGCCTTTTATCAATTGTTCTATTTAATTCGTTCGATTATACGTAACTTAGCACTTTGTGCTCGTGAATTGTGTGCTAATTCTTCTTCGCTGGCATAAATAGGTTTTCTATTAACCAATTTAAAAGGCGCTTCAATATCGGCATTGATCACAGGTAAGTTAGCTGGTAATTCTTCACCTGTTGAAGCACCTTTAAACATTTGCTTCACAATACGGTCTTCTAGTGATTGGAAAGAGATTGTAGACACTCGCCCACCAACATTTAATAAATTCAAAGCTTGCTCTAAGGAATCTTCAATTGCACCTAATTCATCATTTACTGCAATGCGAACTGCTTGGAAAATCCTTTTAGCCGGATGGCCACCTTTACGACGAGCTGGAGCAGGAATCGCTTCCTTGATAATATCTACCAATTCTCCTGTACGTGTAATGCGATGGTCATCTCTTCTTTGCTCGATTTTACGTGCTATTTGCTTAGAGAATTTTTCTTCTCCATAGCGGTAAAAAATACGCACAAGATCATTAAAATCCCATTCATTAATAATCATTTCTGCTGTTAACAGTTGGGTTTGATCCATTCGCATATCAAGCGGGGCATCTTGGTGATATGAAAAACCACGTGCTATCTCATCTAATTGCGGTGAGCTAACCCCTAGATCATATAAGATACCATCTACACCGGTAATACCCATTTTTTTTAATTCTGATTGAATATGTCTGAAATTACTATGAACAAGTGTAACCTTGCCACTTTCAATCTCTTTAGCGAACACTTTTTCAGCATTGCCAATGGCCACTAAATCCTGATCAAATGCAATTAAACGACCTTCATCAGATAGGCTTGCTGCTATTTTTGAACTATGCCCAGCCCCCCCCAAAGTACAATCAACATAAATGCCATCAGGTTTGATTGCCAATCCGTCTACTGATTCGTTTAATAACACTGAGATATGATGGAATTCATTTGCCATTCTTCTGCCATCCTCTTCTTCTATAATTCTTTATCTCTGTAAAGTTCATTTATGATTTTATTAAAGTCCAAAATCTAACATATCTTCCGCAATTTCTTCAAAACTTTCCTCTATTTCAGAAGAAACATTTTCCCATTTCTCTTTCGACCAAATTTCAATTCGGTCTGAAACACCTAGCACTAAGCATTCTTTCTCTAGATTTGCGTAATTGACAAGGGTTGTTGGGATGTTGATGCGTCCTTGTTTATCAATTTCAGCTTCTGCCGCTGCAGAATAGAAAAAACGTGTAAATGCACGTGCTTCTTTTTTAGCTAGCGGTAGTTGTTTTAACTTCTCTTGAATTTTCTCCCAATTATCTAAAGGATAACCAAAAACACATCCATCTAAACCGCGTGTAATGACAAATTTAGAACCTAAATCCTCACGCAATTTTGCTGGAATGATGATTCGCCCTTTGGCGTCGATATTATGTTGGAATTCTCCCATTAACATCATTTATCACCTTCTGTGCCTAACCTTAACCTTTATTGTTTTTAGTCTACCATATCTCCCCACTTTTCACCATATTTCCCCAAATTTTTGCATTATTTTTATAAATTTTGTGGAAAAGTCTATTTTTATGGTTTTTCACAAAAAAAAGAAGTTTTAAAACTGATTTTCAACAGGTTTAAAACTTCTTTTTGTTATTGTTCTAATCAATATGATATTGTACACAATTCACATAGTTACAACTTGAATAATACGACCAATCGTCACAACGACATAAATGATAAAACTAATTGAAAAAGCTATATTGGCTAACATTCGATAGAATTTACCTACCACGATTTCTTCATTTTTAATCCATCGCCACAGCAATACCCCAATCGCTAGAAGTGCAATTATAACTACTAGATGAGGAATAATTGAATAGAATAATAATGCTCGAGAAATAAAGTGAAGGCAAACCAATAAAATTGGAAACACAACATCAATCGGTGCAAATTTGATATGTTTATTGAAGTAGAGGTATGGTTTTCCATATGTACCCACAAGCAATAAAGTTACAATGGGTAATAGATAAAATAGTAATTCACTCCATTTAAAAAACATTTCAAGCAACCTCTCCTTTTTTATTTTCTATATCAATCATTCATTAATAGTAGCTAAGATAGATTAGAATGTCTAGAATAAATCAAAAAAGGCACTAACCAAAAGCGGTTAATGCCCTTTTAAGGCTCTACAATATATAGGACTGATGACTAAAAAAGTCATTGGTCCAATTTTTTTCGCAAAAAAACGAGGATTCCATTATCATTAAG
>NZ_PNHQ01000050.1 GCF_002871935.1 Aerococcus viridans
AGTTTTCAAAGGTCTATCTCATTGCCTTATTAGCAACTTTTATATCTTATCATCTGCATTCATTGTTTGTCAATAAAAAGTTTCAAAAAAAGTTTTTTAAAAGTTTCATACAAACAATGTCATGTTTGACGACTTGAATATCATATCACTTAGTTTGAGTGGTTGTCAACAAGAATTTTATTTTTTGTTCTTGTTGTTATCAATAAGTAAATTGGTTACGACAACTTCACTTCGCAAATAAGCCAATAAGTGTTACGCCAATAGTTTTGCTCACTTAGTCGCCTCACTATTGGATATTTATAGTATCACCATATCTTGATAAAGTCAATGATTTTATTTAGTAAAATAACTGATATTTTTAAACACAAATCGTTATTAAAAAAAGTCATGAAGATAATGGCTCTTCGTCAAATCGGACTGATGAGAATAATTTCCAAGTAATCATTGATTGCTTGGTTTTTTTATTTATCATTCATTTCCATTAT
>NZ_PNHQ01000051.1 GCF_002871935.1 Aerococcus viridans
TCAGCATCAGTAAGTGCGTCTGAGTCTGCATCTGAATCAGCATCAACAAGCGCATCTGAATCAACATCATTAAGTGCGTCTGAGTCTGCATCTGAATCAGCATCAGTAAGCGCATCTGAATCATCTTCA
Organism: Aerococcus viridans; assembly: GCF_002871935.1. Lineage (GTDB taxonomy): Bacteria > Bacillota > Bacilli > Lactobacillales > Aerococcaceae > Aerococcus > Aerococcus viridans_B. The sequence goes on from NZ_PNHQ01000051.1 coordinate 130, forward strand.
GTAAGTGCATCTGAATCAGCATCATTAAGTGCGTCTGAGTCAGCATCAGTAAGTGCGTCTGAGTCAGCATCTGAATCAGTATCAGTAAGTGCGTCTGAGTCTGCATCTGAATCTGCGTCTGAATCTGCATCTGAGTCAGCATCAGTAAGCGCATCTGAGTCTGCATCTGAGTCAGCTTCAACAAGCGCATCTGAATCTGCATCTGAGTCAGCTTCAACAAGCGCATCTGAATCAGCATCAGTAAGCGCATCTGAGTCTGCATCTGAGTCAGCTTCAACAAGCGCATCTGAATCAGCATCAGTAAGCGCATCTGAGTC
>NZ_PNHQ01000052.1 GCF_002871935.1 Aerococcus viridans
TCAGACTCGTGCCACTTCAGGATTAGGCTACGTGATTTTTAATCACTCCGGCTAATGCTTCCATTGTTACGAGTCTAAACGACATTTGTCACATCCTGTAGTTGAGCTCGTCAGGGCAGGCAGGTGTCCGCTTCAGAAATAGATTGCGTGATGTGCCATCACTACATCTATTTCTTCCATCGTCTCCTGTCTGAACGCCCTGCCTCACATCCTTTAGTCGGGTTCCACAAACCAGAAATGACTGCGTTTCAGATGAAGTTGTAGCTGACTGTATCATCTACTGCCTTCATCTTCCAACGGT
>NZ_PNHQ01000006.1 GCF_002871935.1 Aerococcus viridans
AAAAGGGCCATGCTTATCTTGTAAATAAACATGACCCCTCCTTTATTAAAAACTTAATTAAAAAAATAACTGTGATTATTTATTTTTGGTCACCAACACTATTTGACACAGAACCAGTTTTTTAAATAAATAAAACCGCTATACACCAACTTCGAAACGTTGATATATAGCGGTTTCTATTAATGTTAAGAGTGGGATTCGAACCCACGACCTACGGTTTAGAAGACCGTTGCTCTATCCAGCTGAGCTATCCTAACAAAAGCTGCCAATCTTAAATGACAACTACTAAATTTTATACCAAGATAGTAAGTTCTGTCAAGCACTTTTTATCTTGGCTTAGGCAATTGTAAATATTTAGGCTTAAATAAATGCAATTTGTATGTTTGGGCTTCCTCATCGAAGGATAAGTTTTCAAAATAAATACGATCTTGTAAACCCATCCAGTTACCAATTTGATTAGGAGAAACTGAGATTTCAATTTCATCATATTGCTTCTTCAATTCATCGATAATAGCCACTAATAAATTTTGAATGCTATCACCAGACTTAGCACTAATCTGTATATTGGGTTGATTAAAAGCTAAAACAGCTTGACTGCTATCTAACTTATCCATCTTATTATAAACGAATAAATGTGGTATATCTAACATATCTAATTGCTTCAAAGTATCCAACACAACTGCTTCTTGTTCACTAGCATATGGTGAGGAAGCATCAATCACAATTAACATCAAGTCTACCTGTCTACTCTCTTCCAAGGTTGAATGAAATGAATCAATGATTTGTGGTGGTAAATCTTGGATAAAGCCTACTGTATCAGTTATAGACATTTGAAAGTGGTTGTTTAACGAAAATACGCGAGTTAACGGTGTTAAAGTTGCAAACAATTGATTTTCTTCTAAAGTATTCGCTTCAGTTAAAGCGTTGGTAATCGTAGACTTTCCAGCATTTGTATACCCAATTAAACCCAATTGAAAAATAGCGCCCTTTTCCCGATTCTCACGAGTTCGACTGCGATGTTTTTCAACTTCTTTTAACTCCCCCTTAATACGTTGAATATCGTTTCGAAGCACCCGACGATCTTGTTCAATCTTTGTTTCACCAGGACCTCTTGTCCCGATTCCCCCACCAAGTCTGGAGAGTGCATTATAGTTACCAGCTAATCGCGGTAAAAGATATTCATTTTGTGCTAAAGCTACCTGAAACTTACCTTCTTTTGAAGTTGCGCGCATAGCAAAAATATCTAAAATTAATTGAATACGATCAATTACTGGGAAATCCACAGCTTGTTGAAGGTTATTATTTTGTGATGGTGTTAATTGTTGGTAAAAAATAATTAAGTCAGCTTCTTTTACTTCAGCCTGCGACGCTAATTCATCTACTTTCCCTTTACCAATAAGGGTTCTAGCATCATAGCGTTCACGTTTTTGTGAAACGAATCCTACAACTTTTCCACCTGCTGTGTTCACTAACTCCTCTAATTCTTCAATTTGCATATCAAATTGACGGTCACTAATATCAGGTGTCTGAACTGCTGCTAATAAAACTTTTTGCATACATCTTCCTCCTTCTGAACCGAAAATCTATGCTAATGCACACTAGTGGTATTTAAAAAATCATCAACTAGTTTTAATAAATCCTGTAAATCTTGTGGATGTGCTACTAAATCTACCCAATGCACATCTGTTAAACGATTTTTGATCCATGTTATTTGACGCTTGGCATAACGTCTTGAATTTTGCTTTAAATCTTCTAAAGCAATATCAAGCGATATCTCTCCACGGATATAAGGAAATAGTTCCTTATATCCAATGGCTTTCATTGATTGTTGGTTTTTATCTAGATTTTGAGATAATAACCATTTACTTTCTTCGACAAGGCCTTGATTTACCATATCATCTACACGCTTATTAATTCTATCATATAGCACTTGACGGTCAGTATTTAAAGCAATAATACATAGTTCATAAGGAGAAACATGATTATCATGTGTTTCTGACTGGTCAGAAAAGAGTTTATCTGAAAAAGTCCCTACTTCCAGTGCTCGAATAACTCTCCTTAAATTATTTGGATGAATTTGTTCTGCTGCCTTAGGATCTAAATCAACTAATTTTTGATAAACAACCTGGTTTCCTTCATTTTTAGCTAACTTTTCCATTTGCGTACGAAATTTAGGATGCTCTAGGTTATCGCCACCTAATGACAAATCATAAATGAAAGACTCCAAATATAAACCAGTTCCACCAACCAATATAGGGATTTTACCCTTAGCTAAAATATCCTCCATCGCCGCCTTTGCGTCTGACTTAAAACGGGAAACAGAATACTCTTCATCAACTCTAACATATGAAATTAAATGATGTACTGCTTCTGCTTGTTCACTTTTAGTTGGTGTCGCTGTACCAACATCTAAGGATTTATATATTTGCATGGAATCACCATTAATAATTTCGCCATTAAATGCTTTGGCTAATTTTAAAGATAAGCTAGTCTTCCCTACCCCAGTCGGTCCAGCTATCACGATTAGTTTGGGTTTCATGCGCCCACTCCTTCTATTTTACCGAAGATTTGCTTTAAATTGTCGATCTTCTTCAATCTGCTCTGCTGCTGCCTCTTTTGCAACTGCGGTAATGTTTGACCCAGTTAGCATTCTTGCAACTTCATTTATGCGTTCTTCATTTGTTAATAATCGTACATTGGTATATGTACGATCACTTTTTTCTTCTTTAGAAATAAATAATTGATGGTCTGCCATAGCAGCTACCTGTGGTAAATGAGTGATACATAAAACCTGAGCTTTAAGAGCAATCTCAAACATTTTAGTTGCGATTGCTTGTGCCACACGACCAGATACACCTGTATCCACTTCATCAAATATTATCGCTGTTACACCAGATGCATTTTGAAAAATAGTTTTCATGGCTAACATCAACCGCGACAATTCACCACCTGATGCAACCTTAACTAAGGGTTTAAATGGCTCTCCAGGGTTTGTCGCAATCATAAACGTCACATCATCCATACCATCTGGCCCTAATTCAGCCAATGGTTGCATATCTACACGGAATTTGGCCTTTTCCATATAGAGTGCTTGCATTTGCCTTTCGATTGCTTTAACTAATCCATCAATAGCTGCTCTTCTACTATCAGATAATTTCTGTGCTATATCTAATGCATTGCTATGTGCTTTTTTTACAGCGTTCTTTAACTTCTGTTGATTTGATTCACGATTTTCCAACTCTTTTAACTCTTCTTTAGCTTTATCCAAGTATACTAAAATTGCTTCTGTATTTTCTCCATATTTGCGGGTGAGATTTTTATAAACAGCTAATCGTTCGATAATTTCATCTAGTCGGTTAGGGTCATAATGTAGTTGGTCAACCTGATCTGAAATGCTAGAAGCTATATCTTGTAAGGCATAGTAAGTACCTGTTATTTGCTCGTAATAATCACTATAAGCCGAGTCAAAATCGCGAATAGTTTCCAATTCCCCAATAACTTGACCCACTAAGTCTATAATATTAAATTCTGAATTAGATAATAAACTATTAGAAGCACCTAATGCATCCGCAATTTTTTGAAAATTTTGTAGTTGATCCCGCTCAATAATCAAAGCTTCGTTTTCACCAACTTGCAAGTTAGCAGATTCGATTTCATTTATTTGAAACTTCAGTAGATCTACCCGCTGAGCTGCTTCTTGTTCATTTAAATCCTGACTATCTAATTTTCTTTTAGCAGCTTGATAACTAGCATATGCTTCTTTATACTCAGCCAACTTAGGAGCGATATCACTTTTTGCAAAGTGATCCAGCAAATGAATATGATTGCTAGTATTCATTAAAGTTTGATGCTCATTTTGTCCATGAATATCTACAATATGTGTCCCTAGCGCTTTAAGCATACTAACCGTCATAGAAACGCCATTGACTTTAATCGTATTCTTACCGTTAGTATCTAGTTGTCGAACGACCATCAACTGAGCGTCATCAAATGGTATATCATTATCTACCAGCATAGCTCGTCCTTCATCTGAAAGATCAGGCATATAAAAAATACCGCGTAAATCAAATTTTTCACTACCATAGCGAATGAAGTCTGTTGATCCACGACCTCCTACTAATAAGCCAACAGCATCGATAATGATTGACTTCCCCGCACCTGTTTCCCCAGTTAGAACGGTCATGCCGGTATCAAAATCAATCGTTAAATCTTCTATAATCGCAAAATTTTTAATTGTAAGATGCTGAAGCATTTACATCTCTCCCCTTATCTAACCATTTAGATATCCATCATTAATGAAAAACCGAATGCGCCTCTTCAATTACCGCACTTATATCAATGGTACAATCGATTTTCCCTAGTTCACCTTCTGTATTTGTTAATAGCATCAAGAATTCTATATTTCCTGACCCACCAGTAATTGGTGAGTAGGTCAAACCTGAAACATCATATCCTAAACCAATTGCAGTTTCCATTGTGTGAGTTATAACGTCTTTATGTACTTGCTTATCTCGTACAATACCTTTTTTACCAACTTTATCTTTACCTGCTTCAAACTGAGGTTTAACCAAGGCCGCAACCTGACCATTTATTTTTAAAATAGACCGTAAAGGCGGTAGGATTAAGTCTAAGGAAATAAAAGAAACATCAATGGTTGCAATATCTGGTTGTCCAGCCACAAAATCTTCTGGTTTTGAATACCGGAAGTTGGTTTGTTCCATGACCACTACACGGTCATCCGACCTCAATTTCCAGTCTAGTTGATTCGTACCAACATCCAATGCATAAGACATACTTGCACCATTTTGTAGTGCTACATCCGTAAAACCACCTGTGGACGATCCAATATCTAAAACTTTTTTATCAGTGAAATCGATAGCAAAAGTTTCCATGGCTTTTACCAATTTAAAACCACCTCTGGATACAAATGGTATATCTTCACCTTTTAAAGTTAATTTTGTTGTCACAGATAGTTTCTCACCCGGTTTATCCACTCTCTGGGCTTTTTCAGTATAAATTTGTCCAGCCATGATAAAACGTTTTGCTTTCTCACGTGAATCTGCTAATCCTTGCCGAACAACTAAAATGTCAGCTCTCTCTTTCTCCATTTATTCTCCTTATTTATTTCGCTAAATTTTTAAGTACTTCAAGAAACCTGCTAGTAGGTCACGGTCAAAAGTTGGTTCGATTTCTTGTATTTGTTTTAATATATCATTACATATATTTACTTTATCATCCAATGCTGTCAACGCACCATTAGTTCCCATTATAGATGGATAGGTACTTTTATTTAGATCAATATCTGAATGATTAAGCTTACCTCTTTTTTCGTCTGTCCACATTACTTCTTGTAAATCATTTTGAATTTGATAAGCAACGCCATAGGTCCAAGCAAAATCATCTAATAAAATTGCCACATCTTTAGATACTTGTGCAATTTGTGCACTGGCAAAAATTGCATATCTAATCAGTTCACCAGTTTTATGTTTATGTATATTCTGCATGGTAAGCAAATCTATTCGTTTGCCTTCTGAATCGACATCCATTACTTGTCCAGCAATCATACCCGTGCTTCCTGCTGCCTTCGACAACTCCGCAATCAATTTCACTTTCGTTTGATTGTCACTAATATAATCATCATTAGCTATCAGCGCAAACGCATCAGTCAGTAAAGAATCACCTGCTAAGATAGCGGTTGCCTCATCAAAGGCTTTATGATTTGTTAGCTTTCCACGACGATAATCATCGTTGTCCATTGCTGGTAAATCATCATGTATAAGGGAATAAGTGTGGATATATTCCAATGCAATAGCCGTATTTAACCCTAAGCGAATATCTGTATTTAAAGATTCTAAAGTTGCCAATAGTAGCATTGGACGAATACGTTTACCACCAGTATTTAATGAATATACCATTGATTCTTTTAATTGTTCTGGTTGTGTTTGTTCATATTGATCGACAGCATTAAGTATCGCTTCATCTAAAACTGGCAAATATTTTTCTATGAAAGTTGTTGCCTTCATCATACATCCCCTTGGCTTGTTGGTTCTTCAAATGCTTCGAGTTGTCCACTTTCTGACATCAGTTTAGTCATCGTTTCTTCCGCATTTTCAAGGGTTTGGCTACAATATTTGCTTAAAGCGATACCATCTTGAAATGCTTCCATCGACTCTTCCAACTTGATATCACCATCTTGGAGCTGATTCACAATTTCTTCTAATTTTTCTAATGCTTCTTCAAAAGATAATTTTGAGGTGTCAATAGACATTTATGATTCTCCTTTAATTTTAGATAATTGTTTCTTATCTGTTCCAGTAATTTGCGCGGTAATTTTTCCATCAGCTAATTGTATAGCTAATGAATCGCCTATATCCACCTTAGTAATTGAATCTACAGGCATTTTATTACTTGTTACGTAGGCAAAACCTTTACTCATACGTTTCAATGGTGACAATAGATCTAATTGTGAAATGGCTTTTTGCAGTTGATACTCTTTAGCTCTTATTTGCTGACTATGATTACTGATTAATTGGTGCTGTAAGTAATTCACTTTTGTATGATAAGTTCCTAATGTAGTCAATGGCGTTGATTGATATAAACTTTGGTCCAAATGTTGGATAGCCATTCTTTGTGATCGCATATTACTTTCTTGAGACTGGATCAGTTGAGCTTGTAGGTTTCTAAGTTTCAGTTGGTAACCTTCATATAATCTCAAAGGTTGCCTAAAAATATAAGCATTTTGATATTCTAATAATCGCTGATTAAGATATTGGATCCGATTTGCTTGCGCACGATATAACCTTGCCTGTAATTCTTGAATCCGAATTAATTCATCCGACAATACTGGTGTCGCAATTTCTGCCGCTGCGGTTGGTGTAGCTGCTCTCATGTCACTTGCAAAGTCTACAAGCGTCGTATCTGTTTCATGACCAACTGAGGAAATGATAGGAATATTCATTTTACGAACGGCACGTACCACTTTCTCTTCGTTAAATGGCCATAAGTCTTCTATTGATCCGCCACCACGTCCGATAATCACCGTATCATACTCACCATGTATTGAGACACGTTCTAAATTTTTCACTAATTCATCCGCCGCATATTTACCTTGAACTGCAGTTGGATAAAGTGTTAGCTGAACAATCGGGTAACGACGTTTAACTGTAGTAATAATATCTCTTATTACAGCTCCCGAGGGTGAAGTAATCACTGCTATATTCTTAGGAAAGTGTGGTATCGGTTTGGGATCAAACTGAAAAACGCCTTCCTCAGTCAGCTGCCGCTTCAATTGTTCATAACGTTGGTAGAGGGCACCAACGCCATCTGGCTCAAGGTGGTCTATATATAGTTGATAGCGCCCCGTTTGATTAAATACACCTATCCGACCGATAGCTAATACTTTCATACCATCTTCTAAGTCAAACTTTAACTGGTTAAAGGCATTAGCAAACATGACACCCGATAGGACAGCATGATCATCCTTTAATGAAAAATATTGGTGTTTCGCCCGTTTACGATAATTAGACACTTCACCAGTTACATAGACTTGATGTAGGTAAGGATCTTTTTCAAATTTCGTAGCAATATATTGCGTCAGCTGACTAACCGTTAAGTAATTTTTGTCAGACAACATCTGTCACTTCCTCTAGTCTATCAATCATCTGTTTAAATACCATTAACTTAGTAACTGGTCCAACCCCTCCTGGAACCGGGGTAATGGCATGTGTTTTTTCTGCTACATTTTCGTAGTCTACATCTCCAAATACTTTACCAGTCTCATCATAAGTTGTACCGATATCAATAACCGTAGTCCCTGGTGAAACCATATCTGCAGTTAAAAATTTTGGAATACCAACAGCCACACAAATAATATCTGCTGAACGTGTTAATTCTGCCATATTTTCGGTTTGACTATGGGCAAGCGTAACCGTTGCGCCACGTTGCAACATTAATTCAGCTAAAGGTTTACCTACGATAGTTGACCGCCCAATCATTACTGCTCTCTTACCTTTGAAACTTGTATTCACTTCATCCATCAATGTAATTGCCGAAAGTGGTGTATTCGGCACACGACTCTGATTACCTGCTAGCAAATTCCCCAAATGTATTGGGTGGATAGCATCTAGATCTTTATCCGGATCAATAGCAACATTGATTTTTTGAAAATCAATTTGTTTTGGTAGCGGCATTTCAATCATGATGCCTTGTACACTGTTATCTTCATTAAGACGTTTAATGATTGCTAATAATTCCTCAGTTGTTGTTTCATTTGGACAAGAAATTAATTCATGTGCTACGCCAATTTTATCAGCAAACTTTGTTTTAGTTCGTGCATATGATGCACTTGCCTCATCATCACCACAAAGAATAATCACTATCTTTGGGTGAATACCATTATCTTTCAATTCACTAACTCTCTGTTTTAATAAATCAGTTTGTACCTTAACAAATTCTTTTGAACGAATTTCTATCATGATTGCCCACCTTATTCAATTTGTAATGTAACAAGTATATCGAATGTTTCACTATAATAACAGTCATGTACTGATATTATACCTACATAAATTAATCATCATATATCACGAATTTTAAAAAGCCGGGACTTAAGTCCCGGCCTCTAACACTCCAAACTATTACTCAACCATATTCTCAGCACTTACATTTGTTTTATGCTCATCGTTTGTATCTTCATTGGCTTTTAATTCTGCTAAGATATTCGATAAAATACCATTTATAAATTTACGCGCACGATCGTCTGAATAAAGTTTTGCTAACTCAATTGCTTCATTAACTGCAACTACTCGAGGGACAGTTTCTTTATCCGTAAATAATAATTCAAATACTGCAATGCGTAAAATTTGAAGGTTTACTAACTCTAAACGTTGTACCGACCAATTACCATGAATGTGGTTATCGATCATTTGATCTATTTCAAAGCGATTGGCTTTAACACCTTCTACTAATGTACGTAAATAAGCGGGAACAGTCACATCTTCAGTTACATCCGGTAATTTATCAAAATGATTTTTTGTTGAAATATGCTCAATACTATCCTTCAACTTAATTGCATGGTTTTCATACTCAATAAATTCTTCTTCTGTTAATTCTTCAAAGTTAACCTTCTGACCCAATTTCTTATGATTTTGAAGAATATGCTTGAAGGCACTTTCTAAAGAAAGTTGTGGATTGAACTCTTGTTGATAAGATATTAATACAGCGAGTTCTCTAATTTGTGATAACCCTAATTTCATACTTGTTCCCCTTAATACGATTTATTTACTTGTTTTTTCCATAGATAAGTTCGTCACATGTACATTCACAACATCAATCGTAATATCTGTCATAAATTTTACCTGATCGATTACCTGTGTTTGAATATTTTGAGCAACTGCAATAACTGCAGAGCCAAAATATAATTCAACAGACATATCTAGCACCATTTCATTTAGATCATTTTGATAAAGGATTACTCCGGCATCACGTTGGAAAACATCTTGAATAGTCTTATTCGCACGTTTAATTGCCCGAACACCTTCACTTTGTAAGGCAGTTGCTGCGGCAATGTTTTCGATTACTTGAGGAGCAATTTCAATTGCACCAGTAGATTGCAGCTGATTTTGCTTGTATGCTTCATTATTGTTAGCCATTGTCGTTCACTCCTTATATCAAATTACGCGCGTGAAATATACTCTCCACCATCAGTGGTATTAATGACTAATTTATCACCAGCGTTAACAAAGAACGGCACATTAACCACTACACCTGTTTCCATAGTAGCTGGTTTTGACCCACCTGAAGCTGTATCTCCCTTTATTCCAGGTTCAGTCTCAGTAACTACTAATTCTACAGTTTTTGGTAATTCAACACCTAAAACTTCGGCACCAAAAGTGATGACTTTTACTTCCATATTTTCTAACATAAATTTTAGTTCATCATTAATTTGATTTTCCGGAATTTCTATTTGTTCATACGTTTCATTATCCATAAATACATGAATATCACCATCCGCATATAGATATTGCATATCGCGACTTTCAATATGCGCAGTTTCTACTTTTTCACCTGCTCGCCAAGTTTTATCTAACAATGCGCCAGTCCGTAAGTTTTTTAATTTTGAACGCACAAAAGCAGACCCTTTACCCGGTTTAACATGTTGGAACTCCACAACACGGAATAAGTTTCCGTTATCTTGAATCGTTAATCCTGTTTTAAAATCGTTTGTTGTAATCATATTTACATCTCCTAAAAATTTAATCCTATCAAAATTATAACACATTAAAATGCATCCTGGCTCAAAAAGTCGGATGCATTCGTTCATTTGCACTAAATCAGATGATAATCAAATGGCGTGGTGAGTGAGTAAGCACTTTATTACCATCTTCTTTTAAAATCAAATCATCTTCAATTCTGACGCCACCGATACCCTCTAGATAAATACCAGGTTCGTTAGTGATAACCGTATTCACTTTCAATACTTGTTTATTATGCATACTTGCGTTTGGTGACTCATGAATATCTAAACCAATAGAGTGACCAAGTGAATGTCCAAAGTCATCTCCATATCCATGGCTAGCTATAAAATCACGTGCTATTGCATCCATTTCTTCACCAGTCATGCCTGCTTTAGCCTGCTCATTTACAAGCTGGTTAGCTTGAAAGACAATATCATATATTTCTTTCATTTTACTTGTAGGTTCCCCTACAGCAATCGTTCTAGTAATATCAGAGACATACCCATTATAGTAACAACCATAATCCAAGGTCACGATATCTCCTTCTTCAATTATTTTATCAGAAGCAACACCGTGTGGCATTGCGGAACGATAGCCTGAAGCAACAATCGTTTCAAATGATACACCACTAGCACCTTTACTTCGCATATAGAAATCTAATTCATTTGCGACTTCAATCTCTGTCATCCCTACTTTAATAAAGTCTAAGATATGGTTAAAAGCTGCATCTGCAATTTCACAGGCGTGTTGAATAGTAGCAATTTCTCCTTCATCCTTAGTCTGACGTAAAGCTTCTATCATACCAGATGCAGGAATTAATCGAGCAGAAACAATATCTTCTAGCTCATCGAACTTCGCAACTGTCATATATTCTTCTTCATAACCTAATTGACTCAGATTTTCGTTTACCACCACAGATTGTACAAATCTCAAAGGACTAGTATGAGCTGCTGATCCACCAGCAATGATGATTTCAAAACCTATACACTGTGCTTTCGCTTGTTCTCTGTATCTAAAATCTGTAATGAAGTAAGCTTTATTAGAAGTAATTAACGCGGTACCACTTGTTCCAGTGAATCCACTGATATATCTTAAGTTAAAAGGATCAGTGACATAATATGCATTAATGCCTTCAGCTGCCATGCTTTCTTGCAAAGCACTTATTCTGTTTTCCAAACTTTTTCACCTCATATTGACTAATCTATCTCTCTAAATAGAACCACTTTTATAGCCCAATTAGTATAGCATATATCAGCTTTTATTGAAAATTGCCTTTACTCACCCCTGAATTTGTATCAAATTATCTTACATTTAATCATGATATATTATTTATTTTTTCTCCTATCATAGGGTATATCTTTGTAGGTATACTGGGAACTGTTTTTTACTAATTTAACTCTAGTATTAAATTGACCATTTTTTAGTTCTACATACACACTTCCTTTATTAAAAGACTTGGTCCATTCACCATTAGCTAATATCGTCTCATTTGTAATGTTATCTTTTTCATCTAATTGTTTGTCTTGATTTACATCATTCGAATCGATTTTGGCTCCATTCATTTCCTTTTCTATTTCTTTGCTTTCGTCTATTGACATATTATTTCTATCCTCTAACCTCTTAGAGGATTCAAGGCTATGCTTAGCGATAATATGTTCAACTGCAAGCCTGGAAAGTATTTGTGCTTGATAAGAAGCATGTATCTCTTCATTCAGTTTAATTTGACTACTATACATACTCAAATTGACTAAATATATAATAGTTAGAATAGACATGAACAATAAGGAAGTATATAGTATAAATCCTCTTTTTCTCATCTACTTATCACCTTTTTCTAGAGGTAAAAGTACTTGATACTGTTTTCCGTCAGATAGTATGACAGTAAACAAATAATTACTAGATGTTACTGCTTTAATATTTAAACTAGTAGCATTAGGGATTTTAGGCTCGTAGCCACCATTTAATCGGTAGACAATCCAGTCAGTATTTCCCTTTGCCTTCTGATAACGAAATGTACCTATTTTTTTATCTTCTATTATCGAAAGACTGTGTGCTGTTGAAGAGACCAGTTTGGCTTGATTATGATCTTGTAAAAATTGAAATGAAAAGACGTCAAAATCATCATAAGCGATTTTTTCAAAGTATTGATAAATATCCATTTCTAATCCCATAACTGCTATAAAAGTGAACTGAATGAGTGCATAAAAAAATAAACCATAAATTAATTCTAGTAAAGTAAAACCTTCCTTATGTTTTGTGTGTCTTGAGTTAGTTTTGAATCTTAAATATCTCGACTTTATCATATCGTTGATCCTCCAGCATTCCTCTAGCTAAATCTATGCTAATACCTTCATGAATACTAGCGCCAAATTGAACAGCATTTAACTGATGAAACTGTTCACGACTCCGAGCTAATGCGGCTTCACTTTCGCCTAATTTCTGGATTTGGATTTGTTGATTTGCAACCAATAAAACTACCATCATTCCTATCAAATAGATACCGATAAGAGACTCTACTAACATAAAACCCCGTTTATACTTGTTATTGGTATGTTGTGAGCGTATATATTCATTTTTCTTCAACTCGATAGCGACCTCCTGTTAATTGAAATACAATGGCATAATTTTTTGTTGGTGTAATTAAAGTAATTGTCTGTGCACCCACATTTCCTGAAGGTGTGATAGTAATTCTATTAATTTTGTTAAAAGTAGTTTCTTCAGGAAATACAAAAGTTTTATCATCTGGTAAAGATTTAGTTAGATCTCCCCTAAACTCAACTGTATTTTCTTTAAAAGTCACAAAGTACACGCCTTTTCGAACTACGGTCATCTTGTGTACATATTCAAAATGTTGCATGACATTACGCACCATTACTTTTGATTCATAGCGAGTATTAGCTTCTCTTGCATATGGGACCGCAAGTATTAGTGATAATGATAAGGTAAATAGTACCAGTATTAATTCAAGAAGGGTAAATCCCAATTTACTTTTAAAGTTGTTTTTCAAGATCTACCCCTCCTAATCATCTAGAATTTTTCTAATTTACTTTTTTATAGCATTATATTGATTTAATTGATCTTGAGTAATATAGCCGTCATTTGCTAATTTTTCAGCTGTAACGCTTTGTAGGCCATCATTTTCTAATAAATATAAATTTTTTTGTGCTTCAACTGTTTCAACTAACGCTTTATCCGTCTTCGCTTTTGCATTATTTGCTTGTTCTGTCATATTCGGTATAATGAGCAGTAGCAAGGCTGCTACAATAAATAGGACCAAAACCATCTCGATCAATGTAAACGCTTTGTTTTTTCGACACTTTATAATTAAGTTCGTTAATAATTTTTTCATAATAAATTCTCCTTATAGTGTTCCTAACATTGTCAGCATAGGTAACATTAAAATTAAATAAACCATCACCACACAAATGGCGACACTAAGAAATAGAAAGGTCTGAATCATTTTGATTCGTTTATCAATCGTTTCATATAAGAGCCTTAGCGTCCTTTCACTATACAGCCTTGTCTTAATTGCTAATTGATTCAACAACTCACCTTGGATAACTATCGCTGGAAATTCATGGGTAAACACATTTACTGCTCTTAAACTATCTGCAAATGATACACCTTGGTAATATTTTTTATCTAAATATTCACCAAATGCCTGTAAAAAAGCCACCTCATTTTGATTCATTAAAGATTCAGTAATTTGTCTTACTGAATAGCCTATCTTAAAGAGTTGGCTAAATTCGTAAGCAAAAAATTGTGTGTAGTAAATTCTACAAATTTTGCCTACAACTGGTAATTTCACATATAGCTTTGCTCTATCTAATGGGTTAGTCCGCTTCTTCCAAAAATAATAAAGCGTAAGGATAGTGAATATTGCTATAGTGAACCCTATGACGATTAAAGGCAGCTCTTGCAAGAAAATTAATAACCCTGTCAATAAACTGTTACTTTCACCCACTAACATCGTCTCTAGTTGAGGCAAAAGGAATATACGTAGACCAAATAACATCCCAATCATCAAAGCAATTAACACTAACGGATAAATCAATACACCTTTTAGTTTTTTCATCTGTAGGTCACGCTCTTGAATGTACTTTGCAATTACTTCTAGCCCTAACCCAAATTGACCATATGCTTCTGCAACCTGGATTTGATAAGCTACATTTCCATGGATTTTCATGATATGAACAACTTGGTAGAAATATTGACCAGCTGAAAATCCTGTGCTCATTTTCCTAAATGATATTGCTTGTTTAGGATAAATGATCATTAAAAAGTCAAAAATTTCTAACATTGGAAAACCTTCTTGGAGCATTTCAGCAATATATAAGAGAACATTTGCCTGTAATTGAGGGTTCCAAGTCGATGTGATTTCAGTATTCGCTAACTGTTTCCAATCGATACTCTTCCATAGTGTTTTTCGTAATATAGCCATTGGTATAGGCCTCCTTTAACAATAAATTGAGCGATTGAAAATTATTTGGATAAATATGATTTAAAATAAAATTACTCAATTCCTCACTATGAAGTAGCTCAAATAAAGCGATCTTTTCTGTCAAATTACTTACGGAATTAGATGTTTTAGGTAGCAGCCGTTGGGCAACAACCAAAAGGAGTGTTTGTACTAATTGTTCATTAGTAATGCCCAATTCCTTTAATCTACCAATCACACCAAAAGTATTCTTTGCATGAACAGTGGCTAATACTAGATGACCAGTTAATGACGCTCTTATGACCATTCTAGCTGTTTCCTCGCTACGAATTTCACCAATTAGAATAATATCAGGATGGTGACGCAAACTAGCGGTTAACAGTCGATCATAGGTGATATCCGCCTTTTCATTAACTTCCGTCTGCAGAAAAGTTGGTTCTTTAATTTCTATTGGCTCTTCTATCGTTATGATTTGACTAGCCCTTGATTGATAAGCATTTCTAAGTAACTGATAGATGGTTGTGGTTTTTCCTGAAGATACTGGTCCAGAGAAAATAATTAACCCACTCTTACGCTTCATGTATTTATTCATAATGTCATAAGCTTCTTGATTTAAATGATTAGATTCAAATTCATAGGTTAACTTATCATGGAAAACACGAATAACTAAAGATTCGTGCATAAGATAATTAGATATTGAGGATAGACGTAATTCAATTTTTTCATCTACCAAGTCATAAACCATTGCCCCATCTTGTGGCATTCGTTTTTCACCCACATCCATATTCGCCATATATTTCAATAACCGAATCAACTGACTACCTTTTTCAAAGTCAAAGGTATTCTGCAAAATTAATTGGTGTCCGTCTCTAAGAAAAACGTGGTATTCCTCTCCTTCTGGCAGTATATGAATATCATCAGACCTTTTTAATAATGCCATACTAATAATTTCATCAATAATTTCTTTCAACCTACCACCTCCAAGTATTTTAAGATCATATAATTTATACGAAAAATATTTGCAAATGCACTAATAAAATGAAAATAATATGCAAAAAAAAGCGCATCTCATTTTTTTGCCCACTTTTGCATGATAAGCTACCGTTTTAATTTTGAATTTTTTTTGAAATGATATACTTTAAGTTAGGCCATAAAAATGGCACAAAAAAAAGGGAGGGAACTGCAATGGATGACATCGTAAATCGTTTATATCAAATTGAAAATACGGCTAAAGATGCGGAGAATACGGTTCAAAATCAGAAAATGAAAATTAAAAAATCTTTTGATGATAAAAAACGCGTTTTTTTACAAGCATCTAATGAGGCTTATGCAAAAAAAATCGAAACAACCAAAGAATCGTTTAGTTCTGAAGACTATGAAACTTCTCATAATCTTTCTGCCGAATTTTCCCGTAAAATGCAACGCATTCAAGAAATTCTTGACAATGAACGCGGTCTTTATGTAGACAAGTTCATGGAAAAAGTAACAAAGCTTGGAGTCGATGAAATTGGATAACTATACTGCTATAGATACAAAAATTCATGGTATGCGGAAGCATTTACTGACTAGTGAAAAAATAGAAGCCCAAGGGGATGTTCGTACATTAAATGAATTGTACACATTGATCACTGAAAATCCTTCTTACAAAAAAGCAGCAGAAGTATTAAACACTGATGTCTCTTCGCGTGAAGATATTGAGTTGATGCTTAATTACGGCAATTTCTTTGAGTTTTTAAAGATATATCGATTTGCCTCATTACAACAACGCGCTTTCCTTAAACGATATGCAATGTTTTTTGAAGCTTGGTTTATCAAACATACCCTAAGATCGGTAGTTAATCGTGGTGAAACAACAGTCATCATGAGTCCTGTTACTCACTATCTTGATGATAATCGTAAGTTCAAAACTACAGAACTCATCATGGCAACCGATGTGAAGACCGTTGTAGATGCACTTGCTGACACCATTTATGGACCTTTTTTCCAAAATTATAGCAATTTATTTAGTCAAAATGACTATCAACGCTATGAATTTGAAATCGCCTTTGACCAATTCGTTATCCAACAAATTTGGCATGGCGGCAAAAAATATCTAACAGGAGAATCGCTAAACGGTTTTAAGAAATTGTTTGGTGCTCGTTTTGATATTTTAAATATCTTTACAATTTATCGTTTGAAATTCCTCTATCAATTAAGTAATAACGAAGTGACTTCTGCTCTAGTGGATGCTCATTATCGCTTAAACGATGAGTATATTGATCGATTGCTAGAGGCACCTGATATTCGTAATTTCGAAATCACAGTTGCTGAGCTAGGCTATGGTGATATTTTTGAACATTTATCAACTGATGAATCCCTTCAAAAATATGAAATAGCGTTTTTAAGTTCTTTACAACGGCATCTAGCAACAAGAGCGCCGAAATCTATGTATGCAATTATTCATTATTTAGAAGATAGCCGTCGCTCATTACTAATGTTAGAAGAATTAACTGAACGAATTTCATATAAAAATATTTCACCCATAGAAAGGAGTTTAAATCAATGATAACCGAAATGCGCTTAGTCAATATTACAGGTCCTCGTGACGATATTGACCGGATGGCGGATCGTTATTTGACCCACTATCCTATCCATTTAGAAAATGCATTGAAGGAGTTGTCAGAGATTCGAACACTTCGTCCCTATACAAGTCCAAACCCTTACGAACCTTGGGAAGAACGAATTGATAACTTATTAGATTACACAAACGTCGAACATGGTAAAAACATCCACATAGACAAACCAATGTCTTTTACGGAAGCACAATCTTTAGTGAACGAGGTAGAAGCCAGCCTACAAAAAGAACGCGAAGCAATTGCGAAGGTTCAAGCCGAACATGATGAAGCAAACGAAAAATTATTAATGTTTAGACCTTTCCAATCGATTGATTTCACCCTTGATAAAATTTACGAAATGAATCATATTAAATTCCGTTTTGGTCGCTTCACTCGTGAAAACTACCGTAAATTTAAAAAATATGTCGAAACAATGGTACCTGCTATCTTCGTTGAAAGTGAAGAAACTGAAAAATATGTTTACGGTGTATACTTCACACCAGATGAAGCACGACAACGTGTGGATGCCCTTCTTTTCTCATTAGCTTGGGAACGAATTTACTTACCTGAAGAAAGTGGTAGTTTCCGTGAAATTACACACAAATATCAGAATCTAGTAGAAGAAACTGAGAGCCAATTAATTCAATTAAAACGAAAAATGCGTGCTTTGGTTACACCAGTTGCCCCAGACTTATTAGCGGCTAAGAGTCGATTAATGGACTTATCACAGGCTTTTGGTGTTCGAAAATTTGCAGCGATTACGCGTGAAGAATTTGCACAGAAAGAAACACGTTACTTATTAATTGGTTGGATGGCACAATCTGACGCACAAAAATTCAGCGATGAAGTAAAGAATGATCCAAACGTAACGATGTATATAGAAGATGAAGATGATAATAGTCATTTAAATCCTCCAACCAAAATGAAGAATAATTTCTTAATCCGTCCATTTGAGTTATTGACCAAGATGTATGGTGTTCCAAACTATCGCGAACTTGACCCAACGGCGATTGTAGGTATTTCTTACTCCCTTCTCTTTGGTGCCATGTTTGGAGATGTGGGACAAGGTTTAATGCTATTTTTAGTGGGACTAATCGGATTCTTTAACAAGAAATTACGTCCAATCGGTATGCTAGCGCCAATTGGTTTGAGCTCAACCATCTTTGGTTTTCTATACGGGTCTATTTTTGGATTTGAAGATGTGATTCCTGCTTTGTGGTTACATCCAATGACTCATATGACTGATATTCCGTTCTTTGGAAGCTTAAATACAGTATTTATCGTAGCTGTTGCCTTTGGTATGTTTATGATTTTAGCAACAATGATGATGAATATCGTACAACGATTTAATGCTGGAGAAAAATGGGAAGCTATTCTTGATAAGAATGGTATTGCCGGTTTTCTTTTCTACTTTGTTTTAGTAGCCATGCTGATACTATATATGTCTGGACATACAATTCCAGCAATTGGTATTTTAATCGCTATCCTAGCATTAACCTTAATTACAATTGCCTTTAAAGAAGAAATTATTCATAAATTAGAAAATCACAAAGAAGCTAATGGCGATAATATCGTAATTAAAGCTTTAACTATCTTCTTTGAAACTTTTGAAACCCTACTAACTTACTTCTCAAATTCAATTTCATTCGTTCGTGTGGGTGCTTTTGCGATTTCCCATGGCGCTATGATGAGTGTGGTATTGATGTTTGCTGGCGCTGAGAATAGCGGTAATATCAACTGGTTAGTAGTCATTTTAGGTAATTTATTTGTAACTGGTTTTGAAGGGTTAGTTGTGGCTATTCAAGTTTTACGTCTTGAATTTTATGAAATTTTCAGTCACTTCTATCGTGGCGATGGTATTGAATTTAAAAATATTTGGATTAAAGATTAAAGGAGAAAATAAAAATGACAACAGAATTATTAATTAAACTAACTATGATTGCTACTTTCGTTTTAGGGTTCGTTTTACCGTTTGGTTATTTCTATACAGGCAAAAAGACAAAAAAACGCTACAAGAAATCATTAACAACTAATATCGTATTCGTTGTTGCTGGAATCTTAATTGCCATCGTATTAGCTTATAACCCTGAAGTTGCACTGGCATCCACTGGTGCTGCTGCAGAAACAGCTGGTGAAGCTGCTGGCTTAGCAACTGGTCTTGGCTACATTGCCGCTGCTTTATCTACCGGTTTATCTTGTGTCGGTGGTGGTATTGCCGTTGCTTCTGCTGCATCAGCTGCTCTAGGTGCTATTTCAGAAGATGGTTCAATCTTCGGTCGTTCATTAATCTTCGTTGGTCTTGCTGAAGGGGTTGCCCTTTATGGTTTGATCATCTCATTCATGATTTTAGGTCAACTATAATGAAAGCTTACGTAATCTGTGATAATTTAGACACTTTGACTGGATTGCGGTTAGTAGGCATTGAAGGTGAAATTGTAAAGCCTGCGGAATTTGAACCTGCCTTTAAAAAAGCAATAGCAAATAAAGACATTGGCATTCTTTATATTTCACCTTCCCTAATTGAAAGCAATCAAGACCTTGTTAATGATGTTCGCTTTAACCAAGCGACACCACTTATCACTTCAGTCTTAGGTGCAAATGAATATCAAAATGCGACCAATACCATTGCAGAAACGATTCAACATGCAATTGGTATTCAATTATAGAATGGGAGTTTTAAGCAATGGATTTAGAAGATAAATTTGCTTATTTTGAAACGCAAGTAAACCAACAAGCACAAAGTATTATTGATGAACAAGTTAATCAATACCAAGCAACTTTGCAAAAAGACTATGATGAGTTTGTAAAAAATACCAATCAAGAGTTTGATGCAAAGTTTGTAAATGCAAAAAAAGATATGCGAAAAGAGTTAAATAAGAATATTTCTCAAAGTCATATTCACTTACAACATGACTTGTACTTACAAGAAGAAAAGTTAAAAAAATCTTTATTCGCTGAATTTAACGAAGCGGTTCAAAAATATATGCAAACAGATGAATATCGCAATCAATTAGTTGTGATGATTAATAACTTAAAAAAATATGCTGATAAGAGTCGTGAAGAATTGGTTGTTTATATCAATCACTCTGACCAAGCTTTGCAAGCTTCTCTTTTAGATGAAACAAATGCAAATGTTAAAATTTCAGACCGTGAGTTTTTAGGCGGCGTTCGTGGAGTGCTAAAAGACCGTCAAGTTTTAGTTGATTATTCTTTCTCTACCCTGTTAGCGAATGCTGAAAATGAATTTACAATCAAGGAGGTTGATGACTAGAATGGCAAGCGAAAATATTATTTATTCAGTTTCGGGTCCAATCGTTAAAATTGCTGGTCCAACCGACTTATCTATGCAAGAAATGGTACATGTTGGTGAGGATAAATTAGTTGGTGAAGTGATTTCAATCAATGAAAAAGAAACCACGATCCAAGTGTATGAAGAAACCGCTGGTATCCGTCCTGGAGAACACGTTTACGGTACAACAATGCCTATTAAAGTACAATTAGGCCCTGGCTTAATCAATAATATTTATGATGGTATTGAGCGCCCATTAGTTGAGATTGAAAAACAATCTGGCTATATGATTAAACGTGGTGTACAAGTAGACTCATTAGACAAATCTACTTTATGGCATGTGAAACCTGTTGTGAAAGTCGGTGATCAAGTTTCTGGTGGTGCTATTGTCGCAGAAATTCCTGAATCTAATGCGGTTACGCACAAGGTATTAGTACCACCAACAATCGTTGGTGAAGTAGTAGATGTTGTAGTTGAGGGTGACTATACTATAGAAGATATCTTGGTTAAAGTGCGTCGTTTTAATGGTGATATCGATGAAATCAAGGCTTACCAAGAATGGCCAATTCGCCAAGCACGTCCTGTTGCTTCGCGTTTTGAATCCACAACACCACTAATTACTGGACAACGGATTATTGATTCTGTCTTCCCTATTGCAAAAGGCGGTACGGCTGCTATTCCAGGTGGTTTCGGTACTGGTAAAACTACTATGCAACATCAGATTGCGAAATATGCAGATGCGGATGTAATTGTTTATATCGGTTGTGGAGAACGCGGTAATGAAATGACAGAAGTACTTGAAGACTTCTCAAAATTGATTGACCCACGTTCAAATGCACCACTAATGGAACGTACAGTTCTTATCGCCAATACCTCTAATATGCCGGTGGCAGCTCGTGAAGCCTCAATTTATACTGGGTTGACTATCGCTGAATACTACCGTGATATGGGTTATGACGTAGCAATTATGGCCGATTCAACTTCCCGTTGGGCGGAAGCTTTACGTGAATTATCTGGCCGACTTGAAGAAATGCCTGCTGAAGAAGGTTTCCCTGCTTACCTGGCTAGTCGTATAGCAACTTTCTATGAACGGGCTGGTTACATGCGTAACTTAAACCAATCTGAGGGTTCAGTATCGATCATCGGTGCTGTTTCACCTCAAGGAGGAGACTTCTCTGAACCAGTTACACAAAACACTAAACGCTTTGTTCGTTGTTTCTGGGGATTAGATTCAGAACTTGCGCATAAACGCCATTATCCTGCTATTAACTGGATGAACTCCTATAGTCAATATGTGGACGATTTAGGTGCTTGGTATAATGCGAACGTTTCTGAAAAATTCTTAGCTAACCGGGCTGAAATGATGGCTCTTTTACATGAAGAAGATCAATTAATGGAAGTTGTAAAATTAATTGGTTCTGATGTCTTACCTGACCACCAAAAATTAGTCTTACAAACTGCTCGTGTCTTCCGTGAAGGTTTCTTACAACAAAATACCTTCCATAAAGTTGACTCAGCGGTACCAATGGCTAAACAAGAAAAGATGATGGCAGTAATTCTTTACTTACATCACCGCGCGAAGTCATTGATTCAATGGGGAATGCCTATGTCATATCTGAATAAATCAAATATTTTCACTGATGTCATCAATATGAAGTATACGACCTCAAATGATAACTTAGCTGATTTCGATCACTACTTTGAGGATATTGATACATTCTATGAAAATGCTATGCAAGAGAATGGTTAAGGGGGAATAATAATGGCAATAGAATATCTAGGACTAAATTCCATTAATGGCCCTCTAGTAGTTGTAGACGGTGTTAGAGGCGCTGCATATAACGATATCGTACGCTTTCGCGTAAACGGTAATGAAGAAAAATTAGGTCAAATTATTACAATGGAAGGTGAAAAAGCCATCATTCAAGTATTTGATTCTACTACTTCTATGTCTCTAGACAATACACACACTCAATTTACTGGTCACGGTTTAGAAATCGAACTTGCGCCTGAAATTCAAGGTCGTGTGTTTGATGGTATCGGTCGACCAATTGATAATTTAGGCCCAATACATTCTGACATTAAACGTGATGTGAATGGTGCACCACTGAACCCTGTATCTCGTGTATACCCACGTGATTATATTGAAACTGGGTTCTCAGCAATCGATGGATTAATGACGTTAATTCGTGGTCAGAAATTACCTATTTTCTCTGGTGATGGTATGAGTCATAATCAGGTAGCTGCTCAAATTGTTAAACAGGCGAAATTGGGCGAAAATTCTGATGAAGAATTTGCTGTTGTATTTGCTGCGATGGGTGTAAAACATGATATTGCGGATTATTTCCGTCGTTCATTCGAAGAGTCTGGTGCAATGGACCATGTAACGATGTTTGTAAACTCAGCTGATGATCCTGTTATGGAGCGATTAATCACCCCTCGTGTTGCGCTAACAACCGCTGAATACTTAGCTTATGATTTAGGTAAACATGTGTTGGTTATTCTAACCGATATGACTTCATTTGCTGAAGCCTTACGTGAAGTATCCTCTGCTAAACAAGAGATCCCTTCTCGTAAAGGTTACCCAGGTTATCTTTATTCTGAGTTAGCAACAATTTATGAACGGGCTGGTATTGTTAAAGGTAAACCGGGCTCTGTAACTCAAATTCCAATTCTAACCATGCCTAATGATGATATTACTCACCCTATCCCTGACCTTACAGGATATATAACTGAAGGCCAAATAGTACTTGACCGTGTAATTGAGGGTAAAAACGTTTATCCACCAGTTGGAATTTTACCATCACTTTCTCGTTTGATGAAAGACGGTATTGGTGAAGGTTATACTCGTGAAGACCATTCTGACGTTGCTAACCAATTATTCGCTTCTTATTCTGGTGCTAATGAAGCTAAGTCTTTAGCTTCTGTTATCGGTGAGGAAGAATTATCAGATGTTGATAAACTTTACCTAAAATTTGGTGAATTATTTGAACAACATTTTGTTGGTCAAGGTCAAGATGAAACTAGAACAATTCAAGAAACATTAGATTTAGGTTGGAAATTATTGGGTATTTTCCCACGTGAAGAATTGACTCGTATGGATACTGAAATCCTTGATAAATACTACAAAGATACTGCTGATGAGGTATTAAACCAACAGACAACTGAAAAGCCCCTAGTTTAAGGTGGTGAAAATTAATGGATATTAACAACACCCCTACCAAGGGGAACCTAATGCAAATTCAAAAGACATTAGATCTTTCACGTAGCGGTTACCTATTGATGGACCGCAAACGAATTATCTTAATGAATGAGTTAATTGAATTGCTGAATAAGGCTTCTGGTTTACAGGATGACTTAAAAAAAGCTTATGAATTGGCATATCATAAATTGTCAATTGCTGCATATGAAAATGGTATTTTAAGTGTAAATGATGCATCAACTAACGTAGATGTTGAAGACGATATCCAATTAAAAGTACGTAGTGTCATGGGTTCAGAGGTACCAGAAATTAACTATCAACCTCGACCTATGAAACCCGCTTACTCATTCTATGACAATACTGTTGCGATTGATGAAGCTAGAATTGCTTTTCATAGAGTAAAAGAATTACTGATTCAAATCGCCGAAGTTGAGAATGCGGCATATCGTTTAGCAAATAATATGCAAAAAACGCAAAAACGGGTAAATGCCCTTCAAAATGTTACTATTCCACAATTGGAAGATGCACAAAAATCAATTTCTTCAGCTCTTGAAGAAAAAGAACGTGAAGAATTTACACGTCTAAAAGTAGTTAAACGTATCATAAATAGTAAATAACAAAAGCGACCTATGTAGATAAGCTACCAGCTTATTCACATAGGTCGTCTTTTTGTATGCAAAAAGGCATTGGCAAGAAGCTCCTAAGAATATCTCACCAATACCTTTAATCATATCTTTCAGTTATTCACTGAGCTCTGTATTATAGTGTACATTTTGTACATCGTCATCGTCTTCTAATAGATCGATTAGGTTTTCAAGTTGACTTGCTTTATCTTCAGGTAAATCTAACATTGTTTTAGCTACCATTGTCAGTTCGGCTTGTGCTAATTTAAATCCTTGTTCTTCTAAAGCATCACGAACAGATGTAAAGTCAGAGGCTTCTGTATAAATCTCAAATACCTCATCTGAAGTGGTCATATCTTCTCCACCAGCTTCAATCACATTCATAAGCATTTCGTCTTCATCAAGGTCTAATCCTTCACGTTCAATGACGATATAACCTTGACGGTCAAACATATAAGCTACTGAACCAGATTCACCTAATGAACCACCGTTTTTATTAAAAATAGTACGAACACTTGTTAGTGTACGGTTTGTATTATCAGTTAGCGTTTCTACTAAGATAGCAATACCGCCTGGTCCATAACCTTCGTAAGTTACTTCGTCGTAGTCTTCACCTGCATTATTGCTAGATCCCTTTTCAATTGCACGATTGACATTGTCATTAGGCATGTTTGCAGCTTTTGCTTTATCCATAACCAAACGTAAAGATGGATTTGATTCTGGATCTGGTCCACCTGCTTTTGTTGCTACATAGATTTCACGAGAAAGTTTTTGAAAGACTTTCGCACGCTTAGCATCAGTTGCACCTTTTTTATTTTTAATCTTGCTCCATTTATTATGTCCTGCCAAGATATATACCTTCTTTCACGTAGTATTCCACTAAATTATTATAGCAAAGTATTGACATCATAGCAATAAAGCCTATTCCGTCGCTTCACTCGGTACCATAACTTCAATATGTGATGGTAAGATTTCAATTTCAACTGGCAAAATCGGTCCAGTTTCTCCATCAA
Organism: Aerococcus viridans; assembly: GCF_002871935.1. Classification (GTDB taxonomy): domain Bacteria; phylum Bacillota; class Bacilli; order Lactobacillales; family Aerococcaceae; genus Aerococcus; species Aerococcus viridans_B. The sequence continues at coordinate 25,392 of NZ_PNHQ01000006.1, forward strand.
TATTCACCTTCACATCCATTGCGTTCTCATTCATTACACTAATTACCACTTTTTTGACGTGATATGTGAGCATATTATTTGCTTCCGATATGTAACCACCATTCAGCTCTTTTAACAATCCTGGTATTTCCATTAATAAATTTTCATCTTTCAAAGCCATAATATGTAACAGGCCATCATCTGGCGAAGCTTTGGCAACCATGTTCTCAAAAGATCCCACACTATTAGTTAAAGCGATGACAAGAACTTTTGTAGAAATTTCAACTTCTTTATCATCATCTAAGATCAGTTTATAAGTATATGGACTGTTCTTTAAGACTGCTCGCATTGAATCGCGCACATAAGCGAAAAAACCAAACTTTGATTTCTCTTCACTTGATGTTTCCATAACTGCTGATGGAATAGCACCAATTGCTGCTACATTACAAAAGTATTGATTATTAATTCTTGCAATATCAATTTTTCTTGTTTTAAAATTTGTTAAATCTTTAGCTGCTTTCCTCGGATTTAAGCTGATACCCAAAGCTCGTCCTAAGTCATTAGCTGTTCCAAGAGGTATAAATCCGAATTTAATACGCGTATCTAGCTCAGCTATACCAGAAATTCCCTCATTAACAGTACCATCTCCACCAACTACAACAACAGCTTCATAGTTTTTTTCACTTGCTTCACGAGACCAGTATTTGGTGTCGCTTTCACCTTGAGTAAATCTTGTTTCAATTTCGTCAAAAGATGCGGTCAAAGCCATTTCTAAATCAGCTTGGATTCTTTCACCTGTTCCTTTACCTGATGCTGGATTAATAATCAACATTGCTTTAGACATGTGCTTTACCTCCATTTTATTTAAGTTAACTTTATTTTACTAAAACGAAGAAAATTAAGCTATCTTTAAGATTTTATAATTTTTAAGTTTAATTATGGTGGCTCATTCACTTTACAATGACTAATTCTAATAGCATGTATACAATTGTTTTGATATAATTAACAGGAAATTAACCTATTTTTTACAATAAAAAACGTTATAGAAAAGTGTGTGTATAGTGAAAAAAAACAATGAAGAAAAGAAGAAAACCGGGAACGAACTTTCTAGACTTGAAAAAGTCATGTTCTATGTAAGTATTGCTTTCAAATCTTTAACAAAGATCTTCCTAATCTTATTACTCATCCTCTTTCTTGCAGGAGCATTTGGATTCGGATTGGGCGCAGGTTATTTCATTGGTTTAGTAGAAGATATGCCAATTCCTACTGAAGAAGAACTGGCCAATGCGGTTGAAAATGCTGGCGAAATCTCCACCATGACCTATAGTGATGATACGGAGATTTCAAGTATTCGTGCTGATTTGGTTCGTGAAAACACTGAACTTGAAAATGTGAGTCCCTTTATCATTAATGGTTTAGTGGCTACTGAAGATGAGAACTTCTTCGAGCATGATGGTATTGTGCCTTCAGCAATCATTCGTGCTGGGGTCTCAACTTTCCTTGGTGTGGGAGAGTCTTCTGGTGGTTCAACTATAACTCAGCAATTAATCAAGCAAAAGTTATTAACGAATGAAGTTTCTTTTGAACGTAAAGCAAAAGAAATGCTATTATCTATGCGTTTAGAAAACCACTATTCAAAAGAACAAATTCTACAGGGCTACCTAAATGAGTCTCCGTATGGTCGGAATAATAAAGGCGAAAATATAGCTGGTGTTGAAACTGCTGCTCAAGGTATATTTGGCGTTTCAGCTAGTGATGTAACACTTGCTCAAGCAGCCTTCCTAGTCGGTATCCCACAAAATCCATATACCTACACACCCTTCTTACAATCTGGTGAGCTGAAGGAGAGTGAATATTTAGAGGATGGTATTACTCGTTCACATGAAGTCTTGCAGCGTATGCGATTAACCAACTATATTACAGAAGAAGCATACCAAGAGGCTATGAACTATGATATTACGCAAGACTTCTTAAGTGCTGGTACGAGTGAAGAAGTGCCAGACGAACGGAATTCTTATATATACCAAGCTGTTGAGTTAGAAACGATCGACATTTTAATGGAACAAAAAGTCGCTGCTGATGGTTTAACGATGTCGGATGTTAATGCCAATGATCAGTTATATAACCAATATTATGCTGAAGCTGAAAGCCAAATGCGTAATGGTGGTTTAACAATTAAAGCAACCGTTGATCCTGATATTTATGAAACAATGAATTCAACTGTACAAGAGTTTTCGGCTTCTTTTGGTACAACTTATTACGGAGAATCAACAGACTCAGAAACTGGAGAAACGATTGAAGTAGAAGAACCCGTTCAAAATGGAACAGTTTTATTAGATAATGATACAGGTCAAGTGCTTGGTTTTGTTGGCGGAATTGACTTTGATACTAGTCAGGTAGACCATGCTTTTAGGTCACGGCGTTCACCAGGTTCATCATTTAAACCGATCTTAACTTACGGACCAGCTCTACAAGAGCAGATTGCAGGTGCCAATACCATGCTTGCAGATACCTATACACGAATTGTAGAGCCAAATGGTACTGTGTATGAACCTACAAACTTTGGAACTACCATTTCAAATGATTTTGTGACTGCCCGTTATGCCCTATCAAATTCGATGAATAACCCAACATTAGCCTTGTATAATGAATTATTAAATCAAGGTGTAGATATTCAATCCTATGCTTATAAGATGGGATTGAGCGACGCTATTACACCTGATGAATTCAATCACATTGCATTATCACTAGGGGGTACTACATATGGACCTACTGTCTTGGAAAATGCTGCTGCCTTTGCAACATTTGCTAACGGTGGTGTATATGTTGAGCCTTATCTAATTGAAACAATAACTGATGCTAATGGCAACGTGGTGTATCAGCATCAAACTACAAAAGAGCGAGTATTCGATGAAGACGTCGCTTACATTATCGCCGACATCTTAAAGGATGCAACAAGTGCAGGTGCTATGGCCTCTTATAAAGCGCAAATGGACAGTGATTTAGACTGGTTCTTAAAGACTGGTACTTCAGAACAATTTAGAGATTTATGGGCCAATGGTTCAACACCTAATGTCACCCTTACCTCTTGGATTGGTTATGATAACATCACCCAAACACGCGATTTATATAGCCAAGCAGAAAATGCAGTTTACGGAACACCTGCTCAACGTTCATTACAATACTGGACAACTTTAGGAAACCGATTAAATTATTACTATCCAAAAACGATGGGATCTGGCGAAGTCCTTGAGGAACCGGAAGGCATTCATGAAGAAACTGTTGTTACTGAAACAGGTACAAAATCTGGAAACTTTGAAGGACCATACGATACCAACTACTCTATTCCTTCTTCAGCTTCTACGAATACTGAGTTGTTCACAGCTGCGATGGATCCAAAAGAGCCAAGCTTTACATTTGGAATCGGCGGTTCAATGGATGACTATATGAATAAATTAGAACCTTACCGTTCTAAGACAAATGCTTCAGTGAATACTAAAGTACAAGAAGTATTAGAATCCTTTAAACTACGTAGTGCAGAAAATGAACAACGTCGTCAAGAACTTGAAGAAGATAACATTCAACAAGATGGTTAAGTAAATAAATAAGGTGACACTGGAAAATAACTCAATCACCTAACAAAGACACCCTTCAACGCCTTCTAAATTAGAAAGCGTTGAAGGGTTTTATTTTTTAAAATATAGCAGATCACATACCTAATCATTACGAAAAGATAGATGAAGTAAATAAACCCCATCCACCCTATATTTTTGAAGTCTTTTTTATTATTTTTTCGGCATTAAAAGCTTCTTATATCAAGTATTTTGTATCTATATACTCTAAAAAAATACTACTGTCTTCATTTAGAAAAAGTGATAAACTTATGTAGAATAGAACATTGTTGCTCTCCTAAATAAATGATCTAGCTTTATAAAATAAAAAGGATGAAAAATATGGAATATGTTGAACAAAATTTGTACTATCATAATGATAAAGAACAATCTACAGACAACTTACATCCCTTTGAACAATTAACAGAAAAAAATGTGTATGAAGTGATTCGTGTTAAAGAAGGCATACCCCTGTTTTTAGAAGATCATTTGCTAAGATTCAGAACATCTGCTTTATACGTCGGTAATCCCTTAACGGATTCAGATAATACCTTAATCAGTCGTTTATATCAACTTATAAATAAGAATAGCGCCTTTGATCAGAACATCAAATTGATATGGAATAAAGACATAGGTTTACTGGCTTTCTTTACTAAAAGTTTTTATCCGCCTAGGAGCTATTATCAGTCTGGCATTAAAACAACATTATTGAATTTGGAAAGAGAAGATCCGAATATCAAGCTCCAACGTGAAGAGTATCAAAAAACTGTACTAGCAAAACGAGAAAAAACAGGTGCTTATGAAGTGCTATTAGTTGATCAAGAAGATAATCTTACAGAAGGCAGTCGTTCAAATTTATTTATTGTTAAAGGAGATAAACTCTATACTTCTCCAGCTAAAAATGTTCTTTTAGGAATTGTTCGTTCTAAAGTTGTAGATATTTGTCGGCAGCAGCAAATTGATATTATTGAACAAAAGATACCTGTGTCTGAATTAAATACCATTGATGGTGCTTTTATTTCAGGAACAGGTAATGATATATTGCCTATAGCTTCTATCAATAACATCGCACTAGAATCAATAAAAAATCCAATCATTTTGACTATTATGCGCGAATACTATCGCTTAGTTAATCAGTACATTGTCTCTAAAAAGGGGTTTAAAAGATGAGTTAAAAACTATCCATTCTCCCAACAAAGAAAACCTTCAACTCCTTGTAAATTAGAAAGAGTTGAAGGTTTCTTAAGCGTTTAAAAAACGTAGTGAGTCGAAAATAAAAACTGCATTAAGAAATCATATATATAATGATTCATCTCGATTTTTATTTTAGCGTTAATTGCTTTCTATCTCCATTTTCCATGAAATATGACATTAGATTATTCAATCATAAATGCATCTAAAGTTGCCATATCAGCTTCAGCAATCTCAAAATCTAATTTAGCATTGGCAAGAATATATTCTTCATGAACAGATTTCGGTAGGATGATGTGACCTTTTTGCAGTGGATAGCGGTAACATAATTGTGGTACAGATACATTGTACTTATCTGCAATAGCTTTAATGTCTTCATTACCTAACAAGCGACCTGTACCTAAAGATGAATAAGCTTCAACGATAATATCATTCGCTTCACAGTATGATACAATATCTTCTTGAGTGTAACCAATATGGTATTTAATTTGGTTTACAACTGGTTTAATCTTTGTATTTTCAATTAAATGTTGTAAGTCATCTGCGTTAAAGTTAGAAACACCGATTGCACGAACCAATCCTTTGTCATACAGCTCTTCTAAAGCACGCCAGACTTGAATATTCTCTTCATAGAAATTTGGACGATTTTCATCTGTTCTAGAGAAAAATCGCCAAGGCGTCGGACAATGTACTAATAATAAATCAATATAATCAGTATCTAAATCTTTTAATTCTTGATAGAAATTGTCCATAGCTGCTTCATAAGTTTTCGACTCACCACGTACTTTAGTCGTAATGAAGATATCTTCACGACTCACATTTGAAGATTTAATGCCTTCACCAATTCCCTTAGAATTTTCGTACGCATGTGCACCATCAATATGTTTATAGCCATTTTCTAAGGCAAAGCGGACTGAGCTTACCGCTTCTGCCGTTGGCGTTTGCCAAGTACCTAAGGCAATTTTTGGAATCTCTACACCGTTATTTAAGGTGAATGTTTGGTTTAATAAATTCATGGCAATACTCCTTAGTATTTATTCAGTTTACACTGTATATTACATTATAGTTGGAATATTTCAGACCACCAAATAAAAGCCCTTACCTTGTGATAAGGTAACGGCTTTGACTTAAAAATCAGCTTAATTTTTAAGTGATTGGATTGGAGCCGGAATACGGCCACCTCGGTGAATAAAAGTACTTGGAGAGGTTCTATTCACTTGCATGACAGATCCTTCACCGAATAATCCACCAAAGTTTAATACTTCATCATCTTGACGACCAATTGCTGGAATTACACGGACGGCTGTCGTTTTAGAGTTGATCATTCCAATTGCTGCTTCATCCGCAATAATAGCTGAAATAATTTCTGGCGTAGTATCTCCTGGAATAACAATCATATCTAAACCGACTGAACAAACAGCTGTCATTGACATTAAAGTTTCAATATTCAAAGTACCATCAGCTGCCGCTGCAATCATACCTGCATCTTCTGTAACCGGTATGAAGGCACCTGACAGACCTCCAACGTTAGAAGATGCCATGATGCCACCTTTTTTAACTGCATCATTAAGCATCGCTAAAGTTGCTACTGATCCATGAGCACCTACTTGATCTAAACCTATTTCTTCTAGAATATGAGCAACAGAATCACCAACAGCCGGTGTAGGGGCTAGAGATAAGTCAACAATACCAAAAGGTACACCCAGCATCTTAGAAGCTTCAGTCCCAACTAATTGCCCCATACGTGTAACCTTGAAAGCTGTCTGTTTGATCGTATCTGCAACTGTTTCAAGTGAAGCATCCTTTGAAAGTTCTGCTAAAGCATTTCTAACAACACCTGGTCCAGAAACACCAACATTGATGACAACATCTGGTTCTCCTTGTCCGTGGAAGGCACCTGCCATAAATGGATTATCTTCGACTGCATTACAGAAGACCACAATTTTAGAAGCTCCCATGCTTTCATTTTCTTGGGTTAATTCGGCAGCTTGACGAACAACTTCCCCCATGATCTTTACAGCATCCATGTTAATACCAGCTCGAGTTGAACCAATATTTACGGACGAACACACATGTTCAGTTTCTGCCATTGCCTGTGGAATAGATTCAATTAGCTCACGGTCTCCTGCAGAAAAACCTTTATGTACTAAAGCAGTATACCCACCAATATAGTTAACGCCTACTGCATTTGCTGCTTTATCTAAGATGTGGGCATACTTTAACGGGTCACCACCTGAAGCGGCTAACAATTGAGAAATAGGTGTTACAGCAATTCGTTTATTTACAATCGGAATACCATATTTTTCTTCAATTTCTTCCCCTGTTTTCACTAAATCTTTAGCAACAGTTGTAATTTTATCATAAATTTTTTGACATGAACGGTCGATATCCGCATCCGCACAATCAATTAAAGAAATCCCCATTGTAATTGTACGAATATCTAAATTATTGTCTTTAATCATTGAAACTGTTTCAATGATATTATTCATTTCTAGCATTTTTCCTTCTCCTTAACTGAACTAAATCTCATGCATCGCATTAAAAATATCTTCATGCATTACATAAACTTCCATTTCAGTTAATGCATCTTTGATTTCCTTTTTAAAATTTTCAAATTCAACGCTTAGATTGTCAATATTAACAATCATCACCATCGTAAAAAGGTCTTGCATAATTGATTGATCTACATCAACAATGTTCGCATTCAATTCCGCACACTTGCTAGCTGCTGTTGCTAAAATACCGACCTTATCCTTACCAATTACTGTGATTACAGCTTGCATACTTCATCATCCTCCAATTTATTTATCACCTTATCTAATACAAGTCCCACTGATAACATAAATAAGGTTGTTGTTTTATCCAATTCAAAGTACATATGCCTCTTAACCAAATGAAACAAAATCTCATCCTATTATAATCTATGCTAATTGAAAACAAAATCAAAATCTCATCTTCTCTGGAAAAAGCACCCAATTTGTTTGATAATCAATACAAAAACAATTCATTATTGCATTTTAGAAAATCTATTCAGCGTTAACACCTTTTGTCCAGGCAGTCTCTAAATAGTCTTGATATGAGAAATCCTCTGTATAAGTGATCATCCGGTTATGAATTGTATCAACCAAAGACGCTTGCGCAGTCTCCTGTCCTTTATAATCTGCTAAAGGGAAACTTTCATAAGCTGTTTCATTGGCTGTACCTGAAAAGTATGTTGGCATAAATTTCCCTTCACTCACTTGCACTTCACCATTCTCGTCACGGACAAAAGTGATTTCATGAATACCACCTAACTTGTTATCATCTGCAACCTGCCCTGTCATGAAAGAAGCTTGCGAATAAATAACATAGGTCTCTTTATCATTAAGCCAGTTAACTGGTTGAATATCGTGTGGATGTCCACCAATGACCAGTTTTACACCTGCATCTGCTAATGCTTGTGTCACAGCAATTTGTTCATCGTCAGGTAAAGTTCCATACTCAGTTCCCATATGCAAAGATACGATCACCGCATCTACTTTATCGCGTAAATCAGCTACATCTTCTAACATCGTTGGTAATTCGGCATAATTCACTACCCAAGGTTCATCTTCAGGTGGCATCATACCGTTAGTGCCGTATGTATAGGATAGAAAACCCAACTTAATACCATTTTTCTCAACAATTCTAACTGTTTCCTTATCTTCTTCACTAGCGAATGCACCGTAATACATCAACCCAGCTTCATCCAAGTAATCCATTGTCATATACGCCCCATCCGCAAATTGGTCTAGTGTATGGTTAGTTGCCATTGAAACCGCGTCAATTCCCGCCCGTTTCAAACTACCAAGGATAGATGAAGGCATATTAAAATTTGGATAGGAAGATATTGGTAAATCAGGATATGCTGCTGGGATTTCTAAGTTGGCTACAGTATAGTCTGCATAAGATGTAAAAGCAGCAATTCTAGCAATCATTGGATCAAAATTATATTCAGATACACCTAAGTCAACAGTTCCACCTTCGCCTCCATAAGCAATTAAATTATCCGAAGTTAATGCAGCAATCTCTTGGAGTTTAGCTGATTGCTTAGAAAAAATATCTGCAGAGGTGTCCGCAGTTGCTGTTACCTCTGAATGGATTAATACATCCCCAACAGACCGTAACACAAAAGTGCCATCCTCACCTTTCCACTGCTCTTCAACTTCTTTAGCAGGGAGATGAGATAAAAAGATTGGAACTTGTATAGCTGGCTTATCATCACTCACTTGTTCTTCATCATGTATCTGAAAATTCCTTGATGAAATGGCCCCTTGATAAGCTAAACCTATACTTGATAAACATACAATGCCTATGGCTATAATCAATAATAAAATACGATTACCTTGTTTCATTTTCTTCATCTTGCACCCCTCCTAGTGACTATACCCATCATAATGGAAGTATTTTTAAACAACAAGAAGAAAAATACCCACACCCACTAGAAGTTACGCGTAATCAAGACATTCTATAAACGTATAATTTACAAATCAAAAAATAAAGCTTATATTTGCTATACCCCTAAATAATGTAACATAATGCTATGTTAATTAAAAATCCCCCAAAACTTTCGCTTTGGGGGATTTTTATTTCATTACGCATTCTTAGTAGAGTCACGTAAAATAAACTTATGCGGTAAGGTAACATGATTTTCAATTTCATCTTCTTTATTCATTAATTTGGTTAAAATACGCATTGAAACCGCACCAATATCATACAATGGTGGTTCAATTGAAGTTAAAGATGGTCTTACAATTTCAGTTAGCGCCGTATTATTTGATGTTACAACAGCAAATTCTTCTGGCACTTTCACACCATTGTCTACCATATGATTTGTTACTTTAACAGCTAACTCATCACCAACTACTACAATGCCATCAGCTTTTGATTCACGAATTTGTTGAGCGATATCTTCACCATTTTTGAAGCGAGAATCAGCCACCTCAAATAATAACGATTCATCTACTTCTTTCCCAGCTTCTTCCAAAGCTTTCAAATAACCTTGATAGCGGTCTAAGTTATTGTGGAAGTATGGTTTTGCAGCCAAGAAACCAATGTTTTGATAGCCTTGTTCGAATAAGCCTGATACAGCTTCATAGAATGCTTGAGTGTAGTCAATATTTACTGATGGTATCTCATAGCGATCATCATTTAAGCCTGCTAATACAAATGGTGTATTTGTACGATTGATTTCTTCACGTACAGTATCAGATAATTGGTGTCCCATATAAATAACACCATCTACTTGTTTTGCTAGAATGTTTGATAATACTTGAGATTCTTTTTTGTTATCAGCATTATCTAGGATGATATTATACTTGTACATTGACGCAATATCATCAATTCCTAATGCTAACGAACTAAAGAAATTATTTGTGATATCTGGTAATAATACCCCAACTGTAGTGGTTTTTTTACTTGCTAAGCCACGTGCAACTGCATTTGGACGGTAGTCTAGTCGTTTAATTACATCTAATACTTTCGCCCGCGTTGAAGGTTTCACGTTGGTATTGCCATTGACTACACGAGAAACTGTCGCCATAGACACTTGCGCTTCTCTGGCAACATCATAGATTGTAACAGTTTGTTTTTCCATCTTCATCGCTCCTTTTTATTCATTTGTTTTCATACTTACATTGGCAAATATAGCATTAATACAATACATTTGCAAACGTTTTCTTCGTTATGATATTTGCTTTCATTCGCATTTTCATATTCTATCAGTATTTAAAGCGTTTAACAAGCTATTTTCATAAAAAAGTACAATTTTTGCATGATTTTTAAGAAATATACTAAAAATTGCCTACAAGGATTTCAAAATCTTGAAATCCCTGTAGGCAATACTATATAACTATTTAATTTTGTACTTATTTCTCTTTAACTTCTTCTACTTGCTCTTTTACTTTTTTAGCATCCTCTTTAAGTGGTTGTTTCTTAGAAGCTGCTTTATCAGTAGTATCTTTCACTTCTTCAGCACCTTCTTTAACTTCAGATCTAGCATCTTCCGTTGCTTTAGCTGTTGTTTCTTTCGCATCTGCATAAGCACTAGCAACTTCATCTCGTGCTTCTTGATATTGCTTAGTCGCTTCAGTTGCTGTTTCATTTAATTGCGACTTTAATGCTTCTGCTGATTCTGATAAGTTAACACGGATATCTTGAGCAGCATCACTTGCAGTTTGATACATAATATTACCTTTTTCAGTAACAATATCTGCATAATCTAAAGCTGTGTCACGAAGAACATTTGCTTGTTGATTTAAATCATCGCGGAATTCACGCCCTGATTTTGGTGCAAATAATAAAGCTGCTACCGCACCTGCTGTTCCCCCGATAATTGCACCTAATAAGAATGACCCTGTATTTTTAGACATATATATTTCCTTCTTTCTTTAAATAATATTATTGATTAATATGGTTTAGATTGTGAATTTTCTTGCGCCTTACGTACTTGGCGTTTTTGGTATAAAGCCTTAGCTGATTGCCCAACCTTTTGAATACCAGTGACAGTAGGTTGACCAGGCTTAACGATTTGATCAGTAGTTACTGAACTAGCCGTTTCGTTATCAGAACCACCCACTGTTTTTTCTTTAATATCATCTACTTTGGTTTGTGCAGTATTGGTGATATTCAGTACTAGGTTTCTTGTAGAGTCATTCACGTCTGAAACAGTTACACCAATATCCCCAATTGCTTTAAATAACGGATCAACCTGCGCCACCTTTCCGTTTACATCATCTAATAAAACATTAGATTTATTGAGTAATCCTTGCACCTCAATTGATAATGCATCCACATCCTTGGTGACTACCTTTACTGTTTCATTCGCTTCATTAACAATACCCGTTACTTCTTTCATGGTCTTTGTTAGCTCACGTAAGAATAGAATAATGTAAATCACTAATGCCGCAAATGCTATTGCTGCAATTAAGCCCGCAATTTGGCCTCCGATCATGTAAAAATCACTCCTTCTCCATCTCTCATACCATTAAATATAAGATATTTAATATATAACTATAAGAATATTTTACCATAGACTGCAAGGGCTTTACAAAACATAACGCACTTATTTTAAGGAAATAAATCTTGCATCCATATCTATTTATTGTCTATTTTGCAAATAACTTTACAATAATTTCCCCATTAGATAACATTAATAAAAAAGGTGAATAATGAAAGGATGATTTATTTGGATCAAATTAGACAATGGTGGCGCACATATATTGAATCCATCGATTATGCTAGCTTACTATCCAGCTTCATTTCGACTGTTTTTGAACTCATCATCACGATAATCATTTTTTGGATTGTAAAAAAAATTGTCGACCGTATTGTTGATGTATACTTTGAGCGTGATGCTAAGCGGATTGAAAATCGTAATATTGGCTCAATACAGCGTAATAAAACAATCCATAAATTAGTAGAAAATGTTTTACAATACACTTACTTTTTCCTATTAGGATACTCTATCCTAGCTATTCTTGGTCTACCAGTTGCTACGCTAGTTGCCGGTGCTGGGGTTGCTTCATTGGCCTTAGGTCTTGGAGCACAAGGTTTTATCACAGACGTTGTGAATGGTTTCTTTATTTTATTAGAACATCAATTTGCTGTTGGCGATTATGTAACAATTGCTGGTTTATCAGGCACAATCATTTCAACCGGTATTCGTACGACTATTCTCTCAGGCGATGATGGCTCTAGACACTTTATCCCTAACCGCAATATTGATAATGTAACGAATTCATCTAACACCACTCGCCATATGTATGTGGATTTATATATTGATCCTAACTCAGACCTTGCTGATATAGAGTCTATGATTAAAAATGGACTAAGTATGGCTTCAACTGATGACCGTGTCTTAGGCGAACCAGAAGTTTGGGGCTATCAGCGTGATGCAGTTGGTCGTTTATTCTATCGCGTAGTCTTTAATACTAGAGATAGCGATAAAATGGTTGTTCGTTCATATTACTATGAACAATTAACTGCATTACTTGTTCAAAATGGCTACAAGCAACCCGTTTATGACTCATATGCTGAACTTTAACGTATCAATATTTTTTTACAATACCCAAAACAATATAAATAAATCGCACGATTGACATGAATATCATGCTATAATCGTGCGATTATTTTGTATTTTCATTAACCAATTTCTGTGATAACTTCCCAATTTTGGTTATAAAACGTGACTTGCTTACTATCTCCTTGCCAATCTAAAATAGCAAAGGATGGGTAAGGGTACTTCCCTTTTGGAATACGAATTGACCCTGGATTAATAATCTTAATACCGTCAATATCTTGGTCATTCATAACATGCGTATGACCATACATAATGACGTCTGCTTGGTTTTCTTTCGCTAAGGAAACCAATTTATTCAAGTTTTGTTTTACACCATATAAGTGGCCATGTGTCACCACAATTTTCCCCTCAGGTGTATTTAAACTAATTGTATCTTTGTAATTGCCATAGTCTGTATTTCCACGTACAGTATTGAAGACGCCCCATATGGTATCTTCTTCTGATAATTCTGAATCGCCACAGTGGATAAATAAATCGATATCATCCCCCGCTTTTAAGACTAAATCAGTTAAGGCTTCATGATCTCCATGATTATCACTAGTAATCAGTATCTTCATATAATTTCAGCTCCCCACTTTCCAAGTCTTTGGCCAGTAACCGTAAGGCATTTCCACGGTGACTTATTGAATCTTTTTTTTCTGCAGACATCTCTGCAGTTGTCAAACCTTCGCTAGGCAAGTAAAAAATCGGATCATATCCAAAACCATTTTCTCCTCGTTCTTCGCGTATAATCACGCCGGATAAAGTACCATGATATTGACTGATTACTTGACCATCTGCATCCGCAACCACTAAATAAGTATGGAATGTCGCCCCTCTATCCTCATCTTGGACATCAACCATCTCATCTAACACTTTTTGGCGGTTATGCGCATCAGATTTCTCTAACCCTGCATATCGTGCGGAATAAACACCTGGTGCCCCGTTCAACGCATCTACTGCCAAGCCTGAATCATCAGCTATCACAGGAATATGTAAGCCTTTTGCCGCTGTAGTTGCCTTAATCGTAGCATTTTCTATAAAAGTTGTGCCAGTTTCAGGAATTTCAGGGTAATCTGGAAAATCTAACAGTGTCTTGACTTCTATGCCATATTGATCAAATAAATGCTTAAACTCTTTGGCTTTTCCTTGATTGGCAGTTGCTATCATTACTTGTTTCATCTGTGTATTAGCCTTCTTCCATTTGTCTTTGAATTTTTTCTAGTGTATCAATTGTGACACGGCTTACTTCAATTGGCTCAGCTAGCCAGTCATCAGCAATGTTTTTAAATAGTTCAGGTGACCCGGTTGTATAGAATTGTCTTACTTTTGGTGATGGATCATCAGACATTTTAGCAATGTCATTATAATCTAGCAATATAGAAACATCTGAGATCGTTTCTTGCCCAGAATCAATCAATTTCACTGACTGTCCTAATATTTTTTGAACCGTTTCGCGTAATAAAGGATAATGGGTACAACCTAAGATAACTGTATCTAGCCCTTTGTTTTTTATTGGTGCCAAAGTCTCTGCCACAATCTTTTTAGCTAATGGTGTATCATATTGCTGACTTTCAACTAGTGGCACGAAAGCTGGACAAGCGAGCGAAATGATGTCCAAATCTTTATTCTTTTGTAATAGATTATCAAGATATACTCCGCTTTTAATCGTCCCTTCTGTACCTAAAACACCTATTTTACCATTTTTTGTGTATTTATTCCCTGCACGCGCTCCCGGCTGAATTACGCCAATTACTGGTATAGATACACGCTGCTTAATTTCATCTAGAGCAACTGCAGTCGCAGTATTACATGCTATGACTAACAATTTGATATCTTTGGTCAATAAAAAATCGACCATTTGATTCGTAAAAGTCACTATTTCTTCGACACTTCTTGGCCCATAAGGACACCGTGCGTTGTCACCTATATAAATGATTGATTCATTGGGTAATTGTCGCATTGCTTCTTTCACTACTGTTAAGCCACCTACGCCAGAATCTAAGAATCCTATAGGTCTGTTCATGATAACCTCCTTCAACAAATAGATTATTCAAAAATCGCAATGAACAAATTATAATCTATGGTACAATTATAACAGAAGAAAACGTTTCTCTTCACTCTTTCGCATTTATTAAATGTAATTTAAAAAAGTATGGAGTAGGGGCTCACAGGTCATTTGTCGATATAAACTGGAGGATATGTATATGAAAATTGCACTTATTGCACATGATTCAAAAAAAGAAATGATGGTTTCTTTTGCAACAGCCTACAAATTTATTCTAGAGAAACATGAATTATTTGCAACCGGTACTACAGGTTTACGTATTATCGAAGCTACAGGGTTAGACGTCCACCGCTTCAAATCGGGACCTCTTGGTGGTGACCAGCAAGTAGGGGCCGCAATTTCCCAAAATGAAATGGACCTTGTTATTTTTATGCGTGATCCATTAGCTGCTATGCCCCATGAACCGGACGTAACTGCCTTAATTCGTTTGTGTGATGTATACAACATTCCCTTAGCAACTAATATAGGTACCGCAGAGGTTTTAATTCGTGGCTTAAATGCAGGTTTTATGGACTGGCGTAAACAATATGAAGAAGGCTTCTTGAATCGAGATATCTTAGATAACATAGAAAAAGGCAATGAAGGTCGTAAATTAATAGAATAAGCAAGCAATGACACCGCTTGTTTTTAGTGCTGATCAATAAAAAGTAGTGGAATAACCAAGCTAATTGGTTTCCACTACTTTTTTCATTCTCACATATATACCTCAATAAAACCAAAAGTAATCTTTGAAGTAGTTATTGCGCTTTTTCAATATAAGAAATCATGACTTTTAATTTAGCGACTAGTGCCCTTTTACGAATTGAAATAGTAAACTATCTTATAAAAAAAGCGCTCAGAATTTTTCCCGAACACTTTTTCATCATTATAAGTATTTGTTTAATACTTGTTCTAAGTTTTCTTTAGGTGTATAACCAACTAATTGTTCAACAACTTGACCATCTTTTTTGATCATTAAGGTTGGGATGGACATGATACCAAATTCACGCGCTGTTTCTGGATTATCATCTACATCCATTTTCGTAAATTTAACTTGGTCACCCATTTCATCATCTAAAGTTTCTACGATTGGTGATTGCATGCGACAAGGTCCACACCAAGTAGCCCAAAAGTCGACTAATACAACGCCTTCATCTGTTTCATTTTTGAATTCTGCATCTGTAATAGCTTTAACCATTTATATTTCCCCTCTCATTTTTAATTCTTCGTCATTATAGCATCTTCTGATCAATTTGAACATTTATCTGCTTTTAAACGATTAACCTTTAAATTTGGCGATTGTTGCCCCATTTCCACCCATATTATATGGAGCAAATTCAAATGTTTCAATGCGCGGATGATTTTTCAAAGCTTTCTGTACGCCTTGTCTTAAAGCACCTGTCCCGTGACCATGAATAATCGTTATTTGACTGTGACCAGCAAGTAACGCTGAATCGATAAAGTGACTTAAACGAATCATAGCCTCTTCATAACGTTCGCCTCGTAAATCTAAGCTGGTGTTGACAGATTTTGCTTTGCTTGCCTTAATACCTACGCGATGATTCTTTTCTTTTTTAGGTTTTTCATCAACTAATGACAAATCTTTTTCTGCTACTTCCATTTTTAGCATACCCATTTGTACGACCCAATCTTTATCTCTTTTTTCAACCAATGTACCCCGTTGACCGTAGGTTAGCACATTCACTTCATCACCAGGCGCTAAGTTTGCTTTTCTAGCTTTATTTTTCTTGGCTTTTTGCAAGACTTTGTTTTTCTTCAATTGACTTTCTTCTTGCGTTAAATTAGTTAAAGCGCTTTGACGATCTATCATTTCATGTTCTTTAATATTGCCTTTTGTTGGATGGTTCATTTGCCATTCCCGTATTTCCGCTAGAATTGCATCAGCTTTTGCTTTTGTTTCTTCAACTAATTGATTGGCTTCTTTTCGAGCACGATTCATATAGGTTTGTTTGTCAGCTTCTAAGCTGGCTTGTGCCTTTTTCAAATCATTCAAAAGATTTTCGGCATCTACTAAATCTTTAGCAGCTTCGGCTGATAGGTCTTCATACTTATGGCGTTGTGCT
The DNA here is from genome assembly GCF_002871935.1 of Aerococcus viridans. Classification (GTDB taxonomy): domain Bacteria; phylum Bacillota; class Bacilli; order Lactobacillales; family Aerococcaceae; genus Aerococcus; species Aerococcus viridans_B. The sequence goes on from NZ_PNHQ01000006.1 coordinate 42,381, forward strand.
TCTAAGTCAAGTAGCATTTCATTCAGATTTTGACTGTCTTCTTGAATGTAAGAGCGGGCTTCATCAACCATTTCAACGGGTAAACCTAAACGCTGCGAAATATCAAAGGCGTTTGAACGACCAGGTATACCAATCAACAATTGATAAGTCGGTTCAAGGGTTATTTCATTGAATTCCATCGAAGCATTGATAGCGCCAGGGTGTTCATAAGCAAAAGTTTTCAATTCAGGGTAATGGGTAGTGGCTATCACTCGAGCATTTAGGAAGGCAAAACGGTTCAATACTGCAATAGCAATAGCTGCCCCTTCTTGAGGATCGGTACCTGATCCCAATTCATCAATCAGAACAAGTGAATGATCATCTGCTTCTTTAACGATGCGTATAATATTTGTCATATGTCCTGAAAAGGTAGATAGACTTTGCTCAATTGACTGCTCATCGCCAATATCGGCAAAAATTTCATTAAAAATTTCTACACGTGAATCAACTTTTGCAGTAATGTATAAACCTGATTGGGCCATTAATTGCAATAAGCCTACCGTTTTTAATGTAATTGTCTTACCACCGGTATTGGGTCCTGTTATCACAATCATATTATAGTCTTCATTAAAATGAATATCATTAGCTACTACTAATTTGCGGTCTATGAGTGGATGTCTCGCCTCTTTTAAGTTAATGCGTTCTGATTCTTTTGCTAAAATTGGTCGATTTGCGCCAATTTCACGGGCAAAAAAGAACTTAGCTTGAATGAAATCAAGGTCGCCTAATCGTTGGTTATTTTCTGCAATTTCATTCGTATACGGTGCTAATTCAGCTGACAATTCTTGGAAAATCCGCCTTATTTCTTCATCTTCTTGAACTTGTAGCGAGCGCAAGTGGTTGTTCGCATCCAAAACAGTTTGCGGTTCGATATATAAAGTTTGTCCAGAAGAAGATTGGTCATGGACAACACCACCAAATGCATTTCTATATTCTTGCTTAACAGGGATAACAAAGCGATTATTTCGAATTGTAATGATTGCTTCACTTAAATAAGCAGCTTTATTTGACCGTATAATTTGGTCAAGCTTAACACGAATGCCAGCTTCCTCACGCTTTATTCCTTGTCGCAAGCCATGTAGGGTTGCTGAAGCATTATCATGAACTGTCCCATCTTCTGCAATCGCATTTTGCATTTTACGCATTAAGTCCCGTAAATCAATAAATTCTTCTGCTATTGTATATAGCTGTTGTAATGCTACTTGTTCCTCTCTTAATTTATTGAAAAAGCTAGAAACTTCACCAGTTGCACGTAGCACACGGCTTATCGCCGCCAATTCTTTTCCATTTAAATCTGCGCCAATATCTAATCTTTTGAGATAAGGCTTAACGTTGATTAATTGACTAATAGGAATTCGCTTGTCTAATTCAAACAAGTGTTTCACATCGTCAACACTTTGTAATTGTTGTTCAATTTCCGCTGCTTTTGAGCTTGGTATCAGATTTAATGCCTGAATTTTACCAATTTCTGTGCGGGTTTCTTTAGCTAATTGTTGTTGTATTTTTTCAAATTCTAAGGTTTGATATATTTTATGATTCAACATTTGCCCTCCTTCAAATTTTTAATTAGGGATAATCTTAAAAAGTCGCCTTAAGTTGGAAATAGGCCGTGATAGATATCACAGCCATAAGGGGTGCCATGATTGCGCATTACGCAAAGGCATATATTTGTACGTTGTTAGAATGGTAAATTGCCCAATCCTTGCAATAGGATATTAAATACTTGTCTAGATAAAATTGGTGTATTCAAAATAATAAAGTTCGCAATAGTTGAATGCTCTATACTAGATTGAACTGCTTCAAAAGTTAATACTGTCATAAATATAAGAATAAAAAATGCCCAAAACCAAGCTGAGAAGAAGCCGAATAAGCCACCAAGAATACCGTTCCATTGAATATCCATCTCTGTAAATTTTAAATCTCTAACACTATATGTAAGTAACTTAGTTAGCAACCATATAATAAGGATGATTATTAAGATTGCAACTAATCTAAAGTAAATGATATCCATATTTTGAAGTAGACTAACTGGATAATATGCAAAAGTATTTTCGATATCAAACCCTACATAAGGCACCCATAAAGATACAATATCAACAAGATTTTGATAAAATAATAACGCAAATAAGTAGGCAATCAATAAACCTAATGATTGAATCCCTTGTATTAAAGCGCCTCGGTAAATACCAATAGCGACGCTTAGAATAAAAAACAGTAAAATAAAAAAACTGATCATACTTTCCTCCCGTAGCTCCAATTCTATTTACTGCCTATGATCTTGGTGTTTGGCGTAAGCGTCCCAATTTTTTTGAAGCAGAGTTGACACTTGATTTCAAACTGGGTTGGCTAATTTGAGGAATTTCTTGATTTTTTTTAGCTTGTGGCCCTGCTTGTTTTGTTTTTCCAGTTTTTTGAGTTCGTGTCCTTGCTTGGCTCTGGCTAGATTTTCCACTTTTAGAATCCTGACCAGCACGTAGTTTTTCTTTTTCAATTTCTGCAATTTCTTTCACTAAAGTACCCATAGTTTGTTCCATAGACTTCACGCGTATCATAAGATCAGCATTCTCTTTTGTCTTAGCTGCCATTTGGTCCTGTAAGTCCAAATAATCAGATTGAATATTCAACGCCAGCAATAACGCCATTTCTTCCATAGACATATTTGGGTTCTTTTTACTGATTTCAGCAAGCAATTGGTTAATTTCCCGACTGACTTGCTGAATATGTTCACTCGTTTTATGACTCTTAATAGTGAACTTATGATACCCCAATTTTGCCGTTACTCTATTTTTTTTGTCATTCGACATATTTGTCACTCCAACTTTTTAACTGTTTGTATTTGCTAATTATCTTGTTTTCATAATCTTAAATATTCTACCATTTATCCTAGATAATGGCTAGACCTAGCCATTATCTGCTAAAAATACTTCATATTATTTACAATATTTTTAAAAACATATAAAAGATCTAATCATATTTTCATGACAATTCAATATTCTTCGTGTATGATGGGATACAATATATTGAGATAGAGGTGCGGAGCTTATCAGTACATACTCGAGCGGGAGCTATGACAGTATGGAAAGGAATATTCGCCGAAATATTTTAACCCCAAGTTGAAATATTGGGCATAAACAAAATATGTTTATGACTGTCACTTATGCTAGTGATGCGCTATCCTATGAGTAACGACGAAAGATCAAAGACGGTCTAGATGCGTACGAATGGAAGCCTCTATTGCAATTTATTGCTGTAGAGGCTTTTAATTATTTTCGGGAGGTTATTTTATGAAAAATCACAAAGTAAGTAATACTTGGCAAAAAGTATTCATGGCTATTTTAACTATTATATTTGCTGTTATTGGTCCAACTTCTTCATTCGTTTCGGCAAATGAAGTAGGAACAACTATTGAGGTAGATGAAGCTACACTAGCAGAAGGCTTAGACCAAGATGGCGTGTTACGTGTCGGTATGGAAGCCAACTATGCACCGTTCAACTGGTCGCAAACATCCGATACAGATGGTGCGGTCCCTATAACAAATTCTGACGGTGAATATGCAAACGGCTATGACGTTCAAATTGCTAAGCGCTTAGCTGATTTACTTGCCTTAGACCTTGAAATCGTTAAACTAGAATGGGACGGTCTACCACCTGCTCTTGAATCTGGCATGATTGATGTCATCATTGCTGGTATGTCACCAACAGCAGAACGATTAGAACAAATGGACTTCTCAGATTCATATTACTCATCTGATATTGTTCTTGTAACGATGGCAAATGGTGAATATGCTAATGCAACAACCTTAGAAGATTTTACTGGTACCACAGTAACTGGTCAATTAAATACCTTCCATTATGATTTAATCCCACAAATTCCCAATGTCAACCAAGCAACTGCACTAGACTCATTTCCAACAATGATTACAGCGCTGAATGCAGGTTCAGTTGATGCTTATGTCTCTGAAAAGCCTGGGGCTATGGCTGCTGTGGCAGCTAATCCTGACCTGACTTATGTTGAATTTGCTGAAGGTCAAGGTTTTGATTTAGGAGAAGTCACTTCTGATATTGCCGTAGCAACTAGAAAAGATTCGCCATTAACCGCGATTGTGAATGAAGCTTTAAGTGTCATTCCAACTGCTGAACGTGACCGATTGATGGAAGATATGGTAAACCTTAACGAACGTGGTGAAAGTGCTAGTTTCTGGTCTGAGGTAGCAGGAATTTGGCAAACTTACGGTGCTCAATTCTTAGTTGGTGCTGGTAATACGATGTTTATTGCTTTAAGTTCAACTATCATCGGTTTTATTATAGGATTACTAATTGCTATCTATCGTTCGCTAATTGTGCGTCGTGATCAAATGCCAATCGGTTACTTTTTCTATAAATTATTCGACTTTTTGATTTCTGCATACATTGAAATTTTCCGTGGTACACCGATGATGGTCCAAGCCATGATGATTTTTTATGGTTCAAGATTATTCTTCAACTTCCAAATGTCTACCATGTTCGCTGCATTGCTAATTGTATCTATTAATACAGGAGCTTACCTTGCAGAAGTTATTCGTGGTGGTATTACCTCAGTAGATAAAGGCCAAACAGAAGCTGCACGTGCGATTGGAATGAACCATTATCAAACAATGATAACAATTGTGTTACCACAAGCTATACGTTCAATCCTACCAGCCTTGGGTAATGAATTTGTAATAAATATTAAAGATACGTCTGTATTGAATGTTATTGCGGTAACTGAGTTATTCTTCGTTACCAAGTCTGCTGCAGGTTCAACATACTTAACCTTCCAAACATTCTTAATTACAGCCATTATCTACTTCGTATTAACATTTACAACTACTCGTGTCTTGAACTTTATTGAGAGTAGAATGGCTGGGAAAAAGACTTACCATGTCTATGAATCTAGTACGAATTCAGTAGTCAATAGTCCAAAAGAACAATAGGAGGAAAAAGACATGCAAAACCAAGATCAACTAATCTTAAATGTTCAACATTTAGAAAAACGTTTTGGCGAAAATTTAGTCCTTAGAGATATCGACTTTCAAGTACGCCCAGGACAAGTTACTTCTATTATTGGGTCTTCCGGGTCTGGAAAGTCTACCCTACTACGTTGTTTAAACCTATTGGAGGAACCAACTGGGGGCGACATTTTATATCACGGCCAATCCATTTTAAATGGTAAAAAAATGAATATTAATAAATACCGTACCCAAGTTGGTATGGTATTCCAATCATTTAACTTATTTAAAAATTTCACTGCACTTGAAAATTGTACTGTTGGCCAACGTAAGATTTTAGGCCGTAGTCAAGCTGAGGCAGAAGCAGTTGCACTCAAAAACTTGGAAAAAGTAGGCATGGCACCATATCGTGATGCTCGTCCAGAACAACTTTCCGGTGGTCAACAACAACGTGTAGCTATTGCGCGTGCACTATCAATGGACCCTGAGGTATTATTATTCGATGAGCCTACTTCTGCCCTTGACCCAGAAATGGTCGGTGAGGTATTGGAAACCATGACGCAATTAGCTAAAGAAGGCTTAACAATGATTGTTGTTACACATGAAATGGCTTTTGCTAGAGATGTATCAACGAATATTGTATTCATGGATAAAGGTGTAATTGTTGAACAAGGTCCAGCTAAAGAAGTGATTGATACACCTAAACAGGAAAGAACTAAAGCCTTCTTAACAAGATATGCTAATGAACGATTTTAGTGAGAGGCTATAAATACGCTCGTAACTTTTAAAAAACTTCCTATAAATCAAATACACACTACAGAAAAAGCAGTTGGTCAAACCAGCTGCTTTTTCTATTTGCTCACTTAAATACTTTTATTTTGATAAATCAATGCTGTCTCGGATTTGGCGTAATAAGTTGTGCACATGCTCATCGTCTATTTTTTCAGCATATACATTTAATAGCTCATAATTTACATGGGCATCCGTTATTTCACCAAATTCAGTTTGAATAGCTTTGGTATCCTTAATATATTTGTTTAAATCTTTTGGTAATGTCTCGTTAAAATAAGTAGCTGCATAACGAAGCTTCTTGGCGCTTTTCCTTAGCTCGTGCACTGCTTGGTAGTCTAAAGTATTTACATATTGGTAGGCATGACGTAATTTTTTATCTTTTCTCTTGAAACGTTTAAGTGCATACTTTTTCCAATCCTTCTTTTGATCAAATAAATCAAATTCAATCACTCGTTTTGCACTTTCAATTGCTTGTTGAACCGTATCTATATTACCTTTGTTAAAAGTTCGATTCATTTCTAAACGCCTATCTTTCATAAAGGTATTAAATAAATCGTAATAATGATTACTATTTTTAGGATGATGAATTGCATACTGCTCACAATAGGCATACAAAACATCCAATTCTCTAAGTGGCCTAAATACACGCCCTGCCTCAGCTAATTGTTGGTTTAACTGGTCATAATATGCTTCATCCAACCGTTTTTTGATAAAATTTAAGAGGCCTCGTAACTCTTGAAATAGCTACTCTTAGATCATGAACAAGTTTCACGGAAAATGGATTATTCTGATAATCTATATACAAAGCTGATACTTTGTCTATCTGTTGTTCAAATACATCTTTAATCGTTTCCATCAACCTCACTCCGTTCCCTACACCTATCTACTCCTGTGTCTTGCCATTATACAAAATAAATTATTAATCGTAAAATAAAACAGGTACCTCCTAAAAAGAGATACCTGTTTTAATCTAGCTAGTCATTAGAATATTTTTCTTCTATTTTTGAGAACCAAAGTGAAAAGATTGTGCCGATTACAAAGGCAATTACACACCAAACTAAAGTACTCATAAATGATAAACCTGAATTGGCTAATCCTTCAGTAGAAAAGCCTGGAAACACTTGTGTTGGGAATAGTGCAATTGATGAACCGATGACTGTCCCCAAAATAAAATGGTACATTTTTGAATAGTAATGTTTAAAGGCCCACTCAGCTGCTTTAGCTAAGGCGATGACACATAGTAAACCACCTAGTCCAAGCGGAATAATAACTGAAAAATCAAGTGCAGCAATACCTGCGGCCATTTTGTCATACAAACCAAAGTAAATTAAAAAATTTGATGGACTCATCCCAGGTACAATCACACCTAAACCGATTAAAGCGCCAGAAAGAATCCAAGTAATAAAGGAAGGTGTAACTTGAGTAATATCTTGACCTCCAAAATACATAATTAGAAAAATAATAATAGCTGTGACTGCTAATATTGTTAAATCAGCAGTACTTCTACCCTCTTTACCAGCAGATTTAAATAACGAAGGTAATGTACCGACTACAAAGCCGATAAATAAGGTAATAAAGATAGCTGCATACAAACCAAATGCTTTTTCAACAAAAATAGAGAAAACAAGGATTCCTAATAAGAAACCGATACCTACAGGAATGAAGTAGCGGACATTCTTCCAAAAGTTTTCTGTGATATTGGCTAAAAAGTGAATGATTTGGTCGTATAGTCCAAAAATAACGGCTAATACACCTCCAGATAATCCTGGAAGGATACCTCCAATACCTACTGCTGCACCTTTAAGTACACGTATAAACCAATCTGCCGAAAAAACAATATCTTTTTTATTATTCATCTATTCTCCTCTTTCATTCTTTTTTCTAGATGCCCATAGAAGACGAATCTAGTCTACTCTTGTATTATAGCTATTGTATCAATCTTTAGACTGAAATTCCTAGCCTAAGATTGAGAAATATGCGGATAGGATAATATTTAATAACTTAACACATATTTACTTTTTTCTTATCACTTACTGTTTGATTTTTTCCTTGAAGCTTTGCTTGGTACAGCGCTTGATCTGCCCTAAGTAAAGTAGTTTTCATATCTTCATGGGACTTGCGGTGCGCTATGCCTATTGAAACAGTAAGACTTATCGGTTCTCCATCTTCACTTAATATGAATAACTCAGAGATTTTTTGATGAATCTTTTCTGCTAACTTAATTGCCTTCTGTCCGCTCCAGTCAAAAACCAAGCTAACAAACTCTTCACCCCCATAGCGATAATAATCATATAAATCAGATTTCAAATCGTTGAGCACTATCCCAATTTCTTCTAAAGCTTTATTGCCAACAAGATGCCCATATGTATCATTTAACTTTTTAAAATTATCTATATCTAAAATCAAAACTGAATACGAATGATTCTCTCTTGAAATTTTTTCTAAATCCTCTTCTAATTTTCGGGCATTATATAGTGTAGTCAGGCTACCATGAACAGAGGATTGGTACAATTTATCTAAATCTTTGGTGAAATGATAAGAAATATAAATAAATACAGAGGAAAGACCAGCTAGCAATAAATAAGATACAAAAATTATTGGTGGTTCATCTAATCGAACGAGCGAAATTGGTATAGTAATCACAGTTGTTGCAAGGGCTAAAATCCATAATTGTAGTAATGGTGAAAATTTTTCTTTAAAATGATCAAACAATCCTAAACTTAATAGTATATAAGCGAAGACAATTATAAGGCTTATGCTAGATACTAATAAATCACCAAATAAAAAGCGGCAAATTGCAATCAAGATCATTGATGGGTATGCAATTTCCTTACCTAAATAAACTATGGTATAGGCAAATAATACAGGACGAAAATCAAAGCGAACGCCTTCCACAATAAAGGAAGACAGCATCAAACAAATACCTGCTACTGTTTGTAAACCGATAAATAAGAAACGATTATTCGTCGGATTACGTCTTTCTTCAATGCTATATTGCCAACGCCAAATAAAATAGATGTCAATAAAAATAATGGCCATATTGGCCAAAACATTTACTACCATTCTACCCTCCTATAATATTCACTTTCCTACTATCAAACTAGTTTTTTCATCTTTATACTTTTAAAAAGCTATCCCGACTAATATATCATGATTCACTATTGAATTCTCATTTTAAGTTCTTTTTTGATAAAAATGATGACTAATCCTCCAACAATTTGTAATTGGAGTGGATTTTTTCACTTTAGTATCACAACTTCCATATTATAAATAGTATTGAATGATATCGATACTTTTAATTTTAATGATTATGAGAATATTCAAAAATAAAAAGAGGCTGAGAAAAAATATCTCAGCCTCTTTTGCTATATAATAACGTTTATAATCAGATTTTAAAAGATAGCATTGTCCGATATTTCTTAAAATGCACCAATAACATTTCATTATTGTTCGGCTTTTGGCCAAGTACGTCAATTCCCAGCTACTTTTATCTCAACTTCCAACACAATGTTTATTTAAATTTAGTAGGCTCAGTTAGCGAACACCACCGCCACCACCGCCACCGAATGAACCACCGCCGCCACCAAAGCTGGTACCACCACCGCCACCAGAAGATGACGAGGCTGTTGCAGCGCTATGTCCATCAGAATATGAACGATTTAACATTGAGCCATAGTAAGCATAGTAGAAGAATGGTGCATCCGAGTATGTTGATATTTCTGCATATTCAGGATAGATCTTGCGAAACTCTTCTTCTACTTCATCTGCAATACCAAATGCACCGGCATAAATCATCAATTCATCCCAAAGTGCTACCTCGTTAGTTTGGCGTTCATTTAGTAAAGAGAAATCTAATAAATAGTTTTTAAATTTTACAACATTGTCTCGTAATTCAAAACCTTTTTCAGTATAAGCTACTTTCGCTACTTCATGGGCAATATCTAAATCAGTCTTTTCACGACGGGGCTTAGCTGTTAAGCCCGTAAGCGTATAGCCGTTGTCTTCTAGATAATCTGAAGAGTAGGTATCCAGGGCTGACTGATAAGCTTCAATTTTTTTATAGTTTTTTTCGATATATTTAGAAAAGGCTTTTTGTTCTACACGTCCGTCCTTTTGCGCGACCTTTTGCATTAATTTAAATAATCGTGCAACAGGACCAGTTGGTGCTTGCTCAGACTGAATATATATAACAGCTTGATCTTTAGACCGTAAGAAACCAGTAATTTCTTCTTCACGGACGGTAATATAGCCATTTTTAACCAGATATAAAATACCAGCAGTCATATAATTTTGGCGTAATTCATTCTCATTATCAATTAACTGTTCTAAAACTTTATATAGTTGGAATATATCTTTACTAGGCGTCTGACGGTAATATTCACCTTGTGTACGTCTTTCCATAGTGGCCATCGTTGGATAATATTTTCGATATTTTCGTTGATTAGCCGCGTATTGACCAATACTCCAGACACCAGCACCAAGTCCCCCTGCTGCTGCTAAAGCAGATATACCTAGGATTACTTTTGTATCTGTGCCCATAGAAGTATCCGCTTCATTCACTCCATCCATCTCTTGGATTTCTTCGTAAGTGGCATTAGGATCATAGTCCTCATAGTTATATGAAGAACCCTCAAAAGCCTGCTCTACAAATGAATCAAACGTTCTGTCTTCAATAATAAAGTCAGTTGGGTACATACCATCTGGAATACGTAATAGGATAGTAACGTAGTTATTAGCACCTAAAGACTCAGTAGAGGCTGTATGTACGACACCGTTACTTGTGATATCAATATTACCTTTGTACCCAAATCCCCAGATACGATTATCATCATAATTGAATGAAGCTATCTCTGAAGAAATTTCTACAGACACAGCATCTGGTGATGGGGATAGGTCTGAGTTAATGAACTGCCAGTAAACCATTTGATCCGTTGAAGTTTGCGTAACAAAATTTGAAATTTCATAAGATAACTCATAAGTATGATTCCCATATTCAGTAATACCCCAATTCAATTCATTGGTGTTTTGCCCATAGGTTCCTGCTTTTTGTTCGAAACTATCATCAATATCCCAAGATGATTGTTCTTCTAAAGGCTGACCATCCATTGAAACAGTAAAATTAGAAATATCCTGAATATCCTCAAGATTTAAACCTTTATAAATCTCTGTCCCTTCATCAGTATTCATATCCCAAGTTTCATGAATTAATGCTGAACCATCCGATTGTAAAGTCACCTCTACATCAATTGCATTAATTTCATTTGCTAATACTGATTGGGGCATTACCCAAAATAAAAACAACGCACCAAAGGCTAAGATAAATCCAATAGCTTTTTGATGTGTTTTTACCATTGTGGCATCTCCGCTTTTTCTGCTGAATTTTCAAAATATTCTTCTGCTGTAAATCCTGTAAATCCAGCAATAACAGAATTCGGGAAGGTTTTAATTAAACGATTGTATTTAGTAACTGTATCATTAAAGACCATACGTGATTGACGTACATTATTTTCATATGTATTGACTGAATTCATCGTTGATTGATAAACTTCTGATGCTTTTAGGTTAGGATATTGTTCCACAACAACATCAATTGAACGTAACGCACGATTGAAGGCTGCATCATCTTTTTCTACATCACTAACTGTTGAGTTTCGAGATACACTAGCACGTGCTGCTACAATTTCAGTTAATGTATCGTGTTCATGTGTTTGATATTGTTTTGTTGCTGAAATTAAATTCGTTAAGGCATCCCATCGAGATTCTACTTGTGCTGCAATTTGCGCCATGGCATTTGAAACCATTTCTTTAGAACGTACGAAGTTATTATAGGCACCAATCCCCCATATAACTAATAAAACAATTATCGCAATGACAACAATCCACACCATAATATCCAACTCCTTTTCTTTTGATGTTTTAATTATACTTTAAATGTCATTATCGATAAAGCAATATCATTCATTATTGTACAAAAAAGAGATTAAAAGTACTATAACAGCATTTACATCTCCTTTATACTTCAATTTATTTTTCGACCTCAAAGGTATTGGTTAAACGTCCAAGATGTTCGATCTCAACAGTAATTTCATCACCAGTCTTTAGCCAATTTTGCGCATTTTTTGGATATCCTAGTACAACACCAGATGGGGTGCCTGTTAGGATAATATCTCCGGCTTGTAACGTCATGTATTCAGAAATATACGAAACAATTTCAGCCACATTAAAAATCATTTGTTGGGTATTAGCCGATTGTACAAGTTCCCCATTACGAAACGTTTTAATATTAAGACGGTTAACGTCTACCTGATCTTTAGTAGTTAAATAGGGTCCAATGGGCGCTGAAAAATCATTGCTTTTACCTAGTAACCATTGACCGGATTTGAATTGTAAGTCACGAACAGATACATCATTAGCAACAGCGTAGCCAAAGACAGCATCTAATGCGGAATCTTTAGGCACATTCTTGGCTTTTTTCCCGATAATCACTGCTAATTCGCCTTCATAGTCAAATTGCACTCCTCGTGAATTTAAAGGAATCACTTGCTGATGACTAGCTAAAGCATTGTTAAATTTTGAAAATAGTACTGGCTCATCCGGGGTATCTGAAATACTCGATTCACTGACATGATCATGGTAGTTTAAACCTACACAAATAATCTTCTCTGGATTATTAACCACTGGTGCATAGGAAATAGTAGATTCATCCACGAAAGAAACCTCGTGTGCATGGTGTGTATAATAATCAAGGATTTGTTGAATATGGTCCTCATGTGACCCTTGAATAATTGCCTTCATTTGATTTGGGACAGGGATTCCTAGAGTCTCACTAGCTTCCGAAAGATCTATAATGCCAAATTCACTCTCAATACCCACATGAATATTATCTGAATTTGCTTTATAATATTGAAGAAATTTCATAGTTATCCTCCTATTATCTATCTACTTTGATTATACTTACCACTCTTAAAATACCACTTTTTACGGTAAAATGTATATCATATGCATCAAATCGCATGCCGTATACTTTATCAGTATCCACTTGAGTTCTCGGTCTTGGATCTTCGACTAAAACAGCAAGCAATTGTTCAACCAGATCAGTTGGTATCACAGACGAAACCTCATCTGCTATTTCTACCTTTAGCGGTTGCCAGGCCACCTCATCCATAAAACCAGATCTAGCGCCTTCATGAATATCTGTCTTAATATATGGTTTGATATCCAATATAGGCGTATTGTGGCGTAAATCGATACCTGATACCTCTAATGAGACCTTACCACTTTCATCTACATGGACTTTTTCTAGTTTCACAGAAGACAGCCCGATTGGATTAGGTCGATACGGTGACCTTGATGCAAAAACCCCCACTCTCTGGTTTCCACCCAACCGTGGTGGCCTAACTGTTGCCTTATGGGTACGTCCTTTTTGTTCAGAAAAATGCCAAACTAGCCATAAATAATCAAATGCTTCAATACCTTTAAAATAAGCTTCTTGGTTGAAAGGTGGATAAAAGTAAATTGTTCCCTTTACTTCAGGCACTACCATACTTTGTCTGGGAATACCAAATTTTTCAATAAAGGCATTTTCAATCCAACCGATTGGTTCAATTTTCATATAATTCCTCCCGTACACTAACCCACTAATTATTATACGATTATTTACTATTTTGCTTACATAAACTTGTTTAAATTTCTCCTAGAAACTATACTAAGTTAAAATGTAAACAAAACTAAAGGAGAAATTTATGGCCAACATAGATACAGTTAAAAAACGCTATACTCACACTCACTATTCTGAAATGCCCTATATCAATCCAAATCGCGATTTTGATACCTTTATAGATAAGTTAGCTGTCCAAAAGGAAAATCTTGTCCCAAAAAGAAATATGCAACGTACTGATGAAGGGTTGCTTCCTGGACATATTATTCTATTATGGCGACTTGACCTAGGTACCTTCTCAACTGAATCGGCTATCCCACGCTACTTTGAGTATAGCTATGGTATTAATGCACTAGCTGAATTAGATGTCCTTATTGAAGCTGGCCTAGCTTACCAAATGTCAGCCAAAGAAACACTATACTTGGTCAATGCGGGCACATTGAAGAGAATCCTAAAGAATGCCGGACTTTCCGGTTACTCATCAATGAAGAAAGATGCTTTAATTAAATTTGTCCAAAATGAAATTAGTGAAGATGATTTAGCACCACAAATGCCTATGATTGCTTATCAAACTACTGAACGTGGTCACAAACTAGTTGAAAAACACCATGATATTATTCAACGGCACGGCCCCAAAGGCTAATCCTATAGTAGATTAGACTGTGACAAACCACTCACAGCTTCTTTACTTGCAATAAATTATCCAAATATATATCTGTCTATAGGATAAAGCAATAAACACCTACTAGCATAGTGACTAATACTAGGACATTTCCAGTAGTTGTTTAAATATTTTTTCTGAAATAATTTTAATTTTTTCACCACGGTTAGCGTATTCTTCAGCTTTTTTAAATTTACTTGTCTTTTTTTGTTGATTTAAGTCAGATTGTGCAACGATTAAGTAATCTGTTTTTAAGGTAACCGATTTTCCTAATATTGCGCCTTTATTTAAAGCGCTTTGCATGGCTTCTTCACGCGACATATTCTCTAGGTCACCGGAAAAAATGATCGTTTTATTAAATAAGGGATGCATAGGATTAAAGTTAGATGTTTCTGCTTTTAAATCTTCAACTTTAATCTTCTTTGGATAAGATCGGCGATAAAAAGCATTTTTGAAATCTTGCTCACTTTGGTAAACTTTCTTAGCTTGATGAAAAAGCTGATTATAAACTGCCACTGTAATAAAGCAATCGTTCAAACCACGGTGAGCCCCTTGATAAGAGATACCATAAAATTTTGCCATTGTCCCCAACTTATGATTAGGTGTACCCGTCACTAATTTTCTTGCAATGGTCAACACGTCAAGATAGTCATTCCTTATAGGGGCATTATACAAACTAACTGCCGTATCATAAATAAAACTTAGGTCAAATTTTACGTTATAGCCTAAAATAATATCTTCCTGTAGAAAACCTAAAAATTCTGGCAATGCTTGAATAATTTTGGGCGCTGTCATGACCATATCATTCGTTATACCGGTTAAATTGGTAATAAAAGCTGAAATTGGCTGGTTTGGTTGAACAAGTGTTGAAAATGTCTGCGTTATTTGGTGGTCACGAATACGAATTGCTGATAATTCTATGATTTCATCATTATTCGGTTTTAATCCAGTTGTTTCAATATCAATCATCACGTAATCTTTTGGAAAACCAATGATTGATTTTCCCATATACGGTCTTTTTTGACTTGAATTTCTATTGTAGGTCATAGTGCCACTTCCTTATTAAACACTGCTATTCTTTTGATTACATTATATTATACGTTTATTTTATCCATTCGTTAATTGATAGAAAGGAAAATTTTTCATGAAAATTTTTATTGACGGAGATGGTAGTCCTACCAAACAAGAAGCCATTCAAATAGCCAAACAATATCAATTACCTGTTATTTTGGTCACATCAATCGATCATTACTCCACAAAACCTACTGCAGGTCATGTTGAAACAATTTATGTTGATCGTGGTAAAGATGCTGCTGATTTTAAGATCATCTCCCTCATATCTTCTGGCGATATCTTAATCACACAAGATTATGGATTAGCATCTCTAGCGTTAACAAAAGCCATAGTTATTCACCATTCAGGAATGGTTTATAGCAAGATGAATATCGACCGATTACTCCAGCAACGCTACGAGAGTCAGCAACTGCGGAAAGCTAAAGTACGGACTAAGGGTCCTAAACCCTTTACTGATGAGGATAGAGTACATTTTAAACAAGTTTTAGAAAATATTATCCAAGAACAGATTTAATGTCTTATTCATACCAATCCTGTGCGATGACTTCAATGGGATAATGGTCTTCACAAAAATCTACAGCTTTATTTAACATCTTCTCCGCAAAACTGTAAGAATTAGAAACAATGCCTATCCCAAGTTTTGCTTGATTTATTAGATCATAATCACCTGTTTCAGCTACTGTTACACCATACTTAGCTGAGACTTTTTTCATCATGCTTTGTAAAATTCTCCGTTTATCCTTTAGTGAGTCGCTAGCAAACATAAATTTAATTTCCAAACCTAATAAAATCACGTCAATCACCTACCTTTTTAAATCATCTCATAAAATGATAGGGTGTCAACTGATTGAAATAAAATACTTTATACCTTATAGTGAAAGTATCTATCGATTGTATACTTTAAGTAAGAAAGGAAGATACGATGAAAATTGCTTTATTAGAACCATTGCGTGTGCCGGAATCACGAATTCACGAACTCGCACAACCGTTAATTGACGATGGGCATCAATTTACTTATTATCCTGAAAAAACGACAGACCCTAACGAACTATACGAGCGCTCTAAGGATGCAGATATTGTGATGATTGCTAACAATCCTTTTCCTGCTAAAGTAATTGAAAAACTAGAGAAAACAAAATTCATTAATGTGGCTTTTACTGGTTTTGACCATGTTGACAGTAAGGCATGCAAAGACAAAGGTATCGCCATTGCGAACGCATCAGGCTATGCAACAACTGCTGTTGCTGAATTAGCGCTAGGTTTAACCTTAGATTTATTCCGCGCAATTTGTACAGGAAATAACGATATCCGTAAGGTTGATTTCCAAGGTCCATTCCAAGGGCGTGAGATTAACGGAAAAACTGTTGGGATTGTAGGTACTGGCCACATTGGTTTAGAAACCGCAAAGTTATTTAAAGCTTTTGGTGCAAAAATTATCGGTTACAACCGTTCAGAGAAACAAGAAGCCAAAGACTTAGGTATTGAATTAGTCGATCTTGATGAATTATTAAGCCAATCAGATATTGTATCAGTCCACCTACCATTAAATGGTGAAACGAAACATTTATTAAACAAAGAAAAATTAAGCTTAATGAAAGAAAGTGCAGTAATCATAAATGTTGCCCGTGGCCCGATTATTGATAATGCAGCTTTAACAGACTTATTAAACAAAGGCAAAATAGCAGGTGCTGGTATTGATGTATTTGATGGTGAACCACCTTTACCTGCAGACTACCGATTGTTAACTGCTAAAAACGCTATTTTGACACCACATGTTGGGTTCTTATCAGACGAAGCAATGGCATTAAGAGCAGAAATTGCTTTTGAAAATACTAGAGCCTTTATCGAAGGTCATCCAAAAAATATTGTACAAGAAGCGTAAATGATTGCTAATCGATTTAGCAACATGCAAAAAATCCAGGAGAGACTGTAAAGTCTTCCTGGATTTTTCTTTATCCTAGCGTGTTGATTTTGAATTTACGTAACGTTTTTCAATGTAATTTGAAAGTTTTGTTAAAATCGTGATAATCACAATGTACATCAAACCAACAATTAACCACATACTACCTGATTGGTAAGTACGGGCGATAATGATACGACCTGTTTGTGTTAATTCTACAATACCAATTACAGATAGAATTGATGTATCTTTCAAGGTAATCACAAATTGATTAATAAATGATGGTACCATTACTTTCACAGCCTGTGGCAAAATGATATGACGCATTGTTTGACTATTCGTTAAACCTAAACTTCTAGCTGCTTCAGTTTGACCAGCATCAATAGCTTGAATGCCTCCACGAACAATTTCACCCATGTAAGCTGCAGCATTCAGTGATAATGTCAAGATCCCTGCTAAGTTACTTGAAACAGTTACGTTAAACATTTGTGGAATACCAAAGTAGATAAAGAATGACATCACGATTAGCGGTAAACCACGCATAATATCAATATAAACGGTCGCAATAGCTGAAAGTACCCCATTTCCACTGGTACGCATTAAACCTAGGAAAATACCTAAAATGGTTGCAATTACTAGTGATACAATCGCTAAGTATACTGTAGTCCCTAAACCAGATAACAAGGCAGGAAAATTATGACTTAATTGAGTGAAGAATCCATTAGCATTGCCAGCTGATCCGCCTTCTTCATCTCCTAGATAGTTGCTAATGATTTCATCATATTCACCAGACGCCTTAATAGCTGCTAATCCATCATTAAACATTTGTAGTAATTCTGGATTTTGACCTGCTAAAACAGCGAAACCGTATGAAACTGGCTCTAATTGGTCACCGATAATTTTTAGGTTTAATCCACCTGAATTAATAGCATAGGCCATCACAGGATAATCTTCTACTGCAGCCGCTGAGTTTCCGGTAACCACATCCTGGTACATATTAGAAGAATCATCAAAAGTTGTTACAGTAAAGCCATATTCATCTGCCATTGATTGTGCAATCGTTGCACCTTGTGTTCCGGTTTTAACAGCTACATTTTCTCCTTGTAAATCATCATATGATTCAATATCTGAGCCTTCTAGTACAGCGAATGTTGTGCCTGAATCAAAATATGCGTCTGAAAAATCAAAGGTTTGTTGCCGTTCCTCAGTAATTGACATCCCTGCGATAACCGCATCTGCTTGTTGAGACTCGACCGCTTGAACGGCAGCATCAAAACCAAGTGATTTTAATTCATAGTTAAAACCCTGGTTAGCAGCAATTGCATCTAGTAATTCTACATCGATACCAGTAAAATCACCATTTTCATCTACAAACTCAAATGGTGCAAAAGTTGTATCAGTTGCAATAATATAGGTATCTCCACTACCTGTCTCAGTTGCTTCAACTTTCTCAGTAGAGATAGCGCATAATAAGGTAAGTAAACTTACCATAAATACAGTGAATGATAGCTTTTTATGCTTCATCATAAACTCTTTCACTTCTTTCTTCATAAGTTTTTAATGCTTTCACACGATGGTTACAAGTATACATTGAAAATTTCAAAAAAGGAAAGAAAATATAACGTAAAATGTTAGGTTTTTTTACATACAAAATGAATGAAGGGTCATTTCATTACATTCTTTTTTTTCGCAAATTAAGCAATAATATGTAAAAATATATTTGAAGAGTATAAATAGAAAGACAGGTATAAATATGGCAAAAGTAAAAAAGACCAATGTCATCCGAAAACTAGACCAACAAAAAATTCCTTACACTGAGATGACCTTAGCTGAAGATTTTCAGCCCCAATCAAGTGAAGATATTGCCAACATTCTAGGCATAAATCCTGATCAACAATTTAAAACCCTAGTCACACATGGTAAGTCTAAAAATCATTATGTTTTTTTAGTACCAGTAAACCATGAATTGGACTTGAAATTAGCCGCTGCTGCTGTTAAAGAAAAAAATATTCACATGATTCCACAAAAAGACTTAGAGCCACTAACTGGTTACGTTCATGGTGGATGTTCTCCTATTGGCATGAAAAAGGCATTTCCAACTGTTATTGATGCTAGTGCCAAAAATTTTGATACGATCATTTTTTCAGCTGGCAAACGTAGCTTTTTAGTTGAAGTACCCGTAAACGAACTAGATAAAGTAATCGCATCATTAAATTTTGCTGATATTTTAGCGTAAAACTAGAAGGTTAGACTAAAGTCGTTTAGAATTGACGTTCTGGACCAAAAGCCGAACAATAATGGCATATTATTGGCGCATTTTGAGAAGTGTCGGAAAATGCTGACTTTTGAAACCCGATTATAAACGTTTTATATAGAAAAGAGAGACTGAGATATTTTAGTCCCAGCCTCTCGTTTTTTATTTTTTCACATCATTCTATCTAATATCCATATATACTGTATCTGATGGTATGACTCTCGCCCCAAAAGGAACAAGGGAAAGTAAAGCTAGTTTAAAATGTTGTTTGGCGAATGGTATACCGATTATTGTGAGGGTTAAAATTCCTGCTGTCACTAAGTGCATCAAGGCCAGCTCTAAGCCTCCAAAAATTAACCATAGAATATTTAATAAGAAACTACCAAAACCACTGGCTTCTCGAACGACATCTTTCCCAAATGGCATCAGTGATAATTTGGCCATTTTAAAACATTGTTTTCCTATTGGAATACCTACGATCGTTATACACCATAAACAGCCAACGATGAACCAAGAGAAAGCAGAAATAAGCCCCCCAAAGATCATCCAAATCATATTTCCTAAACAGCCCACTAGCATTCATCCTTTCATTTTCGTTTTCAGTAGCTTATGGTTATAATAATAGCATAAAAGAGTTTACTGGCCCTCAGACTAACGATGTAACTTGCAAGAACTAATAATTGTAAGCGCTATAGAGCCATCTAGTAAACAAATACCGTATGGAGGATTTTCATGACAGACATCAAATTAATTGCTATTGATATGGACCACACACTATTAAATGATAAAGGGCAAATCCCTGAAAACTTTACCGACCAAGTATTGGCACTAAAAGAACAAGGGATACAAGTCGCCATTGCATCTGGCCGTCCTTTATATACTTTAGTAGATATGTTCAGTCATATCGAAGACCATTTAATTTTTGTTTCCGATAATGGTGCAGCGATTACAAAGCAACAAGAGCAACTCTTCAATTCAATTATCCAGCAAGATGACTATCGCAAATTAATGGCCTTTACCCTAGAACAAGAAACAGCAGCGGGAATTCCTATTCTATGTGCCTTAGATGCAGCCTATATCCCAAAAGCACATGACCAATATGACGAAGTTTACCGTACTTTCTATACCAATATTTATTATTATGATGACTTTGCATCAGTAGATGCTGTAGTCAACAAATTTACAGTCTATACACCGAATAATGACGCAGTTGACCAATACTCAGCTATTTATGGTCCAGCACTTAATCAGCGGTTTTCTGCCACTGTTTCCGGTAAAGAATGGATTGATATCATGAATAAGCGTATCGATAAGGGTCAAGCCATGTATCAATTGAGCAATTTACTAAATATTTCTACCGATCAAATGATGGCCTTTGGTGACAATTACAATGATATTGAAATGTTGACAGCCGTTAAATATTCTTACGCTATGGAAAACGCTCATGACGATATTAAAGAACAAGCCAACTTTATTGCACCTTCAAATAATGACTTAGGTGTATCTAAGGTTATCCAAGATCTTTTAGATGGTAATTTATAAGCTAAATACCCCGAGGTTAATTGTATGATGATCATTTTCCTCGGGGATTTTTATTGTTTTTTTCTTATTCAACTAAGTGAAAAATGAATGCTTTTACGGTCAAAGCTAATTTTTTATAAAATTTTAGCACTTCTTTTGAATGTGGGGACTTCAAATAAAGAGCAATCTGAACCATTTTAGTCACAAAAAAGAACAATCTCCACTAAGCGAGTTATCCTCTCTATTCCAAGAGTTCCTAGCAAACTGGTGATTGCCCTTCTTCAAAAATTAATCAAACAAACCTAATTGTTCGCAGGCTTTGTAAATTCCATCGTTCCAAACTTCAGAAGTAATGATATCAGCCGTCTTCTTCACATTATCCGTCCCGTTACCCATGGCAACTGAAGTGCCGACTTTGGCTAACATTTCTAGATCATTATCCGCATCGCCAAATGCATAGGTTTGTGAGATATCTAGGTTCAACACATCTAGGACCTTATCGATTCCATTAGCTTTTGATACATCAAATGGATAAATATCTAAATGGCTTGGAGCGGTTTGCACCACTTTTAATTCAGTCAACCAGTCACTAACGATACGAATATTTTCCGTTGTCACAAGCATTTGTAAGACATGCTCTGGATATTCGGTATCAGGCACTATCTTAAATGGTTCACCATAATCTCTGGCATGCACAACGTTAGGTAATAAGTGTAAGCCCTTCTTGGTATCAAAAAATCCTGGAACATCACGAAAACGCATTTCATCAATAGTACGCTCAACTAATGCTTGGTCGATATAATTTTGATAGACAAGGTCATTTTCAATATGGACGGCTTGACCGTTTGAAGTGATAAATGAGTCAATATTTAACAAATCCCCTAAGTCCTGCATACGATTCTTCCATCGACCAGTTGCAATAATGGGCAGTACATTATTTGCTTTTAACTTTTCAATGGCTAAGTATGTTGAATCGGGCACTTGCTGTTCAATAGGTAAATGATACTTGCTCGAATCAAATAAGGTACCGTCGATATCAAAAAATGCCACTCGTTCAATCTTCATAGAAGAGCCTCCTGTATTATAAGTTAAATTTTACTTTAACATTCCTTAGCGCTTCAACGACTATAGCATGATCATCCTCTTGAGCAAGACCTGAAACAGTTACTGCTCCTTTTAACTCATGGTTCACAATAAGTAGAAAGCTCCCACCCGCAATACCGAAAGTTGGATCATCTAGCCAATTACTATAAGCGCTATGTTCCTGTCTATTATACCAAACATAGGGGATAGTATTCATTCACTACCTCGAAATGATCCCATTAAATATTAAAATATTTCTGCTTTCATTTGATCGATGATAGCTGCAACTTTGATGGTATCTGATACCGGCATCCGGTCACTCTCAAATTTGCCTGACTGTATATTTTCCTGGACATGGGTAATTTCACCATAAAAGTCATCGATCACATTGGCTTTTTCAATACTAGTTACATGATCTCCTATTCGTAAATCAAATTTGGTTGGGCGGTGGAAATCATAAATCACAATTTCCCCTTTCGTTCCTGTAATGACCGCTTTTGCTTCAGTTAATCGGTCAAATCCGGATTCAACAGTGGCTTCCTTCCCATCTACATCAAATACGGCATTCACATATATTTCTACTTGATCCTTATGGAGGAGATAATCCATTTCCTTCAAAACAAATTGACCTGGTAAAAAGTCTTCTAGTAAAGCAACATTATAAACACCCATATCTAATAGACAACCACCTTGTCCTGGTTGGAAGTGGTAAGATGCATTTACTGGGTCAAAAGCTCTACACAAAGAGGTTTTGATAGCTTTAATTTCACCAATCTCCCCAGCAGCAACTATGGTTTTAATTGTTTCGTACGCTGTTGTAAAACGACTTTTCATAGCTTCCATAAAGAAAACAGGTTTGTTAAGCAATGCTTTCTGAATATCTTCTGCTTCTAGTTGGTTCATTGTTGCGGCTTTCTCACAAAGAATAGCTTTATCAGCTTCGATAGCCTTTAAGATCCACTCAAAATGATATTTATGGGGTAGTGCAATATAAACAGCATCTACTTGATCATCATCTAGTAATTCTTGGTATGATCCATAAGCCTTTTCACATGGATGATTAATTTGAAAACTTTGTGCTTTCTCAATCGTTCTATTGGAAACTGCATACAGATTGCCATCTGCTACCTCTTTAAGACTATCTGCAAAACGGTTCGCAATATTTCCAGCACCGATAATACCCCAGTTAATCATCTAATGCTCCTTTCGAAATGCGTGTAAACTTCTTAGCAATTTGTTCGTTATATTCATGGTAGTTCGTCATATAAATCATGGCATACAAAACATTAAAAATATATTCAATCGCAATTTGCGAAGAGAATGTACCAATTTTTAAAGCATCTGACCGTTCTAAGTCAATGGTAGTTAACCAGTGATCAGTCATTCCTGATAAAACTTTGGCATCTAGGGAAGATATCAGTATTGTTGGTATTTTCTCTGCCTTTAATATACGAATAAATGCTCGATACTTTGCAGAATCTCCCCGGTAGGAAGTAAAAATAGCACAATCATTTACTGAAATATTGGAGGCCACCCACGCTTCATCAGCGTATTCTTCTGCTATTACAATAAATATTCCTAATTTAACCAGCTTATTTTGAAAAGAACGGGCAGAAATTTGCGTGTCTCCTTTAGCAAATATAAATATTCGCTGAGCTACCATCAAGGTGTCTACAGTGGCTTCAAAAGCTTTATGGTCAATATTGCTTTGCATGGCTTCAATTGTTTGTTTAGTTAAACTAGCCATTTTATCCGCAATATCTTGGGTAGTATCTTCAACTTCAAAAGGAAAGTTCGCATCAATCGGCTCATTCTTAAACCGATCTTGTTGAGCATATGCAATAAGGGCATTCCTAAAATCTCGGAATCCCTCATAGCCAATTTTTTGGGTGAAACGTACAATTGCTGAATGTGAAGTATACGTTTTTGTTGCTAAGTCAGTTAAATTAAACTGGCTACTGACTGAAGGATTGTTTAAAATATATGCGGCAATTCGTTTTTCGTTTGGTGTAAATTGTTGGTCATTTTTGAGTGCTTGAACTAAATTCATTATGTCACCTTTTCTGAAAGGGGTTTCTACATTTTATATTGTACGCTATCTCCTAGCAAATTGGTATAACAGAAAATATTTTGGTCAGAATGTTCAATTGAATCGGTTAAACGAACCACTTATTGGCAATTACTACCAGAATGAACAAAACGCTATCATTTTTCGATGATTATCGTTATATTTAAGTCAAATCAATTTATGGAGGACATGCTTATGCTGAATATCGCTTATATTGGAAATGGAAAATCAACCAACCGTTATCACTTACCCTTCTCTAGTCGGTTACCAGAAATTGTAAATATCCAAACAATTTATTCACGATCTGGAAAAAGTGCTTGGCCAAGTCTCGCTGGCGTTAATTACACCAATAACTTGGACGAAATCTATAACGATGAAACAATTAATCTGGTTGTCATCACTACCCCTAGCGCTAGCCACTATGATTTAGCAAAACAAACCCTTGAAGCAGGAAAAAATGTCTTAGTAGAGAAACCCTTTGCTGAAACACGTGCCCAAGCTCAAGAACTTTTTGATCTTGCCAAAGAAAAAGATTTATTCATCCAATGTTATCAAAATCGTCGCTATGATTCAGATTTCTTAACTACCCAAAAAGTGATTGAATCAGGTGTTTTAGGTGACTTAATCGATATAGAAATCCATTACGACCGCTACAATCCAGAATTTTCTGAAAACGCTACTTACAATTTAATTGATTCCTATACTTACGGCCTTGGTTCGCATTCTCTTGACCAAGCAATATCCTACTTTGGCATGCCTGACGATGTGCATTTTGATACGCGTCAAATTCTTGGTGAAGGTAAATTGAATGATTATTTCGACTTTGATTTAAATTATGGAAATTTAAAGGTGGCAGTTGCTGGTTCATTAATGCGGTTAGCGCCTAGACCCTCTTTTGCAATTTATGGTAAAAAAGGTGTCTTTATTAAACAAACTAAAGACCGTCAAGAAGAACATTTAAAGTTAAACTATACACCTGATGAACCAGGATTTGGGGAAGATTTACCTGAACATTACGGTACTTTAACCTATCTTGATGACAATGGCGTTTATCATAGAGAAGCAGTCGTGTCTGAAGTTGGCGACTACCGTCAAGTATATCGTGATATATACGAAACAATTATCAATGGAAAAGAAAAAGTGGTTAAGGATGAAGAAACGCTATTAGTCATGCAAATTATGGAAGATGGACAATTAGATTTACATTAGTTTTTGACTACTAGAAAGGATAAAATGATGAAGTTAGGCATATTAGGTGCTGGAAAGATTGTTGTCGATTTCCTATCAATGGTACACGACATCCCAACAATAGAATTAAATGCACTTTTATCATCTGAAAGATCTTTAGAGAAAAACCAAGCGATGGCAGATGATCATGGAATTAAATATGTTTATACAGATATTGAGGCATTACTGGCTAGCGATATAGATACAGTGTACGTTGCTTTGCCAAATCATTTACACTATATATTTGCCAAAAAAGCGCTTGAAGCAGATAAACATGTTATTTGTGAAAAACCCTTCACCTTGAACTTGGCTGAACTTGAAGAATTAGAAGCGATTGCTCTAGAAAAGAATTTAGTATTAGTAGAAGCGATCACTAACCAACATCTTCATAACTTTGCGGCCTTAAAAGCTGATCTAGAAAAACTTGGTGATATCAAAATCGTTGAAGCAAACTATTCACAATATTCAAGTCGCTATGATGCCTTTATGGAAGGTGATGTGTTACCTGCCTTTGATCCTAAAAAAGCTGGTGGTGCATTAATGGATATTAATATTTATAACATTCATTTATTAGTTGGGTTATTTGGTGCACCAAAATCTGTCATGTATTTCGCTAATATTGATCGTGGGATAGATACATCAGGTATGTTAGTCATGGATTTTGACCAATTTAAAGCAGTTTGTATTGGGTCAAAAGATACAGATGCGCCTATAAAATCTACTATCCAAGGCCGAAACGGTGCGCTGATTATTAACGGGCCAACAAATATATTAGCCAGTTATGACTTAGCTATACGTGGTAAAGATTATACAACGACCGACAAACGAATTCATCATCACCGTATGTATGAAGAATTTGTCGCGTTTGAAGATATAATTCGCCAGCGTGATATGAACCGTGTAAAGGAAAATTTAGCGCATTCAAAAGCCGTTATGGGGGTTATTGATCAAGCATTAGCTTCGGCTAATCTACGTCTAGGATAGAATATCATTAAACTGGCATATGATAAAAGCTTATGGACAGAGATATATTGTCCATAAGCTTTTATATTTGAGGGTTATTTTGATTTGTTTACTAATTCAACCGCTAAAGCAACATCATCTGTAATCACATTCGTTACACCAGTATGAATCATTTTTTGAATATCCTCTGCCTTATTTACGGTATAGGTATTAATACCAATATTATTATCCATTAAATTTCCGATATCTTCTGGTTCCAAGGACATAAAGAATGGATGATAATAATCATGTCCGTGATGAGCTGTATAATCGCCGGGTTTAAGGGTACCATTCATCGTTAGTAAGCCAGTTTTTAAGTCTGTATTTATACTTTTAGCCATATTCATAGTGTGATGTTGGAATGAAGACAAAACCACCCGATCAGTAAGTTTATAATCTTGAATTAGATCGTTGACTTTTTCTACTAGACCATCATAGCGCAGTATGTTGGTCTTTAACTCGATATTCACCATAATATCTAGCGGTTTAAACCACTGAAAAAATTCTTCTAATGTAGGTATTTGGATGTGCTCATTTTTTGCAAATTGATGTTCAAAGGCGCCATAAAAGGAAAATGCTTTTAATTCTGTCAAAGTTAAGTCTTTGATAAAACCTTTACCATTAGATGTCCTATCTATCGTTTCATCATGACAAATCACCACTTGTCCATCTTTTGTTAATTGCACATCTAGTTCAATACCAGCGATGTCAAAGGCGTTTGCTTCTTGAAACGCTAGCATAGTATTTTCAGGGAATAGTTTAGAATATCCTCGGTGGGCAATGACACCAGTCATATAGTTCACTCCTTATGCTTCGTGGTAACGACGGTTTAAAATTGAATGGCCAGATGTTTTATCAAATAAATAAGCTTTGCTCAAATCAAATTGTAGATATACATTCGCATGCGTCGGTACCCTTCTAGCTGGACTTAGACGTGCCGTCATTTCTCGCTCAGAAGAATGAAAGTCAAAGTTTACAAATGTATCTGCACCAACTTGCTCAACATTTTTCGTTTGTACTAAAATTGTTTGGTTATCTAAACGATCATTCTTATATTCGAAGTGCTCTGGTCTTAAACCAATCTGAATTTCTTGACCGGTTGCTTCTACTAAAATATTATCTTGCATCTCTTGTGTTAGAGGGAATATGTCTTCACCAGTCTCTATTGCATTACCATTTACTGTTTTCACTAATCGACCGTTAATAAGATTCATTTGTGGGCTACCTATGAATTCTGCGACAAAACGATTAATAGGATTGTTATATAAATTTTCCGGTGTGTCGAATTGTTCAACATTTCCCTCGTTTAAAACAGCTATACGAGTACCCATAGTCATGGCCTCCGTTTGGTCGTGGGTTACATAAATAAAAGTTGTTTGTAATTGACGATGTAATTCAACAATTTCGGAACGCATTGAAACGCGTAACTTTGCATCTAGATTGGATAAAGGTTCATCTAATAGAAATACTTTGGGATTGCGAACCATTGCTCGACCTAAAGCAACGCGTTGCCGTTGGCCACCAGAAAGCGCACCAGGTTTTTTATCTAAATATTCAGTTAATTGAAGTGGTTTTGCTACTGCTTCCACTTTTGCATATCGTTCTCTCTTAGGAACTCCTGCCATCTTCATTGCAAAAGCGATATTATCTCGAACATTCATATGTGGATATAAAGCGTATGACTGAAAGACCATTGCAATATCACGATCCTTAGCCGGCACATTATTCATTACATCATCACCAATACGCAATTCCCCTTCAGAAATCGTCTCTAAACCGGCAATCATACGTAAAGTTGTTGATTTACCACATCCTGATGGTCCTACAAAAACGATGAATTCTTTATCTTCAATATCTAAATCAATATTATGGATGGCTTTAAAACCATCTTCATATATTTTACCCACCTTATTTAATTGAACTTTTGCCATTTTATCCTCCTACTATCCTTTCACTGCACCCGCAGTTAGTCCTTTAACCATATTCTTCGAACCGATGATAAAAATAACTAAACTTGGCATCATTGAGATGATGACGCCCGCAATCATTAGTACTAAGGATTGTGAGTCAACGCTATTTAACATAGAAATCCCAATCTGGACAGTTCTAGCATTATCATTATTCGTCACCAATAATGGCCACATATACATATTCCAACCTGCCAAGAAAGATTGCACAGCCATTGAACCTAGCGTCGGCCTTAATAATGGGAACATTATTTCAAATACAAAACGTAAGTCCCTACAGCCATCCATTTTTGCAGCTTCATATATTTCATAAGGAAAGTGCTGTAATGCCTGTGTACATAAGAAGATATTGAAGGCAGATGCCATAAAAGGAAGAATCAATACAATAATTGAGTCATTTAAACCCCAACCAGAAACCATTAAGAATTGAGAGATAATCACAGCTTCACCAGGTACCATCATGGTCGAAAGAATAAGTGCATATACTAGTTTACTTCCTTTAAACTGTATAAATCTAAAGGCAAATCCTGCTAATAATGAAGTTAAAATCTGTAATACAGTCACCGATGTAGCCACAATGATTGAGTTGATAATATAACGACCTAATGGTGCGATATCAAAAACTTCTACAAAATTCGTTAGTGTTGGGTTTTGTGGAAATAAAATCGAATTTGGATCATATAATTCTGCTGATGGCTTCAAAGCCATTAATAATGCGTAAATTAAAGGAAACATCATGAAAAGCCACATGAAGATATTTAAGGCAATAATACCCACTCGCTGAAATCCTTGTTGTAGCACATATTTTTGATCTTGCTTATGTTGATGAGTGACAAAAATTGGGTTAACTTGATGCATAGCCATTATTTATTACTCCTTCCCCGAATGATGAACATAATAATTGTTAATATCATAATTATCACGAATAGCACTACAGATTCTGCAGATGCGAATCCATAACGATAATTCATAAAGGCATTCTTATAGATATCGTAAACAATTACATTTGTAGTTTCTCCAGGTCCACCTTTAGTTAGAATATTGATTTGACCGAAACCTTGAAAAGCATTGATCACATTCGTCACAATGACAAAAAAGAAAGTTGGTCCTAACGAAGGAATCGTAATATTTAAAAACTTTTGAAGACTATTCGCTCCATCTATAGAAGCACTCTCATATAATGCATCATCGATACTGGCCAATCCTGAAGAAAAATATAAAAAGTTCATACCAGAATTCAACCAACCTGTTAAAATCCCT
Organism: Aerococcus viridans; assembly: GCF_002871935.1. Taxonomy (GTDB): domain Bacteria; phylum Bacillota; class Bacilli; order Lactobacillales; family Aerococcaceae; genus Aerococcus; species Aerococcus viridans_B. Next base: position 71,853 of record NZ_PNHQ01000006.1, read on the forward strand.
ACAACCACTAATGACCAGGTAGGATGAGTTAATAAGTTTTGATTGATACCTAATATTTTATTGATAATGCCCACAGTAGGATTTAGCATCACTTGAAAAATCATAGCCATACCCGCTGATGCAATAGCCATAGGCATTGCGTAAGAAGTAGAGAAAAACCTAATCCCTGGAAATGATCTTTGACACAAAATTGCTGCTATTAAACCAACTGTCACGCCAAATAATACAACGATTAATACAAATTGAAATGATACCAACATAGAATGCCAAAATGATTTACTTGCAAATAATTCTGTATAGTTCCTGAACCCTAAGAAAAGCGACATTTGTCCAAACGAATCCGTTAGATATAATGAACGAAATATCGTTTGAATAAACGGCCAAAACATAAAGATGGATAAAACAAGTAAGGCTGGTAATAAATAGATATAAGGTTGGATGCTTCCCCATAAATTTTTCTTTGAATTAATGATGATCATTTCGTCAGTACGTTCCAAAATAATACTCCTTTCAAAATAAACAAGGCTGGGAAAAAGTATCCCAGCCTGACAGCATAACTAACAATAGTGATACTGTTGAATGCCTTCTGGCACATTGGTATCCGTATATCATTTAGAGCTGATAAGGTTTCAAAAATATCAGTACTCCAAAACACTACCAGTAAAATGCGCATTAGATGCACTTTTTATACCTTGTATACAGACCGAGTTTTATTGATTTGTTGCATTGTAGTTTTCTATCGCTGCATTTGTTTGATTAGCCATATTTTGTACAGCCTCTTCTGCTGTGATCTCATCGTTTAACAGCCGTTCTAATTCAGCTTCAAAGTACATACGTGCTTCTTGATTTACACCTGATAAGGCACCTTGATCTTCAGGTGTAGCATCATGTAACTGATCGATAGCCGTTTGGAATTGTGGAAATTCTGCTAAATTGTCCTTAAATACTTGTTCTTCCTGTGCAGTTTTGTTGACTGGAAAGTATCCTGTATCAGCATTCCATTGTGCTTGAACTTCTGGTGATACTAGGTACTGTATGAAGTCCCATGTTGCATCCTTTTTAGCTTCATCTTCTGAATCAATCATCCATAGAGACGCTCCACCAATAGATACACCTCCCTGATCTTCAGAAGATAATGCTGGGAAATAAGCGGTGCCAACTTCAAAGCGTCCATCAACTTCAGTTAGGATCTGGCGTAATGTTGCTGTTGAAGCTAAAGTGATAGCAGATTGTCCAGAAACAAACTCAGCTTGACCACCCGTACGCCCAACATTAGGTGCTACGTCTTCATCTTGTGCTTTTTTCCAAGTTTCTAAAGCCCGTAACATGCTACCGTTCTGGTCAAAAGTAACTGCTGTAGGTGCACCATCTCGGCCGTTGCCATTGTTATACATATCTTCTTCAGTTTTATTGATAAATTGTTCAAGGTACCAGCCATAGATAGTTAGTGACATTGGCATCTCAACGCCTGCTTCAGTTAATTTTGGCGCGATATCAATGATTTCTTCAAATGTTGTTGGTGCTTGGTCAATACCAGCTTGCTCAAAAATATCCGCATTGTAGTACATTAAAGGGGTAGATGAATTAAAAGGCATGGAATATAAGGTATCATCTTTCGTATAGTAAGCTAGTAAATTTTCTTCTAGATCTGCTAACTCAAAATCTGACTCATCTACATAGTCTTGTACGGGTACCGTTAAATCTGAATCAATCATGAAAGTCATTCCTTGTTCAAATACCTGAACTAAGTCAGCTCCAACATCAGAGCCAGAAGCAGAGGAACGTAACTTCGTTAAAGTTTCATCATAGGTACCTTGGTACTGAGCATTCACGAATACATCGTCTTGTGAAGCATTATATTCATCTACAATTGTTTGTAATGCTTCTCCAGTCGAACCACCCATACCATGCCAGAATACCAATTCAGTTTGCCCTTCAGTGGCTCCTGTTGAGCTACTTGATGATTCAGAATTCGTCCTACCATTTCCACACGCAGCTAATAATGTAGCGGAAAGTAAGCCTACACCAAAACGCATGATACGCTTGTTAAATTTCATTATTGTTATTTCCTCCCAAAAATTTCTTTTTTTTTAACTCTGCTATTCATCTTAAACTAGCAATATTAACTTCCAATCAATTTTACGTATTCTTTTTGAAAATAATCAGTAAAGTCTTTATTTCAAAATATTTACACTTATTGGACTTTTTAAATATTAAAAAAACGGTAAATGCTCTTTATCTCGCACAAAATAAAGACTGATAAATCGCTCTACCTACTTTAATAAGTATATTTCATGTAAAGATTGTTTAGATGTCTTTACATATCTGATTCATAAATACGCATTTTTAAACGATCAAATGACTGATGTTTAAGCCAAATTTATGCTTTAATATTTAAGCCTATTTAGGTTACTATAAAAGAAATGTATAATTCAGGAGGATGTTATTTATGGCACAATTACAGCAATGTACCCTAGCCGATGTCGATGAGTTAAGAGCTGTCTCTATTGAAACTTATACGGATACGTTTGGTGCTTTTAATTCAGATGAAAATATGCGAATTTATTTAGAGGATGCCTATAATCGTGGAAAATTATTAGCAGAATTAGAAACTACTAACAGCCAATTCTACTTTTTAAAGGTTAATAATGACACTGTGGGTTATCTTAAATTGAATGTAGATGATGCACAGACTGAGTATATAAACGACAATCTCCTTGAAGTGGAAAGAATTTATGTACGAACAGCTTTTTTACGTCACGGATATGGCACACAATTGATCCAAGCTGCCGAAGAAATTGCACGTAATCTAGGTGTGGCTGGTATTTGGTTAGGTGTATGGGAACATAATCAACGCGCTCTTTACTTTTATAGCAAAATGGGCTTTCACCATATTGGCCAACATGCTTTCTTTATGGGAGATGACGAGCAACTAGACTTGATTTATTATAAAGATATATAAAAGATAAAGAATCCCTGGACAGGCATCCAGGGATTCTTTATGCATCAACTTGAATCTGTAATCTAAATTTTTGCCAAGGTTTAATTTCATCCCTATAGAACCAACAAAACACCTTAAGCTGCTTGTAAATCGGCCAGTTCTTCCTGAAGGCGTTCTACAGGTGTTGTATAGCCCATTATTTTTCTTGGTCTGTGGTTGATCGCATCGGTTACTTCCAGTAAATACGAATAGGACAATGGACGCAGAGTGACTCCCTTTGGGATAAATTCTCGGAGCATGCGGTTATGCCTTTCGTTCGTTCCTCTCTCCCAAGAAGCATACGCATGAGTAAAGAAAACCTGAACGTCTTCAGCGATGATTTCGATAAGAGACAGACTTGAAAACTCAGAGCCGTTATCAGTTGTGAGTGACTTGAACTGTTCTAGCCCCTGTTTTTTTATCAAGTCAAGCACGCCTTTTTGAACCAGCGCTGCGCCTTTTCCCCAAACTTTCTTAGTGAGGCAGTAGCGTGTTTTCCGTTCAACCGTAGTGATGATGACAGGCTCATTTTTTGTTTTCTTACCTAATACTAAATCAACTTCCCAATGCCCAAATTCTTCCCTCGAGAGTACTTCTGGAGAGCGTTCTTCGATACTGCGTCCCAAGTGTTTAGCGTTATGACCTTTAGGTTCAGAAACGGTTGTTTTTCGTGGCCGCATCCTAGTCTTCATAGGCAAATCGATATTACGGATTGGAAGTACGGCAGCATTTATCAAAGCATAAACGGTCTTCATGCATGGTACGCGTTCGTCAGGGTGCAACTTTCTATAAGAGTGTACAAAAATAGTAACTGTATATATTGATGAATATCAGTAAAATGGTACTCTATAATGTGCCCCAAAAGTCAGATTAATTTTAAGAGCGTTGACCAACCGGCCAACGCTCTTCTTTTTATATTTATTGTACTTAATTGGCTTCTAGACAAATAATTTAAGTGGGTTTTAAGTGATTTATATAAAAAACAACCCTTACAAAGACTATTAAATAAGACTTTGTAAGGGTTTTGTGTTTTATTCCCACTCGATGGTTGCAGGTGGCTTGCTCGTAATATCTAGGACGACGCGGTTAATGTGTGCACATTCGTTTACAATACGCTTAGAAATAGTATCTAATACATCATAAGGAATGCGTGCCCATTCTGATGTCATCCCGTCAACTGAAGTTACTGCACGAATACCAATAGTGTATTCATATGTACGCTCGTCACCCATTACACCTACTGATTTAAATCCTGGTAGGACTGTAAAGTATTGCCAGATGTCGTCTTCAAGTCCATGTTTTCTGATTTCATCACGTAAGATGAAGTCAGATTCACGTACGACTTCTAGTTTTTCAGGTGTTACTTCACCGATGATACGGATAGCTAACCCTGGACCTGGGAATGGTTGACGCCAAACGATTTCATTTGGCATACCTAATTCGGTACCTACTGCACGAACTTCATCTTTAAATAAAGTGTTCAAAGGCTCAATTAAAGAGAAGGTCATGTCTTCAGGTAATCCACCTACATTGTGGTGAGATTTGATTGTTTGCGCTGTATCGGTACCTGATTCGATCACGTCAGTATATAATGTACCTTGTGCTAAAAAGTCAACATCTTTAATTTTATGCGCTTCGTCATCAAATACGTACACGAATTCGTTTCCGATAATTTTACGTTTGCGCTCTGGATCAGATACGCCAGCTAATTTATTCAAGAAGCGTTCTTCAGCGTCAACTTTGATGATGTTTAAACCAAATTTACCACCTAAGGTTTCCATCACTTCTTTAGCTTCATTCTTACGCAATAAACCGTGATCTACAAAGATACACGTTAATTGGTCACCGATAGCTTTTTGTAATAATACACCTACAACTGATGAGTCTACCCCACCTGAAAGGCCTAGTAATACTTTACCGTCACCAACTAATTCACGAATTTCTTGGATTTTTATATCGATGAATTTTTCCATTGTCCATGACCCTTGTGCACCACAAATATCAAAGACAAAGTTACGTAACATATCGTTACCATGAACTGACGCACGAACTTCTGGATGGAATTGGAAACCATAGAATTGTTTTTCAGTGTTTTCAAAGGCAGCTACTGGACTATGTTCACCGCGAGCAGTGACTTCAAATCCTTCAGGAATTTCTTCAATTCGGTCAGAATGGCTCATTAACACTAGCTCTTCTGCTTCTAGCCCTTTAAAAATAGCTGAATCTGTTTTATCGATAAATAATGGCTGTTGACCATATTCACGTTTCTCAGAGCGGGCAACTACCCCACCATTTTTAAATGTCATTAATTGCATACCATAGCAAATCCCTAAAACCGGAATTCCTAAATCAAATACTGCTTCATCAATTGAAAAAGCATCTTCTGCATACACTGACATTGGACCACCTGATAAGATAATACCTTTCACATTACCTTTCGCCATGATTTCATCAGCTGTTAGTTTATGTGATAAAAGTTCTGAATAAACGCCTAACTCACGAATACGGCGTGTAATCAATTGATTGTATTGACTACCATAATCAAGTACAATGATTTTTTCAATATCTTGCATTGATTGTTGGACACTCATGTTTTCACTTCCTTTTTCGAATTTCATATTTATTCTAGCATTTAACATTTGTGATTACTAGGATTTTATCGATGTTCAGTAAAATATTGTTCGGATTCTAATCTGGCAACCTTTAATAATTTGCTAAATTTATATTTAATTCGTTTTCAAAGCTGTTGACCATTAAAATATTGTATATAATAAAACAGAATAGGAGTGAAAGTATGAGAAAAGCGACTGGTAAAGCAAATGGGAAAATCATTATTATTGGTGAACATGCAGTTGTTCATGGATATCCATCTGTAGCCTTACCCTTCCATGCGGTAGAGATGACGGTAACTATTGAACAAATTCAAACCAATGCTTATTTAGTGAGTGAATTATATGAGGGACCTCTCCATCAAGCACCGTCTGACTTACAAAATTTATTAGCTGTCTATGACCAACTGCGGGCTGATTTAATGACACAAAGTCAAAGCCATTGGTTGATCAATATCCATTCTTCTATACCCGCAGAACGTGGTATGGGATCTTCAGCGGCTATGGCAACAGCATTAGTACGAGCTTTTTATAACTATTATGATCTCCCACTTTCTGATGATCAATTACTGAAATATGTCGACTTATCTGAAAAAATTAGTCATGGGAACCCATCTGGTTTAGACGCACGGGTTGCTGGTCTGGGCTTACCTTTAATCTATCAAAAGAATCAGCCAATAAAAGTTTGCCAATTTAATACCCCCTACTGGTTGGTGGTAGCTGACACAGGCATTCATGGAAATACTAAAAATGCGGTGACTGATGTAGCAGCTGGTTTAAATTCAGCTTTTATTACCCGTCGTCAAGCGGTAGAAAATAATCTACGCCAACTGGGTAAAGCAGCCAACCAATTTATTGATTTAGTCAATATAACACCGAATCAAATGGCTAACGACCAGCTATTTACGGCTATTTGTAATACATTTAAAGATGCTCACCAGCATTTACGAGCTTTACAAGTCTCTAGTCCTGAACTTGAAGCAGGTGTGACTTTTGCAGAAGCGAATGGCGCTGGCGCAGCCAAACTGACTGGTGGTGGCCGTGGCGGTTGCTATTTTGCATTATGTGATAGCAAGGACAAGGCTATCCTTTTGGCAGAATCATTAAAGGAAAATAACTTGGCAGTGGCAAGCTGGGTGGTCCCTTTTAAAAGTGCAGCTACCGAATAGTGGGCGAAATATATAGAAATCGGTTATAATAAAGGAAAGAATTTTTTTTGAGGGAGAATCAAGATGTCAGTTTTTCAAGGCGCTTACCGCGCACACACCAATATTGCATTAATAAAATATTGGGGTAAGGCAAATAAAGACCTTTTTATCCCCACTACATCTAGTTTATCACTCACTTTAGACGCCTTGTATACAGACTCGCGCGTAACTTTTTCAAGTGATTTTGATAAGGATGTTTTTTATTTAAATGGTCAGTTACGTAATGAAGTTGAAACGGCAAAAATTAGCCAGTTTTTAGATCTTTTCAGAGCTGAAGCAGCGGTTGATTTAAAGGCAAAAGTAGAAAGTGTGAACCATGTACCTACTGCAGCTGGATTGGCTTCTTCTTCTTCAGCATTCTCTGCCTTAGCCGCCGCTACAAGATCAGCTTTAAATTTAGAAGGTCAAATATCTGACCAAGTATTATCTACCTACGCTAGACGTGGTTCTGGTTCAGCAACGCGGTCAATTTTTGGTGGCTTTGTAGAATGGCAAAAAGGAACTCGCAATGAAAACTCTATGGCAGTTAGAGTAGATGAAGCAAATTGGGATATCGGGATGGTCATTATGGCGATTAATACCGCTGAAAAACGCGTATCTTCTCGTGAAGGTATGGCCCATACTTTGAATACTTCGCCTTTTTACCCGGAATGGGTAAAGCAAAATATGATTGATCTGGACCGGATTAAGGCTGCAATTGTCAAACAAGATTTTCAATTGATGGGAGAAATTGCAGAAGCTAATGCTATGCGTATGCATGCCACAACGATGGCTGCTGATCCATCTTTTACTTATTTCGAACCTGAAACCATTAAGGCCATTCAAGTTGTTCAAGATTTGCGGGCGACTGGTGTATTGGCTTACTATACGATAGATGCTGGACCAAATGTAAAGGTCTTATGCCGTGCTAGCCAAATGGATGAGGTAGTAGCCTTTTTCAAGGTTTATTTCCCTCATATGGACTTTATTAAAACAACGGCTGGTCCTGGGATACAACGATTAGATAGATGGGAGTATGAAGATGGCGCATTCGCATAATGATAGCACGATAATCCATACGAATAACGAAACAAACGCCATCAAAGTGGCCGTGCCTGGGAAATTATTTCTTGCAGGTGAGTATGCAGTAGTCAATTCTGGCCAAGCAGCCCTTCTAACAACAGTGGATGCTTTCTTACATTTAAACTTAATAGATAATCCTGGGGAAAATGGTTATTTAATTACTAGTCAAGCCGACCATCCACTAGCCTGGTCATATGATATTAACGGGCAAGTGATCAGTGATGACCCCTTAGCCAATGAATTCCCGTTAATTTGGGAATCCATGCGCACAGTAATGGCATACGCTGAAGCAGTTGGTATGAAGTCAGCAACTACACCTGATTACTTTGATTTAGAAATAACTTCTGATCTTGATGCTGCAGATGGCACCAAATACGGTTTAGGATCATCCGGCGCTATTTCAGTAGCTGTAGTATCTGCCCTTTTAAAATATTATAAATTAGACCAAGATATTACCGAGTCTCAATGGGTTTACCGAGTGTATAAGCTAGTAGCGATTACGCAAGCACAGCTAGGTATGGTTGGTTCCCTTGGAGATGTAGCAGCTAGCGCTCAAACTGGTGTGATTTATTATCAGAATTTTGACCGTGAATGGTTTAACCAACAAGCTAAATCTACTGGTGAAGATATCCATCACCTAATTGAAGAATTTTGGCCTGACTTAATGATTGAGCAACTACCAATTGATCCAGATTGGACCTTGTCTTTAGTCTGGTCTAAGGAAAAAGCCTCCACAGAAGACCTGTTGAAAATGGTTGCACATCATATTTCTGAAAGAGAATTAGAAGAAATTATGTCGACTTTTAAACAACTGGCTAAACGTCAAGTGTTAATGGCTAAGGCAGCTATTCAAATGAATGAATGGTCTTTATTTAAGTCTGCTATTAAGGATAATTTTGAAAATATTTTAAATTACACACAAACACTGAATAAGCCGTATTTAACCAAGTCATTTAAGAAAGCACTAAAATTAGTGACATCAGATAAGTCTGTTGCCAAAATTTCCGGCGCAGGTGCTGGCGACTGTGCTTATGCAATTTCTAGTCAAGCTGATGAAGCTAGAAACATCGAAGCCACCTGGCGAGAAAACGACCTTGTCGTTCTTCCTTTCGCTTTTTGGCAAAGAAATGAACAGGAGAGATAATATGAACCGTAAAGATGCTCATGTGCACAATGCTGAAATGCAATATCAAACAGCAGCTACTGATTTTGAATCTGTCCGCTTTGTCCATCCCTCATTATCCCACCAAGCATTCCATCATATCGACTTGTCTACAACATTGTTCAAACAGCAATTTGACCGCCCCTTCTATATTAATGCGATGACAGGTGGATCTGCTTGGACAAAGAGGATTAATGGGATGTTTGCTGAAGTGGCCCGTGAATGTCATTTACCAATGGCTTCTGGCTCAGTATCAGCTGCCTTAAAAGATGCTTCTGTAACAGATTCATTTACAATTATACGGGAGGTCAATCCGAATGGCTTTGTAATGGCAAACGTGGGGGCCGACAAGAATTTAGAAGATGCTAAACGAGCTGTAGACTTGCTTGACGCAGATGCGCTACAAATCCACCTAAATACGGCACAAGAGATTGTGATGCCCGAAGGTGATCGTGATTTTAGAAAATTAGAAGACCATATTGTAGATATTGTCGAAAATCTAGATAGACCAGTTATGGTCAAGGAAGTTGGTTTTGGTATGTCCTATCAAACCATGCATCACCTTCAAAGTCTAGGTGTCAATACCATTGACGTATCAGGCACTGGTGGTACTAATTTTGCCAATATTGAGAATGCTCGCCGTGAAAACAAGGAGTTCTCTTACATGGCTGATTGGGGACAATCCACAGTAATTTCTTTATTAGAGGCACAACCATTAATGAGTCAAACTACAATCGTTGCTTCAGGTGGGATTAAAAATCCATTGCAGATGATGAAGGCTTTAGCTTTAGGTGCATCAGCTGTGGGCATGTCAGGACAATTTCTGCATTCAGTCCTTAGTGAAGGCGTTGATGCTACGATTGAGATGGTAAAATCTTACGACGAACAATTACGGTTATTGATGATGGTATTAGATTGTCAGGACTTAGATGAATTAAGAAATACTGATCTTATGATTACCGGAAAACCAGCTGAATGGTCAAGATTACGCCGAATTAATATCGAATACTTCGCATCTAGAAGTCAAAATTAAGTTTAAATAAATAGCGCTACAATATATAGGACTGATGACCTAAAAAGTCATTGGTCCTATATTTTTTGCCAAAAAAGGCTTAGACGCGTATTATGTTAGCAAACTAAAGACCGCTTGGACACGGTTGATAAATATTAATCATAATGAATAATAGAAATAGTTGCTAAATAAAAAACCAAGCAATCAAATGATACTTGGAAAAAATCTTACCTATCCGATTGGACAAAGAAGGTCTTATTCAATTAAAAGTTAAAATAAAAAATATAATAATGCAATTGTGCCGACTCCAGCGATGATTGTCTTGATAATATCTTTAAATCGATAAGCAACAAGTAAAGATACAAGTGCAGGAATTAGTTTGATATTCTCAAAAAGGTTGAGATTGAAATGGTCTTCCCAGAAAAATATATCGGTAAAAATCATTGCTGTAAAAATAATAACAGGAAGGTAAGCCATTGTCTGATAAACCATTGGAGAGATTTTACTGTTCCGCATAATAAATGCTGGGAGTACGCGCACAGCGATACAAAGAAATCCTAGTGATACTACAAATAATGTCATGATATCCCTCCTATGTCACGCGACGATTGTCTTGCCGTTTTAAGAAATAGAATACGACCGCTAGAGCGATAGCCGTTGCCATGATAATGACATAGGATGATTGGAAAATAATCATCAAAATAATAGCAAGTATACCAGTGAATAGCATGGTATTTAACATCATACGATTATTTAAGTTTGGTATCAGTATACCGATAAACATAGCAATCATAACAAAATTACTAATCACTTCTGGAATCTGGATAAAGGTACCAAATAAGGCGCCTAAAGCTGTAAATACAATCCATGAAATCCAAGTAGATGTAGATATAAATAAAGCATCATCGATTGACCATGGTTGTTGTGGACTAGCATTTTGAAATTTAGATACATTAATCGCATAGCTCTCATCTGCTGTCATATAACTCAACCAGGCAACTTTAAAATGCGCTACCTCTTTTAGGTATGGCCCAAAAGAAACACTATATAAGGCTTGACGGGAACTAAGTAACAATACTGATATAAAAACCTCGGCAATACCGGCTTGTTGTGCGATTAGCGCTGCAGCTACGAATTGAGCAGACCCTCCAAATACCAGGCCACTCATAAGTGCAACTTGCCACCAGGTCAATCCTGCATCAGAAAGTAATAACCCACAAGCTAAACCAACTGGTAAATACCCTAGAATAATGGGTATTGATAACTTAATACATTCCGACTTAACGTCCACTGTTTCTTGCATTAAACACCCTCCCCAATCTTTATTTGCTCAAAATCAACGCGTTTACCGGTTGACCTCGCGATGATAATCCATAAATTTCTTGATAAAATTATAGGGATCAATTAAACCTATTTGACGGGCAAAGATGTAGAGATTTGATTCCCGTAAAAAGGCTCTTTGAATTAAACGGTAATCTGTGGCAATTCTAATAGGTTGTGTATCTGCAATCAACTCACCGTCTGCTAGTACCCAAGCATGACGGGTAAATTCCAAGACTAGGTCCGTATTATGCGTATTAATGATAATAGCCATATCTTGTTCTTGATTAATTTGATAAAGATATTGCATAAATTCGTTGTAATGGTGATAGTCTTGACCTTCTGAAGGTTCATCAATAATTAATAAAGACGGCTTATTAATCAAGGCTGAAGATAACATAATGCGTTTTTGTTGACCAAAAGATAATTGTCCAATTTTTAATTCGGAGGCATAAATAAGTCCTGTTCGCTTCAATGAAGCGCGAATGACCTGTTTAGCTTCTTCCGGTGAATAATTACATTTAGAAGCAATATCTTCCAAATATGCTTTAACTGTATAATCAAGGATAGATTGGTCAATATTTTGTTGGATATAAACCGTTTCCTGTCTCATTTGAGCTAGATTAGCTGTCGTCACCTCTTCACCTAACCAGTGAATGGTCCCTTTATCAGGATGTAAATTACCATCGATAATTTGAGCTAACGTAGACTTACCTGAGCCATTCTTTCCAACAATAGCAATCATGTCCCCTTTAAATACTTTAGTAGAAATGTTGGACAGGGTGGCATGATCACGACCGGGATAGGTAAAAGATATATTGTCTAAGGTTAAAACAGATTCGTTACTTCGTTTTTGCACAAAATTTGGCACAGTCATCAGCCACGATTCAATCGTACGCTTCAAATTAGGTCCGTGAACGTAATTGACATTTGAAATATTACGCACTTTATCTAATGGATAACCGGTGTATCGAATAGCTGAAACATAAGCAGGTTCGCCGATTCCTAAACTATTTAAAATATTGCGTTTTAATAACTTCTCAGAGTCTCCATCAAAAATGACCCGACCTTCAGACAGGACAATCACGCGATCAACTGGACGGTATAGCACTTCTTCTATCCGGTAATCGACCATCACAACCGTCGCATCCGTATGATGATGAATGTCATCTACTAAATCGATAAAAATTTGTCCTGCTCGAGGCGCTAAATTCGCAAGCGGTTCATCAAAGATAAAAACAGATTGTTCATAGTTTACATTATTCACAAAATTCTGAATATCACGTTGCCCTTCAGAAAGTCGTTCTAAGCTAGTATCCACATCTTGGGGGTGTTCTAAAATACGGCGTTTTAATTCTTCAGAAAAGTTTGGGATATATTCACTTGACCGTTTACGTATCCCATTTTTTTTAACAGTTTCTTCCAAATGGTGGTCTACCGCATCCGCCATAACAGTTGCATCCATTGTTTCCATCTCAAGATCAAAGTTGACAATTTCCCCTTCAATCGTGCCTTGAAATTCTTCAGACTCTAATTTACCACGCAACGCGCGCACTAAAGTAGATTTTCCTGAGGCATTAGCCCCGATGATTAACACTTTTTCACCACGATAGAAAGTTAAATTGATATTTTTTAATGCCCGTCTACTCGCACCTTTGTATGTAAACGACATATTTTTAAATTGTATCCAAGGATTGGACATAAATCCATGCCCCTTTCAAGAATTTTTTTCATACAAATGATTTACTGAATTCTTTCTAAAAAATAGGGAAGCGTTAATCGACAAAACTTTCATCTACTGTATCATATTTAGACCGTCTCCCTAAAATACGTACTTCTGGTTCAAGAGCGACCTTATTAAGGTCCCAAATAACTTCTTGAATATGGTGAATCATATTGATATAGTCCGTAGCAGTTGCATTACCAATATTGACGATAAAGCCAGCATGTTTCTCAGAAATCTGAGCACCACCTATGGTATACCCTTGCAATTTAGCTTCTTGTATTAATTTACCTGTAAAGTGTCCTTCTGGGCGTTTAAATACTGACCCACATGACGGGTACTCTAGCGGTTGTTTAGATTCTCGAAGGTAGGTTAATTCGTCCATTTTAGCCAATATTGAGTCTAAATTCCCCTTCTTCAATTTGAATCGCGCTTCAACAACTATATCGCCAGTTTCTTGTAGTTCAGAATGACGGTATGCCAAGTTCAAATCTTCATTTTTCAAGGTGTACATGCGACCAGCCTTCGTCACAACATCTACTTCAACTAATATTTCAGAAATTTCACCACCATAAGCACCAGCATTCATATAAACTGCCCCTCCAGTAGATCCTGGAATACCACAGGCAAACTCAAATCCAGTTAGTCCTTTTGCTCCGGCTGACCGACTCACATCGATAATTTTCGACCCAGCACCGGCTTTTATGTGCGTACCGTCAATTTGAATATAGTTCATTTCAGTTAACATCAACACAATGCCTGAAACGCCTTCATCTGAAATAATGACGTTTGATGAGTTTCCCAGTACTAGAACAGGTTCATGGGCTTTGTTGGCAAAGCGAACTAGGGCTTGAATTTCTTCGGGTGTTTTTGGAAAAATTAATACATCCGCTGGACCACCAGTTTTTGTATAAGTATATTGATTTAATGGTTCATTAAATTTTATCGTTGATTGAGGAAATGTCTTGCGTAAATCATTTAAAAACATTGTGAATTACCCTTCCTGGTAATATATTTAGCATTCATTAAAAACAGCATCAGATTGCTGATAAAATGCTAGTTAAATCTAATCCATAATAACACATTTTACCGCATATTTACATTGTGTAAAAGGGTTTGTGTGGCACATACATTAACATTTTCTTAAAAAGATGTTATAGTATTATTTTAATTAGTGACAAATTGTCACAACTCGTTTTACGAAAGGACCTTTTTATGAATAAAATCAGACAAAATGCCTTGATGATGCTCGCTTTAACCTTTATTTATGCTGGCTTACAAATTGCAAGGCCAGCTACAGAATTAGCTTGGACAAACATTACACTTTCCATCATTATTCCAATTATTGCCATGATTTTTGCTTTCAATGAGAAAGATAATAAATGGCGCTGGTCCCTTATCACAATAGAAACCATTCTTTTCATCGTGATGATTGCTATGGCTATTTTAAAATAAATTTGAAAGTTTAAAAATTTGAAGCGAAAAGGTCGGGACCAAATTCAGTCTCGACCTTTTTTGAACGTTCGATGCTTTATATTTATACTTGATCTTGATTTTCAACAGATAAGCCCATTAATACTAAGTCATGAAATTCGCCATCATGGTATATACCTTTGGGGGTTATGCCTATTTCTTCAAAAGAGAATTTCTCATATAGACTAATCGCCCGCATATTATCTTTAGACACTTCTAAACGTAAATAGCGCAAGATATCATTTTCAGTTGCCCAGTCAATCATATCTTCAATCATGACACGAGATAAACCTAATCCCCAGAAACGCCGCAAAATAGATATGCCTAACTCGCCCATATGTGCAACTTTAGCATGGGGTTCAGCACCAATACTAGCAACGCCAATTATCTCGTCGCCTAAACGAGCAATTAATACACGATTGTTCAAGCTTTCTTGTAATGATTTCAAATAACGGGTTTCTTGCTCTTGGTTTATACCTAGTCCTTCTTCTCCAAATGATAAGAAGTCTGTTTCACCACCAACCACTTTGTAAAAGTCTAATAAAGCTTTCGCGTCCTTTGGCATCGCATCTGCCAAGGTGATTTCCAATTGTTCTTTTTTCATATAGTCTCAATCCTTCTATTTCACTGCTACACTTCAAAATATCTTTTAGGTTAAATCTGCTAGTAAACCACTGTATAAAGCTTGCCCACGAGGGCCTTCAAAGTTTAATTCAACAGCACGACTTGTCTCGCTTGTTGTAGATAAAGTTAGCCAGAGATAGTCCTTAGGCAAATCTTCCACAACAAATTGTGGCCATTCAATAATTGTAACGCCATCCCCATTGATATAATCTTCTAAACCGACACTGTCTGAACCGGTTTCCTCTAATCGATATGCATCCATATGGTAAAGGGGAATCTCATCATCTTCATATTCACGGATAATGGTGTACGTTGGGCTTTTGATGGCTTGGTCAATCCCTAATGCTTTCGCAAAGTATTTAGTAAACGTTGTTTTACCTGTTCCTAAGTCACCCTCTAAGCAAATAATATCGCCTGCTTGTACCAAGTGTGCTAATTTTTGGGCAAAAGCATCTGTATCTCTTTCACTTGCCCAATCAATTGTATACCCCATGTTACCCCTTCTCTCCCTATAATTTCATCATTTACTTTACTAAAAAATCAAAAAGACTACAAGATTAATCACTCTTGTAGTCTGCTAAAGTAATATGCTAAATCGCTTTAGTCTTCTAAAATAGCTTGGTTAGCTGTAATGATTGCTAACTTATAGACATCTTCTTCTATACATCCACGTGAAAGGTCTGAGATTGGTTTTGCCATACCTTGTAAGATTGGCCCAATTGCTTCAAAGTTACCGAAACGTTGTGCAATTTTGTAACCAATGTTACCAGATTGAATTTCAGGGAATACGAACACAGTAGCCTTACCAGCAACGTCTGAATCTGGTGCTTTTTGTTTCGCTACTGCATCCACAAAAGCAGCATCAAATTGTAATTCACCATCTATTTCAAATTGTGGTGCTTTCTCTTTAGCAAGACGGGTTGCTTCAGCTACTTTTTCTTGCTCTGGAGATTTTGCAGATCCTTTAGTTGAAAAGCTTAATAAAGCGACTTTTGGATCGATGTCAAACATAGCTGCCGTTTTTGCAGATTCAACAGCAATTTCTGCTAAGCCTTCCGCATCCGGATTGATGTTGATTGCACAGTCAGAGAACAAGTATTTCTCTTGGTCACGGCCACGTAACATAATGAAAGCACCTGATGTTGATTTAACACCTGGTTTCGTTTTGATAATTTGTAGTGCTGGACGAACAGTATCACCTGTTGAGTGACGGGCACCAGATACTAAAGCATCACATGATCCTAAATAAACTAGCATAGTCCCAAAATAGTTTTCATCACGTAATATTTCGCGTGCTTGTTCTTCAGTCGCTTTACCTTTACGGCGTTCAACAAAAGCTTGAACCATTTCTTCGAATGCATCATAATTGTTTGGATCAATAATCTCAATATTATCGATATCAAATCCACGCTCATGCGCAATAGATTTCAATTCTTCTGGATTTCCTAATAAAACTGGTTCAAGAATTTCTTCAGCTTTCAAACGAACAACCGCACCTAGAATACGTTCATCATAGCCCTCGGGGAATACAACACGCACATTTTTATCTTGGATCTTGGCCTTTAAGCTTTCAAACATCTCCATTTTTTACATTCCTCCTAGAAATTTAAAACGTTTACTATACCTTATTTTACATGAGTCTTATACTTTTGTCATAACAATTACTGCAAAGTTCGTGATACAAGTCTTTGTATAGGTAGATTTTATTTTATATCTTTCTTTGAACCAGAATTATCATTTTTCAATACAATATTGTTCTAGATGATTGATCAAGTGCATTTGCATAACTTTTAAATTTTAAAAATTTCTGATGATATTTTTCACGTGATTGTTGATTGGGCTCAATAGTGGTAAACGCTAACCTTTCTCGCAATCTATCGCTTTCTATTAGGACACCAGCACCAATTAAGCTAGCATCGTCTCCTGATACATATTGCAAAGGTATCCCTAATATATCCGCAATCCATTGACTTATTTTAGGATCTGAGAATATTTTACCATTTACTTGGACGATCTTTTGATTTAAATCTGTCGTGTCATAGACTAAGTCAATCACTTGACGAATTTCGAAAAATACCCCTTCAAACACAGCTTTTGCCATATCTAGCTGGCTTGTATACCCTTTTATACCTTTAAATTCAGCTTGAAGATTCGCATTCCAATAAGGGGCTCTTTCCCCATTTAAGAATGGCAAGAAATAAGGACCGCTAGCGGAAAAATGATGTGTCATCAGTACTTGCAACATGTCTTGAAAGGACTGGCCTTTTTCCTTAAAACCAAATTGTTGGTATAACCAATCAAGTACATTGCCAGCGTTGTTAACTGGTCCACCAATAATATAGTGTGGTTTGTCGTCCACTATATATGTAAAAATCTGCCCGCTTTCATGAATAGATAATTGGTCACTCAAAGTTCTCACCGCAGCTGATGTACCAAAGGAAAGAATAATTGAACTGAGCGACTGGTCTTCTAATCCGGCATAGGCTTGATTAGAAAGATTTGCTAAGGCGCCATCGGTTGATCCTGGTAATATTTGGAAATCTGGCGTTAATTGTAAGTGTTGAATAACTTCATGTTTAACGGGTATTTGTTGCCTACTAGCTACCAATTTTGGCAGTTGATTTTCTTGGATATTCACGTGGTTCAATAGTTTTTTTGACCATGTGTGCCTTGCTATATCCATCAGTCCCATCGAAGAAGCCGTTGCATGGTCAATGACATACTTCCCTGTTAACCGACGAATGATGTAAGCCTTAATATCCATAAATTGAATGGAAGGATCCTCAAATAAATCTGGATATGATTGGTTGAGATAAGCGAGTTTAACAAATGGATTCATTGCATGGATAGGTGTACCTGATAAAGCAAAAAATTCCTTAGCTTGACCAGACATCTGCATTTCTTGAGCTATATCCTTGGCCCGTAAATCGGCCCAAGTCATCGCCTTTTGTAAAACATTTCCGTAACTATCAGTAGCTAATAGTGCATGCATTTGACTAGAAAATATCAATAGCTTTACTTGTGGGTACTTTGCTTGCATCTGACTTAATAAATCAATGAATTGATTAAAAACGACTTCAGGATCACTTTCATGTTTACCAGCGTCATCTTGACTGATAACGTTGCCCGTCTCCATCGTGTCAAGTATTCGATAGGGCGTTTCCATCAGGGCAAATTTTAAGTTTGTTGTACCAAGATCGACGACAAAATATTGCACAATGATTCCTACCTTCCTTTTCTTATACATGATTAGCTTAAGTAAATATAGCGTTTGTTCAATATGAATAGATTAACTTCATTTAATCATAAAAAAAGCAATGAAGCCACGATAAATATTTACCTGACTTCACTGCCAATCTTAAAGCTTATATATAATTGAATATACGATGATTAACGGATTTCTGCTGACAATTCACTTGTTAAAGCTTCCGTAATACGTGCCACATCGTTCGTTACTTCTTCATCGGTTAAGGTTCTTTGTGGGTTTAAATATTTCAAGCTATAAGCTAAGGATTTCTTACCATCTTCGATATTATCTCCTTGATACACATCAAATATTTCGATGTCCACTAAAATACCACCTTTTGATGCATTTTTAATCGTTTTTATGACATCAGCATTTGTCACTTGGTCAGACACTAAGATTGCAATATCACGGTCAGAACCTGGGAACTTCGCGATTGGTGCTTGTCTTACTTCAACTTTCGGTAAAGCATATATTTCATCTAATGAAATTTCAAACACTAAAGTATCTTTTAAGTCATATTGATCAGCAATACTTGGATGCAATTGACCAATATAGCCTAGTTCAATCCGTTCGTCTGATTGACCAATGGCATAGATTCTAGCTGTACGTCCTGGGTGCATGTCTGCTAACTCAGAAGTTGCTTCAAATGCCACAGCTACATCCAGGTTGAAAGAATCTATTACACTTTCAACAATCCCTTTCATATCATAGAAATCTACAGCTTTCGCTGGGTGGTTCCAGGTTTTTGCTTTTGCGTTACCTGTCCAAACAGCTGCAAGATGTGTTTCATCAACTGGTAGCTGAGCATCTGTCCATTTGAACACGCGACCAGTTTCAAAAATCGCCACATCCGAAATTTTGCGCGCTACGTTATATTGAACGATTTCCAATAAAGCACTCAATAAGTTTGTACGCATATAGCGACGGTCATCTGACATTGGGAAGTCTAGTGCCACAGGTTTTGCATTATCCATTTCTAATGTTGTTTGATTATCCCCGATTAAAGAGTAAGCAATAACTTCATTGAAACCTTCAGCTAACATTTGATTGTCGGTTCGACGTTTAAAGGTTTGCCAATCTGTTAGGCCCATATTTTGTGCATTTACTGAAGGTAAGCGAGAAGGTATCTTATCATAACCGTAGATACGTGCAATTTCTTCAACCAAGTCCGCTTGGATAAGTATATCCCAGCGACGTGCAGGTACAGAAACGGTAAATTCATCACCATCACCTGATACTTCAAACTGTAGTTGTTCAAAAACTTGTTTGATATCTGCATAAGACAAGTTCATACCTAGACGTTTATCAACATAAGTAAGACTTGATGTTACAAGAATTGGGGTTAAATCAATGGCAGATACACGTTCAGAGCCCTCTACCAATTGTCCTTTAGCCAAATCAGCAATCATCTCAGCGGCAAAAGCACCAGATTCAGCGATCGTAGCCTTATTGATACCACGTTCATTACGCGTAGATGATTCTGAATGTAAACCATTGCGACGTGCAGTTTTACGAATATGGATTGGTTCAAAATTAGCCGCTTCAATCAATACATTTGTTGTGTTCTCATCAATTTCAGTATCTAAACCACCCATTATACCAGCTAACGCAATCGGTTTTTCACCATCGGTAATCACGATATCTGAATCTAATAATGGACGATCAACTTCATCCAGTGTTACGATTCGTTCGCCTGCTTTCGCTAGACGTGTTTCAATCACCTTGTTGTCTAATTTATCATAGTCAAATGCATGTAATGGTTGCCCATTGGCTAATAAAACATAGTTCGTAATATCTACTATGTTATTAATTGGACGGATACCGGCTGCCATTAGGCGTAATTGTAACCATAGTGGTGATGGTTCAACAGTAACATTTTTCACTAAGAAAGCGTTATATTCAGGTACTAATGTAGTATCAGAAACTTTTAAGTTAATTGCTCCTGCTAAATCATTAGCCTCAAATTTTGTTAAATCTGTATAGTCAAAATTTGGTTGACGGTTGTATACCGCAGCTAATTCCCAAGCTACCCCGCGCATAGATAAGGCATCTGCACGGTTTGGTGTGATATCTAATTCAATGATAGGGTCATCTAATTTCAAATATTCGACAATATCCATGCCAGTTGGTGCATCTTCAGGTAATATCATGATACCGTCAGCATATTCTTTAGGTACTACACTATTAGAGAAACCAATTTCTTCTAATGAGCAAATCATACCTTGAGAAACCACACCGCGCATTTTACCTTTTTTAATTTTTACATTACCAGCAATACGAGAATTAGGTAAGGCAACAATTACTTTTTGCCCTGCAGCTACGTTTGGTGCACCACAGACAATTTGATACGGTTCTTCTTGACCAACTTCTACAGTCGTAATCGACAAGTGGTCAGAATCAGGATGTGGTTCGCATGTTAATACATGACCCACAACAATTTTCTTTAATCCTGTTCCTAATGCATTCACGCCGTCCACTTCGATACCGGTACGTGACATACGTTCTCCTATATCTTGCGGATTCAAGTCAGCAAGATCGATAAATTCATTTAACCAATTATATGATACTTTCATTAATTGCTACCCCTCTTCCGTAAATTGTTTTAAGAATCGTAAATCATTTTGGTAGAAATGACGGATATCATCAATACCATATTTCAACATCGCTACACGGTCTGGTCCTAAACCAAAAGCAAAACCAGCATATTCAGTAGCGTCTATACCAGCCATTTCAAGTACAGAAGGATGAACCATACCAGCACCTAAAATTTCTATCCAACCAGATTGCTTACAGATGTTACAGCCAGCACCACCACATTTGAAACAAGTCACATCAACCTCAACAGATGGTTCTGTAAAAGGGAAATATGATGGGCGTAAACGAATTTCAGTTTCCGCTCCAAACATATGACGGGCAAATAATTCTAGCGTTCCTTTTAAATCAGCCAAAGAAACGTTACGGTCAATGACTAAACCTTCGATTTGATGGAATTGGTGCGAATGCGTCGCGTCGTCATCATCACGACGGTAAACTTTCCCCGGCGAGATCATCTTTAATGGCCCTGCTTCAAAATCATGCGCATCCATAGTACGGGCTTGCACAGGTGACGTATGGGTACGCAATAATACTTCATCATTAATATAGAATGTATCTTGCATATCACGCGCAGGATGGTCTTTAGGTAAATTCATTCTTTCAAAGTTGTAGAAGTCAGACTCAACTTCTGGTCCCTCAACAACTTCGTACCCCATAGATACGAATAAATCTTCAATTTCTTCCATTACTTGTGTTAATACGTGTTTCGTACCTGTTACTGGTTTTTCACCAGGTAGCGTCACATCAATGGCTTCTGCTTGTAATTTTGCTTCAAGGGCTGCAGCTGACAACTGTTCTTCTTTTTCGCTCAGTTTAGTGCTAGCTTTTGCCTTCAGTTCATTGGCATAAGCACCAACTTGTGGGCGTTCTTCAGGCGATAAATCACGCATACCACGTAAAGCTTCCGTAATTGGCCCCTTTTTCCCTAAATATTTCACACGCACTGCTTTAATATCAGCTAAGGCGTTTGCTGCTTCAATCTCATCCATGATTTGGTTCTCAATGGCTTTTAAATCATCAATAATTTGCATTTTTTCCATCTCCTGACTTATATGCTTTTATGAGTGTTCCTAAAAATGGCGTATCCAGACCAATAAAAAAAGGTCCTTCACCCCTACAAAAGGGACGAAAGACCGTGGTACCACCCTGATTCCGGTATCATGTTCATATACCAGCACTCATTGATCGTTTTAACGGGCCGACCGGACCTGCTTTCAAATAGTTTCCTATTCTCCCGCAAGCCTACTCAAGAAGTGAAAATTTATAACTATGTAGGTAAGATTCCCAGCACCACTTACTCTCTAGACTACACATCTGTTAAAAATTGTCTTCTGTTAATGTAATTTCTCTTTATATTCTAGCGTTTTCAACTGTTTTGTCAACCTTATTCTGCTAGCTCAACCCACTCATCTGCCCAACGATGTAAATTGTTGAAGATTTTTTGTAAGTCTTGGCCTTTTTCTGTCAAGGTATAAACCGTGATATTGTGACCATTCACTTCTGATTCTTCCTTACGCACAATACCCTCTTCAGTCAATTCGCGTAATCGTTCAATTAATACACGGTCAGAAATACCGTTAATTGAGTCGCGTAATTGTCCAAATCGTAGTGGCGTTGCTAATAATACTTCAATAATTAAGCTATTCCACTTTTTACCAATGACTTTGCAAGCATGCTCCATCTTGCTACACATTACCGGTAAGTCTGGTTGTTTAATGGTAACTTCCATTTTGATCAATCTCCTCTTCTATTTCTGCTAATTCTTCTTTTTCTTCTAATGAAACTTCTTGATTGCTAATTCCAGCAAGTGCTGGCATCACTAATTTACCAACAAAATAGCTAAATGATCGCATCATTTTCTTTTGAGATACATTAGCCAAACTAGGTTTTACAAAGTCTTCGGTTGCAATATATTTATCCACGAATGTCACTACATAAGATTCTTTATAGCGCGGAAAATGCGGTGTGGCTAGCCACATGTGCTTTAGAATAATATCTTCCTCAACTGGTGATAAATCTGTCACTACACGCGCATTTATCAAAGCAATTTTAGGATGGTTTCTCAGGTGACTACCTTTAGAAAAAGTAACCTCACCAGGCACATAATAAAATAAATCATGTAATAAACCAGCGCGTGCACAGGCCTTATAATCCCACCCTAGTGACCTAGCTACTTTATATGACATATAAGAAACTAAATAGGAGTGGGTTAAGCGATTGCCATGGACATGTTGCTTAAAAAACGCTAAGTCCGTTACAAAGGGATGATTTTTAATATCCGCAATGATTTGCATATACTCTGGATCGTCTTCCCAAAAATAATGTTCATGTTCCGTCATGATAATCACCCTTTTTTAAACGCATGCCTACATCAACATATTTTGCTATGCTCACATAACCTTTTGTAAGTGCTGTGACAGTATCGTCACAACCTATTTTTAGAAGAAAATAACTTAGTCTTGGATAGGAAATTGATACATTACTATCGCACCGGCAACCGCCACATTCAAAGATTCTGCCGATCCTGACATTGGGATATATAAAGCCATATCTGCTAATTGGCTAATTATTTGGCTTACACCATTACCTTCATTCCCCATAACTAAGGCCCATTTCCCTTTTGATTTTAAATCAAAAGCATTACTTGCTTTCGCTTGCTTATTTAATTCTGTTGTTGTAATAAAATAGCCAGCCTCTTGTAATTGTGGAATGACTGATGCCAAATTAACTTCATAAGTATTGACAGCAAAATGACTACCTTGCATAGATCTTAGAACCTTATCATTATATAAGTCAACCGTACCCGAACCTAGTAAGATATCTCGGTATCCAAAAGCATCCGCAGTCCGAATTAAAGTCCCTAAGTTCCCCGGATCTTGCACTTGGTCTAAAATCAGTAATCCTTTTGATAATTGATGGATATCAAGTTTTCTAGCCTTTGGTAGCTTAGCTACTGCAAAAATATCCTGAGGATTATCCGTTTGACTAAGTGCTTTGGCTACTTCCGGAGTCACCTGAGTGAGGGGCAAATCTTCTTTGAGCGCTCGTAACTGCGTCACATTTTGGTGGCTACTTTCAGGTACATAATAGATCATTTCAATATCCACTGCTGCTTGAATGGCCATATCAACAAGATGTGGCCCTTCAAGTAAATATTGACCAGCTTTTTTTCGCCCTTTACGGGTAAAAAGTTTCTTTACTTCTTTAATCTGTTGATTTTGAACAGATGATATTAAACGTTCTACCATAGCCTTATGCGTTTTCTGGTTTGATCAATTCGTAGATAGCTTCAGCATAAATAGCTGCTGATTTCAATAAGTCACGAACAGCAAAGAATTCATTCGCTTGATGCATTGTATCTACTGAATCTGGGAATAATGCACCAAAGGCTACCCCACGTTTTAATAAGCGTCCATAAGTACCCCCACCGATTGAGCGTTCTTGCCCTTTTTCACCAGTTTGTTTTTCATAAACGGCTAGTAAAGTTTGCACTAATGGATCATCAGCTGGTACATAATGTGGTACTTTATTGGTTTTTGTACCATCTACAAAGTGATAGTGGTAAGTTTCACCGTGATCTGCAAATGTTGCATCAATTTCACTATAGTCTTTGCCACGTGGTACACGAATATTTAAGACTGTATATAATTTACCGTCCTCTTCGCCTACTAAACCAGGGTTAACTGTTACCTTACCCATAATTTCGTCTTCATGTGCAATGCCTAATCTTTCACCATTAAAGTCTAAATGTAATAGATCGCCTAAGAATTTTAATAGATCATCTTGGGCTAAATCATCGTCTAATTGTAATAATAATTTAGATAAGTAAGTTGCCGCATTATACCCAACACTAGGATTCATTGCATGAACGCCTTTACCTTCAACAGTAATTGCAGTGGCATCATCTTCTGGACTTACAATAATAGTGATTTCTGGATTAGCTGCTTGGAAATCAGCTACAATTTGGTTGACATCAGAGGTCAATCCAGTCACAACTGCACGCGCTTCACCCGGTACCATATTTTCACGAAGACCACTTTCAAATGAAAGCAATTTATCACTGCGACGGTCAAATACTAGCTTAGCTGAGTACATCCCTTTTTCCCCGTTAATAATTGGGAAGTCAGCGTCAGGAGAGAAACCAAAATCCGGTTCTTCTTCTACTTCGAAGTAACGTGTGACACCTTTCCACTCACTTTCTTCGTCTGTACCAATGATAAAACGAACACGTTTGTCAACTGGAAGGCCTAATTCTTTGATTACCTTAAGACCATAGTATGCAGCCATTAAAGGTCCCTTATCATCAGAAGCACCACGTGCATAGATACGATCATTTATAATTTCTGGTTTAAAGGGATCTGTGTCCCATTTATCATCAACAGGTACCACGTCCACATGTGCTAAAACACCAAGTGTCTCATCACCTGCACCGAATTCAGCATGACCTGCAAGGTTATCAACATTTTTAGTAGTGAAACCATCACGTTCAGCAATCTTTAAGAAAGTCTCCAAAGCCTCTTTTGGCCCTGGTCCAACAGGTGCATCAGCACTTGCCTTACTATCATCACGAATACTATTTACACTTAATAATGTAAATAAGTCATTGATTAAATCATCTTTACGATTGTTGATCTCTTCTTGCCAATTAATTGTCATTTAGAATCCTCCTAGAAAAATATTCCTAACCCTATTTTATCACAAAATACAGAATAGCTCACACAATACAACTAACAAATTATAAGGGTGTGAGCTTTGGCGCTCAGGCAGGTAACACTGGAAGGAATATGCCGTAGCAAGTTTACTTGCTGCAAATATTCCTGAAGTGGAGACCGGACTGCCAAAGCGAACCCGACTACACAGGGTGTGAGTGAGACCGTTTAGCTCAATAACGCTGGAAGACTAATGCAGTAACTGATGCAATCAGTTGCAAATTAGTCTGAAGCGGACTTGAGCTGGTCGAACGAACCCGACTATAAGGGTGTGAGAGTCGACGCCAAGAAAGGAACCGTTGGAAGATTAGTGTAGTAACTGATGAAATCAGTTACAAACTAATCTGAAACGCAGTCATTTCTGGTTTGTGGAACCCGACTATAAGGGTGTGAGCTTTGGCGCTCAGGCAGGTAACACTGGAAGGAATATGCCGTAGCAAGTTTACTTGCTGCAAATATTCCTGAAGTGGAGACCGGACTGCCAAAGCGAACCCGACTAAAACAGGATGTGACAAATGTCGTTTAGACTCGTAACAATGGAAGGATTAGACGAAGTGATTAAAAATCACGTAGCCTAATCCTGAAGCGGACACCTGGCTGCTCTGGCGAACCCAACTATAAGGTGCGATTTAATCGTTCACTTAGACTTGTAACAGTAAAACAAAAAATCTCCCTAAAGTAGGTTCATTTTTTGGTACCTACCTTAAGGAGATTATGCTAGAAGTGTAACTTCTGCGATTTTTTAGTCTGTTATATCTAATGGTTTTCCATCATAAATAGCATCATATAAGTCTTGATAATTTACTAAGACGAATTCTCCTTCATTTAGGCATTCTGGTAATACCAATTGCCCGATTCGCTGTCTATGCAATTGTACGACTTCACAGTCAATAGCATGAAACATCCTTTTTACTTGATGGTATTTACCTTCTGATATCACAACTCTAGCAAAACTCTTACCTACCGTTTCATCAACTTGATCGATATAAAGTTTTGCAGGCTTTGTTTTTTCGCCTTGACCAATATCTAGACCTTCTTCAAATTGTGTAATATTTGTATCTGTGAGTATGCCATCAACAAACACAGCATATTCCTTTTCCACATGTTTCTTAGGTGACATTAAAGCATGGTTGAATTGACCATCATTCGTAATTAAAAGAAGTCCCGTGGTATCTTTATCTAAACGACCTACTGGAAATGGCTCATAAGTTAATACTAAATCTTCAGGTAGAAGGTCAATGACCGTTTCCCAACGAGTATCTTCAGTAGCTGAAATCACGCCATCTGGTTTATGCATCACAATATAAATATATGGTTCATAAGCGATTTCTTGCCCATCAACCTCAACACGATCCTCTGTAACATTCACCGATAAATTCGCTTTTTTTGCAACTTTACCATTCACAAGAATGGCTGATTTTTTAATTAGCGTTTTAACGTCACTTCTACTATAAGGGGTCATGCTAGATACAAACTTATCTAAACGTTGTGTGTTTTTGCCAGTTTTTTTATTTATCATAGCGGCCCATCCCTAATCTAGCACGAAGCATTTTCGCCTTGTCACCTAGTAAGGTATCTAAAAGTTTAAAGCGTAAACCACCTAATACATATACTGCTACACCAACACTAGCAACTATGACAATTTGTGCAAATTGGTGAACAAGCGAAATTTCAGGTGACAGAATCGTACGACGCAAGAATTGGTTAACAAGCCAAGTAGCAATACCCATTATTGCTGCTAATAAGGCGATTCCTTTAATTTGGTTAAAAACTTCTAAAATTGATAGATTGATCCGTACTTTTAATCGCCACAAGTAGAAGACAGCAATAGCAATAAAAGCGCATCCTGTTGCTAAAAGCGCGCCTGGCGTACCGAAAATAGCTAGTAGTGGCGCTTGTAATACTAGTTTTACAGTTACGCCAAGAACCATACCTAGAATAGCCTCTTTGAAAAAGGACATAGCTTGTAACATTGCCACTAACACTGAAAACAGTCCCATAGTAACAGCCACCATAGCAGCTAACTGTAGCAAGGAGGTACCTAACGGATCGTAGGTAAAGATAATCGCATACAATGGTTCCGCTAATACTGCCATTCCAATAGCAGATGGAAACATCACCAATGAGAATAATTTTAAATTATGTCCAATTAGCCCTCTTGTTTCTGGGAAATCATGATTAGCATGTCTATCAACACGTCTTTGATGTTCTTTCTTATCTAGCTTATCTTCAATTGACCGTTTTTCCTCTGAATAGGTGGCTGAAATGACCGCAATAGAGGTTGAACCAATCGCAACCGCTAAAGAAACAACAATGGTGACTAATTTATTGGCATTGGCACCAAAAATAGCATATTCATTAATCAATTGATCCGGTGATAATTCAGATACTCGCTCCATAATAGGCATGAAAGTATTGGTATCAATTAAACGCGTTAATTCGATAGCTGAACCGGAAATAATAAAAGGAATCGCAATCATCACGATTTCTAGTAATAAGCTTTTTGAAGATACATACTTTTCTTCTTTTACCGAATAAAGTGCTTCTTCCTCTCTATATCCCTTACGGTAGCGAATGAAGAAGTAAGCTAGCGTACCAAAAGCTGCTAAAGCGCCTATAAATGCAGCAAAGGTCGAGTGTGTAACAGCTTTAACCATGTCTCCGTTATTGATGACTCGAATAATATATACTGCACCTAACATGTACAATACACGTAAAATCTGCTCAGTAATCTGTGAAATTGCCGATGGTTTCATATCTTGGTGACCTTGGAAGTAACCACGAATAACTGAAATAGTCGGTAAGACCACTAGTGCTGGTACTAATGATCGAATAACTAAGATAACGGAATTGAAATCGCGCGCTGGTGTAGATTGCGCTAATACAGGCGCAAAACTCCAAAGCAAGATTCCTCCAACTAGTCCGGTTACAGCCATCAAGGCCAGACCTGCCTTAAATAATCGGTTAGCTGTTTTATAATAGCCACGAGCATTGTAATAGGCCATCTGCTTGGCAATTGAATCGGGTACCCCCGCAATTGTAATGGATAAGAATATTGCATAATAACTATAACCAATATTAAACAATGAATTGGCTTCATTAGCGATATGCGGTTCTCCCATCCATCTATACCATGGCATAATATAAAGAACCCCTAAAATCCGCGATACCATAGAGGCAATCGTCATCCAAGAGGCACCAGCATTCATTTTCTCCTGAGCGCTAGCACTTGGTTTTCTAGGTGGTAGATCTAGTGGATCCACTTCCTCAGGCTGAACTACTTGTTCTAGCTCATCAGTCCGATTTAAATTTGGATCTTCTATACCCATATTTCTTTGCTCCTTACAAATTTTTATTTATTTATCTTTGAAAAACACTTAGCTTTCATTTTATATAATACACGCCGCTATTTCAATCAAGATAGGATTAAAAAGACTTTAAGTTTTCAAGCTAATCTGCATTCGCAAAATGATTATAACAGAAAAGTAAGGGATTAAATGTTCAATATAACCAGGAGGCTAGCATAGATTTATCCTTATTTTTTAGAACTAATTCAGTATGCTATTGAGAATAAATTTACTTTTTCATATTACACCTAGGCATTTGAAAAGCGATTAAATCCCAAATAAAAACTGGCAGTCATGTAGTTTTACACAACTGCCAGTTGATCATTTGTCTGAATATTAATTTTGATTGTCTTTTAATTTAGAAACAAAGTTGGATAAATCACCTAAGAATAACTCAAATTGTAAACCATTCATCATAACATCTGGATCGTCTAATGATTTTTCGATAATTTTTGGAATGTAGTCCACCGCTAATTGGCTAGCCACTTTAACAGAAGCACCATTTGCTAATGCCCCAACAAAGATTGAACCGAAGATATCCCCAGTACCGTGGAATTTACCACCGATAAATGGTCCAGTCGCTAAACCTTGTTCACCAGTCTCTACGTCTAAGTAGTAAGCACCAGTTTGGCTTTCGCCGTCATATCCTGCACCAGTTAACACAACTGAAGCATTTGTTTGTTTACGAACTAATGTTAAGAATTCGTCAATTTTTTCTTGTGGCCAGATACCTTCAGTGTACTCCACACCATACAAGAAGCTCGCTTCTGTTTGGTTAGGCATAATCACATCTGCCATCGCACATAAATTCAACATTTCTTTAGCATATTCTTCGTCAAAACCATAATAGAAACTACCATTGTCAGCCATAACAGGATCTAAATAGAATTTTGCATCATCTTTTAATAATTTTGGCAATTCTTTCTCTAGAAACTTGATTTGGCGAACACTACCTAAATAGCCAACGTACGCTGCATCAAATTTTAAGCCAAATGAGTGCCAATGATCCACAATTTTTTCCATTTCATCAGTTAAGTCAAGAAATGTAAATCCTTCAAATCCTGGCCCTGTATGTGTGGAAAGCAAGGCTGTTGGTAAAATAGTTCCTTGTAGTTGCATACTGGATAGAATTGGTAATGCTACTGTTGTAGAACATTTACCGAAGCTAGAAGCATCGTGGATAATTAAAATGTTTTTCATGTAAACGCCATCTCCTCTTATTAAAAACTAATCATATTATACACAAGACAAATATGATATCCACTAATTTGCGACAATATTCACTAGTTTATTCGGTACTACGATTTCTTTACGGATTGTTTTACCTGCAATCGCTTCTTGCACTTTCTCATTTGCATGTGCAATTTCTAATAATACTTCTTTTGCACTATTATTAGCAACTTGTAATTTAGCCTTGATTTTACCATTAACTTGTACAACGATTTCAATTTCATCATCAACAATCATTTCTGGATCAAATGTTGGCCACGGTACGTATGAAATTCCAGGTTCATTCCCTACAATTACCCACATTTCTTCTGCCAAATGCGGTGCAATTGGCGCAAGTAATTGAATAAAACCTTTTACATACTCATAGTATAGGTTTTCAGCTTTATTCGCTTCATTCACAAATACCATCATTTGAGAAATTGCTGTATTGAAATGCAAGTTTTCAAAGTCTTCGGTAACTTTTTGAACTGTTTGGTGATAAACCTTGTCTAATTCTCCAGTATTTAATGTTGTAATACGGTCACGCATTTTGCCATTCTCATCCACTAATAAACGCCATACACGTTCCAGGAAGCGACGAGAACCTTCAAGGCCATTTTCCGACCAAGCAATAGACGCATCTAAAGGCCCCATAAACATTTCGTATAAACGTAAGGTATCTGCACCATATTGGTTAACGACATCGTCAGGATTCACAACATTTCCTTTAGATTTAGACATCTTTTCATTACCTTCACCAAGAATCATTCCTTGGTTATATAATTTTTGGAATGGCTCTTCATTTGGTACCACACCTAAGTCATATAAGAACATATTCCAGAAGCGTGCGTATAATAAATGTAGCACTGCATGCTCTGCCCCACCAATATACAAGTCTACGTTATACCAGTAATCTAAAGCTTCTTTTGAAGCAAATTCATTGGTATTTTTTGGATCAATATAGCGTAAGAAGTACCACGATGAACCTGCCCATTGTGGCATGGTATTTGTTTCACGACGACCTCTCATACCTGTTTCTGGATCAGTAACATATAGCCAGTCTTCAATATTGGCTAATGGCGATTCACCTGTCCCTGAAGGTTTAATATTATCTGCTTTTGGTAAACGAACTGGGAGGTCTTCCTCTGGTACAGCAGTAGTTGTGCCGTCTTCCCAATGAATGATTGGAATAGGTTCACCCCAATAACGTTGACGAGAGAATACCCAATCACGTAAACGGTAAGTGGTTTGGCGTTCACCGCGTCCAGATGCGGTTAAGATTTCAATTGCTTTTTCAGTAGCTTCTGCTGTTTCTAAACCATTTAATTCACCTGAATTAATATGTGGTCCATCTCCTGTGTAAACTTCAACTGAGACGTCACCACCCTCAATAACTGGAACGATTGGCAAGTCAAATTGTTTAGCGAATTCATAGTCACGACTATCATGGGCTGGTACAGCCATAACAGCACCAGTACCGTATGAAGCTAAAACATAGTCTGCAACCCAGATTGGGAATGGTTCACCAGTTAGTGGATGAATACCATATGCACCAGTAAATACCCCTGTTTTTTCTTTAGCTAAATCTGTACGATCTAAGTCAGATTTCATTGAAGCAGCCTGTAAATATGCTTCAACTTCTTCACGTTGTTCTTCTGTAACAATTTGACGAACTAATTCATGTTCAGGCGCTAAAACAGCAAAAGTTAAGCCATAAATCGTATCTGGGCGAGTTGTAAAAGCATCAAAGGTTAAATCGTGATCTTGGATGTCAAAAGTTAATTGCGCCCCTTCTGATTTACCAATCCAGTTACGTTGCATTTCAACAACTGAATGTGGCCAGTCAACGTTATCTAACCCTTCTAGTAAGCGGTCAGCATATGCTGTAATGCGCAATACCCATTGTTTCATTGGTTTACGAACAACTGGATAGCCACCACGTTCAGATCTTCCATCGATGACTTCTTCGTTAGCTAATACAGTACCTAATTCTTCACACCAGTTAACTAAGATTTCATCTTCATAGGCCAAACCTTTTTCATATAATTTGGTGAAGATCCATTGGGTCCATTTATAAAATTTAGGATCAGTTGTATTAATTTCACGATCCCAGTCATATGAAAAACCTAATGATTTAATTTGACGTTTGAATGTTGCAATATTTTTAGCTGTAAAATCAACTGGGTCATTTCCTGTATCTAGTGCATATTGCTCAGCTGGTAAACCAAACGCATCCCATCCCATTGGGTGTAAAACGTTATAACCTTGAGCACGTTTGTAACGGGAAATGATATCTGTTGCTGTATATCCTTCTGGGTGCCCTACGTGTAATCCTGCCCCTGATGGGTATGGGAACATATCTAAGGCGTAATACTTAGGCTTTGAATAGTCCTCTAAAGTCTTAAACTCTTTATTCTCATCCCAATACTTTTGCCATTTTTTTTCAATTACTTTATGATTAAAAGCCATTGTCTTTTGTCTCTCCTTTTATATAAAAATATAAAAAAGTCCTATATACGTCAAAAAAACGTATATAGGACGAATGTATTTCGTGGTACCACCTATGATTTGTACTCTTCATACCGATAACGTTGGCGCGACGTGGTAACTGATGTTATCATCGTTACCAACTTATCATTCAGTCTAATTCACAAGCGATTCAAATATACTCTCACCTACCGTATACTCGCTTAATTGAACGCTACTTGTTACTACCTCTGAAAAAGTTCAAATATTGCCCTTATTCTAGCACTTTCACCTAGTAAAAGCAAACTGACTAACCCATTATCCACCCTGTTTTAATTCACTTTTTTGAGCAAGCAATTGTGCTTTCACCGTATCGAAAACTACTTGAACTGGCATTTCTTTATGGGCAAATAATTGATAGTTTAATTTTGCTTGATAAACTAACATATCTAAGCCACCTATCACTACACAATCCCTCGCCTTAGCTTGTTGCATAAATCGCGTTTCCATTGGCTCATAAATCACATCCATTACAACAGTACCAGCTTGTAGCCAATGCTCATCCGCTAATATGGATTGCCCTTGACTCGCTGCCATTCCTAGACTGGTTGATTGAATCACAATTTCTGCATTTCTTACCGCAGTCGCCACTTGATCTTGTTCAGAAAGGTCAATTAGCTTCAAATCGATGGTAGGGTAATCCGCTCTTAACGCTTTACATACTTGTATTAGTAAATCTTTATCTTGAATATTTCGTGCTACTACTGAAATATCTGTCATGCCCTCTATCACTGCTTGTGCGATGATAATACGCGATGTTGCGCCTGACCCATACACCACTAACCGCTTGCCAGCTAGGTCAACGCCTCTATTTTTCACAGCCAGCCACAATCCAGCACCATCAGTATTGTAGCCTACCCACTGGCCATTCTTATCTCGTGTAATCATATTTACCGCATTAACATATTGACTAGCAGCATCTAAACGATCAACCGTCTGCATAGCCGCAAATTTCCCAGGCATTGTAATATTAATGCCTTGAACGTCTAATGCTTTTAAATGTTCAATTCTTTCGATGGTTTCTGCTTCACCAGTTTCAAAAGCAATGTAAACCATATTCACATCTTGCGCTTTAAATGAAGTGTTATAGATAATAGGTGATAGCGAGTGACCTAATGGTTGACCTATCACTGCTGCAAATTTCGTTGTTCCATTAATATCTGTAATTGAATCCACGCACTAGGCCTCCGCTCCTATAATTGTTATTGGTAGTTGATCGGTTTTTAAATCAGTAAAAAATTTTTCTAACCAATTAGCGTATTGATCAAAGGTGATTGTCTTTAATTCACATTTTCCAAATGACTCTGGGAAAATTTCAGTTATTTCGCCACCTCGACGCTTTTTATCATTCGTCATAGCATCTAGAAGATCCGCAAACGTATATGCTTTTGCCAGGTAAACTTGGTCTAGTAAATGATATTGATTAAGTAATTGGTTGAAACGTTCAGCCAAGATTAAATCGGTTAATCCTTCTTTTTCAGCCATTAATTGGGTCAAGATCATACCCGTTGCAACGCCTCTACCGTGAGAAACTTTATAGTGAGAGACTTGTTCAATAGCATGACCAATTGTATGACCAAAATTAAGCAATTGTCGTAAACCTAAATCGTGTTCATCTTCTAAAACAACATTACGCTTAATTTCTACACATCGTTTTACAATATTGGCTAAATCATCACTTAAAGCAGTCAATGGTTGATCACGTGTCATTAAATCATTGAGTAATTCATCATCTAAGATCATGCCGTATTTAATTAATTCTGCACAGCCATCTTCGAAAATACTTTGTGATAAAGTATGGAAAGTTGTCAAATCACATAGAACTCGAGCAGGTTGGTAAAAAGCACCCACTAAATTTTTACCTTGAGGTAAATCGATTGCTGTCTTTCCACCTACAGAAGAATCAATTGCTGAAAGTAAAGTTGTAGGCATTTGAATATATGGGATACCACGCAAATAAGTTGCTGCTGTAAAACCGACAAGATCACCAATTACACCACCACCTAATGCAATTAAAACGTCAGTACGTGAATAATTCAAGGTCGCTAATTGCTCTTGTAGGTAGATATAATTTGCTGAGGATTTCTGCTCTTCTCCAGCTGGTAAGGTAATCGTATGAACTGCTTTTGTAATTGGGCTAATCGCTTCTTGTAAACTACCTAAATAGCCAAATGAAGCCACGTTTTCATCAGTTATAATCATTACCTTACGTTGTTGAATGAAGTCTTCAAGATGATGCCCCGCATTTTTTATCAAATCATTATCAATGATCACATCATATGGTTTGGCAACTGCTACATTTACTTTTTCCAATTTCATTCCTCAATTCTTTTAAATACTATGATTGATAAGTGAATTACCCTTTTGAACGATTTAATCTAAATCTGCTAAGAATGTATGAAGAGCTTGGACCTTCTTGGTTAATGCCTTGTACTCATCTAAGTATAACGATTGTCGGCCATCTGACCAAGCTTCATCTGGATTTTGATGAATTTCAATAATCAATCCATCTGCTCCTGCAGCAACCGCAGCCATCGCCATCGATTCAACCCATTCACGTTTCCCTACGGCATGACTAGGGTCAACCACAATTGGCAAATGCGTTTTTGATCGTAAAACAGGAATCGCTGATAAATCTAATGTGTTACGTGTACTTGTTTCGTAAGTACGAATACCACGTTCACATAAGATAACATTAGGATTACCGTGGGCCAAGATGTATTCGGCTGCCATAAGTAAGTCTTCAATGGATGCGGCCATGCCACGTTTTAATAAAACTGGTTTTCTAGTTTGACCAATTGCTTTTAATAGGTCAAAATTTTGCATATTACGCGCCCCTACTTGATACATATCAATACCATCAAATAAATCTACTTGATCAACTGCCATGACCTCGGTCACTACTGGTAAATCATACTTTTTACCAACAGCTGATAACATATCTAACCCTTCTTGCCCTAACCCTTGGAATGAATATGGAGATGTCCGTGGCTTGAATGCCCCACCACGCAACATGTTTGCACCTGCGTCTTTAACTGCTGAAGCGACTTCATCTAATTTTTCCAAACCTTCGATTGAACACGGACCACCGATCATCGCAAAATGGCCATCACCAATTTGGATATTCCCTACTTGTACAACTGAAGGGGTCGATTTATAGGCCAAACTCGCTCTCTTGTATGGCTCCTGAATATTCGCTAAAATGGTTTCTTCAGTTTCTGCTGTCATTACTTGTGTATTCATTTTTCTCTTCTCCTTTTATTCAAACACAGTAGCATTCTTAGTTATCCAAGGTTGGTATATAAGCAAGAAAAAAGTCCTTTACAACAAACCACCTTGGAGTGATTTTTGTTGTAAAGGACTTTCTCGTATAACTAACGTCTATGTTAATTATTTGAAGCACTAAAGCCATATCCTTTTTCTTGTACAACAAAATCACCTTTACCTAAACCGAAAAAGTAAAAGTAAAAGTTGAAAAAGTTATAGAATGCTGTAGTTGAAATGATATTCACGACTTTAGTCCTCCTCTCGCTATTTGTTAATGCAACTTTAGCAATCTTTATGAAACTTGTCAACAAATTTCTAATTTAATTTTAATTATATGAATCATAAAAACACCCTAGCTTGTAAAGGGGGAGCTCAACAAGCTAAGGTGTATTGATTTGTTCGTATTATTTTAGTTTTAAAACTTGACCAATGTAGAGGTTATAATTTGATAGACCATTTAAAGCCATTAATTCTTCTAAACTTAAACCGTTATTTTTAGCAATACGGTATAAAGTTTCACCAGATGCTACTGTATGTGTCTTCGCACTTGAAGTTGCAGTAGATGTTGTTGTAGTTGAAGTGCTGTTAACTGAAGCACTTGATGAAGATTGACTTGCGCCTCCAGTAGTAAATACTTTACCTGGGTGAATCACATCTGAACCACCATTTAGCGCACGAGCTTCTGATAATGAAATACCTAAAGCACGAGCTACAGTATAAATACCGTCACCAGATTTAACTGTATATGAATTTCCAGTTGCAGACGCTGAAGTAGAACCTGTATTAGCGCTAGTGTTTGTGCCTGTAGAACCACTTGAAGTATTCGCCGCTTGACCA
>NZ_PNHQ01000007.1 GCF_002871935.1 Aerococcus viridans
ACTTAATGATAATGGAATCCTCGTTTTTTTGCGAAAAAAATTGGACCAATGACTTTTTTAGTCATCAGTCCTATATATTGTAGAGCCAGTTCTTTGAAGCAGTTAGTGTAAAAGCTAGCTGCTTTTTTAATTTTCTACTATAATTTAAAAGTTTTTTAACTAGAATAGGCTTATAATTCAGTCGGGTTATGGTAGAATATTAGGGATTATAGGTGCTTACTTATAGTATATATATAATGAAATGGGTGAAAAAATGCAAAAAAACGGAGAATGGACGAACTGGTACCGCGTAGTTATCGTGGCAACAGAAGCGTTAATCTTGTTCCTTTCTTATCTTGTTTCATTCTTTTTGCGGTATGGTCGATATGTACCTTTGAAAAACTATGAAGCTTTCCAAGGGGCAATTGGTTGGATATTAATCATCTTTGTAATTATTAATATTTTATTTGGGGTTTATATCCTTTACGATAAAACCAAAGGTGATCTCTTCTTCATTACCATCATCAGTCAGGGTATCTTAGCGGTTGTTGCTATGGTCTTAAGTTTTGCTGGTAGATGGTTAGCCTTTCCGCGTTCAGTCGTCTTGATTGATTTTGCGGTTAGCGTAGTCATGCTTTACATTTTTAGAGCCTTAGTTTTCGATATTTATCGACGCTATGCATCTACAAAACGGGTAATGATTGTTGGATCTGAAGAAGCGGTTTTCCCGGCAATATATAATTTCAAAAATTCAAAAAGTACACGTCATATCGTCACACATGTGGTATTAGAAGATTACTACCGCAATGTGAAGAGCCGTTTAGATGAGTATGATATTGTATATCTGGCATCGCAAATTGATGAAAGTGAAAAATTAAAAATTTATGACTTGCTGATGCGTGCCAATAAAAAACTATTCTTAAATTCTAAATTTGAAAACCTGGTAATG
Source organism: Aerococcus viridans (assembly GCF_002871935.1). Classification (GTDB taxonomy): domain Bacteria; phylum Bacillota; class Bacilli; order Lactobacillales; family Aerococcaceae; genus Aerococcus; species Aerococcus viridans_B. The sequence continues at coordinate 929 of NZ_PNHQ01000007.1, forward strand.
GTTAATCCAAATATTATGAATTTTGAAGATGAATCGATTATTGAAACCTCAGACTTCGCAATTCCAGCGGACCAAGCGTTGATCAAACGAGGGTTAGATATTATGATGGCTTCAGTTGGTTTAATCTTAGCCTCACCAATCATGTTGGTTACAGCGATTATTATTAAATTAACTTCTAAAGGTCCAGTATTTTACCGCCAAGTACGTATTACTAAAGGTGGCGAAGAGTTTGATATCTTGAAATTCCGGTCTATGACAACGGATGCTGAAGTAAAATCTGGTCCAATGATTGCAACGAAAAATGACGCACGTGTTACAACAGTTGGTAAATATATTCGTGCCTTGCGTATCGATGAATTGCCACAGTTATTGAATGTGTTACGCGGCGATATGTCCATGATTGGACCACGTCCTGAGCGACCATTCTTCGTGAACCAATTCCAAGAAGAAAACCCGCATTACTACCTACGTCATAACGTACAAGCAGGTATCACAGGTTACGCACAAGTCTACGGTAAATACGCCACAGACTTTAACTCTAAATTGAACTTTGATTTAATTTACATCAAACAATATTCAATGTTCCTAGACTTCAAGATCTTATTACAAACTATTAAAATCCTCTTCGACAAAGTATCCTCATCAGGAATAGACGAAGACGAAAAACCAACAGTAACAAGAGAAGAAGCAGAAGAAATGAATATCGATGTCATAGGATAGGGTGTGAGCGTCGACGCCAAGAAAGGAACCGTTGGAAGATGAAGGCAGTAGATGGCGAAGTCAGCTACAAGTTCATCTGAAACGCAGTCCTTTCTGGAGACGCGAACCCGACTAAAAAAGGATGTGACAAATGTCGTTTAGACTCGTAACAATGGAAGGATTAGACGGAGTGATTAAAAATCATGTAGCCGAATCCTGAAGTGGCACGAGTCTGACATTTGGAGCTCAACTCCATAGGATGTGAGACAGGGCGTTTAGACAGGAGACACTGGAAGAATAGTGCCGTATCACACAAAGTGTGATGCAAACTATTCTGAAGTGGACACCTGTCTGCCCTGGCGAGCTCGATTAAACAGGATGTGAGACCGCTGATTTCTAAACAGATCAGTTCTTCATTCAAATTGTTATAAACGAAAAGTCAATTAAGCGTTAGCGACAGTCATATATACTGTTTGCTAACGCTTTTTTTGCTTACTAAAACAAGGATATAAGTACCTAGAGGTGACAACTAGTTGAGGAATAGTGGTATAATAAGGAAAGTCAAATTGCAATTCTTGGAGGGAATAAGAAAATGAAGACAACGACCAACGATAGCCTGGCACTTCATACAGATTTATATGAAATCAATATGATGAAGACTTATTGGGATGCTGGAAAAGCTGACCAACAAGCGGTTTTTGAAGTATACTTCCGTAAAAATCCGTTTGAAAGTGGCTATGCCATTTTCGCAGGCCTAGAACGTGTCATTCAATATGTACAAAATTTAAAATTTACCGATGATGACATCGCATACTTACGGGAAACACAAAATTATCCTGAAGCTTTTTTAGACTATTTAAAAAACTATCATTTCGATGCCACAATTCGTTCCATGGAAGAAGGGGAAATTGCCTTTTCAAATGAACCCTTGATGCAAATTAAAGGGTCATTAGCTGATTGTACGTTAATCGAAACAGCAGTATTAAATATTATCAACTATCAAACATTAATTGCAACCAAAGCATCACGTATCCGTAATGTCGCTGGGGATGATGCATTAGCTGAGTTCGGTTCAAGACGTGCCCAAGAAATGGATGCGGCTATTTGGGGTGCTCGTGCGGCTTACATTGGTGGATTCGACTCTACTTCAAATGTACGCGCAGGTAAATTATTCAATATTCCAATTTCAGGAACCCATGCGCATGCTATGGTACAAGCTTATCAAAATGATTATGAAGCGTTTAAAGCTTATGCAAATGCCCATGAAAAATGTACATTCCTGGTAGATACTTATGATACCCTTCGTTCAGGCGTACCAAATGCAATTAAAGTAGCCAACGAAATGGAAGATAAATCACGTTTTGTCGGCGTTCGTATCGACTCAGGTGATATTTCTTACTTATCATCAAGTATCCGCAAGATGTTGGATGAAGCAGGTTATCCTGATGCAATCATTTCTGCTTCAAATGATTTAGATGAAAAAACAATCTTAAACTTGAAAATGCAAGGCGCTAAAATTGATGCTTGGGGTGTAGGTACTCAGCTAATTACTGCCTTCGACCAGCCAGCTTTAGGGGCTGTTTACAAACTATGTGCTATCGAAGATGAAAATGGCGATATGGTCCCAACAATGAAAATTTCTTCATCTCCAGAGAAGATTACAACACCAGGAGAGAAACAAATTTGGCGTATTACCCGTAAGAAAGATGGTAAATCTGAAGGGGACTATATTACAACCATGAATGAAGATCCTAATGACGCTGAGTCTATCTTCATGTTCCATCCAACTTATACATATATCAATAAGACGGTTCGTCATTTCAATGCGCGACCATTATTAACTACCATTATTGATAAGGGTGAATTAGTTTACGATATCCCAACACTAGAAACAGTGCGCAATTTCTCTCGTGAGCACTTGGAAGCCTTATGGTCAGAGTATCGCCGTATGTTGAATCCAGAACCATACCCAGTTGATTTATCGCAAGAATTATACGATTTAAAAATGAATTCAATCGCTGAAATTCGTGAACGCATCAACGAAGACTCAGTTGATGAATAAAGAAATAGAAGGGGAGAATACCATGCGTCCATTACAAGAAGCAATTATAAATGCCTTAAAAGTAGCACCTAGTATTAATCCAGAAGCAGAAATCAGACGTACCATCGATTTCATCAAGGCCTACTTTCATAAGTATCCATTTCTAAAAAGCTTAGTATTAGGCATTTCTGGTGGGCAAGATTCAACCCTAGCTGGTAAACTATGCCAAATGGCCATAACTGAAATACGCGAAGAAACTGGTGATGATAAATACCAATTCATCGCAGTCCGTCTTCCTTATGGTAACCAAGCCGATGAAGCGGATGCTATGGACGCTATAGATTTCATGGCAGCTGATCAAACGGTACGTGTTAACATCAAGCCAGCCGTTGATGCGACCGTTGAACAATTGGAAAAGGGTGGCCTAGACATTTCTGACTTCAATAAAGGTAACATCAAAGCTCGCCAACGGATGTTAGTACAATATGCCATCGCAGGTGAAAATGCAGGCGTTGTTGTTGGAACAGACCATGCTGCAGAATCAGTCACAGGCTTCTATACCAAGTTCGGTGATGGCGCAGCAGATATCCTACCTATCTGGCGGTTAAATAAACGCCAAGGACGTGCTATCCTAGAATATTTACAAGCACCAGAACACTTATATGTCAAAGTACCAACAGCTGACTTAGAAGAAGACCGTCCTGGCTTAGCTGATGAAGTAGCCCTAGGTGTTACTTACCAAGACATAGACGACTACTTAGAAGGCAAAGAAGTAGCCCAAGAAGCCGCTGAAAAAATCGAAAACTGGTACCTAAAAACCCAACACAAACGAGAATTACCAATCACCGTTTATGACGAATGGTGGAAATAGGGTGTGAGTGAGACCGTTAAGCTCAATAACGCTGGAAGACTATAGCCGTATCACACGAGTGTGATGCAATATAGTCTGAAGCGGACTTGAGCTGGTCGAACGAACCCGACTGGATAGGATGTGAGGCAGGGCGTCCAGATAGGAGACAATGGAAGAATAGTGCCGTGGCACACAAAGTGTGACGCAAACTATTCTGAAGTGGACACCTATCTGCCCTGACGAACTCAACTTCATAGGATGTGAGCACCGACGCTCAGAAAGAAAACGTTGGAAGATTAGTGCAAGTAGATGACACAGTCAGCTACAAACTAATCTGAAACGCAGTTCTTTCTGGAGGTGCGAACTCAGCTTCACAGGACTTGACCTGGTCGAACGAGCCCGACTGGATAAGGTGTGAGCACCGGACTTACCTTCAAAGCAAATGTAATATGCTATGAGGTAACCTTCGGCTTTCACTCTCACCTATCATTACCTTAGGTGCAGTGGGACCGAAATTAGCCAAGGTCTAATTTCTTGCCTGACGATTCAGAGAGTAAGGCATAAATGGCAACTCTCTGATATGGGTCAGTCATCCTGTTTCACTGTAAAGGTATGCTAGGTTAGTTCTAGCCCTCAGACTTGTTTAATAAAGCTTGGAAATAATATAAATCGCAAACTTATCGGTGAAACAGTGTATTTTGATTTATATGTATATCTTGTAGAGTCAGATTGATCTGGCTCTTTTTATATAAATAATTTTTGGATAGTTTATTAAACAATTAAAGGTGCTATAATAATGCTAACGCTGTCTTATAGCGTGATTTCAAGTATGGAGGAAAACTATAAATGGCGAACGAAACGGTACAACAACTATATCAAGCGTTATGGAACTCGGCAGATATTTTAAGATCAAAAATGGATGCGAATGAATATAAATCATATTTATTGGGACTCATTTTTTATAAATACTTATCTGATACTATGTTAGTACACTCTACAGAATTATTAGAACATGAATCAAATGATTTGGGTGAAGCCCAAAAGATTTATACAGAAGCATACCTAGATGAGGATATACAAGCAGATTTAAAATACGCACTAAAGGATGATATGGCTTACGAAATTAAACCAGAGCTAACTTTCTCTGCTTTAGTGGATGAAATTGATGAACATACTTTTCAACGGGAACACTTACAACAAGGTTTGCGGGATATTGAGCAGTCAGATAAAATTTTTGAAGACTTATTTGAAGATATTGATTTAAATTCGAAGAAATTAGGTGGGACACCGCAAAAACAAAATGAAACAATTGCTGCTGTGATGAAGGCGCTAGCTGATCTAAATTTTAATAATTATACAGGTGATGTATTGGGCGATGCTTATGAATACCTAATTGGTCAATTTGCGGAGGATTCGGGTAAGAAGGCAGGAGAATTCTACACCCCTCAACCAGTAGCTACCTTAATGACTAGAATAGTCATGGCAGGCCGAGAAAATAAAAAAGGATTTACTGTATATGACCCGACTTTGGGCTCTGGATCACTATTATTAAATGCATCTAAATATTCTAATGAACCTAACACTATTCGATATTTTGGTCAGGAAATGAATACCTCAACATTTAACTTAGCCCGTATGAATATGTTCTTACATGAAGTGTCGCCAGAGAATCAGTTGTTACGCAATGGGGATACACTTGATGAAGACTGGCCACAAGATGAACCCACCAATTTTGATGGTGTACTAATGAACCCGCCTTATTCTGCGAAATGGTCAGCGGCAAAGGGTTTCTTAGACGATCCAAGATTTTCACCATACGGTGTATTAGCTCCAAAGTCTAAAGCAGACTTTGCTTTCTTATTACATGGCTATTATCACCTAAAGAATGATGGTGTAATGGCAATTGTTTTACCCCATGGTGTTTTGTTTAGGGGCGCTGCAGAAGGAAAAATTCGTAAAGCCTTACTTGAGAATGGTGCTATAGAAACTATTATTGGGTTACCATCCAACATTTTCTATAACACTAGTATTCCAACTACAGTGATTATTTTAAAGAAACATCGTGAAACACGCGATGTACTATTCATTGATGCTTCCCAAGAATTCACTAAAGCTAAAAATCAAAATTTATTAGAAGAGCAACATATAGATAAGATTTATGAGACGTATTTAAAACGTGAAGAAGTTGAGAAATATGCTTATGTAGCTACCTATGATGAAATTGTTGAAAATGATTTTAATTTAAATATCCCACGATATGTGGATACATTTGAAGACCCTGAACCAATCGATGTAGTAGCTCTAAGAAATGACATCAAACAAACAGATCAGGAAATTGCAGCAGTATCTAAAGAATTATTATCAATGGTGGATGAGTTACAGGTAACGGAAGAAACAAAAGACATTATCGATGCCTTGAAAGAGGTGTTGAAATAATGGCTAAAGAAAATGAAAAAAGAGTTCCAAAACTGCGATTTAAAGGCTTTACTGATGATTGGGAACAGCGTAAATTAGGTGATACTCTTGTTGAACTTAAGAGTGGGCTTTCTAGGATGCTATCCAATAAAGATATAGGGGTACCGGTGATTAGAGCTAATAATATTAAAAATGGCATGCTAGATTTAAAAGCAGATATTAAATATTGGTATTCTGATGATCCCCAGGGTGCTAATATTGAAAATTATTTGGTTGAAAAAGAAAACATTCTAATTAATTTTATTAATAGCGAAAGTAAAATGGGAACCGCAGCTATAGTTAGGGAAGCTATTTCTAGAAATACAATCTATACTACTAATATACTTAAAGCTCAAACAAATAATGACTTTAACTCTTATTTTTGGTTTACCTTAACTCAAACGCTACAATATAAAAATAGCATTAAAATGATTACGAAACCTGCAGTTAATCAATCAAGTTTTACAACAGTTGATTTTAAAAAACTAATTTTTGCTTTCCCGATATTATCTGAACAAACCAAGATTGGAAATTTTATAAAACTAATTGATAATACTATTACTCTTCATCAGCGTAAGTTAGCGCAATTAGAAAAGCTCAAACAAGCATTATTACAGCAAATGTTTCCAAAAAAGGACGAAACTGTACCTAAATTAAGGTTTGCTAACTTTAATGAAGATTGGAAACAGCGTAAGCTGGGGGAATTAGGTGAATCAAAATCTGGAATTGGTTTTCCAGATGAGGAACAAGGTGGTAAAAAAGGGATTCCATTTTTTAAAGTTTCTGATATGAATAATATTGGAAATGAACATGAAATGAAAAATTCAAATAATTATGTTGATACAGAACAACTTAAAAAAAGAAATTGGAAACCAATAATGAATGTTCCAGCTGTGATCTTTGCAAAAGTTGGTGCAGCAATTATGTTAAACAGAAAGCGTATTGTTAGAATGCCATTTTTACTTGATAACAATACTATGGCGTATATATTTGATGATTCTTGGAATTCAGATTTTGGTAAAATATTATTTGAAACTATTTATCTACCTAGGTATGCACAAGTAGGAGCCTTACCTTCGTATAATAGCTCCGATATTAACAGTGTAAAAGTTTTTATTCCCAATAAAAACGAACAAGAAAAAATTGGTGTATTTTTCAAAGAACTGGACAACCTTATCACTGTTCATCATCATAAATTAGATCAATTAAAATTATTAAAAAAAGAATTACTACAACAAATGTTTATTTAAGGACATTAAAACCTCCATAATATATAACGATGGTAAATCATCACTACTTTATGGAGGTTTTATTATGAAAACAAATAGAAAAAATTTATTATTATCTGAGTACTTTCTTGAGTGGATTGAGCTCTACAAAGTTGGAGCTATTCGTCCAATAACGTTAAGTAAGTATTATAATAGTCAAAAACATTTGGAACATCTTGCACCAAATTTAAAAATTGCTGATTTAACTAGAAAATCATATCAATCCTTACTTAATGATTTCGCATTAACCCATGAAAAGCAAACAACTATGGATTTTCATCACCAAATTAAAAGTGCTATTTTTGATGCAATGGACGAGGGAATACTCACAATCAATCCAACGAGAAAGGTAGTAATTAAAGGCATTAAACCTCGAAATAAAAGGCCAAGATATCTCAATCAATTTGAAGTTCAAGCATTAATTAGGCAAATGGATTTATCAGAAGATATTAATTGGGACTGGTTTATTTTACTAATTATCAAAACTGGTCTTCGTTTTTCTGAAGCTCTTGCTTTAACCCCTAAAGATTTCGATTTTACTACACAAAAATTAACTATAAGTAAAACATGGGACTATAAATCACCTAAGGGATCTTTCCAAGAAACTAAAAATACGTCTTCTAAAAGAAAAATTCAATTAGATTGGCAAACTGCTATGCAATTTTCACAATTGACTAGAAATATGGATGACGAAACTTTAATCTTTGTGAAGAAGCGAGTATATAATTCAACTGTTAATAATAGACTTCAAGCCTTATGCCAAAGTGCTAATATACCTAAAATTTCTATCCATGGTCTACGACATACACATGCATCATTACTATTATTTGCAGGAGTTTCAATAGCGACTGTAGCAAGAAGATTAGGACATTCTAGCATGTCAACAACTCAAGAAACATACTTACATATTATTCATGAACTTGAAAATCAAGATAACGATAAGATTATGAGACACTTGTCTTCCTTAGTATAATGAGCGCAACGGCTGTAACCAGTCTCATGAATTTTTAGGGGTTGCAGCCTTTTTAGGTGAACATATTTTGTAATAATGATTGTTTAATTAAGTTCAAATGCTCTAATTTTTCTTGATGAAGAGTGATCATGTTATCTAATTGTTTGAAAAACTCACTTATTTTTTCTTGTTCTGAATAGCTTGTTATAGAAAATTTAATCTTAGAAAGATCTTTCCCATACATATGAGTGATGGTTGTACCAACAGTGATAGGAAATAACTTTTGTCTTTGTGAATTAATTTGATAACTCATAAAAATAGATGAAACAAGAACATTTTGTTTGGGTCTGCCAATTATTATATCCCCACCAAGTTTAATATTATTTAACGTAATTGCATTTGCTTGAGCCGTACCATTAGGAACTGTAGAAGATCCCGGAAACAGTAAATCATTATCTTTTGATAATACACCCTGATCATTAGAACTTAGATACACTTCACTAATTACTTCTGAATATTTTGTATATAAATGTCCATAAGCAATAGCAGGATCATCCTTAGAATAAGTAAAACTATTTAATGGTAATCCCTTGCCTTTACTAAAGTCATAAATTGAGCCTAACTTACACTGTTCCCAATCGTGAATAGTTTTTTGGGTATATAAATATGTTATATTATCAGTAATGATAAACCAGTGTAGGAGTGAGAATATGGGGCTTTCTGAGTTGGAGATGGAAGAATGTTTAATTGATCAATTAGTTAACGGAGAATCACAATGGCAGCCCAGAGATGATATTAAAACTGAAGCACAGTTATGGGAAAATTTTAAAGATATTTTGTTTATGAATAATAAAAAATATTTGGTTGATAATCCTTTAACAGATTTGGAATTTGAACAAATCAAATCTCAGTTAAATTTTTCTTCACCTTATCAAGCTGCAGTTTGGTTAAGAGGAGAAAATGGGATTGCGAAGGTTGATGTACAAAGAGAAGATGCATCTTTAGGTATGGTTCAGTTAGAAGTCTTTAGAAGTGATAACGTTTCAGGAGGAATTTCTGTTTATGAAGTAATTCATCAATATCGTGTAGACCGAGAAGCTGAAATGGATCGAGATCGCCGTTTTGATGTTACTTTATTGATTAATGGTTTGCCAATGATTCAAATTGAATTAAAGAAAAAGACTGTCGGCTATATGTCTGCTTTTGAACAGATTAGAAAGTATTCTGAAGAAGGTAAATATAGAGGCATCTTTTCAACGCTTCAAATGTTTGTCGTAACTAATGGTGTGGATACGAAGTATATAGCAGCCGCCGATGCACAGCATTTAAATAGAGAATTTCTTACTTCTTGGGTTGATAAGGAAAATAAACGTGTCAATAAATATTTAGAGTTTGCTAGAGAAGTGTTATCTATACCGCAAGCTCATAAAATGGTTACTGAGTTTTCAGTATTAGATCGAGATAAGAAAGCAGTTATCCTGTTGCGCCCTTATCAAATTCATGCGATTCAAGCAGTTGAGGGTGCAGTAGCTATGAGACGATCTGGTTATGTATGGCATACGACAGGGTCAGGTAAGACGCTTACGTCGTACAAAGTAGCGCGTAATTTATTAAGAAAGGGTTCATCTTTAGATAAAACCATTTTTATTGTGGACCGAAAGGATTTAGACCAACAAACTGGTACTGCATTCCAATCTTATGCTGAAAATGATGTCGTCTCGGTTGACCAAACGGATAGTGTCAGAGACTTAGTAACAAAATTACTTTCTAGTGAGCGCAATCTTATCGTAACGACTATTCAAAAGTTAAACCATGTCATGAAAAGATATGCGAATAAAGAAGATAATCGAAACGCAAGACGACTTCGTAACTTAAACCTTGGTTTTGTAGTAGATGAATGCCACCGAGCTGTATCCCCAGAAAAGCAGCAAGAAATCATTAAATTCTTCCCTAAATCACTTTGGTACGGCTTTACTGGCACACCGATATTTGCGGAGAATGCGAGAGACGAGAAGGGGAACCTAGCACGGACAACTGAGGAGCAATATGGGCCTAGATTGCATGAATATACTGTAAAGGAAGCTATCCATGATAATGCTGTTTTGGGTTTTCAAGTAGAGTATGTCGATACAGTAGACAAAGACTCTATGCTTGATTACGTTATCCAACAAGGCATTGATGTAGCGGATTTAACTGATCAAGAAATAGAGAAATATTTACCTAAAGAAGCCTACGAAAGTGATGAACATAAACTTCAAGTCATTGACAAAATCATCAATAATTCAAGGCATAAATTTAAATTAAATAGAGGTCCCGGTAAGACATATAGTGCTATATTAACAACCAAATCAATACCGGATGCACAACGCTATTACGAATTGTTTCAACAAGTAATCCGAGGGGAAAGTTCAGTTAAGATTTCAGAAAAAACTAAACGACATGTTGCTGACTTCCCTAAAGTAACGGTAACATACTCACTGCAAGAAACCGAAGAAACATCGTTTGAACGCCAAGAACAGTTTAAAAAAGTGATGCAAGATTATAATGCAATGTTCAATACCAATTTTGATTTAGGACAAATAGGAACATTTAACCATGATGTCAATAATCGTTTAGCTCGAAAAAGAGATATCTACCAATCTCGTAGCGAACAAATTGATATTGTGATTGTTGTAGATCGGTTATTAACCGGATTTGATTCACCATCTACAGCCTTATTATTAATCGATAGACCACCAATGACACCACAAGGGATTATACAAGCCTTCTCTAGAACCAACCGGATTTATGACCGCGATAAAAGATATGGGCAAGTTTTAGTATTTGAATATCCAAATCGATTCCAATCAGCAGTGGAAGAAGCTTTCTACTTGTATTCAAATGGTGGTGAGAATGAAATACAAGCACCAAACTGGGAAGAAAGTTATGAACGATTTATTGAGGCGTTTCATAAATTAAATGAAGTTGCACCTAATCCCGAAAGTATTGATATGAATGATGATTTGGACCGCTTAAAACTATTTGTGAATGCTTATCAACAATTTGATAAAACTTACGGAGCCATTCAAGTTTATATGGAATATAACGAAGAGGCGTTTTCACAAAAATTTGGTTTGAATCCCGATAAAATCGAAGATTATCATGGAAAGTATGAAAATGCGTTAGAGATCATTCGTAAAAACGATGAAGATAATCCAGACGAGATAACAATTGATTTTGATTATCAATTGTCTGAAGTTGGCAAGCAACAAATTGATTATGAATACTTAATGCTCTTAATGCAGTCTATTGTAAATGAACCTACAGCTAAAAATACGGATAAACGATTAAAAGATGTAGAAGTACACCTTGCTAAATTTAAAGAAAGTAACCCTAAATTAGGAGAGTTAGTAGATGAAGTTTGGCGAGAAGCACTATTTATGGGCACGAATGCTACAGATGAATTTAGTGTTTCTAAAAAAATTAGAGAAAAAGTTCAAGCCAGAAAAGATAAAATAGAAACAGATATTGCTTTAGACTATTATTTTAATAAAGAAGACTTTAGATATTTAGTGGATTCTTATATCCCTGAAAAAGAAGGCCGACAAATTGGTGAACAAAACCTAAAGGATAATATGGATACCGAGAAATTTTTAAATCAATATCGAAGTAAAGGATTTACCCGATTAAATTATTGGAAGAAAATAAAAAAACAATATCAAGAAATCATTGAAGAAGAAATTCTACCGTTAAACCAATTAGACAAATAGTGATTGCGTTAAATGGGTAATAAAAATTATATGCTTAGTGAATAGAGATGTGTTACTTCGGTGCACACTTAAGAGGGTCGGATATTTCTGGCTCTCTTCTTTTGATTAAAGATCTAAAGCGAAGTCAATCTTGTAAGTGCTATTTATTTTATAGGTAAAATTATTTGAAGTCCGTACCCTATTTTGATAACTTATAAGTGAATAGTCTTGGGGTTTTATAGAAAGAGGCGATTTGTATGCTGATAACCTTCTTTGTAGGATTGATATTTTTAGCATTATATTTATTTCTGGCTTTAAAAATAAGGCAGGATAATAGAATTCAGAATGTTCTTTATTATAAAACGCCAGAGTGGTTCAAACAATTGATTATAGGCATCCTTTTAATATGTAGTTATTTCTTTGTGTTGGATATACTAAATCTTGAAAATAATGGATTTACTTTACTGGTAATTGCGACGATAAGCTCAATGCTGAATTCGATATTTATAAAACCTAAAAATCATTAAAGTATTATGTAAGTAGAGATAGCCTCTGTGATTTTACTATTCACAAAGGCTATTTTTCTATTATTTTTATAAGCATTTGGTTTGCTCAAGTTTTAATAGTTTGATATTTCGCATGATAAATTTGGTAATGTTAGAATAAGTAGAGCATTAACTTAAAGGAGGATTAGGATGGACGATAAAATTCAACAATTTAAACAACAAATTCAGGATAGTCAACGTATTGTCTTTTTTACAGGAGCGGGGATGTCTACAGCCTCTGGTATTCCTGATTTCCGGTCCGCGAATGGCCTTTTCATGGAAGATTTAGGAGGGACTTATAGCCCAGAAGAAATCGTTTCGCATCAGTTCTTTACACAATACCCAAAGGAATACTTTGCCTATCACTTTGATAAATTGGTCTATCCAGATGCCAAGCCGAATATAGGGCACGAATTTATTGCCAGCTTGGAAGGATCTGGTAAAGATGTTTCAGTAGTTACACAAAATATTGACGGTTTGCATCAAAAAGCTGGTTCAACAGCGGTTTATGAATTACACGGTAGCACTTTAGATAACTACTGTGTCTCATGTGGTCATCATTATAAATTAGAAGAACTTCAATTAGACCAGGATGGTATTCCACGCTGTCCAATTGATAAAGGCATTGTAAGACCTAATATTGTCTTATACCAAGAACAATTAGACCAAGAAGTAGTGAACGGGGCGGTGGATAAAATTCGCCAAGCAGATTTATTAGTGATCTTGGGAACAAGTTTAGTCGTATATCCAGCAGCTGGATTCTTAAACTACTTCCGAGGACAATACCTAACCGTTGTAAACAAATCACCACTTCAAATCCCATATCACGACACCTTAGTATTTGAAGACACTATTGAAAATGTCTTTAGTCAACTAAGTTAAATAGCATGAAACTTACTGGGCATATGTTTATATTTAAATGAGTTTTCAAGCATAAAAAATAAAATGATGATTTAATTAGTTTTCGTTACTTTTATTTTTATTTAAAAACTACTTAATACACTATAAGTTAAGGTTAGGAGAAGTTATATGAAAAAATTATGGTGGGTGCTACTTTTAATACCTGTAATGATGGCATGTGGTCATAATGAAATTACTGATAGTGGTACAAATATTAATCAAACTGAACAAAGTCAAGATGAAACAACGAATAAAGAGTTAGTCAACTTAAAAGTGGGTGTCGTCTCCTCAATTACAGAAGATATGTGGCAAAATGTAGCAGATCGTTTAGAAGAAGCAGGTGAGAATATTCATTTAGAACCTGTATTATTTAGTGACTTTACAGCTGCCAATAATGCATTATCTGAAGGTGAAATTGATATAAGTAATTTTCAATATATCCCTTTTATGTATACTTATAATCAAGAGGCTAATAATGAAATTCGTCCGATTGGCTTCTCGTTAGTTGCTAGGTTAGGATTATATGCTAGTGACAAGAATGTGAAGAGCTTAGAAGATATTCCCAATAATGCTGTTATTGGGATGAATGAAGACGATGTAAGTATTGGCTATATTTTCCATTTTTTAGATAGTATTGGACTAATCACTTTGGCTGATGATGTAGGCGCTTTTCCTACAGAAGACGATATTATAGAAAATACTAAAAATATTTCCTTTACTTATATGCCGGCAGCACAACTACCTCGAGCATTACAGGATTTAGATTTAGCAGTAACAGCCGTTTCTTATTTTGAGGATGCAGGATACGCTGTGGATGATGCTTTAGCTATGGAGGATCCTAAACAGACCCCACCTGAATACTTTTTAACTATTGCGGTTCGAGAAAAAGATTTAAATAATCCTGATATTCAAACCGTATTAAGTTATTATAATGATCCCAAAACAGATGAATATGCGGTGACTATTAACCCTATTTATACACCAGTATGGCAATTAGATTACGACGCTAATCAAGTGTATGAGGATTATGCTTTAGAACAAGAAAATCATTAATAAAAGGTTATGCTAAAGAATCAAAATATGAGAGTGGATATCAAAGTTGATGAGAAGGGCATAGCCGAAATAACTACCCTAAAGAAAGGTGATATTTAGTTTGGTATAAAAATACTAAGATATATAGAGGCCCCCTAAAGTTAGAGAAAAAACTAACTTTAGGGGGCCTTTACGTTTAGTAATTATGATAGACTTTAGCTATTTAATGTACCATGCATTATTTTCTAGATGCTGAATATTTTCTTTTTGCCATGGTATATTGAAGATGAATTTATTACACTTTAAGATATATTTTTGATTATCAATATCTATTATTACCTTGTATTGTATTAAACCTTTCTTCACTCTAATATCTTTAATTTGATTTTGAGGTATACTTATATAGTTACCCTGAAATTTACCAGTTCTAGTCAGTGGTGCAAGAACAATCTCATTTTCGAAAAAGGCTGCTATATAATACTTTTGGTCAATAACAGAAAGACTTCCTAAAAGCAAAAATGAAGAATTTTTAGGATCCTCATATCCATATACAAAGTTTGTAGACACCGGTTTTCCAATCTCATCAAAAAATTTATTTATATTTTCTATTTTTAATGCTTCATTCATTTGTTTCCCCTCCGGTCTTTCAATTTTTATGTTATATATTACTTTTATTATAATATATATTTTATAGTATTTGCATTTAAAAGGTATAACTTATGAATACGATTTTAATTTACTGTTATATCAACGTTTCAGGTAGTTTCATAACTTATGTTCATAAGTGCAAATCGAAAAGAAGTTATTATGATGAAATGTGGATATGCTCGTGTATGCTCCACATCCTTCTGTCAGGGGATCTCCTTACAGAAGGAGTCATCAGAAAAGCCCTTAGAAAAACTTTTCTAAGGGCGGTCTCACTGCAAGTTGAGTTCTGCAGGATAGACAGGTTTCCGCTTCAGACTATATTGCATCACACTGTGTGTGATACGGCTATAGTCTTCCATCGTTATTGAGCTGAGCGGTCTCGCTCTCACCCTGGAGTTGAGTTCGCACCTCTAGAAAGAACTGCGTTTCAGCTTAGTTTGTAGCTAA
The DNA here is from genome assembly GCF_002871935.1 of Aerococcus viridans. GTDB lineage: Bacteria > Bacillota > Bacilli > Lactobacillales > Aerococcaceae > Aerococcus > Aerococcus viridans_B. Next base: position 16,493 of record NZ_PNHQ01000007.1, read on the forward strand.
CTGTGTCATCTACTGCACTAAACTTCCAACGTTTTCTTTCTGAGCGTCGGTGCTCACATCCTGTTTAGTTAAACATTTTTCCTGGGTTTAGGATGTTATTTGGGTCCATGGCTTGTTTGATGGATTTTAATACTGCCATATAGGCGTCGTCTTTGAAGTAGGGTAGGTATGCTTTTTTCTCTAAACCAATTCCGTGTTCTGCGGATAATAAGCCGCCTTGTTTGGCAACATATGGGAATAAATCATTTTCATAGTCGTGTTTAATTTGTTCCCAAGTTTCATCATCTTGATCACTGCGTAAGATACAAATATGAATATTGCCATCTCCTGCGTGTCCAAAGAAGCCTGTTTGGACATGATATTTGTCTCCTAAGCGTTTAGCTTCCTTCACTAGGTCAGTGAACAAGTGGTTAGGGACGACTGGGTCATACATCTTCCAGTCACCTCTAGAAACGATACCGTTCAAGATATTATCGCGGATGGCCCACATTTCGCTGGCTTCATCTTCAGAAAGTTCGCGCGCTTCAATTGCGCCAGCTTTTTTTCCAAGGGCTTGAATGGCTTCAAGTTGGAAGGCTAATCCGTCGGCTGCGTTGTCTGCTACAGTTGCCAATAAGAAAGCTTCACCATGAACTTCAGGCATTTTCTTTTGAATAAATTGTTCAGAATAGTGAATACCTGATTCTTCTAAAAGTTCTAAAGCGACGGGTTGAACAGGTGATTTCACAACTTCAAAAATAGCGTCTGACACACCATCTAATGAATTAAAACCAAGAATAACAGACTTTTCGAAAGCTGGACGTGGCGTTAATTTCAATTGCAACTCTGTGATAACACCAAGTGTACCTTCAGCGCCTATAAAAAGATCTTTTAAATCATAAGCTGTGGCATCTTTTTTATTTAAAGAGCCAACATGAATTAAGTCTCCATTAGCTAATACCACATCATAACCACGAATATTGTCACGGGTTACACCATACTTGATTGCGCGCATACCACCGGCATTTGTAGAGGCATTCCCACCTACTGAAGCATTTTTATTACCAGGGTCAGGGGCATAGAAATAAGGTGTATTCGCTAGATAATCGCGGATTTGAAATAAGGTTACACCTGCTTGAACAGTTAAGGTTAATGTTTGTTCATCTAATGAAATTATCTTATTCATTTTCTCTAAACTGAGTAACCAAGCATTGTTGATAGGATAAGTTGCGCTCGTTAAACCAGTTTGACTACCGATCGTAATCGTGGGTTGCTTTCTTGCATTGGCATCTTTAATAAATGCGACCACCTCATCAGTGGAAGTGGGGAAAGCAATTAAAGCTGCTGATCCCGGATCTTTTTCAACCATGTATGTTTTCAAGTACTTATCTGCAATTTGTTTTTTAATTTCCATATTAGTGCCTCCATTTGTAAGGGTTTACATTTATATTGTCCTCCAATCATCTTAAAAATGCAAGATGATTTATTGATTGGAGTTGAATGTGATGAATAGCTTAGTAAGTAATTGGTTGGTCTACGTAGACTTCTTGACCGATAGCGAACTCGGCTTGGTCACTGGTTAGATTAACTAATTCAGCTTGAATTTGGTCGACTAAATCAGATGGGACGCCTAAATGATAAGTCACGTCAGCAAGATAAGTCGTGTCTAATAAGCTATATGGTGATTCAGCAATCCAATGCTCTAATTGACCAGTTAATGGATAAGCAACTTTAATGTCTAATTGGGTTTGTAGCTTACGTTCTACTTGACCGATGGCATCTAACCCTTCAGAAACTGCTGAGGAGTATGCACGTACAAGCCCACCAGCACCTAATTTAGTTCCACCAAAATAACGTGTGACAATTACGATAATATTTTGTAAATTTCGTTGTTTTAAAACTTCTAGCATAGGGACGCCCGCTGTTCCAGATGGCTCGCCATCATCTAGCGCTCGTTGAATCTCATTTTTCTCACCGATTTGGAAGGCGACACAATTGTGGGTAGCTTTGTAGTGGTCTTTGCGAATTTTTTGAATAAATGTATTGGCTTCTTCTTCATTGAAGACGCGTTTTGCATGACAAATAAATCTGGAGCCTTTCACTTCAATTTCGTGGCTACCCCCGCTTTCAATGACAGTCCGGTATTCAATCATTTGACTTGCCTCCTTGTGATTAATTTTTGTCCTTTGAGCGTATCATATTTCGTTATTTTTAGCCATTTGCCTGTTTTTCGTGTATATTTCACAAAGTTGAAGCGCTTTATTAGATAAACATGTCGAATTTTATCCAGATATTTGATAAAATGGCACTGACGTTATTGTCAGTTGAATATTTTTCAAGGGACAATCTGTAAAGTACAGGGATTAGAGGAGAAAAAATTTATGTCACTTGCCATTGTAACGGATAGTACTGCCTATCTTTCAGACGAGTTTACAACTCGTCACGATATCACAGTACTCCCATTAACAATTACATTTTCAGACGGATCTTACCGTGACAATATCGACATCACGATTGATGAATTTTATGCCAAGATGGCAGCCTTAGATGAGATCCCAACAAGTTCACAACCAGCACCGGGTCTTGTAACAGAAGTATTTGAACGGCTAGCTGATAGCCATGATGAAATTTTGGCTGTGACTTTATCTAAAGGTATTTCTGGTACCTACCAAACCTTTAGTATGATTGCAAACGAAGTTGCTGAAGAAAAAAATGTTCGGATTGCGGTTTATAATTCCGATATTTCCTTGATTGGTCAAGGGCTATTCGTTCAAGAAGCTGTTAAGTTGCGGGCACAAGGGCTAAGTTTAGACGAAATCTTACCAAAATTAGATGCTTTAAAATTAACTTTTGATGCTTATTTTTCAGTAGAAGATTTGGGGCACTTAGCTAAAGGTGGTCGAATCTCTCCTAGTGCAGCTGGTATTGGTAACCTATTACAAGTGAAACCCATCTTACATTTTGAACAGGGGAAAATTGAAGTTTTTGAAAAAGTGCGCACCCATAAAAAGACAGTGAAACGTATGCTTGATTTATTTGAACAAGCTTATCAATCAGAACCACGATTAAGGATTGCTATTGTAGGGGCAGATGACACCGCACAAGTACAAAGTTTAGTAGCTTATATGGCTGAAAACCACCCAGATTTAGATATGCAACGAACACCAATAGGACCGGTTATTGGGACGCACCTTGGACCAGCGGCCTATGCCTTGGTTTGGTGGCAAAACACTGACATAGACTAGGCTAAGTCAAAGTTTATATGCACTAATTTTTATATTTTAGGAGATCAGGAAGTTTCCTGGTCTTTTTTTGGCGTAAACCCTCAAATTTCACGTATAAACTGGATGAGGGGGAGAGTCATGGAAGAAATCATCAATTTATTAAGCGGTCGACTCGTTACAGCTAAGGAAATTGACCAGACTGATGCGTCCATAGCGGCACTAAAAATTCCTGGACTACAGACTTTTCCCGCCATAGAAAAGGGTGGATCACGCCTAACTTGTCTTCGTTGCGGTAACCGTACAAACTTTCATCAAAATATCTGTCAATGTGACTCAGTAGCATGCTTTTATTGTTTGCAGTGTCTGAACTTTGGTAAATTGCGCACCTGCGATAAGCTCTATCACTTAGAAGAAACTGCCAAAGCACATTCCTGGAAAAGAAATCAATCCTATTTAGCATGGACGGGGACCTTATCTGAACAACAGGCTCAAGCTTCTGAAGAGATTTGTCAAAGTTATCAAGCTGGCGGTCAACGTTTAGTTTGGGCAGTTACTGGTGCAGGCAAAACAGAAATGGTCTTTGAAGCGGTGAATCAAGCGCTGATGGCTGGGGGTAAGGTTGCTCTTGCGACACCACGGATTGATGTTGCCAACGAATTGGCACCTAGATTTAAAGCAGCTTTTCCTGAGATTACTATTCAATTACTTCATGGCCAATCTGAAGAATCATACAGTGATGCGGCTTTAACAATTGGGTCTACCCACCAATTAATTCGTTTTAAAGCTGCTTTTGATTTGCTGATTATTGATGAAATTGATGCTTTTCCTTATGACGGTGACCCAATGTTATATTTCGCTTCTGATCGCGCAGTAAAAGAGACTGGTGCGCAGGTTTTACTGACCGCAACACCCAACCCTAACCATGAGAAACTAATCAAAGAGGGGAAGATGCCCGTATCTATACTACCGGCACGTTACCATCGACACCGGCTACCAGTTCCGGTTTACCGATGGGTAGGGGATTGGCAAAGTCTCATTCAAGCAGGGAAAGTGCCAATTGTCTTTAAACGCTTATTAAATCAACTATTGAAAAAGGGACGTCGAGTCTTAATTTTTATGCCAAATATCGACTTGATGCTGACTTTTGTTAAGCTCTGTCAACCAGTGTTTTCTGACTACCGATTTGAATCTGTTTCTTCTAAAGACCCTGACCGGATTAGTAAAGTACAACAGATGCGTGATGGGCACTATGATTTTCTGTTTTCAACAACCATTTTAGAACGTGGGGTCACTTTTGCAAATATTGACGTCATTGTATTAGGGAGCGAAGACCAAACTTTTACAACAGCTGCGCTTGTGCAAATATCAGGTCGAGTAGGTCGAAAACCTAAATGGCCTTCTGGAGCAGTCTACTTTCTCCACTACGGGAAAACGAAAGCATCAAACGCAGCAATTCAGCAAATTAAATCCATGAATAATCAAGCAAGAAAACGAGGTTTAATTGATGACTAATCTATTTAAAGCTTTGATGCATGATGAAAGGTCAGCGACTGTTACAGCATCAACTTGCTTAATCTGTCAAAATACCTTAGACAGTCACTTAACCTTATCGAATATCTTATCTTTAGGCCCCATTCAACCAGCTCTTTTTTGTGAGGAGTGTTTAAGTGGATTAGAAAAGATTCATTTAAAAAATACCTGTCATCAATGTGGGCGGCCAGTTATGGCTGAAATGCCAGTTGAAGTGAATGCAGATGGGTTTTGTAGCGATTGTCAAAGATGGCATAGTTATCATGATTGGTATTTTAAAAATCAAGCATTATATCAATATAATAAGATATTTAAAGATTGGTTAGTCGTTTTAAAAGGACAGGGAGATATACGGGGACGTTTTCTTTTTGCGGATGAATTAATGGCTGCTTACCGAAAAGATCCAAATGCGATTTGGGTCCCTATGCCTTCCTCCAGTGAGAAGGTAGCGAATCGCGGTTTCAATCAAACAGCCTTACTATTAGAAGCTGCACGTATTCCTTATAAAAATTTACTAATAAGCGAGGGCAATAAGGAAAAACAAGCTTATAAAAATCGGCAGCACCGGTTACTGAATCTGAATAAAATGAGCATGAATCAAGCAATAGGACCATTAGATCATCGAAAGCCCATTGTACTATTTGACGATGTTTATACTACAGGCACCACAATGTTTTCAGCCTATAGGGCACTTGAATTAGCTGGTTTCAGTCAAATAAGTGGTTTAACGCTTGCAAGATAATATACATTTTTAAGAGTAGATTATTTGTATTGGTAAGCGTTTTCTATTATAATAAAGATAGTAATAAAGAAGCTATAGGAGCTTCACCAGTAATTGATTACTGGTAGAAAGGATGAAATATTATGTTTACATACAACGTCCGCGGTGAGAATATTGAAATCACTCCAGCAATCAGAGAGTATGCTGAAAAGAAAATCGCTAAGATTGAGCGATATTTCACTGATTCACCAGATGCAACTGCATATGTAAATGCGAAAGTTTATCCTAATAAGGATGCTAAGGCAGAGGTTACTATTCCTTTATCAGGTGGTTTGACTTTACGTGCTGAAGAAACATCTCAAGATTTGTATGGTTCTATTGACCTTGTGGTGGATAAATTAGAACGTCAAGTACGTAAATACAAAACAAAAATGAATCGTAAACCTCGTGTAAGTACTGGCTTATCTGGCGCTGCAGAAACACAAGTGCAAGCTGACCGCGTTGAGCAAGAGACTGAGGAAGATGGACACGAACCAATCAAGATTGTCCGTCGTAAATCATTATCTGTAAAGCCAATGTCTCCAGAAGAAGCAGTATTACAAATGGAAATGCTAGGACACAGCTTCTTTATCTTCGAAGACGCTGAGACTGGTAAAGGTGCATTAGTCTATGCTCGTCGTAAAGGGTCTTATGGTTTAATTTCTATTGAAGATGACTTGGCATAAGCATAACCAAATAAAAAATACTTATAAAATTAAAAGCTTCGGTGTATGCCGGAGCTTTTTCATGTGTTTAACTATTTTTCCCATATATTTTGTAAAAAATATCGTAATTTCTGCTAAGGCTAGCCGTTTCTTGTTTTAAAGATAAATTTTTAATGCTATCATATAATGGATGATAAATATATTGGGGATAGTGGGAACCGCGGTACCGCTTAACACTTTCGCCCAAGATTTATACAAGTTTCTGAACCAAAGGAGAATACCATGGCAAATGTTTTAAAAAAGGTTTTTGATAACCAAAGAAAAGATTTGAAAAAATTTGATAAAATTGCAAAACAAATTGAAGCATTAGAAGATCGCTTTGCAAATTACACAGATGACCAATTAAAAGATATGACTAAGTCATTCCAAGACCGTATACAATTAGGTGAAGACTTGGAAGATATTTTAGTTGAAGCTTTTGCTACAGTCAGAGAAGGTGCACGCCGTGTGCTTGGATTATTCCCTTACCACGTACAAATTATGGGTGGTTTAGCTTTACATTACGGAAATATTGCAGAGATGAAAACTGGTGAAGGTAAAACTTTAACAGCAACGATGCCAGTGTACCTGAATGCCTTAGCTGGAAAAGGGGTTCATGTTGTGACAGTCAATGACTACTTGGCAAGTCGTGACTCAGCGCAAATGGGTGAGCTATATACTTTCTTAGGTTTAACAGTAGGTTTAAACAAAGCAGGCATGAATAACGATGATAAACGAGCAGCTTATGCAGCAGACATCACTTATTCAACCAATAATGAGCTTGGTTTCGACTACTTACGTGATAATATGGTTGTCTATAAACGCCAAATGGTACAACGACCGTTATACTTTGCTGTAGTGGATGAGGTGGACTCAATATTAATCGATGAAGCGCGTACGCCGTTGATTATTTCCAACCAAGCAGAGCAATCAACAGCACTTTACCAACGTGCTGATTATTTTGTTAAAAGTTTAAAAGAAGAAGAAGACTATGTCATTGATGTTTCTTCTAAAACAATCGCCCTTACTGAAACAGGTATTGAAAAAGCTGAAGATGTCTTCCATGTAAAAAACTTATACGACATTGATAATGGCCGTTTAATTCACCACATTGATACAGCCTTGCGTGCGAACTATATCATGCTTTTAAATATTGACTACGTTGTCGTTGATGGGGAAGTTAAAATTGTTGATGGGTTTACCGGTCGTATCATGGAAGGGCGTCGTTTCTCTGATGGTTTACATCAAGGGATTGAAGCCAAAGAAAACGTTGAAATCCAAAATGAATCTAAAACAATGGCGACAATTACCTTCCAAAACTACTTTAGAATGTATGAAAAATTATCTGGTATGACGGGTACAGCTAAAACTGAAGAGGAAGAATTCCGTGAAATTTACAATATGAACGTTATTCAAATTCCAACCAATAAACCAGTTATTCGTGAAGATAAGTCAGATATACTATATCCTAATTTAAAATCTAAATTTAATGCAGTTGTAAAGGATATCGCTTCGCGTCACCAAACTGGACAACCTGTTTTAGTAGGTACTGTAGCGGTGGAGACTTCTGAAATGTTATCTGATGCATTAACGAAATTAGGCATTCGCCATAATGTGTTGAATGCTAAAAACCATGAACGTGAAGCGCAAATTGTTGCTGATGCAGGTCAAAAGGGTGCCGTAACAATTGCGACGAACATGGCGGGACGTGGTACAGATATTAAATTGAGCACCGAAGTAAAAGAACTCGGTGGTTTAGCTGTAATTGGTACTGAACGTCATGAATCACGCCGTATTGACAACCAATTACGTGGACGTGCTGGACGTCAAGGGGATCCAGGTTATTCACGTTTCTACTTGTCTCTTGAAGATGATGTTATGCGTCGTTTTGGTTCAGAGCGTATCCAACAATTATGGGAAAGTTTAAATATAGACCAAGATGATCCAGATATGGTCATAGAATCACGTATGATTACGAAACAAGTTGAAGGTGCGCAAATTCGTGTTGAAGGTAATAACTATGATACTCGTAAGAACGTCCTAGAATATGATGAAGTCATGCGTCAGCAACGTGATGTCATTTATTCACAGCGATTTGAAGTGATTTCAGCGGAAGATTCATTGGATGATGTGATGTGGCCAATGATCGAGCGTACCATCAAACGTCAAGTAGAGTTGTATACTGCTGGTGACCGTGCTGATTGGAATTTAGAAGCCTTAGCTGACTTCGCTGAAACGGCTTTATACCGTAACACACAAGTTGATATCGATAATTTAGAAGGTAAAAACCAAAAAGAAATTATTGACTTTATAACAGATAAAGCAGCTGATCGATTTAACCAAAAAATTGATTCAATCAACAATAAAGAGCTGGCTTTAGAATTTGAAAAAGTCGTTATCTTGCGTGCAGTTGATTCTCGTTGGACTGATCACATCGATGCTATGGACCAATTGCGCCAAGGGGTTGGCTTACGTGCTTATGCACAAAATAATCCATTGGTAGAGTACCAGTCTGAAGGATTTGATCGTTTTAATGAAATGATTGCGGGTATTGAATATGATGCAACACGTATGTTTATGCAATCAGAAATCCGTCAAAACTTAGAACGTAAACAAGCCAAATAAACGCATATTTTGAACATCGGGACGAACAAGGCATTGACCGAGTAACATCATCATGCATGTTGGTCCCGTATTTTTATTAGGAGCGATAGAAAATGGAACAATTTGAAATTAACCATCTATTAGAACAGAACAAAAACCAAATTGATAGCTTCAGGGGGTCTCTTTGACTTAGAGAAAATGGAAGCAGACCTAGCTGAGTATGAGGCTGATATGGTTCAACCAGATTTCTGGGATGATTCAGAAAAAGCCCAAGCGGTTATTGATGCAAATAATGCCTTGAAAAAAGTCTATGACGAATTTAATCATCTAGGGGACGAATATGAAGAATTGTCACTTTTGAATGAAATGGTTAAAGAAGAACCAGATCCCGATTTATCTAAGGAATTGGTCAATCGAATACAAGCTTTTCAAGCGAAAATTAGGGCCTATGAGCGCAATATTTTACTGAGTGGTGAGTATGACCATAACGATGCCTTATTAGAGATTCATCCAGGTGCTGGTGGTACTGAGTCCCAAGACTGGGCTTCTATGCTACTTAGAATGTACCAACGGTGGGCAGACCAACATGATTATCAAGTAACTACCTTAGATTTTCAAAATGGCGATGAAGCTGGGATTAAATCAGTGACATTAGAAATTAAAGGCTTGAATGCTTATGGATTTTTAAAATCAGAAGATGGTATCCATCGTTTGGTGCGTATTTCACCATTTGACTCTAATAAGCGACGGCATACATCGTTTGCTTCAGTGGAGATTATGCCAGTATTAGACCAAAATACGGAAATTGAAATTGATGAATCAGATATTGAAATGGACGTATTCCGCGCATCAGGTGCTGGGGGACAGCATATCAATAAAACATCTTCAGCAGTCCGGTTAACCCATGTGCCAACAGGTATTGTTGTGGCTTCACAAAGTCAAAGGTCTCAATTCCAAAATAGGGACACGGCTATGAAGATGTTGCAAGCGAAATTAGCGCATTTATTAGCTGAAAAACATGCCAAAGAATTAGATGAAATTCGTGGGGAAAAATCAGAAATTGCTTGGGGTTCTCAAATTCGTTCTTATGTTTTCCATCCGTATAATATGGTCAAAGATCACCGAACTGACCACGAAACTGCTAATGTGCAAGCGGTGATGGATGGTGATTTAGATGGGTTTATAGATGCATATTTAAAAGCACAATTGAGTGATGAAGAAGCATAGTGCACAACGTTGAGCGATGGTGTATAAGCAGATTTAAATGACAAGTTAAGTCCTATATCATAATAAATGAAAAATAGCTTGTATCTGATACTAAGGGTAGTTGGTTATTTTTGGGTGTAATCACTTTCTAAAGTTGTATGTGGAGGAAATATATGAAAAAAGTATTGATAGTGGATGATGAGCAATCGATATTAACATTACTAAAATATAGTTTAGAAAAAGAAGGCTATGAAGTTATTCAAGCAGAAGATGGCCAAGCTGGATTAGCATTAGCCATGAATCATCAATTAGATTTTATTATTCTTGACTTAATGCTACCCAAAATGGATGGGATGGACGTTTGTAAAAACTTACGTCAAAATAAGATCAACACACCGATTTTAATGTTAACTGCAAAAGATGATGAATTAGAAAAAATCATTGGATTAGAATTAGGTGCAGATGATTATATGACCAAACCATTTAGCCCACGTGAAGTATTAGCACGAATGAAAGCAATCTTACGTCGCGCATCGTATGCAACACCTATAGCAGCAGTTAATGAAGGAGACGGGATTGAAGCGAAGCACAAAATTACCTTAACGAAAGATTCGGTAGGGAATTTTAAAGATGAAGATGTTGAAATCATTAAAGCCGGTGATATTGAAATCCATGTAAATGATTATGTTGTTTATGTGCGTGGTGAATCTATTGAAATGACGCCTAAAGAGTTTGAACTATTGACTTATATGGCTCGCCGTGTAAATCGTACACTATCACGTGAACAATTATTACAGAAGTTATGGCGGTTTGATTATGCGGGTGAAACACGTATAGTTGATGTACATGTAAGTCACTTACGTGAAAAAATTGAATTAGATACCAAAAATCCCGAGTATATTATCACAGTTCGTGGCTTTGGATATAAATTTGAGGTGCCTAACTAATGCAAAAATTGATTCAAAGTATAACAACAGTGTTTGCGCTGTTGTTTATTTTATATAGTGTAATATTTGCCTTTACTGTAAATCGGTTTGTATCTGATACTGTGAATGATGAAATACAAAATACTTTAATCAATGTAGTATCCACAATCCGTCCAAGTTTTAGATCTCTAGACCCAATCGACATCACAGATAATACGCTTGAATTTAGATCTGTTAAACGAACTATTCAACCGATGGTAAATTTGAATGATCGCATTCTCATTTATGATGCAAAGGGCAATCGGGTATACACAGTTGGTAATGAGCAACTATCAAATGATTTAGCATTTAGAGATTATGAAGATAATATGGATAATCAATTTCAGCAGGAAGAGACAGAAAAAAATACGATCATCTATTCATACTCTGAACGGATTTCTAACTCTAAAGGGGATGTACTTGGCTATATTCAAGTGTTAAGAAACTTCCCTCTAAATCGTCCAGTGAAAGAAAATATTATCCTCATCGCTGTGGTGATGGGACTTGGAGCGGTTAGCATACTTGTAGCTTTCTTTGTACACTTTAACCGTCGCATGCACCTGCCTATTTTGGCTATTAACAAGCAATTAAACCATATCGCAAATAATGATTATACGATTCAATATACCCCAGTAGATATTGAAGAATTTGATGAAATTGGTGAAAATATTAATGATTTATCCAATGAACTAGCACTACAAGAATTTCAAATTACAAATCAAACACAGCGAATGAATAAACTAGTGGATGCCATGATGTTAGGCGTTGTAATGGTCGATAAAGATCATATCGTACGTTTAGCTAACCCAGCTATCTATGAAATTCTGGCCCTAGATGAGCAAATAGAGGGGCGTCGATTTGAAGAAGTGCTACAAAGTTATCGTCTGATTCAAATGTTAAACCAAGCTTCTAAAACAAAAGAGAAGATTAATGAAGAAATTTATTTATATTATCCAAGAGAAGTAATTTTAGATGTAAATATTATTCATTTAAGTTATGAAGAAATGGATGCGTATTTCGATGATGAATCGAATGAAGCTTTAACGAAACCAAATGATTCGGAGCAAATCATTCTTTTAATCTATGATATTACTGGTATCCGTCACTTAGAAAAAGTTCGTAGCGATTTTATTTCTAACGCATCTCATGAGCTAAAAACACCAGTCACTGCCTTACAAGGGTTCACTGAAGCTTTATTAGATGGCGCTATTGAAGATCATGATACAGCGGTAGATTTTGTAAAAATTATGCAAAAAGAAAGTAATCGACTCGGTTCTTTAATTAAGGATATTTTAGACCTGGCTAAAATTGAACAAGATCAAGTACAACAAACTAGTGAATGGTTAACGGCTGACGAGCTTGTAGAAGACGTATTCCAACACCTAAGTGGACGGGCACAAGATAAACATATTGAATTAGTTAAAGATATTAGCGCTCAACCAGATGTTTCTTTTAAAGGCGATCGAGGCAGGATTTTACAGGTGCTTACTAATCTCATTCATAATGCCATTATTTATAATAATCCCTACGGTTTTGTTAAGGTATCCATCGCTGAACAGGAAAATATGATACAGTTTAAAATTTCAGATAATGGTATTGGTATACCGCAAGAGGACCTTCCACGAATATTTGAACGATTCTACCGGGTAAGTAAAGACCGATCAACCGCATCTGGTGGTACAGGTTTAGGCTTATCTATCGTTCGCAATATACTAGAACAAATGGGCGGTTCGATTGAAGTAGATAGTATATTTGGTAAAGGGACAAGTTTTACGGTGAATATACCTAAGCTAGACCTTTTGGAATTAGATGAAGAAGATGAAGAAGATGAAGTGGTAGAATATTAAATACACTGTAAAGTGAGCTGGTAAAGCTTATAAAATGAGAAACTTCCAATGAAATTTACACAATATTTACAATATATTTACACAACTGCCAGTAATTTACATTTTATCCACTTAGATATTTACAATCATCCTATATAATAAGCTTGTAATCGTTTGGAATATGGTTATATGGATTAAGAAAAAGAAAAGGTGGAAAGTACAAATGACTTTTAGTAAGCTTTCAAAATTGGTTTTAGCGTTAGGTGCTACAGCTGCTTTAGCTGCTTGTGGAAATGGTGGATCTACTGATGAGTCAACAGATTCAAATTCAACAACAGAAGCAACTGCAATCACTGGCCCTATTTCAGTAATTTCTCGTGAAGAAGGTTCTGGTACGCGCGATGCCTTCGTAGAAGCTACAGGCGTTATGGCTGATGATGTTGATCACACTACTGCTGCAGCTACAATCATGAATGGTACTGACCAAGTAATGACTGCTGTTGCTGATGATCCAAATGCAATTGGGTATATTTCTTTAGGTTCATTAAACGATACAGTAACTGCTGTGTCTGTTGATGGTGTTGAACCTACAGAAGAAAATGTTGCATCAGGTGACTACGCAATTTCTCGTCCATTTAACATCGTATATCAAGGCGAACTAGAAGGCGTAGTAGCAGACTTCCACGACTTTATCTTCTCTGAAGAAGGTCAAGCAATTGTTTTAGAGGAAGGTTATGTACAAGCTAAAGCTGATGCTGAACCATATGCAGGCGATGGCGATCAATCAGGTTCTATCACCGTTGTTGGTTCTACTTCAGTTTCTCCAGTAATGGAAAAATTAGCTGAAGCTTACCAAGATGTAAACTCTGGTGTTCAAGTGAATGTTACTTCTAACGGTTCATCTGCAGGTGTTAAAGCTGCTGCTGACGGTACTGCTGATTTAGGTATGGCCTCTCGTGCATTAGCTGATGATGAAACAGATGTAACAGCTGAAGCAATTGCTACTGACGGTGTTGCGGTAATCGTTAACCCTGAAAATGGCATTACTGATTTAAGCTTAGATACAATTGCTGGTATCTTTACTGGCGAAACGACTGACTGGGAAGGTACTGCTCAATAATTCCGACTAGTTAAGTAACAACTAAAGGTTTATCTTATTAGAGTTGCTACTCCTATATAGTAGCAGCTCCTTTTATGTTTAGAAGCTACTTTGAATTATTCAGAGGTAGAATAACCAATTGTGAATTTATGGGGTTTTTAAAACCGTCCAGATAAGTTATAATTTCCCTTGGACACATTTTTATCGTGAATTTGAATTTAATAAGGAGAACATATGAAACAAAATAATATGTTGGAAACAGTCATGAAGTATATCTTCATGTTGGCTGCTTTCACTTCAATTCTTGCCTTGTTAGCAATTTGTTACTTTATCTTTGCAAGAGGAATTCCTTTTATGGCTGATTATGGCTTTGGACAATTCTTGTTTGGAGACAAATGGCAACCATCTCAAGAAATTTTTGGGTTAGCACCAATGTTAGTGGGTTCACTATATGTGACCCTGATAGCATTTGTACTTGGTGTACCAACAGGTGTATTTACGGCAATGTTTATGGCATTTTATTGTCCACCCAAATTACATAAAGTGTTGAAACCAGCAATGAACTTGATGTCTGGTATTCCTTCTATTGTATTTGGTTACTTCGGTTTACAAGTATTGGTTCCAGGACTTCGAAACTTTGCAAGATCTATAGGCATTGCCTCAAATGGTATGAGTATCATGACAGCTGGTATTGTTTTAGCAATTATGATTTTACCTACTATTATTACCATGTCTGAATCATCTCTGCGTGCAGTACCAAAAACTTACTATAATGCATCAGTTGGTTTAGGCGCTGACCATGATAGAACATCTTATGTGATCATGATGCCGGCCGCTAGATCGGGGATTTTCTCTTCTATCATTTTAGGTATAGGCCGTGCTGTAGGTGAAACAATGGCTGTGATCATGGTGGCAGGGAACCAAGCAATTTTTCCACAAGGTTTATTTAGAGGTGCGCGTACAATGACTGCAAATATCATCTTAGAGATGGCTTATGCAACTGGTAGCCACCAAAATGCCTTAATTGCAACAGGTGCAGTATTATTTGTGATTATCTTGATTATCAATGGTATCTTCGCATATGTTAAGAGAACGGGGGTAAATGGTTAATGTCTAAAGTATTACGTGGGTTTACCTATTTCTTTGCAGCAGTTACTTTTGCTTCTCTTATTTGGATTGTTGGTTACGTATTAGTATCAGGTGTACCACATTTAAGTGCTGATCTTTTCGCATGGAAGTACACGACAAGTAACGTTTCAATGTTGCCGTCTATTATTACAACCCTTTATGTTATCGGTGGATCGTTATTATTAGCTATTCCATTAGGTGTATTCGCTGGTTTTTACCTAGTTGAATATGCTGGAAAAAATAACAAATGGGTGGAGGCTATCCGTATTGCAACAGATACATTAACCGGTGTACCATCTATTGTATTTGGTTTATTTGGTATGCTAGCCTTTGTATCCGCAGCAGGATTCCAATATTCATTAATTTCAGGTATTCTTACTTCAGCAATTATGGTATTACCATTAATCATCCGTAATACTGAAGAAGCATTAATGTCAGTTAAAGACAATTTACGTCAAGCAAGTTTCGGTTTAGGGGCTGGTAAATTACGTACAATTTTTAGAATTGTTCTACCAATCGCAATGCCTGGTATCCTATCAGGGATTATTCTTGCTGTTGGACGTATCGTTGGTGAAACAGCAGCCTTGATGTATACACTAGGTACATCAACATCACTACCTAACTCAATCTTCTCTTCTGGTCGTACATTGTCACTACATATGTATGTATTATCAAGTGAAGGGTTACACCGTGACCAAGCAAATGCTACAGGTGTAGTGCTATTATTAGTTGTATTAGTGATCAACGGCTTATCTACATGGTTATCACAACGATTTACAAAAGGAGGACAAAATTAATCATGGTTGAAAACAACAATCTTAAAATAAAAATGCAGGCAGAAAATATGGACCTTTACTATGGTAACTTTAAAGCCTTAGAAGGAATCAACATGCCGATCTACGAAAAACAAGTAACAGCATTAATCGGTCCTTCTGGATCAGGTAAATCTACTTTCTTAAAAACATTAAACCGTATGAATGACCTTGTTGAAGGTTGTCGTATTGAAGGTAAAGTTACATTAGATGGTAAAAGTATCTTTGATCGTGACATAAACTTAAATATGCTACGTAAAAATGTTGGTATGGTTTTCCAACAACCAAATCCTTTCCCAATGTCAATTTATGACAACGTTGCTTATGGACCACGTACTCATGGTATCCGTGACAAGAATGAATTAGATGAAATTGTTGAAACTTCATTACGTGGTGCTGCAATCTGGGATGAAGTGAAAGATGACTTAAACAAAAATGGTATGGCTATTTCTGGTGGACAACAGCAACGGGTTTGTATTGCACGTGCCTTAGCAGTTAAACCTGATGTATTGTTAATGGATGAGCCAACTTCAGCCTTAGACCCAATTTCAACGTTAAAAGTTGAAGAGTTAGTACAGCAATTACGTGACGACTACACAATCGCAATTGTTACCCACAATATGCAACAAGCTGCGCGTGTATCTGACTACACAGGATTCTTCTACGCAGACCCAGAAACTGGTCCAGGTAGATCTCACATTATTGAATTTGGGGAAACAGACCAAATCTTTAATAACCCAACAAATACACAAACAGCAGATTATGTTGCTGGACGTTTTGGTTAATCCATATACCAAAAACCAATCACTTTTTCAAACCACCGGCATTTGTCGGTGGTTTTTTGATACCTTAAATTAAGCAGATTTTTAACAAGATGCTAGGATGAATATTGTACAACGAACATACGTTTGTGTTAAAATAAAGGAGTATTCAAGACAAATCATTCGCAGTAAATGCGAATTGTGTCATAATAGATAAGTGATTAATATAAGCAGTAACAGCTAAGGTATAGCAATAAGGAGTGGCACGTTTGAGAGATTTAATTAAAGTAAGGGGCGCTCGTTCCCATAATCTAAAAAATATAGATATTGATATTCCTCGCGATCAAATGGTCGTAGTAACTGGTTTGTCAGGATCTGGAAAAAGTACTTTAGCCTTCGATACCTTATATGCAGAAGGGCAAAGGCGGTATGTAGAAAGCTTATCTGCTTTTGCACGTCAATTCTTGGGTAATACAGAGAAACCAGATGTAGACGCTATTGAAGGGTTAAGTCCAGCTATCTCAATCGACCAAAAGACTACCTCAAGAAATCCACGTTCAACAGTAGGAACGATTACTGAGGTGAACGATTATCTTCGTTTATTATATGCTCGGGTTGGCCAACCAATCTGTCCAAATGATGGTACCGAAATCACGAGTGAATCCCTAGATCAAATGTTAGACCGGATTTTAAGTCTACCAGAACGAACAAAGGTGCAGATTTTATCACCAGTTGTTTACGGTAAAAAAGGACAACATAAAAAAATTATTGAAGGGATTCGTAAACAAGGGTACGTGCGTGTTCGTATAGATGGTGAAATCTATGATATTGATGATGTACCCGAATTAGCTAAGAACAAAAAACATCAAATTGATATTGTGATCGACCGTTTAGTGATTAAAGAAGGTATTAAAGGGCGTTTAGCTGATTCTTTAGAAGCGGCGCTTAGATTGGCTGATGGCTATGCAATCTGTGATTTGATTGATGGAGACGAGATCCTCTTCTCAGAGCATTATTCATGCCCACACTGTGGTTTTACTGTAGGCGAATTAGAACCTCGTCTATTCTCTTTTAATGCGCCTTATGGTGCTTGTGAGGAATGTACTGGCCTAGGGTCAAAAATAGAAGCCGATCCTAATTTAATTGTGCCAGATAAAAATAAAAGTTTGAAAGAAGGCGCGGTTGTTCCTTGGGATTCAAAAAGTTCTGCATTTTATCCAACAATGTTAGAACAAGCGGCAACAGCCTTTGGTGTGCCAATGGATGTGCCGTTTAAGGATTTAAGCCAAGAACAACAAGACCTTATTTTATATGGTTCGGGAGAAGAAGAGTTTCATTTCCATTACCAAAATGAATTTGGTTCTGTCCAAGATAAAATGCGAGTATTTGAAGGGGTTATCCCTAACGTACGTCGCCGTCATCAGTCTAGTCAATCTAAGACGATGCGAGAAGCTATGGGGCAGTATATGACCGAATTAGAGTGTCCAGTATGTCATGGTAAACGATTAAATCGTCAAGCATTATCAGTTAAAATTGCTGGTCAAGATATCGCTGAAGTTACGCATAAGGCAATCATTGATACAATTGAATTTTTTAATCATTTAGATTTATCTGAACAAAATACAGCGATTGCACAACCAATTATGCGTGAAATTTCTTCACGATTGAATTTCTTAGAAGAGGTCGGATTGGATTACCTAACGCTAGACCGTTCTGCAGGAACCTTATCTGGTGGTGAAGCACAACGTATCCGTTTAGCAACACAAATCGGGTCAAATCTTTCAGGGGTCATGTACGTTTTAGATGAGCCATCAATTGGTTTACATCAACGTGACAATGATCGGTTAATAAAATCTTTAAAACGTATGCGTGATTTAGGGAATACATTAATTGTGGTTGAGCATGACGAAGAAACGATGCGAGAAGCAGATTACTTAATCGATATGGGACCAGGTGCTGGTGAGTATGGTGGTGAAGTCGTTGCTGCTGGTACACCGGATGAAGTGGCGAATAATAAAGATTCCATCACCGGTCAATATTTAAAAGGTGATCGAAAAATTGACCTACCAGAAAAAAGACGTAAGAAAGATAGAGGGGCTATTCATATTAAGGGGGCCGCTGAAAACAACTTAAAAAATGTGGATGTTGATATTCCTATTGGTCGTCTAAATGTCATATCAGGTGTTTCTGGATCAGGCAAATCTTCTTTGATTAATGAAGTAATGAAAAAATATCTGGTACGTGAACTAAATAGAACGAAAACGCCGCATGGGAAAGTAGATGAAATATCTGGCTATGAATCATTAGATAAGGTGATTGATATTGACCAAAGTCCAATCGGTCGTACGCCACGTTCTAACCCAGCAACATACACGTCTGTGTTTGATGATATTCGTGAACTTTTTGCACAAACCAATGAGGCTAAACTACGTGGTTATGGAAAAGGACGTTTCTCATTTAATGTTAAAGGTGGCCGTTGTGAAGCATGTAAAGGGGATGGCATCTTAAAGGTAGAAATGCATTTTCTACCTGATGTATATGTGCCGTGTGAAGTGTGTCATGGCACTCGTTATAATTCAGAAACCTTACAAGTAAAATATAAAGGAAAAAATATTGCAGAAGTTTTAGACATGCGTATTGAAGAAGCTTTAGAATTCTTTGCCGCAGTGCCAAAAATTCGTCGTAAATTACAAGCAATTGTAGATGTAGGTCTTGGTTATGTTACATTAGGCCAACCTGCACCAACATTATCTGGTGGGGAAGCACAACGGATGAAGTTAGCAAGTGAACTTCAACGTGTTGCGACGGGCAATACCTTATATGTTTTAGATGAGCCGACAACAGGTCTACATACAGAGGATATTAAACGCTTAATCGCTGTCTTACAGCGATTGGTTGATGCGGGTAACACTATAGTCGTGATAGAACACAATTTAGATGTGATTAAGACAGCAGATTATATTGTTGATATTGGCCCTGAAGGTGGGGCACAAGGTGGTCAGATTGTGGCTTTTGGTACACCTGAAGAGGTTGCAAAAGTGAAAGGTTCTTATACAGGTAAATACTTAAAACCATTGTTGAAAAAATAGCATAAATACTAAAGACTAAACACTATGTTGACGATTAATTCATATTCATCTACCTTCATAGTGTTTTTTCTATAATAGAGAAGGAAGTGGGACGATAATTGAAAATTGTACATACAGCAGATTGGCATATTGGGAAGATAGTGAACAATCACTCACTAATCGAGGACCAAGCTGCAATATTAGATGATTGGTTAAAACAAACCGCTGCCTTAAAACCAGATTTAGTGGTGATGGCTGGTGATTTATATGATCGAACCTTGCCTAGTAGTGAAACAGTACAGTTGGTTAATGCATTGCTGACTAAAATGTCAAAACAACTAGCATGTCCCATCTGTATAATTGCTGGAAATCATGATGCTGGTGAACGAGTGGGATATGCAGCAGATTTATTATCTGGACAAGACTTATATATGACAGGAGTTGCTAGTTCAGAAATTCAAAAAGTGGCACTGGATGAAGCAGATGTATATATGCTACCTTTTAGCGATCATTTGACAATTAAACGTCTTTACCCTGAAGAAACGATCCGTAGTATTGAGGATGCTACGAAGGTTCAAGTAGCACGTATTAAAGAGAACTGGGATACTAGTCGATTGAACATTATCCTCTACCATGGCTATGTCACAGCAGGTGCAGTTGAAAATGCGGGGGATGATTTGGAAAAGTCTGATTCAGAGCGTCCATTATCAATTGGTACGAGTGAATATGTACCCAATAGTGTTTTTGATGGCTTTGATTATGTTGCATTAGGACACCTACATGGTGCGCAGCAAGTAGGGAGTACTAGAATACGTTACTCAGGCTCACCTTTGAAGTTTTCTAAATCAGAAGTCAACCACCATAAAGGCTTTTTAGAGATTGATTTGAATAAAGAGCAAGACACAATTGAGGTTAAAAAACATGCCTTAATACCAAGCAAGGATATGCGGGTAATTCGCGGACAATTTGAAACTTTACTACAAGGACAGTCTGATGACTACATTTTCTTTGAATTAACGGATGCTTATGCTCAACATGAAGCTATGAACCGGTTGAAGAAGCGGTATCCAAATGCTATGAGTTTGGAATATGTAGCTCTGGAAAATAAACATCAGCAAAATTTGAATGAAAAGCGCCAAGAAGTACAAGCAACGCCTGTTTGGGATCAGTTTGCCCAGTTCTATCAAAATAATACGGGTCAAGAATTATCTGCATTTCAGGCTGAAACCGTTCGGGATATTTTCCAGTCTAATCTAAAGGAGGACCATGCATAGTGAGACCTATTCAACTTGAAATACAGGCTTTTGGACCCTATAAAGAAAAAACGACCTTGGACTTTACAAAATTAGGTGACCAAAATTTATTCTTAATTTCAGGCGCTACTGGTGCAGGAAAAACAACCATCTTTGATGCGATTGTGTATGCCTTGTATGGTAAAACCTCTGGATCTTCTCGTGATATAAATGAGTTGAAATCACAATTAGCTGAAGATGAGCGCGTGGCTTATGTCCGGTTAACCTTTATGATCCATGGGCAAACTTATACGGTAGAGCGAATACCTAAACAAAAACGCCCAACTAAGCGGGGGTTGATTCGTGAACAAAATGCGGAAGTCACCTTGGAGGGTGAGGACTTTACCCTTAGTAAAACCCAAGAAGTAGATAGTAAATTAGTTGACATTCTTGGCTTATCGGCAGATCAATTTAGACAGATTGTGATGTTGCCCCAAGGTGAGTTTAAGAAACTATTGGAAGCTAGCTCGGGCGAAAAAGAAGCTATTCTACGCACCATCTTCCATACCGATTACTTAGACCAGTTCCAACAAGCTATTGCTGAACGATTTAAGCAGACCAATCAAGAAGTTGGCAGCTTAAAAAAACAAGTAGACCAACACAGTCAATCATTCGTAAACTTTGCGGATACTGAAGTAATAGAAGGCAGTCAACCGGTGTTAGGTGAAAATACGGCAGCTGCAATGCGCTTATCTGAAAAAGACCAAGTCCAAAACTGGGTAGACCGAGAAGAGTATGAAGCATTATCTGAATGGGCGAATATGAAATTGAGTCAATTAGACCAGAAAAATACGGGTTTAAGTCAACAAATTACTGCAGCTGAAACGACTATCCAAAGGCTACAATCTTATATGCAACTACTGGCTAAAAAGGAGGATTTAGCTAAGCAAGAAGCTTCTATTAAAGAACGTGAAACAAAAATTATAGGTGAGCGCCAATCCTTAAAGCAATATCAAGAAACACAAGCAGCCTATCAATTAATCCAGCAAATTCAAAAGTTGAAGGAGAAACAAGTTAAATTACAGGCATTAGTAAGCGAAAAAGCCCAATCTTTTGAAGAAGTAAATGACCAATTAGCATCAGTGAAGCATGAACAAGCTGACTGGCAAGAACGAATCCAGCAAGTGGATAGCTTACGGGAAGATTTGCAAAGTTTAGCCATTCAAGAAAACAAATGGGATAGCTATCTAACACAAGAGAAGAACCTGAACAAAAAGGTTACTTATGGTCAAGATTTAGCTAATCAACTGGCAACCTTAATTCGTCAGATTCAAGAACAAGACCAGGCTGTTAAAGTTGGTGAAAATACGCTTAAAAATCTAGAAAAAGAATTGAGTCAAATAGGGGATATCAGCCAAAAGCAAAGTTTAGTGGATAATAAGATTTATCAATATAACTTAGTTAGCAAGCGTTACCAAGAAATGGTAGATATAAACCAGCAAATTTCAGTACTTTCAGTTCAGGTTGAAACAGATAAGCAAGCATATCAAGACCAGTTGGATAAGCGAAATAAGCTAGAACTAGCTTATAGTCAAAACCTTGCGGGCGAATTAGCTAGCCAATTAGTTGAGGGAGAGGCTTGTCTAGTTTGTGGAAGTATTCATCATCCTGCGCCTGCGATAAGACAACATGATGAAATAACAAAAGATATGGTAGATGCCGCAATGGATGCCGTACAAGTAGCTTTTCAAACCTATTCGTCGAAGGCGGAACGATTGGCTGCAATTCAGGATAATTTTAATCAAACGCTAGATAGCCAAGAGATTGAAGGGTTAACTGCAGAACTTACAAATAACGATGATAAGCTTAAAATGTGGCAAGACCAGCTAGATAAAGAGGATGGAGATATTCAAAGTCTTCAAACTGACTTGGATAAGTTAAAAGAAAGTAAGCAAGACTTGGACCGGCAAATACTTGAGTCGACTGACCAGTTGAATGCGGCCAAGGATGCTTTAACACAAATGCAAATAGATATGTCGACGCTTAAAGGACAGAGTGAAGCAAATCAAACAGCAGTTGAACAGCTACGAGTAGAAATTGCACAATTAAGAGACCAACTAGTGGGCGAATCTAAAGCAGTTGTCACAGCCGAATACCAAGCAAAAAGTGCGCAATTAGCTGAAATTACTGCAAAAGACCAGGAATTGAAGGCACGTTTAGATAAGTATCAACAGGAAGCAACACAATTGGCTACCCAAATTACTGGCTATAAAGACCAGATCCAGCAAGGCGAAACCGAGTTGCATGCTGATCAAGCATCGCTAGCGCTAGCTTTAGCAGGTCGTGATGAGCGTCCAGAGGATATCCAAAAAATTCATGAAGGCCAAGAAAATTGGACAGCAATTGAAAACAGGATTCAGCAATTTGATAAGGAAGTCTATGCCTTTAAGGAAAATAAAGTAGCGAATCAGGAACAAATTGAAGCAGCTGGTTTGGATAAAGAGGCAGATGCTTACCAAGCTGATATGGACCAAGAACTTGACCAGTTAGCGAAAATTAAAGCAACTAAAGATCAAATAATTTCTATCAAAGCCCAATTAGACCATGCCTTTTACTTATTTAAAGATAGCTTTACTGCTTATCAAGAAAAAGGGCGTCACGTTGGTGAATTATCACTATTGAATAAGGTTGCGAATGGAAAAGAGAAAGCTTATGGTTATATTTCTTTTGAACGCTATATTTTAGGTTTATATTTTGATGAAATCTTGCATTATGCTAACGAACGTTTGATGGCCATGACGCAAATGCGGTACGAATTTAGACGAATAATTGAAGGACAATCTGGTGCAGGTGCCAAAGGACTTGACCTAGCAGTATTTGATTATCAAGCAGGTGGGGAACGGTCAGTACAGTCTTTATCTGGTGGTGAAGGCTTTAAGGCATCGTTAGCTTTAGCGCTTGGTCTTTCTGATGTAATTCAAAACGATGCGGGTGGAATTGAAATTGGTACCCTTTTTATTGATGAAGGTTTTGGTACCTTAGACCAGGAATCCTTACAACAAGCGATTGAAACCTTAACTGACTTGCAACAAGCTAGTGGCCGTATTGTAGGTATTATTTCGCATGTAGCGGAATTAAAACAACAAATTCCTGTACATTTACAAGTTTCTACTAGCAACGATGGTTCTAAGGCCTTTTTTACAGGGGTTCAGTAGGACTTAAAGTAAACATTCGTGAAATTAGGTCCATAGACCTATGACATTTACCGCCTAAGTTGGCAAAATATAGATAACAAAGGAAAGCTAAACAACTAGGAGGTTGTCATAATGTCTAATCATAAAGAACGTATTTTAAACTTAGTTAAAGAAGGCATTTTAACCAATGAAGAAGCGATTATCTTATTAGAAAATAGAGCAAAACAAGAAAAAACAAATACGAACACGCAAACACAAGTTGAAGATGAAAAAGATATCTTAGATGATTTTTATGCAGACTGGGAAAATAACCAGACAGTAGACCAAGATGATATTACTGGACGTACCCAAAAGGTTGCCATTCAAAAAGATTTAGAAGCATCTTTAGCTGGCAAGTTAGCTGAGCGACAAAATCTCGTCAATGCAAAAGAAAAATCGGAAGTAACGCATATTGAAATTGACCGTTTAACTGAAGAAATTAATCAGTTGACAGAACAAATCCACCAATTAAAAGAAGACATTCATCAAATCGATGTGGAAAATCCAAGACCAGAAAAAAATGATGAATACCTGCGTTCTACTACTGAAGAAAGTGAATCATTTGAAGAAGAAACAACTTTAAGTGACTATGATTACAAAAATATTGTCCATGATTTCTTCACAAAAACACGCTCAGTATTCGATCAAGTACAAGATAAAGTAAATAAAACTGTGAAATTTGAAAAAGGTAGAGGGGCAGTGCCAATACCCAAATTAATTACACATGATTTTGAGGCAACTTATGAATATTCAGAACCATTATCGATGGTTGATATACAAATTGCTACTGGTCAAATTGAATTAGTATCATGGGATGAGCCGACCACCAAATTGACTGTAGTTGGTAAATTATATGGTGACTTTGATGAAGAAAACGCGCAATCTGCCTTTGAAAAAAGAGCCAGCCTTGAGTTTGTTGAGGGGGCTTTGACCTTGAATATGATTTCTCGTTTTATCAAAACCGATATCTTAATACAAGTGCCAAAGGACCGTTTAGACTTTATTAAAGCCAGAACCATTTCTGGGCCAGTAACTATAGCGCATATGGATACAAATGATATCTATATTCAAACTGTTGATGGTGCGATTAATATTGATGACTTTACAGCTTCTATGATTGAAGTGGATACCAAAAATGGGCAACTCCTTTTAACTGATGTAGAAGCTTTAGATTTAGTTGTCAAATCTTTAAATGGAAGCCAACGTTTGAAGGGCCATGTGGAAAATGTGCTAATGGAAACTTTAAATGGTGATATTGTCATCACTATGGAAGCTAAACCGTTAGTTCGTGCTCAAGTAGAAACTAAAAATGGTGATATCAAATTGAATATCCCTAAAGAAACGGCTGTAGATGGGTTAGCCCATACTAATCAAGGTGAAATCATGTTCCGTTCAGATTTTATAAAGAGTCAGACACAAGTAAACGACCAATTTAATAAACAAAAAGCATTTTACTATGATGTTGCTGAAGAAAAGGCTTATCGAGTGAATTTGAAGACAGTGCGTGGTACCATTCGTGTGAAAGATGACGCAGATTTAAGTAGAGCATAAGGGAGAGATTGGATATGTCTGGGAAATTAATGAAGTCAAAAAAGATCGTTACGTATTTGGGGTATGTGGTGGTATAGGAGAATACTTTGGTATTTCTGGTAATTTAGTTCGTATCATTGCAGTTTTATTGAGTTTGGCACAATTTCCAGTTTGGTTAATCTACATCATTTTAATTTTTGTAATGCCAAACAGTGAAGATTAAAGGAGAAGGAGTGGATAATATGGCTAAGAAATTAACAAAATCACGTACTGATGTGAAGCTGGACGGTGTATGTGCCGGGATTGCTGAGTATTTTGAGATTGACCCAACAATTATCCGTGTACTGTTTGTATTCGTTACACTTTCTGGGGGCGCAGGATTATTAATTTATCTACTATTAGCGCTTATTATACCAAGAGATGAAGGGCATACGCCTGTTGATAGAAACGACCGAGATGCCTACCGTGAAACAACATCATTTGATGCGAATGGTCAGGATGGATATAATGAATATGAGAATGAAACAGATTCAAAAGATAATCCTGATGAGGAAGAAAGTTGGCGTGATTTTTAATAATGAGACGTTTTTTATTAGCAACCCTTATTGATGCATTGGGTTTGATGGCTATTTCATGGATACTTGATCCAAATGTATACGTGGCAGACTTTTGGTCAGCAATCTTAGTAGCTATCGTATTAAGTATTGTGAATTCAATTATTCGTCCAATCGTAAATTTATTGGCCTTACCATTAAATATCTTAACTTTTGGCTTGTTTAGATTGGTAGTCAATGGCTTTATGTTTGTGATTGTAGGCTTGTTCTTCCCAACTTCCTTTGTATTCACAAGTTTCTTCTACGCTATTGTTGCGGCTTTCCTATTTTCAATGTACCACTGGTTCTTTGAGAAATTCATTGAAGCCGGGAAATAATAAAAGAAGAGAAATGTCCTTAGACTTGTAACGGTGGAAGATATAGGTATATTGATGATACATCGTACACTCTATATCTGAAGTGGCACGAGTCTGATATTTTGAGTTTGACTTTAAGGGTGCAAGAGCCACGTAGTCGCATCTATTTTAAATCCGAATCCCCTAGTTGGTCTGTAAAGCAGATGGGCTAGGGGGTTTTTATTTTTCACAAATTATTAGTTTATCTAACTGTCCATATGGGGCTAGTGTGGTAGAATAGGTGCAAAGTGACTTGCTAAGAAAGGAAACCATATATGACAAAGGTAACCGTGAAAGATTTAGTCGACAAATTTGATTTTGAAGTTATTTGTGGCGAAGATTTTTTAGATCGTGAAATTATTACGAGTGATATTTCAAGACCTGGTTTGGAAATTACTGGCTATTTTAACTATTATCCTTCTGAGCGCGTGCAATTGTTTGGACGTGCAGAGCATACATATTTGTCTAGAATGACTTCGGATGAGCGTTTATTAATTATGCGCCGTCTCTCAAGAGAAGATACCCCATTCTTTATTTTCTCTAGAGGATTACAACCGGAATATGAAGTGATTCAAGCTGCTGAAGAAAACCACATTCCTGTACTAAGTTCAACAACAACTACGACTCGTCTATCTAGTAACTTAGCGGAAATGCTGCATGCGCACTTAGCAGAGCGGATTTCAAAACATGGGGTATTTGTGGATATATATGGGCTCGGTATTATGATTACGGGCCATTCTGGTGTAGGTAAATCAGAAACCGCCTTAGAGCTTGTAAAAGGTGGTCACCGTTTAGTAGCTGATGACCGGGTAGATTTTTATCAACGTGATGATACGACAATTATGGGTGAAGCACCTGAAATTTTACGCAATGTGATGGAAGTCCGTGGACTTGGAATTATTGACGTTATGACGCTTTATGGGGCAGGTGCTGTCCGTAAAGAGCAACAATTAAATTTGATTATTGACTTGAAAGAATTGAAGAAGGGCGCTAATTTTGACCGCTTAGGTACTGCAGAAGAGCGTGAACAAATTTTAGGGGTAGCGATACCTAAAATTACCCTTCCCGTACAAACTGGACGGAATATTTCAAGCATCATCGAGGTAGCAGCCATTAACTTTAGGGCCAAGTCAATGGGGTTTGATGCTGCACAGATGTTTAATGACCGTTTGACAAGTCTTATTGATCACAACAAAGTTTAGGAGAGAAAGCACAAAATGATGAATATAGCTGCAATAGATCCAGTCGCTTTTGATATATTCGGCTGGCCAATTCGTTGGTATGGGATTTTTATCGGGGCTGCTATTTTATTAGCCCTTACATTGGCTTCAAGAGATTTTCGCCGTAAGGGTTGGGATGAAGAATTTATTTTAGATGCAGCTGTATGGTCCATCCTGATTGGATTTATCGGTGCACGGGCATATTACGTTTTATTCGAATTAGATTATTACTTACAAAATCCAGGAGAAATTTTACAAATTTGGAATGGTGGGATTGCCATTTATGGTGGCGTGATTGCTGGAGGCCTTACGCTTTACTACTATTCCAAAATGAAGAAAATGGACCCACTATTTGTAACGGATACAGTAGCGCCTTATCTACTATTAGCGCAAGCTATTGGTCGTTGGGGCAATTTTGTTAACCAAGAAGCGCATGGCGGAGAAGTGAGTTTAGCCTTTCTAAAAGATACTTTGCACTTACCGCAATTTATTATTGATGGCATGAATATTAATGGTGCATATTATCACCCAACCTTCTTATATGAATCTATTTGGAATGTGGTTGGCGTTGTAATCTTATTGTTGACTCGTTCACGCAATAAGACCCTTAGGATTGGCGATACAACCTTATTATATTTGATTTGGTATTCATTCGGCCGGTTCTTTATCGAGGGCTTGCGGACAGATAGCTTGTGGCTAGGGCCATTCCGTATCAGCCAATTATTAGCAGCAGTGCTGTTTATAGCGGCTTTATTGATGTTCGTCGCTCGACGGATAAATGATAAATATTATCCATATTATTCGGAACATAACGGACCTGCTTATAAAGCAATGCAGAAGTAAGGTTTACCAATAGATTGGAGAAGTGATAACTTGACGACCAAAAAGATTGCTGTACTTGGCGCAGGTTCATGGGGAACAGCGCTCGCTATGGTGTTGGCTGAAAATGGGCATGATGTGACACTGTGGACACATAACCCAGACCAGGCACGTGAAATCCAAACCACTAGGCGAAACGACCGTTATTTGCCTAATGTGATATTGCCAAATAATATTGTTGCAACAAATGATATGACCGAAGCCTTGGTTAAGGCGGATTTAATCAACTTCGTAGTACCTACTAAGGCGATACGACAAGTTGCAAGCCAGGTAGTGGCTACTTTACAAAAGATAGGTATCCAACAGTTGCCAGTCATTATGCATGCTACTAAGGGATTGGAGCAGGAGACCCATTTACGAATCTCTGAAATTTTAATAGAAGTCTTCCAACCAATTGGTCAAGCGAAAGTAGTGGTATTATCTGGACCTAGCCATGCAGAAGAAGTTGTAAAACACGATATTACAGCCATTACCGCTGCTTCAGCAGATGATTGGGCTTGCCATTTAGTTCAAGAGGTATTCATGAATGATTATTTCAGGGTCTATACCAATCCAGACATCATCGGCGTTGAATTAGCAGGTTCCTTAAAGAATATCATTGCATTGGGGGCTGGTGCTTTAGTGGGGGCTGGTTATGGTGATAATGCCAAAGCGGCCTTAATAACCCGTGGTTTGGCTGAAATTACACGTTTAGGAGTAGCGATGGGTGCTGATCCATTAACTTTTATGGGCTTATCGGCAGTAGGTGATTTGATTGTTACAGCAACCAGTATCCATTCAAGAAACTGGCGGGCTGGTAAACAAGTTGGTCAAGGTCAGGCTATAAAAGATGTTGAAGATCAGATGGGCATGGTCGTTGAAGGATTTGCTACAGCTATTTCAGCCTATGAACTTGCAAAAGAAGCTGGCGTTGAAATGCCGATTACGCAAGCTATTTATCAAGTTATTCAAGGTGAAAATAGTATTCAAGATGTGATTAAGGCCTTAATGGCTCGTGAGCGTAAAGGTGAAATTCAATTTGAAGATAATTTGAAGGATATTTTTTAAAGTGTATTTGATTTATAATGTTGTCAGAGACTAAAGTAAATAAATGGAGGATTCATTCATGGCGAAAGTAAGAAAAGCAGTTATTCCGGCAGCAGGGTTAGGGACACGGTTCTTACCTGCAACAAAGGCAATGGCCAAAGAGATGTTACCAATTGTGAATAAACCAACGATTCAATTTATCGTAGAGGAAGCATTAGCCTCTGGAATTGAAGACATTCTAATTGTTACAGGAAAAAGTAAACGACCTATTGAAGACCATTTTGATTCAAACGTTGAGTTAGAATCAAATTTAGCTGACAAAGGTCGTGATGATTTATTAGAAATCATTGGAGAAACTGTCGGATTAAACTTATTCTTTAAACGTCAATCTTATCCAAAAGGTTTAGGGGATGCTGTTTTACAAGCTAAAGCCTTTGTGGGTGATGAGCCGTTTGTGGTAATGCTTGGAGACGATTTAATGGTAGATGAAGTACCGTTAACCAAGCAATTGATTGATGCGTATGATGTGACGAAGGCATCGAATATTGCGGTAATGCCGGTGCCGCATGAAGATACAGATAAATATGGGGTCATTGATCCAGAAGCGCAATTCTCTGAAAAAATCTACAATGTAAAACAATTCGTTGAGAAACCAAAAGCAGAAGATGCGCCATCAAACTTGGCGATTATTGGACGCTATTTATTAACACCGGAAATCTTTGACTTGTTAGAAACACAAGGCGAAGGTGCTGGAAATGAGATCCAGTTAACAGATGCAATTGACCGTTTAAACAAGACACAACGGGTATTCGCTTATGAATTTACTGGCCGTCGTTATGATGTTGGAAATAAGTTAGGCTATATGCAAACAAGTATTGAATATGGTCTTGAACAAGAGGAAATCAAAGATGGCTTGAAAGATTACTTGCTTTCAATTGAAGATGAACTTTAATAAATGTCTTGATGTAAAAGATTGTCATTAGCTTGAGCTAGTTGCAATCTTTTTCCCTTTAAGCATGTTAGAATGGTAAGCGACGTTAATAAAAGCAATTTAATCACACAATGAAAAATAAAAGAAAGGATGTGTACAATTTGGCAGAAGAAATTCAAAAATTTGATGTCGTTGTAGTTGGTGCAGGGCCAGCCGGTATGACAGCTGCCTTATACGCATCACGGGCTAATTTGTCCGTAGCATTAATAGAACGAGGCGTTCCTGGGGGTGAATTAGTTAACACAGCGGATGTAGAAAACTATCCTGGGTTTAAGCATATTCAAGGGCCAGATTTGGCTAACGAAATGTATGAAGGCACTATGCAATTTGGTGTCGTCCATGAATTTGGTACAGTGACAAAAGTTACCCCAAATGAAGGCGCGCATTTACTAGAAACAGATATGGGGAAAACTTATCAAGCGAAGGCTGTGGTTATTGCTACAGGTTCTGTTCACCGTAAATTAGGTGTACCTGGAGAAGATAAGTACGCAGGCCGTGGTGTTTCATATTGTGCTGTTTGTGATGGTGCTTTCTTCCGCGATAAAGACCTTCGTGTGATTGGAGGGGGTGACTCAGCAGTTGAAGAAGGAACTTATCTGACGCAATTTGGTAAAAGTGTGAATATCGTTCACCGCCGTGATGAATTACGGGCGCAAAAAATCTTACAAGACCGTGCGATGGCGAATGATAAAATAGATTTCACATGGGATACAGTTGTTAAAGAAATCAAAGGTGACGATATGAAAGTCACTGGACTAGCAGTTGAAAATGTGAAAACAGGTGAAATCACTGATGTGGAGGCTGACGGTATCTTTATCTATGTTGGCTTGATACCAAATACTGAAGCATTTGCTGAATTAAATATCACAGATGAAGAGGGTTGGGTTATTACCAACGATGATATGCAAACGACAATTCCTGGTATCTTTGCGATTGGTGACGTTCGCCAAAAGAAACTGCGCCAAATTTCAACAGCTGTTGGTGATGGTGCAATAGCTGGTCAAGAAGCCTTCAATTACATTGAAACACTAAATGGCTAATTTCAAAGTTTCATAACATCGCTCACACATATTTGTGAGGATACGAAAAGTGAAGGTGAGACAAAAGTCGTTTAGAATTGACGTACTGGACTAAAAGGCAAACAATAATGAAAGGTTATTGGAGACATTTAGGCAGTATCGGACAATGCTGACTTTTGGAACCCAATTATAAATGTTCTTATATAGTAAAGAGAGGCTGAGACATTTTTGTCCCAGCCTCTTTTCATTGAAGAGATTAAAAAGGCGCTTTAAGCTGGCCTTTCATATGAAATTGTAAGGTGAACATGGCTTTGATATATCTTTTTACATAAAATTTGATACAATATGAATAAGATGTTATCGCTTTAAAAATGATGGAGGCTACACTATGAACTGGAAAGAAACTTATAAACAATGGCGTGATTTTGAAGACTTAGATAGTACTTTGAAGGAGGATTTAGCGTCTATAGAAGCTGATGATAAATTGCTTGAAGATGCTTTTTATCAACCTTTGAGTTTTGGTACGGCCGGTATGCGCGGTATTTTAGGTGCCGGTATTAACCGGATGAATATTTATACCATTCGTCAAGCAACTGAAGGATTAGCTAAATTGTTTGAAGATTATGGTCAAGATGCTAAAGATCGAGGAGTGGCAATTGCTTATGATTCACGTCATATGTCACCAGAGTTTGCAATGGAGTCAGCGAAGACTTTAGGTGCTCACGGTATTAAGTCATATGTATTCGAGTCTCTTCGTCCAACCCCTGAACTATCCTTTGCAGTCCGTGAATTAAATGCCTTTGCAGGGATTATGATTACAGCTAGCCATAACCCTGCCGACTATAATGGCTACAAGGTATACGGTGAAGATGGTGGTCAAATGCCACCAGTAGACGCTGATGCAGTCACAGCGAATGTGCGTGCAGTAGAGAATCCCTTAACAGTTGAGGTGGGGGATGAGGCAGCTTTGATAGCTGATGGTACAATTACGATTATTGGCGAAGAAATTGATCAAAAATACTTAGACAACATGAGATCAGTTGTTGTTGATCAGGCTGTAATTGATGAAATGGCTGATCAAGTATCTATCGTTTATACACCATTACATGGTACAGGACAAATGTTGGTGGAACGTACGCTAGCGGATGCAGGTTTCACTAATGTTACTTATGTAACTGAACAAAAAGAACCAGATGCTGATTTCTCAACAGTTCAGTCACCAAACCCAGAAGAAGCAGGCGCCTTTGAAGTTGCTGAGCGCTATGGTAAGGCCAATGACGCAGATATCCTGATTGCAACCGACCCTGATGCTGACCGGATGGGGGCTGCTGTGAAATTACCGAATGGTGATTACCAAGTGATTACCGGCAATCAAATTGCGGCATTAATGACCCATTATATTTTAACAGCTAAGAAAAATACCGGTACTTTACCAGATAATGGTGTGATTTTAAAATCTATCGTATCCAGTGAAATGCCAACAACAATCGCTAAGGCATTTGATGTTGAAACAGTGAATGTATTGACTGGTTTCAAATTTATCGCAGAAAAAATTAAAAACTATGAAGCTGACGGAAGTAAGCATTTCTTATTCGGCTTTGAAGAAAGTTATGGCTACTTAGTGAAAGCTTTTGTGCGTGATAAAGATGCAGTACAAGCAACTTTATTATTAGCTGAAGTTGCTGCTTTCTATAAAAAACAAGGGAAGACTGCTTACGACGGGTTACAAGACCTATTTGCTGAATATGGTACATTCCAAGAAAAAACCATCTCAGTGACCTTACCTGGGCAAGAAGGTGCAGCAAAAATTGAAGCTATTCTAACAAACTTACGTGGAGAAGGCTTAAGTGAAATTGCTGGCCAAAAAGTGGTTGAAACAGAAGACTACTTACAAGATACACGTCAGTTTGCTGATGGCCGTTCTGAGTCATTAGGCATGGAAAAATCAAACGTATTAAAATATTATTTAGCAGATGAAACATGGATTGCGGTTAGACCATCAGGTACAGAGCCAAAAATTAAATTCTATATTGGTGTTGTAGCTGATTCACTAGAAGCGACGCAAGCAAAAATTCAGGCTTATGAGGCAGCCCTAAACGAACTAACTGCTTAAGTGGGTGCTTTCTGGTATCGATCGATTAATCTTTCATCTCCATTTCAAGGAGGAAAAAATAAAATGAATGATCAGTTAAAATTAGTCATTATTACAGGTATGAGTGGTGCGGGTAAAACAGTCGCACTACAAAGCTTCGAAGACATGGGTTACTACTGTGTAGATAATATGCCACCATCACTATTGCCTAAATTCTGGGATCTAATCAAAGAGACAGGTAAGATTAGTAAAATCTGCTTAGTGATTGATCTACGTTCACGTTCATTCTTTGATGAATTGTTAACGGAAATCAATGGAATGGATAACACCAACACGATTGAAATCTCTGTATTATTCTTAGAAGCAGATGATCAAACTTTGGTTGCACGTTATAAAGAAACGCGTCGTGTCCATCCACTTGAAAAAGAAGGCGTATCCGTTTTAGAAGCGATTCAAAAAGAAAAAGCTTTACTACATGATATTCGTATCGAATCTACAGTGATTGATACAACGAACTTAACGCCACGTAAATTCCGTGAGTTGTTACTAACAGAATTTCAAACAGAAGAGGAAGGCCATTTCACAGTCAATGTGATGTCTTTTGGTTTCAAGTACGGTTTACCAATCGATTCAGATATCGTTATGGATGTACGCTTCTTACCAAACCCGCATTATATTGATGAATTACGTCCCATGACAGGACTTGATGCACCTGTTTATGACTATGTGATGTCGCAACCAGAAACAGAAACTTTCTATCGTAAATTTATTGATTTATTAGATTTTGAATTACCTTTATACGAAAAAGAAGGAAAATCCAGTCTGACGATTACAATTGGTTGTACAGGTGGACAACATCGATCAATAGCATTGACTGAGCGTATTGCCCACCATATTCAAGACCTAGGTTACAAGGTCAACATCATCCATCGTGATCGCACAAAAAGAAAAGAGTCGGTGAATAGATCGTGATAAACAAACATTCACGTCCGGATAGACGGCCAAAGGTTGCAGTTATCGGAGGCGGAACGGGTCTACCCATTCTATTGGAAGGACTAAAGAATGCTGGTTGTAATGTCACAGCTATCGTCACAGTTTCTGATGATGGTGGGTCAAGTGGTTCATTACGTAACGCAGTTAGTACGATTCCTCCTGGAGATATTCGCAACTGTCTAGTCGCATTATCGGATATGAAGAAAATATATAAAGATGTGTTCCAATATCGATTTAGTGAAGAGGATAAAGAATTTTCAGGCCATGCCATTGGTAATTTGATTATTGCTGCTATTGCCGAAATGAGAGGCGATACTTTTGCAGCTTTGCGCCTACTTTCTTATATGATGAATATAGATGGTAAGGTATTGCCAGCTTGTGAAGAAGCCTTAGTGCTACAAGGACATTTTGCAGATGGCACGATGATAGAGGGGGAGACGGCGATTGTTGCTCATCCAGATCAGATCCAAAAAGTGACTGTTCGCCTAGCAAGTGAACAAGATACATTAGCTGCTGGTCAAAATAAGGCGAACGCTGGACTCCGTGCTGGACGAGAGGTTGTCTCTGAAATTATGCAAGCTGATATGGTCATTTTAGGACCAGGATCCTTGTATACGTCAATTTTACCGAATGTAGCAATTGAAGAGATTAGAAGCGCAATTGTTGACACGCCCGCTAAAGTTGTCTATATTTGTAATATCATGACACAACTCGGTGAGACTGAGCATTTCTCTGACGCAGACCATGTACGTGTAGTAAATGAACATTTGGGTTCAAAAGCCATTGATACGGTATTGTTGAATAAAACACCGGTACCTTATGAATACCTTGAAGGGGCGAGTGAAAAAGACTACTTAGTCCAAATCATTCAAGACCGTCTGGGATTGGCTGAACAAGAATGTCAGGTAGTTCGCTGTGACTTTTTAAATCTTGAGAAAAGTGGTGTATATCACAATCAGGATAAGTTAGTCGACGCCATTATGGATGTCATGAACGATCGCATAAAATAAAGTGAATAAGAAAGAGGTGAGCTGGTGGCTTCATTTGCAGGAGATGTAAAGAAAGAACTCACTCAGCTAACTGTGGACTATGAGCACGCACGTTCAGAGCTAGCAGCTATTTTACGTATGAACGGCACAATTTCTCTGACGGGTGGCAATTTGATTCTAAATGTACAGACAGAAAATGCCGCAATTGCACGACGAATCTACTCACTGTTAAAGGAATTTTATCATACCCTCGGTGAGTTGGTTGTGCGTAAGAAAATGAAATTAAAGAAAAATAATATCTATATTGTAAGGGTGAAAGACCATGTTGAAGAAATTCTAAAAGATTTAGATATTCTAGATAGCCTGGTGATTAATCCAAATATTTCAGCGGAAATGATGGAGAATGAACAGCGGAGTCGTTCATACTTGCGTGGTGCATTCTTAGCAGGTGGATCAGTAAATAATCCTGAAAAATCGTCATATCATTTAGAAATATATTCAGTATATCAAGAGCATTGCGAAGACTTAGTAATGATGATGAACCAATTCAATTTAAACGCTCGATCAATTGAACGTCGATCTGGTTATATTGCTTATTTAAAAGGTTCAGAACAGATTGCAGATTTCTTAGCCTTAATTGGGGCAACAGCCTCAATGTTAAAGTTTGAAGATATTCGGATTGTGCGTGATATGCGAAATTCAGTTAACCGAATTGTTAACTGTGAGAATGCTAACTTAAATAAGACTGTGACAGCAGCTTCCAAACAGGTTGAAAATATTGAATTGATTCAAGCAACAGTGGGTATTGGAGAATTACCAGAAAAATTGCAAGAGATTGCTTTATTAAGGTTGGAAAACCCCGAAGCATCTATTAAAGAATTAGGGGAATTGGTTGAAGGTGAACCTATTTCTAAATCAGGTGTCAATCATAGACTCCGTAAGATTAATCAATATGCTGAGCAACTAAGAAGCACGGCGATCACAAAATAAAAAAATAAAAGGTCTTGCTACTGGAGTCGATTAAACTCCAGTGGCAAGACTTTTTATATAGCTGAATCAATTTGCAGGTGATCAGCTGATGATAAGAAAGATTAGGACGAGTCAGTTTATCAAAGCGATGAAGAGGAATATCGGTGCAAAAAATATGCCCTAAGAATTGGTCATTTTCAACACGCTTATGGATATCTTAGACTATTTTTTGACCAACGTTTCTAGCTTATTTGCCTAATACAGGCATGCTTATGCTAGAAAGCGGGGTTTAGGGGAAGAATAGGTTTTTAGTCTAAAATTAGGGTCTCGATATTGGCCATTAATTGCTCGTCAGGGTTCTGTGGTTGGTCAACACCAATCTTTTTGCGGAGGAATGTGACTTCAGAAACTTGAACTTCTATAGTTGAGATATGTTGACCTTGTTTATTTTCAAATTGACGCATACGTAATTGGCCAACAACTGCTAATTCATCTCCTTTTTTCATATAGCTAGCAATCAATTTTGCTGTGCCATTCCATGCTGTGATAGGAATAAAGTCGACATGGTCGCTACCATCTTTACCTTTGCGGTTAATCGCAACGGCATTATTGACAACTTGGCGATTGTTAGAAATTTCAGTCAAATTCACATCTCTTGCTAAACGTCCGATTAATTGCACTTGATTCATTTTTCATCCTCCTAAGGTATCTGATTCAACTAGAGGTTAGCCCTCTAATCTATTACATACGTATTCATTCGCCAAATCCACCTAAAAACTTTATAAAATTTTGATATTTTGTAAAATTAGGTCAAAAGATCGGTAAAGTTCATCGGTGAATTCGTATTTTAGGGTACAATATAGGGGAATAGCGCAATTTGTCTTAATCTACTAAAAATACATCGCGAAGCCTAAATTAAAGTAAACATAAACATATTTTATAAGGAGGAAGAAAACATGAACATCTTGATGATTGAAGATAACGAAAGTGTTGCAGAAATGATGAGTATGTTTTTTGAACAACAACAAGGATGGGAAGCAACCTTTATCCAAGATGGTGAAGAGGGGTGGCAACACTATTTAGCAAATGAAGAAACAATTGACATGGTCATTTTAGATTTAAATTTACCAAGTAAAGATGGTATTCAAATTTGTCGTGATATTCGTCAACAAAATCAGCAAGTACCGA
The DNA here is from genome assembly GCF_002871935.1 of Aerococcus viridans. Classification (GTDB taxonomy): domain Bacteria; phylum Bacillota; class Bacilli; order Lactobacillales; family Aerococcaceae; genus Aerococcus; species Aerococcus viridans_B. Next base: position 54,469 of record NZ_PNHQ01000007.1, read on the forward strand.
TTATTATGTTGACTGCTCGTGATGCAGAGAGTGAGCAGGTGCTTGGCCTAGGTCTAGGTGCAGATGATTATGTGACCAAACCATTTGATCCAATCACCTTCATGGCCCGGATGCGTGCTTTATATCGCCGTAGCCAACTAACGGAATCAACAACTGAAACGAGTGAAGGGCAGGATGCCAGTGATGAATTTGATATTCAAACAGAATATATCCGCATCAATAGCCAAAACCGAGAAGCCTTTTATAAGGATCAATTAATTCAACATTTAACGCCTAAAGAATTTGAAATTCTGCAATTATTAGCTGGTCGACCAAAACAAGTCTTTACTCGTGAGCATTTGTTAACCACTTTATGGGAAGATCCTTTTTATGGTGATGAGCGTACTGTAGATGCCCATATTAAAAAGCTTCGTCAAAAAATGGAAGCGTACGGTCCACAATTGATTCAAACGGTCTGGGGAGTAGGCTATAAATTTGATGAAACTGGTGTTTGATCATGAAATTGAACTTTTTTTACCAACAGATACTGAGCTTTCTGGTAGTGATTGGTATGACAATCGCTGCTATGGGGGTAACATTGTTTTCTTTTTCAAAGGACCAGGTGCTCCTTCGTCAAGAACAACAATTGAATGATATCGCGCATTTTATTTCCGGTCAGACCATTTCAAGTGAATTTTTAGCGACGATGGAACCTTTACTCGAGTCTTCCAATATGAAGTTATTTTACTTCAATGCGGATAATGAACTGGTATACCCACATAACAAAGCAGCCGTTGTACCAAATGACCAACTATCAAAAGAAGAAATGACAGCTTTGGAAAATGGTCATAATCTTGGTTTGCAAACCTTTGAAATGGGGATTACAGACAAGAATGGGGATGCGCTAGCCATCTTCATGCCACTAACGAATTCAGAGGATCAATCTTATGCGGGTTATTTAGCGATTGGGGTGCCATCTAGTCAATCAGATGCGGTGATTGACAATTTGATTCAAAATGTGGTCAAAGGGATAATGATCGCGCTCATTATTGCCGTTATCTTTTCAGTCATTATTGCCGGTTATCAAAATAAACGGATTCGCCGTATCCAAGAGGCTACGCAACAAATTGCACAAGGAGATTATTCAGTGCGTTTGGCTGTAAGTAATATTGATGAATTTGATGACTTGGCTACTGACTTCAACCAAATGGCAGTTGCGCTTGGTGAATCGGAAGTGGAAATTGACCGCCAAGAAAAAATTCGTCGCCAATTGATGATGGATGTTGCACATGAAATTCGAACACCTTTAACGACGATGATTGGTTTGCTAGAAGGACTTCGGCAGAAAGTAATACCAGAAGATAAGATTGATCGTAGTGTGGACTTGATGTATAAGGAAGCTAACCGGTTAAATCGTTTGGTGAACGAAAACTTGGATATTGAAAAAATTAGGGCTAATGAAATTGTATTGAATAAATCAACCTTTAATGCTGCAGAAGTGTTAAGGGATATTTCACTACAATTATCTGAAACAGCTAAAGCAAAACATACTAAATTTGAGATTGATATGGCAGATGAAGTGCCCATCTACGCTGATTATGACCGGTTCCACCAAATTATCTTTAATATCACTCAAAATGCGGTACAATTTACTGATTATGGCGAAATATTTATGTCTTGCACCTTTCAAGATGGCGAAACTTATATTAAAATAAAGGATTCAGGCATGGGGATGACGGAAGAACAGGTTGAAAATATCTGGGAGCGATTTTATAAGGCAGATATTTCTCGAAAGAATAATGAGTTCGGAGAATCTGGCTTAGGTTTATCCATTGTCAAGCAACTGGTTGAACTGCATCAAGCGACTATACATGTGGAAAGTGAAGCTGGTGTTGGGACAATCTTTACGTTGGTATTTTTCAACCGTGAAAAATTAGCAGAAAGAAATCAGGTCGAATAGTTTTAAAGCATCGACTGGTAATAAAAGGATTGAAGAAAGATGTATTTTTTAGGGCCGTTACTCACATGGTTAGAAGAGGTTTCTGCAGGTAGAATCTTAAATTTTCATTTAGTAGCGCTATCACTATTTAGCTTGGATAAAACGCTTTTGTATATGATTGCTTTATTGGTTATCCAGGCAGGAATCATTTTCTATAAACGGATGAAGAACGCAGATTATTCGATTGACTGGCTTAGAGAAGTCATTAAATTCACCTTTGCAACCTACATGATATTGTTGGTACATTTAACAGTATTACGTTATGATTGGCAATGGTGGCAGGCGACTTTTAATTTTGAACGGTCCCTGAGTGAATTAAATTGGGTACCACTTGTGGATACTATTAAGTTAAGAAATGGGTCTACATTTTCATATTGGTATAACTTCTTTGGAAATGTTGTTTGGTTTTTTCCCTTTGGTATGATGTTCCCTTATATTTTTCGGATGAAAGGGGCTTTCTTCATCACTTTATTTTGGGGATTATTATTTAGCGTATCAATTGAAACCATGCAATTTTATTTAGAAACAGGGGTTAGTCATATAGATGATGTCATTTTTAATGGCGCAGGGGTCATCATTGGCTATCTCATATATGATATTTTGAAATTAAGCAACAGATACATTAAAGGGAGAAAAATAAATGGTTAAAAAGAACGCACAATTACCAAAAAAGACATTACGTAAGTGGGCAACAACCCAAGTGGAAAAAGGACAAATCCTTTTAACTGAAAAAGATTTCGTAAACCCACCACCATTTACTGAAGGTGAATTGGTTGAAATCATTGGTATCGACCATGCATTCTTAGGATATGGCTACTTAGCCAAACAACATAAAGGTATCGGTTGGATTTTAACAAGAGATCAAAATGCGGATACAGGATTATTAGCTGATCTTGATTTTGTACAAGAAAAATTACAAGCAGCTAAAAATCAGCGTCAAACTTTGTTAATCGATGATATGACAACTGCCTTCCGTATTTTTAATGGTGAAGGGGATGGTATCGGTGGTTTCACAATTGATTGGTATGCAGGTTATGCCTTGATTCAATGGTATTCTGAAGGTATTTACCGTTATAAAGCCATTATTTTGGAAGCATTAAACAATGTATATCCTGAATTAAAAGGTATTGTTGGGAAAAACCGCTTCAACTTAGATGGTACGGGCACGAATAAGCAATCAGAAGTTTTAGCTGGTGATATTCCAGAAACATTAACTGTGCAAGAAAATGGGGTAAACTACATCGTACGACTTGATGATGGTTGGATGACAGGAATTTTCTTAGATCAACGAAATGTTCGTAATTATATTCAAACAGAAATTGCACCAGGTAAATCATTGTTAAACCTATTCTCATATACAGGTGCTTTTTCTGTGGCTGCAGCACTAGGTGGCGCAGCTGAAACCATGAGTGTTGATGTGGCAAAACGAAGCCTGCAACTGACAGCAGAACAGTTCCAGGCCAATGGGTTAGAGATTGGTGACCAACATAAAGTACGGGTTATGGATGTATTTAACTATTTAGATTATGCCAAAACACATGACTTACGCTTTGACATCGTGGTACTGGACCCACCGTCATTCTCACGTACGAAGAAACATACTTTTCAAGCCAATAAAGATTACCGGAAATTAGTTGCTTCAGCGTTAGCTATCCTAAATAAGGGTGGTTACTTAGTGAGTTCAACAAATGCCGCAAACATGACAAAAGAAGACTTTATTAAACAAATCGCTGAAGGTTCTGATGATGCTAACGTAGATATCATGCCAGTAGCTGACTTTGGTTTACCAGTAGATTTCCCGGCACCAAAAGGAAATCCAGAAAGTGATTACTTAAAAGTAGAGATCTTCCAAAAATTATAAATTTAGTAATATAAGTAGATAGTAGAGGGTTTATGGTAGTCATATCATATGCCCTCTTTCTATAACGAATAGTGAATAGATCATGCTTTTATTTTCTTGACTGAGTAAGCTATGATTAAACGTGACAAAGAGAAAAGATGCATAAATTTGGGTAAATTAAAAGGAAAGTATGGTGTTGTGTAATGGCCTATATTCATTTAAAGGATGTTGTAAAACAATATGGGACAGGGAATACGGCGATTTTAGCCAATGACCATGTGAATTTAGAAATTGAAGAAGGCGAATTTGTGGTGATTTTGGGACCATCTGGAGCCGGAAAATCAACCTTATTAAACATTTTAGGTGGTATGGATGCAGTAACTTCAGGTGAGGTGTTAGTAGCAGGAAAAAATATTGCTGCATACAATGAAGAAGGCTTAACAGACTATCGGCGTGATGAGGTGGGATTTATTTTCCAAAATTATAACTTAATTCCTAATTTAACGGCCATTGAAAATGTGGAAGTATCAGAAGAAATTTCAGATAATTCACTTGCAGCTAAGGAGGCCTTACAAGGGGTAGGGTTATACCATCGTAAAGACAATTTCCCATCACAATTATCGGGCGGAGAGCAACAACGCGTATCTATCGCTCGGGCAATTGCAAAAAACCCCAAGTTACTCCTTTGTGATGAACCAACTGGTGCCTTAGATTATGAAACCGGGAAAAAGGTTTTAGGCTTTCTACAAGACTTAACCAATGAACAGGGGACAACAGTTGTTGTCATTACCCATAACCAAGCGATTGCACCGATGGCTGACCGTGTCATCAAAATCAATGACGGAGCTGTTTCATCGCAAACATTAAATGCGCAACCAGTGCCAATTCAAGATATTGAATGGTAGGAGGTAGTGGATGAAAAATAAAAAAATATGGTTGGATGGTTTTCGTGAGATTAAACATACGCTTGGACGATTTTTAGCGCTTCTATTGATTATTGCGCTAGGCACAGGGTTCTTTGTGGGCATTCGAGCTGCTGCGCCTGATATGATTGCAATTGCTGATAAGTACTTTAACCAAACCAACTTAGAAGATATGTCTATTCAATCCACAATGGGTTTGAATGAAGATGACCTAGCTTTATTAGAGGATGTTCAAGATATTGAATATATACCATATGCCTATGTTGATCGGCAAATAGCAGTCAGTGACGACTTGGTACGTTTCTATCCAAATTTCAATGATATGACGGATATCAACCAATTTGATGTACAAGAGGGACGACTACCGAAAGTAAACGATGAGATAGCGATTGACCTACAATTGGTAAAAGGTAATCCGGATGCCTATCAGATTGGCCAAGAAGTAACAATGTCTGATTTAGGTGTGGATAGTGATCAAGAAACAGACGAGTTACCACAATTATCAGGAGACCAGTTCACAATTGTTGGTTACGTCAATACGCCGCTTCAAATCTCCAATATTAGTCGTGGCGCTTCTGCGATCGGAGATGGGCAATTAAACGGTTTTGCAGTTGTAGCGCCTAATGCCATTACAGGTGATACTTACACCAATATCGCTATTGATGCGACTGCAGTTGATGACTTAGAAGCGTATTCAGATGAATATGACCAAGTCATTGCAGATAAACAAGCTGAAATAGAGGATATTTTTGTTGACCGGCCAAGGGAAATTTATCAAGAAAAAGTAACAGAAGCTGAATCAGAAATTGCCTCTGGACAAGAAGAAATTGCTTCCGCTAGGTCAGCATTAACTTCTGGTGAAAATGAATTAAAGCAAGCACAATCAGAAATTGATGCAGGTCAAGATGACTTGGACCAACAACAAAGTCTAGTTGAAGCGCAATTACCAGAAGGCGTATCCTTAGAACAAGCGGGTATGTCTAGTGTGGCCGCTCAGTTAGAAGCTGGCCAATCCAGTCTAGATGCTGCCCAAAGTGAACTTAACCAAGCTAGAAGTGACTATGAAAGTGAAAGCCAAGCAGCAGAAACGTCTCTATCTAGCGCTGAATCTCATATCTCTGATGCTGAATCAACAGTAGCCGATTTGAGTGAGCCTACTTATTCAATCAATGACCGTTCTAGCGTGTCAGGATATACAGCTTGGGAGAATAATGCAGACAACATGGCAACAATTGGCCAAGCATTTCCTATTATTTTCTTCCTGATTGCAGCCCTAGTATCCTTCACCAATATGCAAAGAATGGTGACCGAGCAACGCGTACAAATCGGTACATATAAAGCTTTAGGTTATAGTTCACGTACAATTCAAACTAAATATCTTATGTATGCAGGTTCAGCGGCTATTTTAGGGATGGTTATTGGGATTGCTATTGGTAACTACTTGTTCCCTAATATTATCGTATCAGCCTTTGCCGAGACGGTCGCCTTACCGGGCATTATTTATACATGGCAATTTGTAGATATTTCGTTTGCAGTAGGTATATCCTTATTCACAACTGTTGTACCGGCTTGGTTAACAACTAGGACTACCCTAAATGAGAAAACGGCCCGACTATTACAACCAGCAACAGGTAAGAATGGTCAGCATATTTTTCTTGAAAGATTTAAAGGCTTCTGGTCCCGTTTAAGCTTCCAAAGCAAAATTACTTGGCGGAATATCTTCCTCTATAAGGGGCGTAATTTAATGACGATTATTGGTGTCGCTGGCTGTGCCATGTTGATTGTGACTGGATTTGGTTTATCTGACTCTATTTCTGGTTTACCAGATGAGCAATTCAACCAGGTGAAAATGTATGATGGTAGCATCTCATTAAATATGGATGCTAACCAAGAAGACCGGGACCAAGTGATAAGTGACTTAACCGATAATGATAACGTTGAAGATGTCTTACCTTTAACCCAAAATATCTTGATGACAGATGATGAAACAATTACCCAACAAATCGTGAGTGTCATGGCATTCAAATCTGACAGTCAGTACCGTGATTATTTCCAAATGCAAGAGCTAGATACAGAAAATCAACTGTCTCTTTCAGAAGATGGTATCCTAATTACCGCTAAATTAGCCTCCTTACTTGGCGTACAAGCAGAGGACACTGTGACATTAATTGATACTAATAATGATCCTTATACATTTTCTGTAAAAGGGGTCATCACCAACTATCTAGGTCATGAAATATACATGACAGACACTTACTATCAAACAGTATTTAGTGAAGAAAGTGAAAACAATACAGCGCTGGTCCAATTTGAGAATAATCTATCCACAACAGACCAAACGCAAATCATGGATCAAGTAAAAGGCGAAACCGGTGTGATTGGCACTAGCTTGAATGCAAGTCAAATTAGTGATTTTAAAGATACCTTGTCAGCACTTGACTTAGTGACAGTCGTCTTAATCATTTCTGCAGGAGGATTAGCATTTATTGTTCTATATTCATTAACGAATATTAATGTATCTGAGCGAATGCATGAGCTGGCGACGATTAAAGTACTGGGCTTTAGGTCGGTTGAAGTGAGTATGTATGTCTACCGAGAAACCTTAATCTTAACCGTGATTGGGATTATTATTGGGGACATTTTAGGATATAATCTCCTAAGCTACATTTTAAATACGGTAGCCATTGACCAAGTATTCTTCCCGATAGTCATCTTATGGCAATCTTACCTATATGCAAGTTTAATTACTTTAGCTTTTTCAATTGTGGTGATGATCTTTATGCACTACAAACTGAAGAAAGTAGAAATGGTTTCAGCCTTAAAAGAAGAGGATTAATCTATACAACTTTGGCGGTGTGGCATTTTGGTCACACCGTTATTTTTTCTTTGATATGTAGATTAACTTGAGGGTAGGTGTAGCAATCGCTCGATGAATTATATGAAGAGATAGGGGTATTAATGAAATCGTCCGTTCAAGTAATACGTTCTCAATAAGAAAATGATAGGAAAAGCTTTCTTGGCAATATTTGACAGGTCTTAATAAAGATTATAAAATGGGTGGGACTGATAGCTGTATTTAGATATTTGGGAGATAATAATGTTGATGAATAGGGTAGCAATTGTTGTTGAACCAGTGACAAAAGACCAGTCTGGCGAAATTCGTGTTTTAGTGGATCAAATGGTCTATAAGGCAAAAAGTGCAATTCCTGATGGCGAATTCGTTCAAAATGAATTGGTTAAGATTTGCCGCATTGAAGACGACATCGCATACTGTCAGCGTGGTATGCTAGATAATCAGTATGATCAAGATATTAATGTTTCTTTAGGTAGTTAAACTTTTTAATATGATTTTATATGAAGCAGTTTTTCCGTTATAGGAGATCTGCTTCTTTTTTTAGGCGAAATATCAAACCTTGTTAATGAATGTCAGTGAAATACTAGTTGAAGAGGTATCGAATGAAGTTGTAGCAGGAGGTGATGACCCATATAAAAAATGAAAGATGGCTCTCTCTATTAAACGAGAAACTGCCATCTTTTTTGCTATGTATGATTTAAAAATGTAATAGTCATTTAATGTTATGCTAAACCTAAGATATTGATTAATAAAGGGATAGTGGCAACTGAAGCTAAGGTTGATAAGAAGACATAATTAGTTGAGAATGTAATGTCTCCTTTGTATAGTAAGGCATATGAAGTGGCAACTGCTGGACCGGGTGTTGAAATCGTCACAATCAAGGTAGAAAGAATCAATTCATTACTGATAAAATGACGGAATATCAGAAAAATAATTATTGGTAAAGCAATCATTTTAATGGCCATTAACAAGTATACACGACCATCCGTAAAAGCATGTTGGATATTGGAATGGGCAATTGCCATCCCAATAACCATCATGGCTAAAGGTGTTGTTGCAGCGCCGACCATAGCCATCGTTTCTTCAAGGATAGATGGCAACTGCCAACCCATTAGGAAGAAGATTAAAGCAGCTAATCCTGCTAAAAATCCTGGTGAAAGGAAAAGTTTTTTCGCTAATTGACCTGGATTTAAATCAGTATCATTACCGCGGCTCATCGCCCAAACCCCAAAGCTATAGATAAAAAGATTCGTAGGGATATTCACTAAAGATGCATAGAACATAGCGCCAGGCCCGTATAATGCGAGAATTAAAGGAAGCCCCATGAAACCGTTATTTTGAAAAACAGTAAGAAACTGGACAGTGCCAATCATGCTTTTGGGTGCCTTTAATAGTTTGGGAACAAAGAAAGACGAAACAATAAAAATAAACCAAGTGGTAAAAGCGATAATGAGAAAGTTGATAGCATCGCCTTTTGTACCTAAATCACCGGATGAGTTGATAGTAGATAAGATTAAAGCGGGTGCTGTAACTACAGTAATCATTTGCGCCATGTCACTTTGAATGTGGTCACTGAATATTTGTTGTCGTTCAGCAACAAATCCAATAAACATAATCATCACCAAAATCATCATTTGAATGATAGATGTCATAACTTCACTCCTCCATTTGTATTCACCTAAGTATAGCAAAGCTTTTATACATGTTTTCTAAATAGCATCGAAAATATATAAATGAGTAAAAAGAAGCAAAAAAAGGATTGATAAAAGCGGTTACAGTCAATTTAGGGGGTATTTTTGATAGATTTAAAATTAAATGATAAAATGATTAAAATAAAGCTTTATTATTAGAATTTAATTTGGTATATTATAATCAACTCAGAAAAACGAAAGGAGCGAGGTACCATGAATAAAGAACAATCAATGGCTGTTTGGGCCTCAAGCCCCATTCGTATTTCTTATACAACGTTATTACCTTTATTAGCTTAGTTAGGGTTCTACAATAAGATGTAGGGTCCTTTTTCTCATGAAATATGGGCCTAGCTAATTAGCCAGTGGCTCGTGTTTCACGAAGTACTGGCTTTTTTATTTGGTTCAATTTAGGCTAATCAAAATGGTTATTAACGAAAATATAGAGATATTTTTTGAGGGTGGGCATGTCTTTTTTCTGATGAATGGTTAAAGGATATCTAAAAAATCAATCGTTAAAAAAATTAGTGGATATACTAGGAGGTATTTTAATGAATATTAAAGGTATGAAACGTTTCTCGGTGATGTTGCTTTCAACAATAGTCATTGCGGGTTGTGGAAATTTAACACAAACATCTAGCTCAAATTCTATTACCAGTTCAGATACGATTAAAATCGGTGGGAACTTTGAACTTACGGGTTCAGCAGCGGGTTACGGTAATGATATTAATAACGGAGCTAAGCTGGCTGTTGAAGAGATCAATGAAGCAGGTGGTATCGACGGGAAACAAATTGAATATGTTGAAGCAGATAATAAATCGGATGCCAATGAATCTGCATCTGCTGCTGCACGCTTGATTGATGAAGAAGGTGTATCAGCTATTGTTGGGCCTTCGTTAACAGCTAACTATCAAGCGCAAATTAATGCGGCGACACAAGCGCAAGTGCCTTTCATCGGACCAGCGGTAACCAGTGACGGGGCAACTTTAGATGCCAATGGTGAAGCATATGCATATGGATTCTCAGTAGCCTTTCTAAACTCTTTCCAAGGAGGGGCGATTGCACGTTTTTCAAATGATCAAGGTTATGAAACTGCAGCCGTTATGCAAGATAATTCTTCAGACTATGGACAAATTTTGTCAGATGAGTTTAAAGCAGCCTTTGAGGGGGATGTAGTAGCAACTGAATCCTACGTATCAGGGGATACGGACTTCTCTTCTATCTTGACGAATATTAAATCTTCAAATCCAGATGTAATCTTCATCGCAGGTTACTATACTGAAGCAGGAACAATTATTAAACAAGCCCGTGAAATGGGTATTGAAGCGGCAATTGTTGGTCCAGATGGTTTGGCATCAGAAGAGTTGAGCTCATTGGCTGGCGAAGAGAATATGAATGATATTTACTTTGTTTCTCACTTTGCTTCCGATGAAGATGCCTCACAAGCTTCAAAAGAATTCTCAGCAGCCTTCCAATCAGCTTATGGTAAAGCACCTGATGAGTTTGCTGCTTTAGGTTATGATGCAGTTTACCTATACGCAAATGCAGTAGAAGAAGCTGAGTCTGAAGATAATCAAGCGATTGCTGAAGCTTTAGCCAATACTACCGATTTCCAAGGGGTAACAGGTGCGATTACAATGAAAGATGATCATACGCCAAATAAAACAGCTTACATCCAAGAAATTCAACATAACGAAGTAGTTGGCTCAACAGCGGTAGCGCCAGAATAATTTTTAGTACTTTTGCTTTGTTAAAAAGATTATACGAATTTTCTAGCATTTTTTTAATAAAGACCTTGTAACTCTTATAAAACTCTGATATATTAATAGCAACTCATTAAGAACAAATTAGAAAGGCGGTGAAGCAAGATGAAAACAACTGTAAAACAATCCTATAATGTGAATAGTCTTGTTTCACTAACTTATGCCAACATTATTATTATTAACTAGGGAGGATTCTACAAATATGTAGGGTCCTATTTCTCGTTGAAGAGGGCCTTGGTTAGAACGACGGTCCTTTAGGGGCTGTCGTTTTTTTTATAGAAAATAATAATTGAGCACTAGCGTTTAAATGTGAGTCAAAAACGAAATAAAAAATATCGTTCTGGGGAGGACATATAGATGAAATTTAAAAAAATAGCTTTAACTTTACTTTCGGCTGTCACTTTAGCAGCATGTGGTGCAGCAACATCTACTAACAATTCAGGAGCATCAACGACTGGAGATAACGAAACTTTCAATGTTGGTGGTAACTTCGGTTTATCAGGTGCATTTTCTGCTTATGGTACGGCGATTAATGATGGTGCAGCATTAGCCTTTAAAGAGATTAATGAAAATGGTGGTGTATTAGGTAAAGAAGTTAACTACATTTCTGTAGACAACAAGTCAGATGCGACAGAATCTACTACACAAACTGCTCGCTTGATTGATGAAGAGAATATCTCTGTTTTAGTTGGTTCAGATACAACAGGATCGACTGAAGCCCAAATTCAAACAGCGACAGCTTCTAGTGTGCCAGTTGTTGCACCAGCAGCTACAGGTGATTCATTAACAATGGACAGTGCTGGTAATGTATTAGAATATGTCTTCCGTGTGCCTTTCCAAGATGCTTTCCAAGGTGCTGTATTAGCAGAATTTGCTAGCCAAGAAGGTTATGAAACAGCAGCAATTATCCAAGATAACTCATCTGACTATGGTCAAAATTTAGCAGCAGAGTTTGATGATATTTTTGATGGCGAAATTGTAGGTACAGAATCATATGTATCAGGGGATACAGACTTTAATTCCATTTTAAATAATGTAGCTTCCAAAAAACCTGATGTAATCTTTATTGCTGGTTACTATACTGAAGGTGGTTCTATTGTAAAACAAGCTCGTGAAAAGGGGATTGAATCAGCAATTCTAGCACCAGACGGTTTCGGAGCAGAAGAATTTGTTGAATTAGCGGGTGCTGGTAACGTAAATAACTTCTACTACACAGCACACTATACAACTGGTGAAGGTGCAACAGACAAAACAACAGAATTCGTCCAAGCATTTAAAGAAGAATATGGTTCAACACCTAATATGTTTGATGCTTTAGGATACGATGCAGCATACTTAGTAGCAGACGCAGCAGAACGTGCTGGTGAAGATGATCGTCAAGCAATTACAGATGCCTTAGCAGAAACAACTGATTTTGAAGGTGTAACAGGTACATTCTCAATTGATGAAGACCACAACCCAGTAAAAACTGCTTATATCATTGAAATGGAAAATGGGGAAGAAGTAGCCACTTCAGCAGTAACCCCAGATAGCTTGGCGAACTAAGGTGTTTTTGTCACATTGACGCTTTTTAAAATTAAAATAAAATTAAAATTAAATTGCTTTTTATAGAGAACCATCTTATACTAATGTTAGTCTTATCTTTATTGTTCCAAATATAAAATTTGGAGGAATGAATGATGAAAATGAAAAAGATGCTTTTAACAATGGGTTCTTTAATGATGCTAGCGGCCTGTGGTTCAGTGACGCAAACATCTAATCAAGCAAGTTCAACTAGCGAAAGTACTGAAGATACTATCAAGATTGGTGGGAACTGGGACTTATCTGGTGCTGGTGCAGCCTATGGTGGCCCAGCGAATGAAGGGGTTAAGTTAGCTTTTAAATTAGCGAATGAAGCTGGTGGCATAAACGGTCAATCAATCGAATATGTAGAAGGTGATAACCGTACTGATCCCAATGAGTCTGCCAATACGGCAACCCGCCTAATTGATGAAGAGAATGTAAAAATGATTATCGGGCCAGCAACAACAGGTGCATTTGAAGCACAAATTCCAACTGGAACCAATGCTCAAATCCCAATGATTGCGCCAGCTGCAACGGGTGACACACTTACAGTTGATAGTTCTGGTAATACATTAGATTATGTTTTCCGTGTAGCTTTCCAAGATGCTTTCCAAGGTTCAGCACTTGCGAGTTTTGCTAATGGTGAAGGTTATGAAACTGCTGCAATTATCCAAGATAATTCAACTGATTATGGACAGCACTTATCTGCTACGTTTGAAGAAGAGTTTCAAGGTAATATTGTAGCAAACGAGTCATATATTGCAGGTGATTCTGACTTCAATTCAATCCTCAATAATATTGCTTCTAACGATCCGGACGTTATCTTTATAGCTGGTTACTATTCAGAAGGTGGGCCAATCGTTAAACAAGCGCGTGAAAAGGGAATGGATGCAGTTATTTTGGCACCAGATGGTTTTGGTAGCCAAGAGTTTATTGATTTAGCTGGTGCAGAAAATGTGACCGACTTCTATTACACTTCCCACTATACAACAGGGGAGGGTGCAACAGATGTAACGGCGACATTCATAGAAGCCTATGAAGCTGAATATAGTAAAACACCAGATATGTTTGCTGCTCTAGGTTTTGATGCTGCTAATTTAGCAATCGATGCGATTGAACGTGCAGGATCAAGCGATCCAGCAGCAGTAACAGCTGCAATTGCAGAAACTGACGAATTTTCGGGTGCAACCGGAACATTCTCATTTGATGACCAACATAATCCAATCAAGACCGCTTATATTCTAGAAATGCAAGATGGTGAAGTTGTAGGTACAACTACAATCTCTCCTGAAGACATTGTGAGTGAATAAGTAGTCTGACCATTTAATAAAAACAAATTTGGGAAGTTCTAGATAAAATGCAAACTTTGTACACGTTTGTCTTTTGAAAGCTAGGACTTCCCTTATTTTATGGATGAAAATGAGGATACAAAGCGTTAATAGTGCCAAAAATATGATGAACTCAAAACTTAATTAGAAAATTATTAAAAAATATTGCATAAAAATTGGCATATTCTTATAATGAAACCAGTCTTAAACTTATGGCATTTGCGGTAACTTGGTCTATTTTCTATTTATAGGGAGGCGCATTTAATCTTATAAGATTAAATGTGACACGACCCATTAAATGATGTAGCCATAATGATAAACAAACATCAAATATATTGGATTATATTTGTAGTGAGTGAGCTCACGTGTATTCAGAAAAAGGAAAAGGAAGTGAAATAAATGGAGATGTTTTTGCAACAGCTTGTAAACGGACTCTCTTTGGGTAGTATTTATGCCCTTATGGCTTTAGGTTATACAATGGTATACGGCATTATCGGCTTGATTAACTTCGCGCATGGTGATGTTTATATGGTTGGGGCCTTTTTTGGATTTTGGTTAATTACGGGATTAGGGATGAATATCATTCCTGCACTTATTTTAACCATGATTTTTACAGCAATTTTAGGGGTAATTATTGAGCGAGTGGCATACAAACCTTTACGTAAATCCACACGTATTGCAGCCTTAATTACAGCTATTGGGGTATCTTACCTATTACAAAACTTTATGATTTACTTTGTGGGACCAGAAGTTCGTGCATTCCCCACATCATTACCAAATTTATCATTGGATTTAGGTTTATTCACGATTTCCACCCAACAAGTGGTGATTTTCATTGTAACAATTATTTTGATGATTGCCTTACAATATATTGTTCGTCAAACAAAAATGGGTCAAGGTATGCGCGCAGTATCGGTAGATGCTGATGCAGCGCGTTTAATGGGGATTTCCGTAGATAATATCATTTCCTTTACTTTCGCTATTGGCTCAGCATTAGCTGGTGCTGGTGGGGTATTAGTAGGTATTTACTATAACTCTATTTCGCCAACTATGGGACTAACACCAGGTATTAAAGCGTTCGTAGCCGCAGTATTAGGGGGTATTGGTTCAATTCCTGGAGCCATGCTAGGTGGTATTTTTATCGGAGTTGTTGAATCAATGGTTTCAATGATCGGTTTATCAACCTGGCGAGATGCAGCTGTTTACCTAATTTTAATTATTGTTCTAGTCTTTAAACCTAGCGGATTGTTAGGTAAAGGCACACAAGAGAAAGTATAGGAGGATTATGATGAAAAAAGAATCATGGGCAAAGAACTTCTTTACTAAATCTACAATAACATGGATTTGTATGATTTTAGGATTATTCTTCATAATCATGGCAACCTATTTAATGGGATTAGTAACGTCGTTCTATCAAAATATTATGATCACAATTGGCATTAATATGATTTTGGCTGTCGGCTTAAACTTGGTAGTTGGTTATGCGGGTCAATTCTCGCTTGGGCATGCTGGATTTATGGCGATTGGGGCATACGTGGGTGCTATCCTTTCAATGCGTATTCCAGGGCCTATTGGCTTCTATGCAGGTATGGCAGCTGGAGCTGTTTTAGCGGCAGTTGTTGCTTTGATTGTAGGTGTGCCAACGCTACGCTTGAAAGGTGACTATCTAGCTATCGCTACGCTAGGGGCTTCAGAAATTATCCGTGTTATCATTCAAAACTTAGAAATTACCAACGGCGCAGCAGGTATTTCAGGTATTCCAATGAACGTTACTTGGATTACTTTATTTATCATTATCGTTTTAACAACATTATTAATTGTAAACTTTATTCATTCTAGCCCAGGACGTGCAACAATTGCTGTTCGGGAAAATGAAATTGCTGCTGAATCTGTTGGGGTAAAAACAACTAAATATAAAATTATTGCTTTCGTAATTGGTGCTATTACTGCATCAATCGCTGGTACTTTATATGCTGGTTACTTCTCAGTAATCAATCCATCACAATTTACTTTCCAACGTTCAATCGATGTTTTAATTATCGTTGTATTCGGGGGTATCGGTTCAGTGACAGGTTCATTTGTTGCGGCAATCGCCTTGGGTCTACTAAACTCAGTACTAGCGCCTTTAGGTCAATTGCGTATGGTTGTATATGGTATTGCGATTATTGCCATAATGGTATTTAAACCATCTGGATTGATGGGGGATTTTGAATTACAATTTAGCAAATTATTGAACCGTAAGAAGAAAACATCAGATAAAAAGGAGGCGTAACCATGTCATTATTAACGATCAAAGATTTAAATAAAAATTTTGGCGGGTTAGCCGCTGTATCAAATGTAAATATCGAATTAGAAAAGAATGAATTAGTTGGTTTAATCGGCCCTAATGGTGCTGGTAAAACGACTTTATTTAACTTATTAACTGGTGTTTATGCGCCGAGTTCAGGGGAAGTAAAATTATCAACTAACGAAGGTGAAGTTGTATTAAATGGTAAAGAGCCAAGTGAAATCAACCGTTATGGTTTAGCTAGAACCTTCCAAAATATCCGCTTATTTGGTAGTTTGACTGTTTTAGATAATGTGTTAGTTGCCTTACACACAAAACACGGGGCTAGTTTCTGGTCAAGTGTATTACGTACGCCAGGTTATTATAAGAATCGTGAAGAACTGAGAGAACGCGCGATTGAATTGCTAAGCATTTTTAATCTACAAGATTTACAATATGAAAAAGCGAAAAACTTACCATATGGGCAACAACGTCGGCTAGAAATCGTCCGTGCTTTGGCTACTGAGCCAAAAATCTTATTTTTAGACGAACCAGCAGCTGGTATGAACCCTAATGAAACAGCAAACTTAACAGAGTTAATTCGTCAAATTCAAAAGGATTTCGATATTACAGTTGTGCTTATTGAGCATGATATGTCCCTTGTTATGAATGTATGTGAGCGTATCTATGTATTAGAATACGGCAAATTAATCGCCCATGGTACACCTAGCGAAATCCAAAGTAATCCGGCTGTTATTAAAGCATACTTAGGAGGCGAGTAAAATATGACAATGTTACAGGTAAAAGATTTGAAAGTCTCATACGGTATGATTGAAGCGATTAAAGGCATTAACTTTGAAGTAAATCAAGGTGAGATTGTGTCCTTGATTGGCTCAAATGGTGCAGGTAAATCCACAACTTTACGGACAATTTCAGGAATTAAACCAGCTAAAAGTGGTCAAATTCTTTACGAAGGACAAGATATCCTAAAATCCAACGCAATGAAGATTGTACAGGCAGGTATATCTCAAGTACCTGAAGGGCGTCACGTATTTAAAGGGATGTCAGTTAAGGAGAACCTTTTAATGGGCGCTTACACGCGTAAAGACCGTGATGGGTTAAAAGAAGATATGGAAAAGTCATTTGAATACTTCCCAATCATTAAAGAGCGTTTAAACCAAGACGCAGCGACTTTATCAGGTGGGGAACAACAAATGGTTGCCATGGCAAGAGCTTTAATGGCTAAGCCAAAATTATTATTGTTAGATGAGCCATCAATGGGATTAGCGCCACTATTCATCCAACAAATCTTTAATATTATTGAAGAAATCAATGCAGCTGGTACAACAGTGCTACTGATTGAACAAAATGCCAAGCAAGCGTTAAGCATTTCTGACCGTGCTTACGTGATGGAAACTGGTAAGATTTTATTATCAGGAACTGGTCAAGAATTATTAACTTCTGAGAAAGTACAAGAAGCTTATCTTGGTGGGGCATTGGGATAGATTATATATTCTTAATATAAGCGTTGAGTAATCGTAATGGTTTACTCAACGCTTTTTATGTATAATGCTAGGAAAATGGCCCAATTATGGTCCAAAATAAGAGTTATGCAAGGGAGGTGACAATATTTTGGCAAAGAAAAAGAAGCAAAGAAAGCGCAGATTAACTGGTTGGCAAGGTTGGTTCAAAGGATGGCGACGGACATTTAGAAAGGCCTTCAAAAAAATAAAACCTAAAAAAACACGATATATCTCAAAGAAAAGACGGGCACAACGTCGTAACGAAATATGGTTAGGCACAATTGCAATTCTTGGTTTAATGCTCTTTTTCCTTCTACAAGACCAACAAGGGGTACCTTCATCAAGCGAGACGTCTAGCTCAGAGATAGATATTGTGTATACAGACCAGGAATTTGTGGATTTAATTGGCCAGTATGCCGTCACTGAATATCCAAATTCTCACGTATTGCCAAGTATTGTGACCGCTCAAGCAATATTGGAATCTAATTTTGGTAAAAGTCAATTATCTAGCAATTATTTTAATTTATTTGGGCATAAATCGTATAATCCAAACGATCCAAGTGTAGATCTACCCACCAAAGAATTTGTGAATGGGCAATATATAACTGTGGATGAACCGTTTCGGGTTTATCAGTCTTGGGAGGAGTCAGTGGCTGATCATGGACGTTTACTTGCAAATGGTACGTCTTGGAATGACACACACTATGATAGCGTCTTGAATGCAAGTTCCTATCAAGAGGCAGCCTATGCCTTACAAGAAGCAGGATATGCTACAGACCCTAATTATGCGGAATCTTTAATCGATGTGATAGAAAGATACGAACTAACTCGATTTGACGACCAAGTCCAATAGCTTTAGTGGAAGAAAATTCATTTGCATTGGTTACTGTTCAAGTGTATTATAAAAGATGAACAATATTTCTGTATATTGTACTTTTTATAGGGGGTAGAACTGTGGCAAAGAGTAAGAGCTATAAGGACATTGCGTATCAGTACCTAAAAGAACAAATCGATAGTAATTTGCTATTACCAGACACGCACTTAAAAGAAGTGGAGATTGCAGAAACGTTAGGCATGAGTCGTACGCCGGTTCGAAAAGCCATGGCACAACTTGCTGAGGAAAATTATGTTCGTATTGAACAATATAAAGGGGCAGTAGTGGCGAAAAATGCACTAAACGCACGAGCGATTGTAGAACGTCTACAATTTATTGAATTGTTAACGATGAATCTCTTCCAGCAAATGCAGAATAAAGATGTCCAAGTAGAAATTGAGCGCGTTGAAGAACTGAAACAAAAAATTTCTGAATCACTTGCAGCATATGACTTGGAAACTTACTTTGATACTGAATTCAAAATGTTTACCTACTTGGTATCCTTTTATCCGAACTCATACTTCAGACAGGTTACCTTGAATACAATTCAACCCCTGCATGAATTGTACATAAAAGAAGCGAAGGAAGATCACTCAACCTTCAAACGTGAAGCAAATGATTTGAAAGAAATCTATCCAACGATGTTGGAAGCTTTAGCACATAAGGATTATGCGATGGCGCGTAAGCAAGCTCGGATTTGGATAAACCAATTAATTCTTTATCAAATCAACAAATAATGAAGACAGACGAATCTTAAAGGGTTCGTCTTTTCTTATGACATCAGCCACTACATTAGTCTTCCGGTTTATGAGCGAGTTGGTGCTTTAGCACTTATTCGCTTAAATGCGTTAGCAGTTGTTGAGCTAAGCGGTCTCGCTCGCACCTTGTTAGTCGAGCTCTCCAGAACAGTCAGGGCTCCGCTTCAGATATAGGGTACGTGATGTGCCATCACTTCTCCTATATCTTCCATCGTCTCCTGCCTTAACGCTCTGTATCACATCCTGTTTAATCGGGTTCGCTCGACCAGCTCAAGTCCACTTCAGACTAACTTGTAGCTGATTGCATCAGCCACTACATTAGTCTTCCAGTGTTGTTGAGCTAAGCGGTCTCGCTCGCACCTTGTTAGTTGAGCTCCAAATGTCAGACTCGTGCCACTTCAGAAATAAGCTGCGTGATGTGCCATCACTACGTTTATTTCTTCCACTGTTACGAGTCTAAGCGACATTTGTCACATCCTGTTTTCGTTGAACAGGTGTTCTATAAATGGTATGCTTATCAGTGAAACTATACGGGAAGGTGGCCTAATGATGGCATTGAATCAGTTTACTAAGGGGCTTAATGATCGACAAAAGGCAGCTGTTGAGCATACCGAAGGGCCGCTATTAATTATGGCAGGTGCTGGTAGTGGGAAAACACGTGTTTTGACGCACCGCATGGCCTATATTTTAAGTGAAAAAGAGGTGAATCCTTGGAATATTCTAGCGATCACTTTTACGAATAAGGCCGCTAAGGAAATGAAAGAACGGGTTTCAGCTTTGGTAGGTCCGGATGCCAATGATATGTGGGTTTCTACTTTTCACGCTATGTGTGTACGTATTTTAAGAAGAGAGGCTGAGGCAATTGGTTTTACCCGGTCCTTTACTATCGCTGATCCATCAGAACAACAAACGCTGATCAAACGTATTATAAAAGAGTTAAACTTAGATAAGGATAAATTCTCTTATAAAATGTTACTAGGGCGTATTTCTGATGCGAAAAATAACTTAATGCTGCCAGATGATTATCGAAAAAATTATACAGGGTATATAGAGGATGTGGTAGCAGATGTATACGAACGCTACCAAAAAGGCCTTCAGGCAGCGCAATCTTTTGATTTTGACGATTTAATTATGTATACTGTTAAATTATTTGACCAACAGCCAGATATTTTGAAATACTACCAACAAAAATTTCATTATATTCATGTAGATGAATATCAAGATACTAACGAAGCCCAATATAAATTGGTTAAACACTTAGGTGGTTACTTTCATAATGTGTGTGTAGTAGGGGATGCTGACCAGTCGATTTACGGGTGGCGTGGTGCTAATATGGAAAATATCTTGAACTTTGAAAAAGATTATCCAAACGCAACCACAATCCTACTAGAACAAAATTACCGGTCGACAAAAAATATTTTGCAGGCGGCCAATAATGTGATTAATCAAAATACTTATCGTAAAGACAAGACGCTATGGACAGACAACGATAAAGGCGAATTAATTTCCTATTACCGTGCTCAAAATGAGCGTGATGAGTCAAACTACGTTATCAGTAAAATTAAAGCGACTATTCAAAATCAACAGCTCAACTACGGAGACTTTGCTATTCTTTATAGAACCAACGCCCAGTCTCGTGTAATGGAGGAAAATTTGGTAAAGGCCAACATGCCTTACCGAATCGTTGGCGGACTAAAATTCTACGACCGTAAAGAAATTAAAGATATACTCGCATACCTACGCTTACTTGCTAATCCATTGGATAACCTATCTTTTACCCGAATTATTAATGTACCAAAGCGTGGTATTGGCCCAGGAACCTTGGATAAATTAAATACATTTGCCAGCCAACAGGGGATTTCTCTTCTACAGGCGGCCTCACTAGTAGACCATTCGCCAATTACAGGTAAAGGTGCGACGAATTTAAAAGCTTTCAGCAAGATGATGGCCAATCTAGAAGCACAACGGGCCTTCTTACCTATCCAAGACTTGGTAGAAGAAGTTTTAGAAAAAACAGGCTACCTAAAAGATTTGGAAAAACAAAAAACATTGGAAGCTGACGCACGAATTGACAATATTCATGAGTTTATCTCGGTTACGCAAGAATTTGATAAACGTTGGGAAGCTGAACGGGAAGAACGGGAACAAGCAGCGCAGATTGAAGCGCAAGAAGAGGCAGACCGTCCAGTAGACTTACAAGATGCAAGCCTGAACCAAGCTGCCCCTAACCAAGAAAATACCCCACTAAATCCAGATGGCACCTTTAATTTATTTGACTTAGAAGGCATTCAGGCAGAACTAGATAGTGTAATGGATACCAATCCAGCCGAAGATGATGCTTTAATGGGCTTTATTACAGACTTATCATTGGTTTCTGACTTGGATAGCCAACAATTGGACCAACAAGGGGAATTAACTTTGATGACCTTGCATGCAGCTAAAGGGCTAGAATTCCCAGTTGTTTTCATCATTGGCATGGAAGAAGGGATGTTCCCATTAGCGCGCGCCGCTAAGGAAGAATCTGAACTTGAAGAAGAACGGCGACTAGCTTATGTAGGGATTACTCGGGCTGAACAAAAATTATATTTAACTAACTCATTATCCCGCTTACTTTATGGGAAATACCAGTCTAATCCTGTTTCAAGGTTTATCAAAGAAATTGATAATGCATTACTAGATGACAGTGAAAACGAACGATCTGTTTTCCAACCTAGTGGTCAAGCGGATTTACCCTTTGGACATCATACAGGATCTACCTTTGGTAATTCAACAAACTTTGCGTCAACTTACGGTAGCAAACAAAGAAGAACGACTAACACCTATGAAAAGGCGAACGCCAAGTCCTACTATGACCGAAAAAAAGAAGCGAAACGGTCAGTATTTGATCCCGTGAATGGCAATAAAGATATCGAAACAGTAGATGGTCCAGTTACTTGGGCGATTGGCGATAAAGCCGTCCACAAAAAATGGGGTGTAGGGACTGTTGTTAAGGTTCAAGGATCCGGCAACGAACAAGAGTTAGATATTGCTTTCCCAAATCAAGGTATTAAGCGACTATTATCTGCTTTTGCACCAATTCAAAAGCAAGCATAAAGAAAAAATCACGGAATAAAAGGAGATTGAACGATGACCAAGGATGACCAACAAAGTATTGATGTTGCACGCATTGAAACCTTAACCCATCAGTTGAATGATTATGCCTACCAATACTATGCCTTAGATAATCCAAGTATTTCGGATACCGAGTACGATAAACTTTACCGTGAGTTACAGGATTTGGAAACAAAATATCCAACTTTCATCCAAGCAGAATCGCCTACACAACGAGTGGGTGATGTCGTCAGTGAAGCATTCACCAAAGTAACCCATTCACAACCGATGATGTCATTAGCTAACGCTTTTAATTTTGAAGAGGTAGCTAAATTCGTAGCGGATGCCAAGAAAAGTATTGGAGACCAGGTACAGTTTGTATGTGAGTTGAAAATTGACGGTTTATCAGTGGCCATTCAATATGAGAATGGTCGCTATGTCAGAGCAGCTACTCGTGGAGATGGGGTTGTTGGTGAGGATATTACCAACAATGTTCGTACAATTAAATCTGTCCCTATGAAATTACGCCAAGACATAGATATTGAAGTTCGCGGTGAAATCTATATGCCAAAGGATGCTTTTTTAGCTTTAAATGAAAAGCGTGAAGAAGCGGGGTTACCAACCTTTGCCAACCCACGTAATTCAGCCGCTGGTTCAATTCGTCAGCTAGATTCAAAAGTCACAGCAGGTAGAAATTTAAATATATTCTTATATTCAGGTGTCTTTTCTGACCAATTGCCGATTAGAAGCCAACAAGACCTATTTAAATATTTCCCTGACTATGGCTTACGGGTAAATCCTCTGACGAGAGTTTGTGAAACATTTGAAGAAATTCAAGCTTATATCGAAGAGATGACAGCGAAACGCCATGAATTGTCATACGGCATCGACGGCATCGTTATAAAAGTGGATGATTTTGCTGACCAAGAGACGTTAGGTTATACAGTAAAAGCACCTAAATGGGCTATTGCTTACAAGTTTCAAGCTGAAGAAGTTGAAACTACGATTCGTGATATTGAATGGACAGTAGGTAGAACAGGTGTTGTTACACCAACTGCTATGATGGATCCCGTGTTACTAGACGGATCAACCGTTCAACGAGCTAGTTTGCATAATATGGACCTGATTGAAGCTAAGGATATTCGTTTAAATGATACAGTGATTATCCATAAAGCTGGAGATATTATTCCAGAAGTGGTGACGGTTGTATTAGATAAACGCAAAGAAGATTCACAAGCTTATCCTAAACCAACAACTTGTCCGGTTTGTCATAGTGAGTTAATCCATCTAGAAGATGAAGTAGCTTTACGATGTGTGAACCCAGCTTGTCCAGCTCAGGCGAAAGAAAAGTTATACCATTTTGTGTCTCGTAACGCCATGAATATTACTGGTGTAGGGCCAAGTGTTCTTGAACAAATGTATGATAAGGCAGATGTTCATAGTCCAGCAGACCTTTACCAAGTGAAAAAAGACCAGTTAATGGCCTTAGATAAAATTGGCGACAAGGCATCGGATAATATTATCCAAGCGATTGAAGATTCTAAAGCGAATTCCCTAGAACGTTTGTTATTTGGTTTAGGTATTCGTCATGTCGGGGCTAAAGCAGCTCGTCAAATTGCCGAAGTTTACCCAAGTATGCAAGAGATTATGACCAAAGATATTTCGGACTTTACCAGTATTGAAGGCATTGGCGAAACTATTGCGGATTCTATAGTGGCCTTTTTTGCTACAGATGGTGCCAAAGAAACGATTGAAGCGCTAGTGGATAATGGGGTCAATATGACCTACAAGGGTCCAATTAAAGCAGAAGTGGATACGATCGATTCCTTCTGGGCTGGTAAAACCGTTGTGCTAACAGGAAAATTGTCAGCATATACAAGACCAGAAGCTAAAAAAGCCATTGAAAATTTAGGTGGTAATGTAACGGGTTCTGTTTCTAAAAAAACCGATATACTCATTGCAGGGGAAGATGCTGGGTCAAAATTAACCAAAGCAGAGAGCTTAGGCATCACCATATTTTCTGAACAAGACATGGTTGACAAGTTATAATATAATAGACCAATAGAAGAAAATGGGAACTTGTGATTGGGGAGAAAACCAAGTTAAGAAAGGGAATGTCGTATTGAAAATCAAAAAATTCAAAACCTTATCTATATTATTGGTGGCGACCTTGGCCCTAGCAGCCTGCCAAAATGACCAAGCGGATTCAACCGAGTCAGCAGGATCAGCCAGCCAAACTTCATCTAATAGTGAAGAACAACAAACTAAAACAGATCAATTATCAACAGAATATTATCCATCATATATTAATGACGGTACTTACCAAGTCAATTCTGGTGCTGGTATAACTGCAGGAACATCCTCACAAGCCAATTCGGAGAATCTAGAGCGAGGGCTATACGACTTGGCGAAGAATATCTTCTCAACAGAGGACTATTCAATTCAAGAAGGACAAGTGCTTGGCGAAGAGAAAACAATCGCCTTCTTAAAAGCAAAATCTGATGACAACCCAGAAGGATTAAATCCAACTGACTCACTCTCCGAAACTTTAGATGGCTATGAACCTCGCTATTTGAACGCGATTATGGAATATGATTTTGTGGACGAAAATGGTAAAATAGCTGGTATTTCAATCGGTTTGGGGATGAACTATTCGGATACCTTTAACTCAGGATCAGAGACAAAAGAAGTTGAAATTACATCTGAAGAACGTATCGAGCAAGGGAAACAAATGGCGGAAACTATTGTAAGTAATATCCGTCAAGATGAAGCTTATGCCGATACACCAATTCATGTGGCTATTTTTGAAAATGAGGAGTCAGGTGACTTAGGAGGCGGTACTTTCAAAACAGATGCTGTTTCTTCAAGTGGAGACTCTTTTGGTGACTGGTCAACTTATAACCAAGACTTTGTTGTCTATGATGTAGATGACGCACCAAATGAAGAAGATACTGTATCCTTCACCCGTTTCCGTGACCAAATCCAATCATTTTATCCACAATTATCAGGGTTATCAGGGGTAGGTTACTATCAAGATAATGAACAACAAAGCGTTAATATCGTGATCAATAGTCAGTTTGATGGTTATAGCGAAGTCATTGCCTTGTCTCAGCAAGCTATTTCAACCGCTAGCTCAGTATTCAACAACAATATTGAGATTCAAATTCAAGTGGTAACGGCTGACGGTGTACGCGCCTTATTGACGAGAGATAAAGACTCAGACACCTTCAACTATGTATTAGTGGATTAAGATATGTGATATTTTATAACATGTCCACCTCTTTTTCTCATGATCAAAAAGGGGTTGGCACTTGTTTGCTAGCTGACAGTAATAGAAAAAATAGGCAGAACAATAGGCAAGTTTCAGTGAAAAAGCTTGCCTATTCGTATTTGTAAGCTATTCTTAAGATAAAAGATTAAAAATACAAAAATCTACTCATGTAACCTTAATTAACATTGTTGACTTGAGCGGTTTGTGCTAAAATGAAACAGGTAAAATAAGGCGAAAACTAAACTGAAGAATGAAGGAGGAACCCGTTATGTCAATTTCTGAAGAAGAAGTTAAACGGATTGCTAAATTAGCTAAATTCAAGGTGGAAGACCAAGAAGTCGATCACTTTACTGAAGAATTTGGAAATATTTTAAATATGACCGAAAAATTACAAGAAGTCGATACTACAGATGTAACGCCTATGTTTTGGGCAGTCGATTTTGAAAATGTGATGCGCGAAGATAAAGTTGTGAAAACACAAACCCGTGATGAGTTATTTATCAACGCCAAAACAACAGTCGATGGCTTTATCGAAGTGCCATCAATTATTGATACAGATGGAGGCGACGCTTAATGGAAAAATTTACAGAAACAATCCGCTCTTTAAATGAGAAATTAGTGGCTGGCCAAATAACATCTGTTGAACTAGTGGAAGAAGCTATCCGCCGTATAAAAGCAGAAAATGACGTTATTAACGCTGTGATCACTTTAGACGAAGAAAATGCGCTAGCAAAAGCTAAGGCATCTGATGAAAAAGGTTACTCCTCAGACCGTCCATTACAAGGGATTCCTATTGGATTAAAAGACAATATTTTAACAAATGGTGTTACAACGACAGCAGCATCTAAGATGTTAGCGGACTTTGTACCAATTTATGATGCAACAGTTACTGAAAAATTAGCTGCAGCAGGTGCGATTAATATTGCTAAATTAAACATGGATGAATTCGCCATGGGTGGTTCTAATGAAACTTCTTACTTTGGCCCAGTTCGCAACCCATTTGACACAGACCGTGTACCAGGTGGTTCTTCAGGTGGTTCAGCGGCTGCAGTTGCAGCTGGTCAAGTGATTGCAACATTAGGTACCGATACAGGTGGTTCAATCCGTCAACCAGCAGCATACAACGGTATTGTAGGTATGAAACCTACTTATGGTCGTGTATCACGTTGGGGTGTCATTTCTTTTGCTTCATCACTAGACCAAGTTGGTCCTATGACACGTACTGTTGAAGATAATGCCATTATGTTAGAAGCAATTGCTGGTTATGATGACAATGATTCAACTTCTGCAAATATTGAAGTACCTAACTATGTAGCTTCTATGAAAGATGGGGTTCAAGGTTTAACTGTTGGTGTACCGGTAGAGTTCTTCGGCGAATCAGTGGATGACCAAGTGAAAGCGCAAGTCCGTGCTTCCATCAAGCAATTAGAAAATGCTGGTGCAACTGTTAAAGAGATTAGCTTCGAAAACTTAAAATATGGTATTCCAGTTTACTATATCATCGCTTCTGCAGAAGCATCTTCAAACTTACAACGCTACGATGGTATCCGCTATGGTTACCGTGCAGAAGACTTCAATGACCTAGAAGAATTGTATGTCAATACAAGAACTGAAGGTTTTGGTGATGAAGTAAAACGTCGTTTGATGACCGGTACTTTCTCTATCGCATCTGAAAACTTCGATGAATACTTCATGAAAGCAGCTAAAGTACGTATGTTAATTAAAGAAGCATTTGATAAAATCTTCTCAGAAGTTGATTTAATCGTATCACCAGTAACTACTGGTACTGCCTTTAAACTAGGTGAGAAAAATGATGATCCAATCGAAATGTACATTGCTGACTTATTAACAGTTCCTGTAAACTTAGCTGGATTACCTGGTTTATCAATGCCTGTTGGTTTTGACGACAAAGGTCTACCAATTGGTTTACAAATTATCGGTAACCGTTTCGAAGAAGAAAAGATTTACCGCGCAGCTTATGCTGTTGAACAAGTAAACGACGCTTATACTAAACATCCAGCAGAGTAAGAGGGAGGAAATTACATGAATTACGAAACAGTCATTGGACTTGAGGTCCATGTCGAATTAAAAACAGAATCAAAAATGTTCTCTCCATCTGCCGCACACTTTGGAGCAGAACCTAATACCAATACAAACGTTATTGACTTCGGTT
Organism: Aerococcus viridans; assembly: GCF_002871935.1. Taxonomy (GTDB): domain Bacteria; phylum Bacillota; class Bacilli; order Lactobacillales; family Aerococcaceae; genus Aerococcus; species Aerococcus viridans_B. Next base: position 82,361 of record NZ_PNHQ01000007.1, read on the forward strand.
ATCCAGGTGTCCTACCAAAAATGAACCGTCGTGGGATTGAATTCGCTATTAAAGCCGCTTTAGCATTAAACTGTGAAATTAATCCAGTACAACACTTCGACCGTAAAAACTACTTCTACCCGGATAATCCAAAAGCTTTCCAAACTACTCAGTTATGGCAACCTATAGGTGAAAATGGTTGGATTGAAATCGAAGTGAATGGTGAAACGAAAAAAATCCGCATCGAACGTCTTCACTTAGAAGAAGATGCCGGTAAAAACATCCACGGTGCTGGCGACTCATTAGTTGACTTAAACCGCCAAGGAACACCATTATTAGAAATCGTATCTGAAGCAGATATGCGCTCACCAGAAGAAGCATATGCTTACTTGGAAAAAATCCGCGAAATCATCCGTTTTACTGGGGTTTCTGATGTAAAAATGGAAGAAGGTTCAATGCGTTGTGATGCCAATATTTCTTTACGTCCTTATGGCCAAAAAGAATTTGGTACTAAAAACGAATTGAAAAACTTAAACTCATTCAACTATGTTCGTAAAGGTTTAGCGTACGAAGAAAAACGCCAAGCACAAGTATTAAATGCTGGTGGCGTGATTGAACAAGCAACTCGTCGTTATGATGAAAGTACTGGTAAAACACAATTAATGCGTGTAAAAGAAGGTGCAGCTGACTACCGCTACTTCCCAGAACCAGACTTACCGCCATTTACGGTTTCTGATGCTTGGTTAGCGGAAATTCAAGCGAGCTTGCCAGAAATGCCGGCTGATCGTCGTAAACGTTATGTCGATACTTACGAATTACCTGAATATGATGCGCAAATCTTGACTCAAACCTTAGAAATGTCTGATTTCTTTGATGCTGCAGTGAAAGCTGGCGCTGATCCGAAACAAGCATCTAACTGGTTAATGGGTGAAGTGAATGCTTACATGAACGATAATGAAAAAGATCTAGACCAAATTGGTTTAACGCCAGAATCATTAGCGGAAATGATTGGCTTAATTGAAGATGGTACGATCTCAAGCAAGCAAGCGAAAAAAGTATTCAAGCTATTAGCGGACAAAGGTGGTTCTGCTAAAGAGGTTGTTGAAGCTGAAGGGTTAGTTCAATTATCTGATCCAGCACAATTGTTACCATTGATCACTGAAGTCCTTGATAACAACCAACAATCAATTGACGACTATAAAGCTGGTAAGAAGAAAGCAACTGGTTTCTTAGTTGGTCAAATTATGAAAGCAACGAAAGGTCAAGCGAACCCACAAGTTGTGAACCAATTATTAACGGAAGAATTAGATAAACGCTAATTCTGAACAAAAGAAAACATGTCTGGTTCACTGAAACGGTGAATCGGACATGTTTTTTATTGTGTTTGAATGCGTGTTAAAGCCTTCGCTTACACTTGACCGATATTTGTATTAAAACTAGGATTAGAGGATTGAGATATTATTTAGCTTTCGGCTTTCACTTTACCTGTATAGCCTTAGATGCAGTGGGACCGGAATTAGCCAAGGTCTAATTCCTTGCCTGACGATTCATTCTGTAAGGGCCAAACAGAATGATATGGGTCAGTCATCCTTTTTCACTGCTAAGGCATGCTAGGTAGTTTCAGCCTTGGCTATGCCTCTATTTATCACTTTCTCGAGTAATTCGATTTATGAATAAAACTATTAATACTGACTATGTTAACCAAAGCATATATGAATCTGTCCAAAGGTGGATTAGACTAGCTGCGACGAATATGAAAATATTGGCTATTTTTTTCTTGTCCATGAATGCATTGATTAAGTGAATCCAGGTAGAAAAAAACGTAAAATTAAGTAGTAAATATAAGCTAAGGGGGGCTCGACGCAACCCAAGATTTCTCTATGGCTTGACAAGTGTAGTTAAAGCTTGTATGCTTATAGGTGTTGAAAAGAGAATATGATTTGTTAGGCAGAGGCTCCTATGCAAACACAGGCTACTGCCCAGAAACGTCCAGAGACGCCAATGGGTATAACAGGATTATCCGATAGAAGGAATTTCTAACGTAGCTAACAGTAATGTTTACGTTGTATAGTGCTAAAACTCCACGAAAAGATCAAAAGCAAAAAACAGGTGTATACCCGTTTTTCTTGTGGATATTTAGAGTAAGCTCTCGCTAATGTTAGTGGGGGCTTTTTATATTGCGACAAATCTTCATTTTAACAAGTATAAAATGAGGAGGTTTTTTTAATGGTAAAAAGGTGTATCCTTTCTTAATTGTTTTTATCATTTGTTCAATGGTTAAAGACTTTCTTTGCATCCTTTCCAGAACTTTAGGTGGCTGATTACAGTCTAGACTAGTGTAAGGAAGTAGCAGTATGTAAATGAAAGGATTGAATACAATGATGAATAACAGAGATCAATTAGGTTACTTTGAATTAGCTAGTAAACCTATTTTAGAAATAAAAGAAATATTTAAAGCAAAGGCAGATGGTTTTAAAGAGAACGAAGCAGATCAAATTAGAAGTGAATATGGTGATAATGAGATAAACTATGGTAATGAGAAAAGTTTATGGCGCTATATCTTTGAGGCTTATTTCACGCCATTTACACTAGTATTATTAGGTTTAGCTTTGATTTCGTTTCTAACAGACTATGTATTTGTAGATCCTGCTGAACAAGAAATTTTAGGACCAATCATTATTGTGGTGTTAATTATCTTAAGTGGTACGATGTCTTTGATTCAAACGATTCGTTCAAATCAATCTGTAGAAGCGTTAGAGTCTATGGTTGAGGTAACATCGGCAGTTAAGCGGGAAGGTCAGTATCAAGAAATTAGAACTGAAGATATTGTGATTGGTGACTTAGTTCGCTTAAAAGCTGGGGATATGATACCAGCAGATATTCGCTTACTAAACAGTAAAGATTTATTTGTATCACAAACTTCATTAACAGGTGAAAGTCATCCTGTTGAGAAACGTGCAAAGGATGAAGTAGAGGCACCAACTAGTGAAACAGATTACACTACCCTAGTATTTACTGGAAGTGAAGTAGTGAGTGGTGTTGGTGAGGGTGTGGTAGTAAGAACTGGGAATAACACCTTATTCGGTGGTATTGCGGATGCCTTTTCTAATGAACCTATCAAAACAAGTTTCGATGTGGGCATTGAAAAGACATCACTGTTATTAATTCGCTTTATGGGTTTAATGGCAGTCATTGTTATTCTGATTAATGGTTTAACAAAAGGTGATTGGTTGCAAGCTTTACTATTTGGTATCTCCATAGCGGTCGGCTTAACGCCTGAAATGTTACCAATGATTGTGACAACAAACTTAGTCAAAGGTGCTAAAGATATGAAAGAAGAAGGTACGATTGTACGGAACCTTCAAGGTATTCAAAACTTTGGTGCGATTGACGTATTAGTGACAGATAAAACTGGTACTTTAACGCAAGATAATATTGTACTTCAACACCATTTAAATATTGATGGAGAAGAAAGTAATCGTGTGTTACGTCATGCTTATCTAAATAGTTATTATCAAACAGGGTTAGGTAACCTTATGGATAAAGCAATTATTCGAGCAGGTGAAGAAGAACTAGCGTACGAAAAACTCGCTTATACAAAAGTAGATGAAATTCCTTTTGACTTCGGACGTAGAAGATTAAGTGTAGTAGTTGAAGATCAAACAGGTAAAACACAAATGATCACCAAGGGTGCAATCGAAGAGATGTTGGCTGTATCGTCTTATGTGGACTATGCTGGAGAAATTCTTGAGTTAACTGACCAAGCTCGTGAAAAAGTATTAGCACAAGTTGCTAAATTAAATAGCCAAGGATTACGTGTACTAGGTGTTGCCCAAAAAACCAACCCTAGTCCTGTAGATGCTTTCTCAGTGAAAGATGAAAGTGAAATGGTACTTATTGGGTATTTAGCATTCCTAGATCCACCAAAACCATCTACTAAAGCAGCAATTAAAGCATTAAATGATCACGCTGTGAATGTGAAAATTATGACAGGTGATAATGAACTCGTGACGGTATCTGTAGCTGAGCAGGTAGGTATTCCTACAGATCACATTATTTCAGGGGATCAATTAGTGGGTAAAAGCGATGAGGAATTACGTGAAATTGCAGAAAAACATAGCTTATTTGTGAAGTTGAATCCAACGCAAAAATCAACTTTAGTCACAATACTAAGAGAAAATGGTCATGTAGTAGGATTCCTAGGTGACGGGATTAATGATTCACCAGCATTAAGAGCAGCTGATGTGGGTATTTCTGTGGATAATGCAGTGGATATTGCTAAAGAGTCAGCGGATATCATTTTGCTAGAAAAAGACTTAATGATTCTTGAAAAGGGGATTCTAGCAGGACGAAAAGTATTTGGCAATACGATGAAATATATCAAAGCGACTACTTCGTCTAACTTTGGGAATGTATTCTCAGTACTGATTGCAAGTATATTCTTACCATTCCTACCAATGCTACCCATTCAATTGCTATTCTTAGGCTTAATCTATGAAATTGCTTCAATGTCATTACCATGGGACGATATGGATAAAGAATATTTATATCTACCTAAGAAATGGGAAGCTTCTTCCATTCAAAAATTTATGGTATGGTTTGGCCCAACAAGTTCCATTTTTGATGTCACAACCTTTATCATTACATTTTTCCTTATTGCTCCAAGTATTGCTGGTGGACAATTTGTAAACTTAAACGAAGGGCAACAGGCATTATTTATTGCCATCTTCCAATCTAGTTGGTTTATTGTTTCATTATGGACACAAACGCTTGTTTTGTATACACTACGCACACCAAAAATCCCATTCATTCAAAGTAGACCATCAAATATGGTACTTGCAATTACAGGTATAGGCATTTTAATTGGTACATTCGCACCCTATACAGGTCTAGGGCGCGCACTTGGTTTAGCTGCATTACCAATCCAATTCTGGGGATTATTAGCAGCAACAGTCGTTTTATACTTAATATTAGTTCAAATCGTAAAACACATATATGTAAAACGTCATGGTGAATTACTATAAAAGCAGTTATGGACCTTTGGAAAATAGCAAGAAAAAAGAGCGCATTCGCGCTCTTTTTCTTATCCATTTCATAAATTTACCTGAGCAAAACCAAGGTGTGCTCGTTTTTCGATGGCCTTCGTAATTTGATAGGCAATTTCAAAGTCAATCATACCATGGATTAAGGAACCGATACCGATTAAAACAATCAAGGTATACAAGAAATTATCTGATGGTGGCACTAGGCCAGCCGTAGTCAAAGCATATACAATCATTAATTCGCCAAGGCCGTGAATGGTATTGATGAAGAAGTTAAAGGCTGTTCTTGAGCCAATTTTGACCAAGGTATTTGGTGCTTTTTGTAGGTAATAAGCACCTAAAGCCGCAAAAATTAAGTGGGTAAGGGCACGAGCCACGATGATAATTGGGAAACCTGCCATTAGAAATCCGATAGTAGTGCCGATTGCGACAATAGCTGCGGTTGAAGGTTTTCTAAACATAGACATGTCAACTGGAACATGTGAACCTAAGGTAAAGGAGGCAGGGCCAATGACAATTTTAAAGGGCATAATTAAGGGGATAAAGATCCCAATAGCGGTGAGTAAACCAGTAATCGTTAAATTTTGTGTGCGCTTAGACACTTGATTTCTTTGCATGATAATTTCCTCCCAAATTTGTTGAGTTTATCATACGCAAAATATTTCTAGGTGTCAAGACACCTGTCAAGACTTTTTGAAATTAAATCGTTTCGTCTAGTAATATCCCAGTAGCCTTTAGGTCAGCTTTTATTGCGTTAAAAGTTGCTTCATCTGGTGTGGTAATGGTATGTAGGTGAATACCATTTGTTAATGAAGAGAGCATAGTACCAGTAGACTTATCCATAGCTGTTTGGAATTCTTTTATATCTGCTTGATTTTTGATTTGTAAGCTAGCCTTTAGTAAACCGTAGTAAGGGTGATCTACTTCAACATTTTCAACGAAACCACCGTGATTAATGATAATCGTTAATTCCTCAACAGCTTGGTTAGCTAAATGTTGGCAGACGATTTTGCCTCGGTAGCGACTTTCATCCACGCTAGTTGCCTTATCAGCTAATAGATAGCCTTGGTTACTGGCGATGATGTCATAGTGGCTGGCTCGTAAAATTGCGACATCTCCTACAATAATTTGGCGACTAACACCAAATTCTTTGGCAAGACTAGTCGCTTTAAGAGGTGTGGTAGCTTGGTTCAAGGTTTGTATGAGTAAGTCTCGGCGTTTACTTGCTTTCATGGTAGTACCTCCTTTAGATCTTTTGTTGATTATAGCATAGGTTTTTACTTGGCTACTAACAACTAGGGTGATCCTCTTATCCAATAAGGGATGATTACGGTAACTTTGAAAGCTTGACAATTAATGATAAAATAATAAGGAAGTTTTAACTTAAATGCATGAAAAATAGATAAGGAGATTAATGATGGCAAAAGTAGAAAGTTTTACCTTAGATCATGATGCAGTTAAAGCGCCGTATGTGCGTATTGCAGGTGCTGAAACAGGTAATTTAGAAGATAAATTAAGTAAATTTGATATACGTTTTGTGCAACCAAACCAAGATGCTATTCCAACAAGTGCTATTCATACGTTAGAACACTTATTAGCAGCTTATACACGCGATTATTTAGAAGGCGTGATCGATATCTCACCAATGGGTTGTCGTACTGGTTTCTATATGATTGTCTGGGGAACACCTTCAGTTGAGGAAGTAGCAACTGCCATGACTAAAGTATTGAATGATGTCTTAGCAGCTAAATGGTCTGATGTGCAAGGGACAGAACGCGTTGAATGTGGTAACTTCCGTGATCATTCACTGTGGGCTGCGCAACAATATGCAAAAGAAGTTTTAGAAGCAGGATTCTCAGTTGATCCATTCGAGCGTAAAGTCTTAAAATAAGGAGGTTTCTATGGATAAGCAAGAGAAAATTAAAATTTTACAGGATGTCATCCAATTAGAAACACCAAACGGTAACGAAGAAATTGTTGCTTTGTATTACAAGAACTTACTTGAAGCACACGGTATCGAATCACAATTGATTCAATATGCGGATGGTCGTGCGAACTTGGTAGCAGAATTAAAAGGTCAAGAAGATGGGAAGATTTTAGCTGTATCAGGTCATATGGATGTGGTAGATGCGGGTAATCCTGAATTATGGACATACCCACCATACGGTGCAGAAATTCATGATGGTGTGATGTATGGTCGTGGGACAACTGATATGAAAGCTGGTTTAACGGCTTTAATCATTGCCATGATCGAGTTGAAGGAGTCTGGCCAAGCCTTTGCTGGTTCAGTTCGTTTACTCGCTTGTGTTGGAGAAGAGATTGGGATGCTTGGGTCTAAACAATTAACAGATCTAGGATATACAGAAGATATTGATGGCATGATTATTGCTGAACCATCAACACCTTATTACTACACAAAACACAAGGGCTCAATTCAGTATCAAGTAATCGCGCGTGGATCTGCCGCCCATTCTTCTACACCAGAAAAAGGGCTCAATGCCATCTTGCTGTTAAATACATTTATCAACAAAGCGAATGTAAAGATAGAAGAAGCGGCTGCAACTGCTGAAAACGATATGTTAGGTAGAATGTTGAATGTATTCACTATGATTGAGGGTGGAAACCAAATTAACTCGGTACCAGAGTATGCTGTGTTATCTGGTAATGCGCGTACAATTCCTGAAGTAGGCAATGATGTGGTGATTGATATCTTCAATGATGTGATTGAAGATATTAACGCAAACGGTCAGGGTATATTAGAATTGAACTTGTTACAAAATAACCAATATGCAGATGGAGATAATGAATCTGCATTAGTAGATTGCATTAAGCTAGAAGATCCACAAGCGGAAAACCGCGGGTTAAGTGGTGCAACTGATGGATCTAACTTTACCAATGTAGATAACAAATTTGACTTTGTTATTTATGGACCAGGTAGGATTGATAGCGCGCATACCATAGACGAATCTATTGAAGTGGACCAATACTTGGACTTCATCGATAGATATGTAAATATCTATAAAGAATATTTGAAATAGGATGTGAGACAGGGCGTTCAGACAGGAGACGGTGGAAGAATAGTGCCGTATCACACAAAGTGTGATGCAAACTATTCTGAAGCGGACACCTGTCTGCCCTGACGAGCTCAACTACAGGGTGCGAGCGAACCCAACTAAAAAGGTGCGAATATTGACTCTTAAACAGTGCGCTTATTGAGCCTTCGGCTTTCACTTTACCTATCATTGCCTTAAAACTAGGATGCGATGTAGGATGTTCAGACAGGAGACACTGGAAGAATTGCGCGTATCACACAAAGTGTGATGCAAGGTATTCTGAAGTGGAAACCTGTCTATCCTGCAAAGCTCAACTTGCAGTGGGACTGGAATTAGCCAAGGTCTAATTCCTTGCCTGACGATTCAACCTGTAAGGAATAAATTCCTAACAGGTTGATATGGGTCAGTCATCCTTTTTCACTGCAAAGGCATGCTAGGTAAGTTTCCGCCTTTGGCTAATAGTAATTTTTAACTATGTATAAGAGACAATTTTTTATGTTTTAAATGATTGAAAATATAGAGAAACAGAGTATTTATATACATACAATTGAAGGTTACTAAGAGAATAGAATAATGACTTGATGGACGCTGGCACTTAGGTGTTGGCGTTTTATTGTTTTCTGAGTATTTAATGGATGTGCATGTTAAAATAATGGGGATAAATATAAAGGATGATGATGATGAAACAAAAATATACAACGCCGATTCAAAAGAATGCGTCTTTTGAGGGCACAATTGAAGATCTTACTTTTCAAGGATTAGGTGTGGCTAAAGTGGATGGCTATCCTTTATTCGTAGAGAATGCTTTACCTGGTGAAATGGGGACAATTAAGGCCATTTCTGTGGGTAAAAAGTTTGGCTATGGAAAAATGATGAAACGAACTGTGGATTCGCCAGACCGAGTAGCCATTGTGGATAAGGTTTCAAGTCAAGTAGGTACAATGCCATTGCAACATATGACTTATGAAGCACAACTTGCTTTTAAACAAAGACAAGTAGAGAATGCTTTCAACCGTTTTGGTTTAGCTGAAGGGCGTAAAGTATTGCCTACTGTGGGTTCTGAAGATACTTTTAAATACCGTAATAAAGCGCAAATTCCTGTCGGTACGGATAAAGAAGGAAGGTTATATTCTGGGTTTTACCGGAAAAACTCTCATGAAGTTATCCCTGTGGAAGATTTTAAAATCCAATTACCAGGTATGGATGAAGCTATCCAAACAATTGTGCATATCTTAAACCAACATGAGTTGAAAGGTTATGATGAAGTGACACACTCAGGTCTAATACGTAATATTGTGATTCGTAAAGGCTACTATACAAACCAAATGATGGTTATCATTGTGGTGAATGGTAAAGATTTACCGGAAGAAAACCAAATTGTGACCAAAATTGTGGAAAAAGTGCCAGAAGTGGTGTCTATTGTCTTAAGTTCAAATACTAAACAAACGAATGTTGTGATGTCAGGTACACAACGTGTGTTATATGGTGTGGATAAATACGAGGACAAGATGTTTGATTTCACCTTTGATATTTCAAGTCGGTCATTCTTCCAAATTAATACACCTCAAGCTGAAAAGTTGTATCAATTAGCGATTGATGCAGCTGATTTAACAGGGGAAGAAACAGTGGTAGATGCCTATTGTGGAATTGGTACGATTACCATAGCATTAGCGAAAAAAGCTAAACAAGTATACGGGGTAGAAGTAGTCGCTGATGCGGTTAAGATGGCCAAAAATAACGCTACTAAAAATAATGTTGATAACGTGCATTTTGAAGCGGGTCAAGCGGAAACAGTTATGGGTGAGTGGGTTAAAGCGGGTATTCAACCGGATGTCGTGGTTGTTGACCCACCACGTAAAGGCTTAGATGATACTTTCATCGAATCAACAATTGAAGCTAACCCAGAAAAGATTGTCTATGTTTCGTGCAATCCAACAACTATGGCACGAGACATCGCAAAATTCGTAGAAGCAGGCTATGACTTCGAGCAAGTTCAACCATTAGATATGTTCCCACAAACTTGGCATGTTGAGACGGTAGTATTGATGTCAAGAGCAGATAAGTAAGGGTGTATTAAGATAAGTAAATAAAGGCTTTCCGTGGTTTGCAGTCTGGTTCTAGGCCGGAAGCATAATCACGGATTTTTGCTTTGAGGGAGTTTATCCAAGATTAGTGAAATTAAAAAGCCATCAGTAAGTACTGCTGATGGCTAGGTGAGTTGATAAGATTGCTGGTAAAAATGTGCTGAGTTGACAAGATGGCTATTGGCTTGAATGGATAAACAAGGAAGATCATCCAAAATGTTACGGTGTATGGTGACCACTTTATCATATCCTTTAAATCTAGTATTGAAATTGAAATATGAAAACCAGAAGTAAATAGCCCATGACTCTGAAGTAGAGTTGTGGGTTTTCTTTTACTTGTTGATTATAATAATAATTTTATAACTATTTCATTTATCAACCAAATGGTTTATAATATTCTTAGCGTAAACTTGGAGGTGCTGTATGACTACGGCAGAAATGATTAAAGAACTGTGTGAGCAAATGAATATAAGCGTTTCTGAACTTGCTAGACGCATTGGCCAGACTCCACAGAATTTCAATAAGAAATTACAACGAGAAACGGTAACCTTGGATGAGTTGAAGGCCATTGCTGATGTGCTAGGTGTCAAGTTTGTGCAGGCATTTATTTTACCAGATGGTTATGAGATTAAGACGGATAATAATTGAATTAATAATATTCTACAATTAATAAATAATGAGGAGAGATGATATGAAACCAATCAGTTTAACAGAACAGCTTATGTTTAATACTGTAAGAATAGAAGCCCATGATGGTTCTTCAGGAACTGGGTTTTTCTTTAATTTTCAGGAGAATGAGCTTACTATACCGACCTTATTACAAATAAGCATGTTGTAAATTATAATAGGAATGAGACTGTGAAGTTCTTCTTGCATTTAAGAGAAGATGACGGCTCAACTACTCAAAACTATGCTCTTACGTTACAAACAGAATGGTTTTTTCATTCTGATAAGGATCTATGCTTTACATTTATAAACCCGATATTTGAGGAAGTAAAAAAACGAACAGGAAAACAAGTATTTTATTTAGCTAACGATGAAGGTTTAATTCCTAACAAAGATAAATTGATGGAATTAAGTGCTTTAGAAGAAATTGTAATGATCGGCTACCCTATTGGTTTATGGGATAGCAAACATAATTATCCAATTTTCAGAAAGGGATACACAGCTTCTCACCCTGCTTATGATTTCAACACAAAAGGAATCGGTCTAGCAGACATTGCTGCTTTTCCAGGATCATCTGGATCGCCAATTTACATTTTAAACGAGAATGGCTATTCTGATAAAAAAGGTAATACTTATCTAGGCGCTCGTAGAATAATATTTTTAGGAGTTCTATATGCCGGCCCCACAATGAATGCAAATGGTGAGATATCAGTTGTTGATATACCTACACAACAAAAAATTATTAGCAGAACTTCAGTTATGACAAATTTAGGTTATTACATCAGATCAGAAGAGTTACTTGAGTTCAAAGATGTAGTTAAAGAAAAGTTAAAACAACAGAATAACTAATAGAGATTAACACAAGTAAATAAAATCAAACCTTGTTGCAGAAAGCATACATATAGGATGGTGATATCATGTTTAATTCAAAATTAAGAAAAAATGCGATCGATAATTATAAGGCAGCGGTTGAACGTTATGAGAAAGTTGCCAATGATTTAGGTGAAAACACGAATGTTCTTTATCAAGAGCGTAAAAAAGCTTTAGCTCTTGTTAAATTAATTGAGGAACGAATTAATCAATTAGCAAACACTCCAAAGCCAGCTATAAAGATGTCAAGGAATAAATTGAAAGTTTAGGACGTGATTCTGAAGTGTGATTTTGAAGGAATTTATGTTATTGCT
>NZ_PNHQ01000008.1 GCF_002871935.1 Aerococcus viridans
TCTCCTATCTATTAGTTGTCGTTAACTTAATGATAATGGAATCCTCGTTTTTTGCGAAAAAAATTGGACCAATGACTTTTTTAGTCATCAGTCCTATATATTGTAGAGCCAAGATAATCTTCATGACTTAGTCTTTGTCCTACACGTTACTAGAAATTTTTCTCAAGTAAATATGAAAAATCTGTTTCATCAATCTTCTCTACCAGTAATACACCATCCCCTAATGGTAAGACAGAAGTCTTCAGATTAGGATGTCCCACAATTTCCTCTAATAACAAATTCAATTTTTTATGGATTTTTCGCACACGTTTACGAATCGTATCCAACTCATTAAAGACAGTTCCCCCCTGGAATATATCATCAATCATCAAAATACCACCTACTTCAAGGCGATCCATGATCAATGGAAAGAAATCAAAGTATTTTGCTTTTGCTGAGTCTAACAGTGCAAAATCATATGTATCTGTTAAAGAAGGTAATACATCTTTCGCATCGCCCTCATGAATCGTCACTCGATCCGCTACACCTAATTTCTTAAAGTTTAGCTTGGCCGCTTCTATCATTTTATCATAACGATCAATAGTATCTAATGTCCGCTCTGGATGACCGTAAACCATTAATGATCCCGAGAAACCAATCGCCATACCAATTTCTAAAATTTTCTTTGGTTGTTTGATACTTAATAGAAAGTCTAAAAATACAGCAGTTTCGTGTGGGATAACAGGAACCCGATTTTCATGAGCATAATCTTCTAAAGCCTTTAATGGTGCTGGAAATTCACTTTGTCTGGTACGCATAAAATTTAATACGCCCGCTTCTACAACTGGTCTGTCCATCATTTCATTTTGAATAACTTTTTCTTTTGTGTTATTTGTTTCTGTCATATTTACTCCTTTAGTTGAAAAAAGTCCGGAAAAATTCCGAACTTCAAAGTGCTATTTATTTTCTTCTTCGACTACTCCATCTTCTGTTAATTCATCAGCTTCCATTCTTTTAACTTGAATACCACGGATTCTACCATTCTCAACAGCAGTAGTCATTAGCTTATAATTTTCTATTCGAATAACTTCCTCTGCTCGGTCTTCAGGAAAATATCCTAAAATTTCAATCATATAACCTGCGATGGTATCTGATTCATCAGATTCTACCCCTGTTTTAAATAACTGGTTAAATTTATCAATCGGCATAATACCATTGATAATATAGGTTGTATCGTTAATACGTTTATAAAGATGGGAAATTTCATCGTACTCATCTTCGATATCCCCGACAATCTCTTCGATCAAATCTTCAAGCGTTACTAACCCTACCACACCATTATATTCATCTTTGATGATCGCTAAATGTTGATGATTTTTCTTAAAATCGAACAATAAATCATCTATAAAACTTGTTTCAGGTGCAAAAAATGCTGGTTTAACAACGTTATTTATTTCAATATTTTCGAAACCAACTTTGCGTGCTTCACGCAAAATATCCTTTGTATGAATAATTCCTATAATATCATCTTTATCATCTCTAAACACTGGTACCCGTGAATACTGCGAGCTTAATATGTCGTTTACGATTTCTTGACTATCATCTTCAATATCCACCATAAATGTATCTGTACGAGGTGTCATCACTTCTCTAGCTAATTTAGTATCTAAAGATAATACACCTTGCATCATTTGAAACTCGTCACTATCAATAACCCCTTCACGACGTGAGGAATTAATAATTCCTTGAATTTCTTCGCGTGTAAATTGTTGACTATCCGCAGAAAATTCGAGTGGTGTGATCTTCTTCAGTATATTTGTTGATGCTGTCAGTAACCAGACAAACGGTTTGAAGAAAGTTTTTAACATGGAAATAATGCCTGCTGACTGTCTAGCATATGATTCAGGTACTTGTAAGGCTAATTGTTTCGGATATAACTCACCTAATACTAATGTAAAGTATGACAAAATTAATGTTACTGTTGCAGTAGCAATCGTTTCCCCTGCAGGGATATCAGTTAAGTAAGGTAGTAAATACGAAACGAAGGTAGTGGATGCTGATGCAGATGAGAAGAAACCTGCAAAAGTAATCCCTACTTGAATAGTGGATAAGAAATCATCAGAATTTTCAAGAAGTTTTAATACCTTCTGAGATTTAATATCTCCTTCTTCCGCCATAGTTTCTAGTTTTGAATGGTTCACGGAAACAAATGCCATTTCAGCCCCTGCTAAAAAAGCATTCACCAATGTTAAAATAATAATTAATAGTATCTGTCCACCTACGTTTGAGGCCCCAGGATCTCCCATAATATCGAATTCTCTCCTTCTTATATACAAGTATAATAAGCTAATTTTAGTATACAACCATAGGGTTTAAAAGGCAAGATTTGCCTTATAAGTATTACTAAAAATTGGTGTATTCATCGACTCTTTATAGTTTTTTTTTTGATAAAAATTTTAATTGGCCAGCTCTTCTTATTCAGCTTTTTACTAGTAAATTCATGAAGTAAGCGAATTTGTTCAGATGACTAAAAAGACCTCGCACGCATACGAGGTCTTAAACATTTTAAAGAATCGTTTGATTATTTAGTTTTAGCTGGGTTGATACGATTAGCATATACGTCAGCTGAAGAATAACGTGTATCTTCAAAGCCTGTAAACGAATCAACTGGGTCAACGCCTTTGAATGCTTCAGGTCCTTGAGCTAATTTGTCGACTAAGATTTCAATATTGAATTCTTTATCGTCGTAAGCGTTGATGTAAGTTTGTACTTGAGGCACATCTGCCAATGCAAATGGATGATTCACTGATACATAAATTGTAGGAATTTCGTTTACGTAGAATGGAATATCCGGTGTACCTTTAGATGCTGGCCATGCAACACGTTGTACCGTACCTGCAGCAATCTTAGCCAAGTTGATCACTAGATCATATTGGTCTGTTAATTGAGCAATTGGTTGTTTTTGAGCATAAACGTTTGCAATCGCTGCTGCACGTTCAGCTTCAGGTAACTTCATAATACGCTCTTCTGTTGATTCCCAAATCGTTACGTTAAAGCCACGTTCTTCCATTTTAGCTTTCATAATATCTACTGGAGACTCTTTAGAAGCAATCATCGCACCGAATCCGCCTTTAACACCTTCGTTAAGTACTAATAACACAGACTTATAGCGTTCAGGAGTTACTGGGAATATATCTGGTTGTTCATTTTTAACTAAAGTAATCGCTTGGTCTGCAACTTCACGAGCCATTTCTTTGTGTTCGTCTGTACCAATCTTAGCTAAGGCTTCTTCTTTAGGTGCTAAGATTTGAGTACGATCAACTTTGTGTAAGCCTAATTTAGCACGTAAACCTAATGTACGAGAAATTGCATCATTTAGGCGTTCATCGGTGATTGTACCATTTTCATAACCAGCTTTCATCCATGCAAAGTCTTCATCTGGATCGTTGAAGAATAAGAACATATCACAACCAGCTGCAATAGCAGTAGGTAATGCATCTTCACGTTTTAGCGCACTTGTGAATGCAACCATGTGTGAAGCATCCGTAATTACTGCACCATTAAAGTCTAACTCACCTTTTAATAAGTCAGTTAATAACTCACGTGATAATGTAGCTGGTAAATTTTTCTCAGATAATGAAGCTGATGGATTTACTTTTTCTACATATGAAGGTAAACCGATGTGTCCAGCCATGATTGCCGGTAAACCTGCGTCGATTAATCCTTTATAAACTTTACCATATGATGCAAACCATTCTTCTAGTGTTGAGTGGTTTGTTGCAAATGATAAATGGTGGTCACGTTCGTCGTTACCATCACCAGGGAAGTGTTTCGCAGTCGCAAGGATACCTGCTTCTGAGATACCTTTTAAGTATGCTAATGAGTTTTCTAAAACTTTTTCTGTGTCGTTTGACCAAGTACGTACTGAGATAATTGGGTTTCTCCAGTTTTCACTAATATCTACGATTGGTGCAAATGACATGTTACATCCGATTGCAGCAGCTTCAACACCAGCAATACGCCCCATTTCATAAGCGTATTTAGAGTCATTAGTAGCCGCAATTTTCACTTCATGACCGATATAAGTCCCGTCATTAGCGGCACCATCACCACCAGCTTCAGTGTTCGCTGCAATTAATACCGGATACTTAGAGTGGCCTTGCAATACTTTATTTTGTTCGTAAACAGTATCTGCGTTAGATTTGTTGTAACGAACCCCTGAAATGTGGTAAGTATCTAATACATCTTTTAAATATTCAGGTTCAGTACTCGCACCCATATTGAAGAATAATTGTCCAATTTTTTCGTCAATTGTCATATTAGCGATTGTATCTTCAACCCATTTGACAGCTTCTGCATCTAAATTATAGGGTTGTTTTGTTAAATCAACTTTAGCCATGTGAAATATTCCCCTTTCAAATGAAGTAAACGCTTACTTAACACTTATAAACGCTTACAAATATTTATCAACAAAAACATTATAGCAATAATTTCAATAAATGTAACCCCTTTTATCGTTTTTTGTTTATTTTATTTAATATTTTTAGCATTTTTTGCAATGTTTTAACCTTATTATAATCTTTAGCATGATTTTGTCATTTTTATGATATAATAAGTTATGAATACAATGAAAGAGCGAGGTCATACATATGAACATCCGCGAATTAAGTATTAAGCGTGAGGACGTTAAATATGTCACCGAGGCGAATACTTTACAAGAAGCTTTAGACATTATGAAAGAAAATAATTTTCGGTCCTTACCCATCTTAAGTCAGTCCGGAACGATGTATCGCGGAAACATTTATCGACAACACATTTATAAACGACTATTAAATGGTGAGTCTTTAGATGTATCGGTTACCCATCACCTAAAAAATGCGACAAAATACATCTATACCAATTCAACCCTTTTTCAAACAATTTTTGCTATTCGAGACCTACCTTATATTAGTGTCTTGAATGAAGACCATACCTTTTATGGCATCCTAACCCACCGAGCGTTTGAACGTGGTTTATTCAAGGCATGGTCACTGGATGAAGATGGTTTTGTTTTAACTATTGAAGCAAACCAGGAAGATCAAGGTGCACTAGCAGTAATATCACGAATTATCGGTCGTTTTGCATCTATCAATACGGTTGTTACAACCGTTGATCCTAAAACTGATCTATCCAACATCATTATTTCATTAAAAGGTGACTGTTCTCACCAATCACTTGAGAAAATTATTACAAGGATTGAACGAAAGAACTACAAGATCCTTTCAGTAGGTAATACAAAATCGATTGCCTTAAGTTAAATAGGAATATACAAAAAAAGCCTAGCCCTTTGACTGTTGTTAAGCAGTCATTGGACTAGGTTTTAATTTACTTTTATGTTTGCAAAAATGCATTGGTCGCTTTTTCCTGGCCAATTGTAGTAATCTCACCATGTCCCGGAAGAACTTGCGTTTCATCCGGTAGGGTTAATAAATGCCGCTTGATACCAGTAATTAATGTGTCTTGGTCACCGTGGGCCAAATCAGTTCGACCAATGGTACCCTTAAATAAAGTATCCCCAGCAATGACAAATCCGTCCTCGGCAAAAATATAAACTACGGAACCTGGGGAATGCCCCGGTACGTGGGCAGTTTTAAAAGTGAAGCCAGCCACAGAGTGTTCACCCATTTTGTCCCAATAATGGGTACGGGTTTTAGGAATACGGGTTTGCTTGTCTTTCAACCAGTCGGCTTCGATGATATGCTGCCATACGTCGATATTATACCGCTCGCGAATCGCTTCTACGGCACCGATGTGGTCGAAATGGGCATGCGTCAATAGGATAGCTACTGGATGTAACTGGTTGTCAACGATAAATTTTTCAATTGTATCTGCTTGATCACCGGGATCAATAATCAGCGTATCCTTGTTGTCTTTAACAATAAAGTAAGGATGTTCTTGGATAGGTCCAACTGTTAATTGATATACATGCATGTGCGTTATCCCTCCACCTTTATTAGACGGTTATCATATATCTTTTCCCGCATATTTTAGCAATCATGAACTAAAAGAACAAGGCATTATCCTTCCATCAACTTGTGGAAATTTAAGCGCTTGTCTAGGTAATAGAACAATGGGGCAGTAATACCCATAATGATGATTTCACTTAGGAAAGTAGTCAAGTAAGTGAACCAGAATGGGAGATGAATCACCCAAAATAATTCGAAAGCTATAATGAAGATCATCACTGAGAATACGAGACTAATGATGACCATACGTTGCTTAGTATCTTTCGCAAAGCGGAATAGGTACTCTGCCACTAAGAATGATAATAAGGTATGTAGTGTACCAAATACGATATCATAAATCCCTAGACTCGCTGAAAATAGTAAGTTAGAAAGAAATACGCCAATGACAACTCCCCATTTATAGTCTTTATGGAAAACAGCTAAGTGGTTTAAGCCTTCCGATATGCGGAATTGGATGGCACCAAATCCCAAAGGCTGGACAAAATACATCAAGACAATATAAACAGCTGTAATCATGGCTGAATTCACCAATTTTTTCGTTTTCATATAAATGCCTCCTAGTTTTTTTTTGTTGGATGGTTGCGAACAACAGTTATAAAAATACCGTAAAACAAAGGATAACTCAAGAAAAATATGATTTTAAAAAAAGTGTCTATTAAAGGAACAAAATGATTAAGCTGATATCGCAGTGTTATTAAATGTTCAGTTTAAACCAAAAAAGCAGCGCTGACTTGATGGCAAGCACTGCTTTTATATTGGTTACTCTTCACTTGATGTTGGGTCCTTTGTTTCTTCGTTGACCGCTTCATCGAATAAGTAACCTGTTTCCTCTACATATGCCTCTTTTGATTCTACTTCTTCAACCACAATATTATCGGTTTGTTGGTCTTTCACTTTTGATCGTTTAATTAAACGTGGATTCACACGTTTAGACCAGAATCCACCATGGATATATTTGGCATCATAAGATAGGTAGAATGCTTTGGGATCAATTTCCTCGATTGTCCGGTGCAAATATACTTCATTTGATCTAGGCGTTAGAATCGTTAAGATCAACCGATCACCATCACGACCGTAACCCACTTGGATGGTAACACCATAACCACGTTCACGTAAAGCGCTAGCTAAGGTATGGTCATCATTTTGCACATAAACTTCGACAACTGAATAACCCAAGGCGAGTTTGTTTTCAATTATCATTCCACAATATATGCCAACACCGAAACCTAAGGCATAAGCTATTAGGTAAATCGGATTAGATAAATATTGCATTACCATAGATAGTCCTAGAGTATAAATCGTCACCTCTATAACAGCTATTGCCGGCGCAATTTTTTGATAACCACGTATGGCTAATAGGGTTCGTATGGTATTCAACATGATATATATCAAGTTGATGAGAAGGATTTGCAGTAATAAACCCCAATCCATTAACTCATCCTTTCATTTGTTGCTAGATTATTTGGTTGATGAAGGGTCTAATCGTTTTTCAATTATACCTAACAACCAGTCAGCTAGGATTGACATCAGTGAAATTGGGATAACAGCTGCGATGATAATAGAAGTACCATCTGAAGCATTTACACCACGTTGCAATACGTCACCAAGTCCACCGGCACCAACGAAAGTACCGATTGTAGAAATCCCGATACCTGTAATAAAGGCATTACGGATACCACCCATAATCACTGAAAGCGCTAGTGGCAATTCAACTTTATAAATCACTTGCCAAGGGGTCATTCCCATCCCTTTACCAACATCTACCATTGTATCATCTACACTGATAACACCCGTATAAGTATTTCTCAGAATTGGTAAGATTGAATATAAGAAAATGGTAAATACAACCAAGTTAGGTCCTAGCCCCATCACCAACATTACTACGGATAGTAAAGCCAAGTTAGGTATTGTTTGGATAATATTCGCTAACCCTAAAACAAAGGCTGATGTTTTACGCTTGTGTGCAATAAAGAAGCCTAACGGTACTGCCACAATGATCGCAAACACTACCCCGTAAGAAGTCATAAGTAGTTGGCGGAAGAATTGTGATAATAGATACATCCCATTTTGCTGGAAATAATACCCAATCTGTTCAAGTAAATTCAATTGTGTCACATCTACCATTATTCTTCACCTCCTAATTGCGTTTTGGAAATAGGTTCCAAGTATGGTTCCTCATCTTCAAAATAGTTGTTCTCTTCTAAAAAGCGTTCTGCAACAATCTGAGGCTCTAATAAATACTGGTCACTTTGGAAGTTTAACTCTTGCATTGTTTCATTCGGTATTTTATTAGCCAATTTAGCAAAAATAGCATCCAATTCAGGATATTCTGCTCTAGCTTCATTGGTTACAACTGCCGCACCATCATAAGGTGGGAAAAGTCGTTTATCATCTTCAAGTACAACCAAGTCTTCAGAAATGATACGGCCATCAGTTGAATAACCTAAAACAACATCTACTTCACCAGAAGAAACTGCTGAATAAACCAACCCGATTGTCATTGGGTATAATTCTGGGAAATCAAAACCATAGATTTCTTTGAAAGCTTCATACCCATCACCTTCACGGTTTAACCAAGTATTATCTACCCCAACTGAAAATTCATCCGCATATTCTTCTAAGTCAGACACAGTCTCTAAGCCGTACGCTTCTGCATCTTCACGGCGAACCATGAAGGCATAAGTATTCGCAAAGCCATAACCTTGTTTGTACCAATTCATATCAAATTGAGAATCGAATTCTGATACAACCGTATCTAAGGCAACTTCAGGATCTGTTTCAGCTTCCAAACCTAGTTCACCCGTTAGTGATGTCCCTGTATAGTTTACTGCTGATACATTGGCATCGCCTGTTTCAAGCGCTTGATGGTTCATTGTTGATGAACCTAAGTTAGGAATGATGTTCGTCGGTGCGTCAGTATAATGTTCCACCATCCCTTCAACAATGTAGCCTAAGATTTGTCGTTCAGTTGTTGATCCAGAAACAATGGAAATCCCATTTTCAGATGATCCTCCTAGTCCAGGTAATGAACAAGCTGTTAAAATAATTGTCGATAAGACAGCAACAATCGATGTCTTAAGATATTTCATTTTACGCAAGTGATTCATCTCCTTTCTTAGAAGAGGTTGTCGGTGTAACCCATTCCTCTATGCGCGCCATCACTAGGTCAACAACGATTGCAAGGATGGTTACAGGAATCGTACCACCTAAAATTAAGTCCGGTCTAAATAGGTTCAATCCGTTAAAGATCATATCCCCTAGGCCGCCACCACCGATATATGAGGCAAGTGTTGTCCAAGCAATAACATAAACCGTCGAAAGACGAATACCTGCCATAATAACTGGTACCGCAAGTGGTAGTTGCACTTGACGAATAATTTGCATTCGTTTCAACCCCATTCCCCTAGCAGCATCTAGTAGATCTGGATTTACATTTGACATCCCTAAGTAAGTATTACGCAGAATCGGTAACAGCGAGTAGATAAATAAGGCGACAATTGCAGGCACCTTACCAACGCCTAAGAAGGGTATCATTAAAGCTAGAAGCGCTAACGTTGGAATTGTTTGTAAAACTGACACAATAGAAATCACTACATTAGCTACTTTTGGTACTTGTGAAAGAAAGATACCTAAAGGTACAGCCACAATAACACCCAAACCTAAAGAAATCAGTGACATATAAATATGCTCCCAGAGTAAGCGAATGACTTCACTACCTTGACTGGCAAAAAACTCTTGCATTATTTATCAGCTCCTTCAGTAGTCGCATCAATTGGGTGAGCTGCTGTTGTTTCTGCATTTTCAAATACGGGTTCATCAGTTAACTTGTCGATTTCTTCCTCGTCACCCCAAATTGAGTTGTAAACAAGATTTACTAACGCTGAACGTGTAACCAGTCCAGTTAAATGGCCTTCACGGTCTACCACTGGCATGTTAGGAATACGACCTTTTAGGATTTGTGTAGTTGTATCTTGCACTAAAGCATCTTCAAATACTGGACGAATCTTCGTATGCATCACATCTGCAACAGATAAACTTGAATTTGCAGCCCGTGAAGCCACATCATTTAAGGTCAATAGACCTTTTAGATGGTGATCATCATCGATGACAAATAATGAATCGACGTGATTATCACGCATGATTGTAATTGCTTTGGCTAAAGACATACCCAAGGTGGCAGTTAATGGTGTTGTTAACATGATTTCTTTTACTGTAATGAAATCAGTTTGTGCTTGCATTAAGCGTTCTTCACCTAAGAAACCACGTACGTGTTCGTTAGCTGGATTGCGTAAGATTTCATCTGGCGTATCATATTGGATTAGTTCACCTTCATGCCATACTGCAATATGGTCAGCTAAGTTTAAAGCTTCATCCATATCGTGCGTTACGAACACAAAAGTTGAACCAAATTCAACTTGTAGTTCTTTTACTAATTCTTGTAAAGCATCACGTGTAATTGGGTCCAAAGCCCCAAAAGGCTCATCCATTAAAACAATTTTTGGATTAGCAGCTAGGGCACGAATGACACCAATACGTTGCTGTTGCCCCCCTGATAGCTCACTTGGATAACGGTCTAAATACTCAAGTGGTAACTCCACGCGTTCCATTAAGCGTTCTGCAATTTCTCTATTTTTCTTTTCATCCCATTTTAGTAAGCGAGGTACTGTTACGATGTTGTCATATACAGTCATGTGTGGCATTAATCCTGTTTGTTGGATTACATACCCAATACCTCGCCGCAATGCTACCGGATCTTTTGATGTTGTTGGTTCTCCATCAATCAGAATTTCGCCTCCTGATGGATCATGCATGCGGTTAATCATTCGAAGTGCTGTTGTTTTACCAGAACCAGATGTCCCAATAAAACATACAAACTCACCATCATCAATTGTCAAAGAGGCGTCTTTAACAGCGGTTGTGCCCCCTGGATATACCTTTTCGACATTCTTGAACTCTATCATCACTTAGTCCTCCTAATTTTTGCCTTTTATAGAAAAAGTCTCTTATAACTCTATCAAAATTTGAAAAAATGACCAAATTTATAGCGGTTTATTTAACAAAAAAGGCGACAAATCCGCTTTTTCAAGAAGTTAACTTGGCAATTAACAATGTATAAGTTATAAGGAATTGTTCGCCTTTTTTATGACTAAAATTAATTTTTTGAATATACAATAATTGTACACTTTAAATGTAAAAATCGTGAAAACTGATAGCTACAATATTTACCATACGCTAATAGGGATAATCACGCTTATTCAAACTAATCCTCAATAATAACCGTTGCAGTAGCGTAATGGTCAGTGTGACTGATGGTAATATGTACTGGCGTAGCTACTTTGTCACAAATAATAATCGGTTTCCTCTGGTCATTATTTGAAACTTCAATATCACGAAAATGCAACTGACTCGAAATACCGGTTCCATAAGCTTTGGCAAACGCCTCTTTAGCCGCCCAACGACCAGCTACAAATTCTACTCGTCGTTTCTCATTGTGAATATCAGTGTAAGCAGCCAATTCATTTTCTGTTAGTAATTTCCCCAAAAAACGAGAATTGTTGGCAATCGCCTCCTTAATCCGCGCTGTTTCAACTAAATCTGTTCCTAAACCAATAATCATGGGCCTCTCCCTATTATCTATTACGATATTATTTATATATATTTTAACGTATTTAGTTCAAATCTGCATCTTTATGCGTACGCAAAAAAACAGGCAAATGAAGTACTTTACCTCACTCACCTGTTTGATTGGGTCGAAAGTCAGACTTGGCCGATACTTCACAAAATACTTTAAACACTTACAGTGTTTATTCGGCTTTTGCTCCAGCGCGGTACAAGTCTAAATGGCTTTCGTCACACCTTACTAACGAATTTTAAATTCTGCTGATTTTCTTTTAGATTGTTTATTACCACCGTATGATTTTTTTCGGTCATAATTGTTACGATTTTTATCTTTAGCGTTACCTTTGTAGCCACCTTTACCATTACGGTCACGATTTCCACCATTGTGTTTACGGTTTGACGCATTGCGGTGGAAGTTACGCTTATTGCGGTTTGGCAATGGACGTTCAGGGGTGATTTCTACTTTAACAGAAGAAGGATCTTTCACCAATGAACGTACTAAAGCTAATGCAATTTCATCTTCAGTGTAATTTTCTGACAAGTAAGTGATGGCATCTTGATACATATCAGTATTGTCAACTTCAGTTAACGCTTTTACTACTTCAACCACATTAGCTAATTGTCCACGGAAGGCTTCTTGGGTTGTAGGTGGACGTAGGGGCGACATTTGTTTCTTGGTTAAGTTTTCAATTGTACGTAGGTATGACATTTCATTGCCTGTAACAAATGTTACTGACATACCTTCCTTACCAGCACGACCTGTACGACCAATACGGTGAACGTATGATTCAGGATCTTGTGGAATATCGAAGTTGTAAACATGTGTTACACCTGATATGTCTAAACCACGTGCAGCAACGTCTGTTGCTACTAAGATATCTAATTTACCATTTTTAAAGTTTCGTAAAACCCCTAATCGTTTTTCTTGACTTAAGTCACCGTGGATTCCTTCAGCTGAATAGCCACGTTCAATTAATCCACGTGCCACTTCATCAACGCGACGTTTTGTACGAGCGAAAACGATTGACAATTCAGGATTATGTACGTCAATAAAACGTGTTAATAAATCAAATTTTTCGTAGTCCTTACAGCGAGTGTAGTACTGGTCAATTAGGTCCGCAGTCATTTGTTTTGTTTTAACATGAACGGTTACGGGGTCTTTCATGAAGTTATCAGCAATCCGTTTGATTTCTTGCGGTACTGTTGCAGAGAAAAGTAGTGTTTGACGCGCTGTTGGTAATTCACGAATAATGGATTCAATATCTTCAACAAAGCCCATCTTCAACATTTCATCTGCTTCATCTAATACTAAAGTTTCCACAGCATTCAATTTCAACACACCACGCTTAATTAGATCTAAGATACGACCCGGTGTACCAATCACAACTGGTGGATTTTTTTTCAATAATTTAATCTGGTGTCCAATTGACGCCCCCCCATATACAGTGGCGGTATGGATACCCTTGAATTTACCAAGACGGTATAATTCTTCACCTGTTTGCACAGCTAGTTCACGAGTTGGTTCAATAATTAAGGCTTGCACGCCACCATTTTCATGAACTTTTTCTAATAATGGCAATCCAAAAGCGGCTGTTTTACCAGTACCTGTTTGGGCTTGTCCAAATATATCTTGTCCCTCAAGTCCCATCGGAATCGTCTGTGCTTGGATGGGTGTTGCTTCCTCAAAACCCATATCTTCAATTGCGCGAAGCAGTGGCTTTGATAGATTCATTTCATTAAATTTCATCTAGTCTCTCCTTTTTCTACTTGAGTGAACGATTTATCTCTGTGAATAAGCTTTCCACATAACAAAAATAGCCGAGTATGCCAAATGCATCAGGCTCGACTATTTCCAACTGATATTGATTACTTCAGTAGTAGAACCTCCACTACTCCTCTAAATATACTCAAGCTAAATCACTATAACACATCTAAACGCGTGGTACAAATAAAAAGCACAAATCTCACTAGAGTTTAATTTAAGTTATACCAGCTGTTACAGGCTAGTTCTCTTCTGGTGTAGGCATTTTTAACGCTTCTACTACTTCAATTAACCCCATACCATTACTTGCCTTCACTAAAATTTTATCCTCCGGTTGTAAGATAGCTTTTATATCTTCAATCAAAGCTTGCTTATCTGACTCAATGTAAGTAATCAAGTCTGGGTGGATGCCTTTTTCAATCAACGCATCTACTAGTGGTCGAATACGTGGACCATATAAAAAGATATGTTTGAAGGTATTTAAACCAATAACAGTTGCAATTTCTTTATGTAAATCATCAGAGAAAGTCCCTAACTCCAACATATCCCCCAAGACAAGAATTTTTTGTGACATACCTTTTGAGGCAATAGCAGAGAAGTTACGAATAACGGCTTTCATAGCTGAAGGACTCGCATTATATGTATCGTTTAATATCTGTGTTTCTAAAATACCACGTTCCCATGAACCCCGATCTGCTGTAATCGAAAAATCCGCTAGGTTAGGACGCACTTGCTCTAATGATAAACCGAATGAATAGGCTACACCTAAGGCATACAAGGCGTTTTGAACATTATAACCACCTGATAATGGAATCTCCATTTTTAACTCTGGGGATAAATTGGTATAAAAGGTCGCTTGGAATTGGTCCATCATCACATCAAAAGCAAAAATGTCTTGACCTTCATTTAATCCAATCGTCAACGTCGACTGTGGTAAGTCTTTAGGCATTTGATCCACGATTAAAGGTTCTTCACCTGGATAGATGAATGTACCGTCCTCTTTTAAGCCATCTAAAATTTCTAGCTTAGCTTTGGCAATATTTGCTCGTGAACCTAAAAATTCAATATGGTTTTCACCGACCATGGTAATCACAGCCACATCCGGTTCTGCCAGTTGACTCAGAAAGGAAATTTCCCCAGCAGCAGACATCCCCATCTCTAAAACAATCACATCTGTATCTTCTGGCATATCTAAAATTGTTTTTGGTAGACCAATATCATTGTTATAGTTACCATTGGTTTTGTGCACTTTTAAAGCTGCCGATAATGCAGCTGCGGTCATATCTTTTGTCGTTGTTTTACCAGATGACCCTGTAATACCAACGACTTTTGGCTTAATCCATGATAGATATGCTTTCGCAAATGCCTGCATAGCCACAAGAGTATCTTCTACTTGTATGATTGGAAAATCAGCCGGCGCTTCACTTGGATCATTAGACCACAAGGCCGCAACTGCCCCATTTTCAATGGCTTTATCAATATAAGAATGGCCGTCAGTCGCCCCTTTTAAGGGAACGAATAGGGCCCCAGGGGTAATTAACCGCGAATCAAATTCTACTGAATTAATTTCCGCCAAACGAGCTGTCGATGTGAAATCAATTGCATCGACGGCTTTTACGATATCTTTAATTTGTGTGGGTTTCATACTTGCCTCTCTAACTACTAAAGGTCGCTCAATCTTGCTTCCAGCGCCTTAGCTACAATAGCTGCTTTTCTTCAATGTTTCATTAGACTATTTAGATGACTTATTTAAGGTATGCTATCAGAATGACTACAGTGACTGCTGAATACTTTTCTTCTTATTATAGCGACTTAACCCTAATTGAATCAATTCTTCTAATAAATCCGTATAAGATTTTCCACTCGCTTCCCATAAAGCTGGGTACATAGAGAATTGCGTAAATCCTGGTAAAGTATTCACTTCGTTAATATAAATTTCACCAGATTCAGTTAGGAAAAAGTCCGCCCGCGATAAACCTGACCCATCTAGGGCTAAGTAAGCTTTTCTCGCAAAGTCTTGTAATTTAGCAACAGTCGGCTCATCAATCGCTGCTGGAATTAACATTTCAGTTGTATTGTTTAAATATTTCTCTTCATAATTGTAGAAACCTTGTCCCTTAGCTAATTCACCTGGAACTGAAACAAAGATTTCGTCATTACCTAAGACCGCCAACTCTACTTCACGTGGGTTCTGTACACTTGCTTCTACTAGGACGCGACGGTCATAACGGAAGGCTAATGTTAAAGCTGCTAGTAACGACGCGTCATCAACGGCTTCAGATACCCCAACACTTGAACCCATATTTGCTGGTTTAACAAAGACTGGATAAGCTAAGGCATTTGTGACTTTTTCAATAGCTAAAGTTTGGTCTTTTTCCCAATCATAAGCTGATAAAGCTACAAATGGTACTTGTGGTAAGCCTGCTTGGTTGAATAAGTGTTTTGATACGATTTTATCCATCCCTGCTGCAGAAGCTAAAACGCCTGCTCCTACATAAGCGATATTTAAACTTTCAAATAAGCCTTGAATTGTACCATCCTCACCATTAGGGCCGTGTAAAGCAGGGAAAACAATTTGCTCATCCCCTTCTTTCAAGACATCTGTGGGTACAATAGCTTGCCCAACTTGGTCTAGTTGGAAGTTTGCTGAAGCATCTGGTTTTTCAGTCATGCTTGTACCCTTAAACCAGTGACCTTGTCTATCAATGTATACCGGTGTAACGGTATGGCGATCATATTGTATATTTTGCATGATGGCTGTTGCTGTTAAGATAGAAATATCATGTTCCGCACTTTTTCCACCAAATAAAACGATAATTTCCATGAAAATGTCCTCCGTCAATTGTCTCTAGTATTTTTATTTACGCTTGGAAGTCCCAAGTTTCTGTTGTTAAATCGTAAGTGAGTCTACCTAATAATAAGTTGGATGTCTTGTCTGTTTCAACAAAGCGTGGATTGTCCTCAGCTAAATATACGCTAAATGCCCTGTTGTTGGGGCCAACACGGTCAGATCCTTCAAAGGTAATGATAATACCATCATGGCTTAATCGAGCTAAATGGCTTAATATAGGCTTAGCTGGTATAGGTACCGATTTGCCTTTTTTTACTACGGTCTTCTTACGGAACAAAAACATTGACTTTTGCTCTTGTAAGTTTGCCATTACTTTATCTGCCAATACATAACCGAGTTGTTTGAAAAAGTCATGGATATCACGGTAGTACATTTTAGTTGTTGGATATGAATTCGGATAAGTTGAACCAAAGAAGGTAAATCTATTCCCTAATTTATAAAAAGTTGGCTGGTTCAATGGTGCATCCGTATGGCCTAAAAATAACAGTTCCGCAATTTCTTGGTCGGACAGCTGCTGGAATAGGGATTCATATTTAAAATCAATCCACTTAGTCTGGACCTGGGCTCCATTAGCTTGTTCATCAATAAAAGCTTTCACAGCCTCATGTCCACTCACGATATGAAAACGCGTAAACTCATCAAATCGACCTAGATTATTAGGATTCTTGATGAGTAACAAGTTATTTGGTATGGTATTTACCGCACGCGTAAAATATTTTAAACCCACGCCCAATGATTGCACCTGATTTGAGATTGGGTTTGTAAATATGTATATATAATCATTTGTCACAGCTGTGCACCTCTTATTCCAGTAAATATTTTAACAAATTACGTTTCAAAACACTATCTTTCATCCCATAAAAGCTTTAAAATACCAATGATTGATAGTCAAATCTTTAAGGAGGCTTTTCAACATGCACTTGATTGCATCTCCATTGCAAAAACAATTCTACACTTATTTACCTAAATCACCAATATATAAACAGTTTTCTGTCGAAGATTTACCAATTTCTTATCATAATCTGGTCAACCAACAAAATGGGGGTTATACCTCTCATAGTTATGTCGTCAGCAAACGCCCTAGTCGCGATGCTTTAACCGCTGTCTACATTCCTTTTATCGCCGGTATGTACGAGCAGAAACCAACCGCTGATTATCAGCTACCAAGTATCACTCGGCAAAATGACTTTATCCATCGTTCTAACGTCCCGGAAACAGGTATTATCTTTTATGAAGACCACGACCGGGTCGCGTACTTTGATTTTGCCCAATTAAATGATAAGGGCGAACCAGCCGTCACTTATATGGATGTCGGTTTAGGCCAAACCATTAGCTTAGCGCCAGACTTTGCTTCATTCTTAGACCTGTTTGAATACCGATTCCTAGGATTACCCGCACCAACTTTGGTATCATACCACCGAGTAAATGCTGCCATCCTACATGCGCAATCCTTTGAGGAAATCTTCAACCTACTCGCACTTTACGGACCACTATTAGGTCAGGAATGGCAAAATGATTGGCAAAACTTGCTGGCTCACTTTGTCACTAGGCCTTTTGATCAATTCCAAACAGCCTTAAATACCTACAGTCAAGGTCATAAATCAATTTTATCGATATAAAGTACTACCGATATATTAGAAAACGGCTAGCCTAATTAAAGCGCTAGCCATTTTCTTTATCTATGTATACTTATTTATTAAACTTATTGGAATAAAGCTTGAATATCTTCCGGTGACTCATCAAAAGCCCACGTTTCTATTAAGTTTCCTTGAACAATCCACCGTTGGGTAAGATCAGCTGTACAAGTCATCAAGGTAATAATTGGGTCCCCTGTTATATCTTGAGAAATGTACTGTACTTGGTCTGGATTCACTGCTTCAACAAAAAAAGTATCATATACGTAAACATTCGTTAAATCACTCAGATAAATTTTATCTCCAACTGTCACTGAATCGGAAATATTATTCAACAAGATATCGGTGCCATAACCTATATGATGGCTAGCCAAAGTATAATTTCCTTGGCCCATTACTTGATCTGGAAACATTGTGCCGGCACCAGAAACCATCGCCGCATCAGACATTCCTTTAATTACTGCAGTATTTAAATTAGCATTTGGAATAGCGACCGCACCTAATACATCTAAGTCTGCTTCACCTGATGCAATATCTGAGCGCACCTGGTTAACTTCTGCTGCTGACACATTCCGAACTTCATTAAAATCAAACTGGCCATTCGACTGGTCCGCCTGGTTGTCCTGAATTTCTTCAGCCGTATAATTAGTCACTGCTACATCTCGTTGATTTAAATAAACTTGTACTATTGGCCAAGCCTGGTATACCATCATCACAATCCCCACTAGCAATAATAGCAGACCTAAAATCCTGCGAAATCCTAGCTTTTTCATCAATTAACACCCACTTCTAAATCTTACTTACTGTTTTCTAAATTCATTATGACACATTTTCCTATACACCGCTATTCGCCCCCTTTGTCATAAATTCAATCCACAGACCAGCATCTGACTTTTACCCAAGTTATACACAGCACTCATAAAAACTCCCCCTAATTTATCAAGTTTTCAACCGATTTCATCTAGTTTACCCACAGGTTGTTGATAACCTCTATTTTATTTACACAGATTTTACACAATAATCACCTATTTACCCACAACGTTATCCACAAATCCACAGAGAAAGGGAAAAAAAGAGGCTGGGACAAAAATATCTCAGCCTCTCTATGCTATATAAGAACGTATATAATTGGCTTCCAAAAGTCAGCATTATTCACCTTATGGTCCAGTACGTCAATGCTAAACGACTTTTGTCTCACCTTATTTTAACTGCTATATTGCAAATGAATGTAGTTTTCAGTTGAAATACCTATTAAATACAGAATCTTATCCCCAGATTATAAATATTGGATATTTCTAGGGAGATACAATTCAAAACAACAACTAAATACTATACTCACCGATTCGGTTCCAGTTTTTATCATGTAAAATAATACGTGCTGGTACCCCAACAGCGGTGGCATACGGTGGGACATCATGAATGACGACTGCATTAGCCCCTACTTTTGCATGATGTCCAACTGTCACATTACCTAAAACAGTCGCATTGGCCCCCACTTCAGCATCATGTTGAATGGTTGGATGGCGTTTAGCCCCTTTATCATTACCAGTACCACCCAAAGTGACCCCATGGTATAACTTTACCCGGTCGCCAACTATTGCTGTTTCACCAATTACAACACCCATACCGTGATCAATAAATACATTTTCGCCAATTTGGGCTCCAGGATGAATTTCAATTCCCGTATCTTTACGGGTTTCTTCTGCCATTTTTCGAGCACCATAATAATCTTCTTGTAAGTAAAGTTCTCGTTCAGCGATATGTCGAATGACTGCCTGAAAACCAGGATAAAGAAAGACTTCTTCTATAGACTGCGGTGCAGGATCATGATCATAAATGTATTGTGCAAAGTCACGATGGGCTTCATTTAATTCATCACTCAGCATGCCCATCACCAAATTGGCCGGTGGATAAATAACGTTCTCCAGAATCTGGGAAAACCGTCACTACTACTTTACCCTTACCTAATTCTTTAGCTAAAGCTTTGGCAGCTACGTAGTTAGCACCTGATGAAAAGCCGGCAAAAATACCTTGTGTTTTCGCTAATTCTTTAGCAGCAGCAATCGCTTCTTCATTTGAGACGGTCGCTACCTTATCTAAGGTTGATTGGTCTAAGACATCTGGAATAAAGTTTGCACCTATTCCTTGAATTTTATGTGCTCCTGCCTTACCTGCTGTTAATAACGGTGAATCAGATGGTTCTCCACCCCAGATTAAGGTAGCTGGATTTTTTTCTTTTAAGATATGACCAACACCGGAAACTGTACCACCAGTACCAATACCAGAAACGAAGCCATCAACATTTGGTAAGTCTGCTAAAATTTCTTTTGCAGTCGTTTCCTCGTGAGCCTTCACATTGGCTTCGTTAGTAAATTGTCCAAAAAGCACACCGTTACGTTCAGCCGCAATTTTCTCAGCTGTCTCACCTGCTAATGCCATACCGCCTGATTTATCCGTCAACACGAGTTCCGCACCATAAGCTTGGATCAATTGACGACGTTCAATACTCATTGATTCTGGCATCACAATAACAACGTGAATACCTAAAGCTGCACCAACCATCGCTAACCCCACACCAGTATTCCCTGATGTAGATTCCACAATTGTCCCGCCAACGGCAACTTTACCTGAATCTAATAAATCTTGCACAATATACTTTACTGGGCGATCTTTAACAGAGCCAGATGGATTGTTTTTCTCTAATTTGACATAGATATCTGCCGAATTTTCATCTAAACCATTAATTTTGACTAAAGGTGTGTAACCAATCGCATCTACAATATTTTCAAATAACATAAAAAATCCCTCCAAATATAGACCATCGTCATTTTTGATTACTTGCTTTCACGCTACATTATGCTGCATTTCTTAGGAGCCTCTTACAAGTTTTTTATAACAGAAAGACAAGTCAACTATCTATCCGAATAGTACCCTTTTCGCTCCCCATAAGCAATTGCTTTGCTCAATTTTCGATGAGGAATAATTGAAGTATTTTGATTGGTTTGATCTATCAAAACATACGCATATTCATTTTGATTTTCATTTACTCAGGCGTATGATGGAAATACAATATACATTGGAGGTAGCTATGGACATTCGATTCGCACAAAAACAAGATATTACAGACATTTTAAAATTACTAGCACAAGTCAATTTAATCCACCACCAAGCCCGCCCGGACATTCTAAAAAAAGGAACTAAGTACACTTACGAAGAGGTTGCAACAATCATCGATAATCCACAACGACCAATTTTAGTCGCTGTAGAAGACAACCATGTACTTGGATATATGTTTGGTATTTTCCAAGAAACTACAGAAGATAATATACTAGTAGCTGAGAAATCTTTATACATCGATGATATCTGTATTGACCAAGATGCCCGTGGAAAACATGTAGGCCAAGCACTTTATCAAGCAACAAAAGACTTGGCCACTGATACCGGATGTCGTCGGATTACCTTAAACGTTTGGGATTTTAACGATTCAGCCAAATCTTTCTATAAAAAAATGGGCATGCAGACTTTTAAAACGACTTTAGAAGATATTTTATAAACAATCACAACGACTTAACAAACTTGTTAGGTCGTTTTCTTTTAGGAAAAAATGAATCCATGTCATCAAAAAAAGTAGCCTCCACTCGGAAAGCTACCCTAATCTTATATGGATTAAGTTCAATTTTTTAAGCTAAATTATAGTGACTAATCTTCTACGGCAACTGCTTCAATCTCTACAAGCGCCCCTTTAGGAATCGCCGCAACTTCAAAAGCTGCACGAGCAGGGGTTACACCCGTAAAGAATTCAGCATAGACTTCATTCATCGCCGCAAAATCATCAATATTATCTAATAAAACGGTTGTCTTTACTACATTAGACATATCCAATCCTGCTTCCGCTAAAATAGCTTGAATATTGGTTAATGATTGACGGGTTTGCCCTTGAATATCAGTAGCCGCAAATTCACCCGTTGCTGGGTCAATGGGTAATTGCCCAGATACATAAACAGTGCCATTCACACTAATAGCTTGAGAGTATGGGCCTAAAGCTGCAGGTGCCTTTTCAGTTGCAATCGCTTTTTTTGACATAGATAATACAACTCCTCTAATTTTATTTTAATCTTCTATATACATTATTCACTATATTAGGGAAATTGTCGATGCCTAAATCGTAAAACTAATGCCGACCAATTAACCAGTCAACAGTTCAAGGATCATCATGGTCAAAGAAAGCAGATTCTTCCATATCTAAAGCTTCTATCTTAACTATATCTTCAGTGTGCAATTTAAAGTCATAGATAGCAATATTTTCTGTCATACGTTCTGGACGAACAGACTTAGTTAAGGCAACCACACCTTTTCCCCATGCAAAAAAAGAGTACCCAGCACGGATACTCCTGAAAACTGAAAAATTCAGTCTTTTTATTATTCTGCAGCGTTGTTGTCTGTGAAACCGTATTTTTTGTTGAAACGGTCCACACGTCCATCGGCTTGTGTGAATTTTTGACGTCCAGTGTAGAATGGATGTGAGTCTGATGAAGTTTCAACACGGATCAATGGGTAAGTGTTGCCATCTTCCCACTCAATTGTTTCAGTAGAATTAACTGTTGAACCAGATAAGAATTTGTATCCTGTACTTGTGTCCATAAATACTACTGGATGGTAATCTGGATGAATTTCTTGTTTCATTTGTACATACTCTCCTTTTCGCCCTGAACTTCTGCAGCCCAGAGATTATTTTTAACATAACACGAGTAGTCTACCATAGTGTACTATCACTTTCAAGTAGATATTTATGATTTACTTTTATTTTTTCCTTTCGATAAAAAGACATCAAGGCGGTCAATAAACTGGTCATTCGTCTCCGTCTTCTTCATTTCTTTCAGCATTTCATTGGTATATACCAACATATCGCCTTTCATCGTTTGACGTAATTTCCATAAGACTTTCAAGGTTGCTTCATCATGTAACAACTCTTCCTTACGCGTAGATGAACGACGAATATCGACTGCTGGGAATACGCGAGACTCTGCTAGGTCACGAGATAGATGAATCTCCGCATTCCCTGTTCCTTTAAATTCCTCATAAATCATATCGTCCATCCGTGAACCAGTATCCACTAAAGCTGTTGCTAGGATTGTCAGCGAACCACCATCTTCAATATTACGCGCTGACCCAAAGAATTTCTTCGGCTTGTAGAAGGCAGCTGGATCAATACCTCCAGATAAAGTTCGGCCACTAGGCTTCTCGACTAAGTTATATGCTCGTGCTAAACGAGTAATAGAATCCATTAAAATGACTACGTCACGTTTATCTTCCACCAATCGCCGCGCTCGTTCTAACACTAATTCCGCAACCCGTACATGATTTTCAGGCCGTTGATCAAAAGTAGATGATACCACTTCACCATCAATCGAACGCTCTAAATCTGTCACTTCTTCTGGTCGTTCATCAATTAAGAGCATAATCAACTCAACATCCGGATTATTCGCAGTAATCCCGTTGGCAATCTCTTTCATCAGGACTGTTTTACCTGCCTTTGGTGGTGCTACAATCAAACCACGCTGACCGTAACCAACTGGCGCAATCAAATCAATCATCCGGGCAGATAAACGTCCAGGTGTTGACTCCAACCGCAACTGTTCATTTGGGTACACCGGCGTCAAAGCAGGAAAATGTGCACGCTCCTTAGCTTCATCCGGATCTTTACCATTCACTGCATACACATGCATTAAACCAAGATATCGCTCATTCGCCTTCGGTGGACGCGCCGTACCCGATACCAAATCTCCATTCCGCAAACCAAACCGACGAATCTGAGAATTCGAAATATATATATCTTCCTGACTTGGCGAATAATTAATCGAGCGAAGAAAGCCAAAATCAGACCCCGTAATATCAAGCACACCCTCGACATTCATAAAGCCTTGACTCACCTCTTGCGCGCGCAAGACAGCCATAATTAATTCCTTCTTATTCATTTGACTATAATACGGCACCTTATATGCCTTTGCATATTGGTAGATTTCCTTCAAAGTCATAGCCTGCAAACTATGCAACTTTACTTGTTCTTGCTCATTTGATGACATAAAAAAACCTTCATTTCTATTTATATTTCATTTATTTCTGGAAAAGGGCGACCGCGTAGAAGCTGAGTAATCTTTACATAAAACTAGCTATAAAGCAGCTAGCTGGTCGTTAGATCTAAAGAAGTGTTCAAAGAGGACTTGCTATCATTAAAATAAAAGTGTAAAGGACTGCGCCACTATTAGCCACAGTCCTCACATACAACCACTACAGTGAAAACATTAGTTCACTGTTGAATCATCATATTGTACCAATTGAATATCAGCACCTAACGCTGACAATTTTTCATCAATGTGGTCATAACCACGTAAGATGTTACCAGCACCATATAATTCCGTTTCACCTTCAGCCATCATTGCCGCAATGACTAAACCGGCACCTGCACGTAAGTCAGAAGCCGTTACAGTTGCCCCAGTCAATTGGTTAGGCCCACTAAAGGTAATTTGATCATTATTTTCAGCAATATTTGCACCCATACGCACTAACTCCGGTACATGCTTAACACGTTTAGGATAGATTGTATCCTCTAAGTGACCACTACCAGTTGCTGATAGTAGTAATGGCGTAATCGGCTGTTGTAAGTCTGTTGCAAAACCTGGGTAAGGGGCTGTTTTGATGTCTACCACTTTTAATTGACCGTCATTTGGATGAATATAGATTGAATCATCATTTACATCCATTTTAACGCCCATTTCCCGTAATTTTGCTAAGAAACTTTCGATATGTTCCGCAATCACATTATGAACTGTGATACCTTGACCAAGCGCAGCAGCGGCTGCAATATAAGTACCCGCTTCAATCCGGTCAGGGATTTGTTGGTGAGAAGCACCGTGCATGGTATCTACACCTTCAATACGGATTGTAGAAGTCCCTACGCCTTTAATTTTAGCGCCCATTTTATTTAAAAGCATTGCAATATCAATAATTTCAGGCTCACGCGCCGCATTTTCAATCACCGTTGTGCCTTTAGCACGGGATGCTGCTAACATGATATTAATGGTTGCACCAACACTAACAACATCAAGATAAACTTCAGTACCAGTCAACCCTTTACCATTTGTCGTTAAATGCATTGCACCTAATTCGTTACTAACTTCTGCACCTAAAGCTTCAAAGCCCTTTAAATGTAAATCCATTGGACGAGGGCCCAAGTTACAGCCACCTGGTAAACCAACAACACCCTCGCCGTATTTTCCTAATAAGGCCCCCATGAAATAATAAGATGCCCGTAAGCTTTGGATCTTACCATCAGGCATTGGGATATTTTTCATATTAGTCGGGTCAATGCGCATTACATGGTCATTAAACGCTACATCCACGTTAAAGTCTTTCAAAATCTCAATTAAAGCGAATACGTCATCAATTTCCGGTACACCCTCAATTACTACCGGTGAATCCGCCATTATCGCTGCAGGAATAAGTGCGACTGCACTGTTCTTCGCTCCTGAAACTGTAATCTCACCCTTTAACGGATTACCACCCTTGATGATAAATTTTTCCATTATAAAACCCCTCATTCGTCATTTTCATTTTATCTAATGCTTATATTTAGTTGAAGTTTGATTCAATAATTATCTATCATCACCAAGTACGCTTTTTTTGCAAAATATTCCGATTATACGATAGATAATGCAAAATTGATTATACCTAATTCTCTATGAGATAACTACCATTCCCGTCATTTTTAATGGTTTTTTTAACTTCTATGTAAAATTTTTCATATATATCATTAGTTATAAGTCTATTATAGCCCATGAAGTCACGATGCATCAGAAAAAACTAAAAATGCTTGATAAAGCGCTTTTACGTCAAATTTTAATTTTTAGCATACAAAAAAGAGCAACAACCCCACAGGTCATTGCTCCAAAAAGGATGTATTAAGCGGAAATCCACTGGCTAAAATGAATTATGCTTTGTTTGATGAACCAAACATACGTAATGTTTCACGAGCAGTTTCAACAATTGCAGCTTTACCTGGTGCTAAAACTTTACGTGGATCGTAAACTTTATCATCATTATTTAAGTTTTCGCGAACTGCAGCAGTAAATACGATTTGTAATTCAGTATTTACATTGATTTTCGCATGTCCACGTTCAATGGCTTTTTTAATTTGCTCTTCAGGAATACCTGAACCACCGTGTAATACTAATGGTGTATTGGTGTATTCAGAAATTTCTTTCATTTCATCGAAACCTAAAACAGGTTCACCTTGGTAAGGACCGTGAACTGAACCTAAGGCTGCAGCTAATGCATCGATACCAGCTTCATCAACGATACGTTTACATTCTTCTTTGTCTGCATAGTTGATACCAGCAGTAACGCCGTCTTCAGTACCTCCAACAGTACCGATTTCACCTTCAACAGAAGCACCACGTTCGTGTGCGTATTCTACAACTTTTTTAGTCATAGCGATGTTTTCATCGATTGGGTGATGAGAACCATCAATCATAACTGAAGAGTATCCAGCGTCGATTGCACGTTTAGCAGTTTCAAAAGATGAACCGTGGTCTAAATGTAAAGCAACTGGAACAGTGATTTCCATATTTTCAATTAAAGCTTTAACCATTGCGGCAACAACTTCTGGGCCACCCATGTATTTACCAGCACCCTCAGAAACACCTAAAATTACTGGTGAGTTTTCTGCTTGAGCTGCTTCTAAAACAGCTTGAGTCCATTCTAAGTTGTTAATGTTTAATTGTGCTACTGCATATTGACCGTCTTTCGCTTTTTTCAGCATGTCGACCATATTTTCTAATGGCATATATAGTTCCCCCTGATTTTTAATTTTGATGTGCTCGTGCCTATTGTAACCCTTATCAATTGCTTTTTACAAGAGTTTTGTCTCACAAAAAACAAAATGTTAAATGATGCCATAAAACACCATTCAGGAAACGCATACACTGTATTCATCATTAGTATAGTGCAATTTATGCAATGATAATCCTATTTGTTTGTAAATTTTTTGACTAACAGTGATTATTTCCAATTTAAACTAGACTATTATACTGACTAAGACTGGCTAGCACTCGTATCCTCATCAGTACCACTAGCTGCAGGGGTTGTTTCTGCTACTTCTGCATCACTTGCACCACTTTCAGCATCAGCTTCCACTGTGTTTTTATCATCGTGGCTCCAAGCACCATTCATTGAAGCACTTGTTGAAGCATCCGTTGTATCTTCCTCAATTTTCACTAACTTTTGTCCTGTTTGCGCTAGATACCAATCAATTACAGGTTGCAAGTCTAAAACATGCTCGTTGATGCCACGATACTTACCATCTTCATCATGCATCGCTACATAATTGTGAACAACATAGTTATCTTTATGGATTGGTACGTGTACATGAACCCCTTCCATATTTCCTGACCGCAATTGAGAAATTACCCAAGAAACATTCTTCATTGCGCGTGGCGGGTGAACGGTACCAAGTGGGCTACCAACATCTTTTTTGTAACGAGAAGCGAACATATCCTGACCAGGTTTCACTCGGTTATAGTAAATATACTGGTTGTTCTCATCTGCATAAGTCAATTCAAGAGGGATGGTCTTTAAGAACCAATTCAATTGATTTACGGTTAATAAACCACGGTCTAATTTAACATAAGTATCCCCTTCAACAGCACCAACCTTCTCTGCTGCTTGCTCAACCCAATCTGGTGCAGTCATGTCTACACCTTCAATAGTTGTGTCACAATGCTTAGTAGCCGTTAAATCTTCCTCAGGGAATACAGGGTTATCTTTAAGTGGTTGAACAGATTCGACGTACTTCATGAACTTCTCTAAACTACCTTTCAAGAAGCTGACAGTGCTAGGGTCGACTAAATCACCGTTAGCGTTGATGGCCTCTTTACAATTCCCCAATAGGAATTCTTGACCTGGCATTACTAAAGCATCGATTCCTGGTGCCTCAAGAATTTGACGTAAGTGTAATTGTGACCGCGATGTTCCTTGGTCTAGATAAGAAGCGCCAATGATTTTTACAGGTTTATTTTTCAATGGATGAATTGTGAATGATAGCCATTCCAATGCACTCTTCAAAGGCCCTGGTGTTGTATGATTATGCTCCGCTGTAGCAATAATTACACCATCGGCTTGACGAATTTTCCGGTTCAAGGTATGAACAGGTCCTTCTGTTGCTAATTCTGGATTATCTTGATTAAATAAAGGTATTTGGTCAATTTCAAGAATCTCTAAATCAAATAAATCAGTAAATTCTCTTTGAATATATTGTAACAATAAACGGTTATATGATTTTTCAGCAGTTGAGCCAACAATACCAACAATTTTCATTTTGTCACCCTAGTCCTTTCTACTTAGTCCACTCGTAGTTTTCAGCAGCAGCTTTTGTCTCGGTTCTTAGCTGAGTAAATTCTTGTGTATGATCAATAAATTGAATAAATTCTTTAAAAATTTCTTCTAATTGTTCAACAGTTTTTTGATCACTTAAATCGCCATCATCATCAAATGCTTGTAAAGAATGTCCTAATAGAAATTCTGAATTTGGTATCACACGCGCCCTAATATCTGGCGAGTCTAAAATTTGGCGTAAGTGCATTTGTGCTCTAGAAGATCCTAAACGACCGTTAGAAGCACCAGTAATCATAATTGGTTTATCTGCTAAGGGATAAATATAATAGCTTAACCAATGTAAGGCATTAGTTAGTGAAGACGTAATAGAATGATTATATTCTGCAGCACTAATAATAACCGCATCTGCTTGCTCGATTTTTTTAGCATCCTCTTCAACGATACTTGGGAGTGTCTTATCTTCTGGTTTAGTAAATAGGGGATAATCACGAATTTCCAATAATTCAATTTCAGCTTGATCTGCAAAATGTTTCTGAATATATTTCAGAAGTTTTCTATTAGTAGATTTCTTAGAATTTGTACCTACGATTCCGATAATATGCTTCATGATTTTCTGTCCTTTCTATAGTAGAAATATAGCCTGCTAACAAATAAGTTCAACTTTGCCCACTAAACCAGATGTATAGGTAACCTGTCCCTGTTGGTCAACAACCAACACTTCAATATGGTCTATTTTTTCTGCTTGATTGATAATTGCTTCCTTAGATAAGGGAAACAACCGAGTAGTCCATATTTCACCGTCTAAAGAAGATTCACTTACCACAGTGACACTGCGAACGTCCGCTTGAAAGGGCTTACCATTTGTAGAATCTAAAATATGGTGGTAAAGATGCCCATCCTGTTCGAATACGCGTACGTAATCTCCAGACGTTACAACTGATTGGTTACTCAAATCGACAATGGCCTTGTTATAACCACGCCTTTGGTCGGGATCCTGGATACCTATACGCCATTGTGTACTTTCTGCATGATTGGGTCGATGGCCATAGAATCTAAGGTTACCACCAAGATTAATAGATGCCCTGGCTACGCCTTGCTCTTTGAAATAAGCGATAATTTGATCTGCCGCATACCCTTTTGCAAGCGCACCTAAGTCAATCGACATCCCTGGCTTAGAAAGGTAAACTGTACTTTCTATTTCATCTAGATGAATTTCATCCGGGTCTACTAAAGTCAGTCGGTCATCAATCTCTTGCTGGCTAGGTTTACGATAATCCGCAAAACCAATCCGCCACAAGTTAACTAAAGGCCCAATTGCTATATTTAGCTTTCGCCCTGATGCAATACTTTCTTTTTTACCGATTTGAATGAGATGAAATAGCTCTGGATGAACGCGTACAGCCTTTAATCCTGCTGCTTGATTAACCGCCATTAATTCAGAAGATGGGTCATTCGCCGAAAAACGCGCTTCCAATTGAAACAAACGCTGGACTGCAGCAAGTAATAAAGCATTACTATTTGGATGATCAACCATCAAATCAATCGTCGTACCCATCAAATTGATAGAATGACGTTTTTCAAAGTCCAAATCACTAGCCTCCAACTCCTTAAACCTCTTCTACCCTAAATAGTAGGAAGTAACCAAAAACTAAACCACAAATGCCTACAAAAATTTGTACATATCTTAATGGCATAAGGAACATTGATAAACCCATCACAAGATAAGTTGTCGTTAGGATATGAATTTTTTTGCGCCTGCTGATACCACCTTGTCGCTTAAAGTCACCAACATACCGTTCATACAAACGAGTAGATTCTAACCAGTTTTTAAATCGCGGTGAACTTCGCGTGAACAACCAGCCAGCGAGCAACAAGAAAGGGGTTGTCGGTAAAACAGGTAATACGACGCCTACACTCCCTAGGATCACACTTAACAAGCCCAATATTAGAAAAGCCTTCTCTTTAAGAGTTCTCATTTCCATGCCTCACCTCTTGAAAATATATTCACATGATAGGTCTATTTCAAATTACTAAATTATACTTTCTTCGTCAACCAATAACCAATTATTAAAAAGAGGATACAACATTTGTGTTGTATCCTCTAAAATATGTCTTGTTTTATTCTCATCTAAAACAAAATTGTATTACTTATCTAGCGACTTATGGCGAATATTTAATTGGTATTGTTCATAGTTTGCTCGTTTTAGTTGTGGTAAACTCATCATAGCTATGAAGCTAAATAGATAAAGGCTTGCTAGGAAAAGCATCACCATACCTACACTTGAAGCATCTAAAATGAAACCAATAATAACTGATGAAAAACCACCCACTGCACGTCCAACATTCAAGATAGTATTATTGGCAATAGCATTTACTTTGAATGGATACAAATGAGAAATCATTGCGCCATAGCCACCAAACATACCATTTACAAAGAAACCTACAATAGCGCCTCCGATTAAAATTGTTAATGCTGAATTGGCAAAGGTGAACAGATACACTGAAACTGCTGATGCAATTAAATACATACCATAAGACAATCTTGGGCCTAATCTATCTAAAATTTGCCCAAATGTCAGCATTCCCAAGCACATACCTA
Organism: Aerococcus viridans; assembly: GCF_002871935.1. GTDB lineage: Bacteria > Bacillota > Bacilli > Lactobacillales > Aerococcaceae > Aerococcus > Aerococcus viridans_B. The sequence goes on from NZ_PNHQ01000008.1 coordinate 30,839, forward strand.
AGATTGTCGTTACCATCCAAGTAGATGACCCAGAAACTGTCACACCAACTTGTTCTTGCATGATTGTAGGTAACCAGTTCATCATGCCAAAGTAACCCGCAATTTGTACAGTTGTCATCACCATTAAGACGATAGTTTGATAGGTTTGCCCTGGAGTCTTAAATAATTCCTTAATAGAAGGTTTTTCATTTTCATTAATATCTACTAGGTCTTCCGTGACTTCATCCGTATTAATCCCTAATTCATCTTCGTTAATAGTTAATTTCGCCCATATCACCACTAAGATTGGTAAGAGACCAAATAGGAATAACCCTCTCCAACCCAGTGTTGGTACAATAAAACCTGCTAGAAGCGCCGAACTAATGGAGCCGATTTGACCAACAATCCCATTTAAGGATGAAATTCGCCCTAACTGTTTAGCCGGCACAAGTCCAGCCATGATGGAAATTGCTACTCCATACTCACCACCTACACCAATACCAGCGATGAAGCGTAATAGGTATAGGTATTGAATGTTTGGCGTGAAGAAGATTAAAGCTGTTGCAATAGAGAAAGTAAGAATCGTTAAGTAGAAAACCTTCATCTTGTCCCAGCGGTCAGCTAAGACACCGAATAATAAACCGCCAGCTAGCATCCCTAAATTGGTAATTGTCGCGATCCAACCGGCAGCTACACTGGAAATTCCTAATTGGCTGATGATAGATGACATTGAAAATGATAAGAACATCACGTTCAAATCATCTGTCCCCGATGCAACAATAGCCGCAATCAAGGCATTACGTTGCGATTTATTTAACTTGTGATCTCCCGCTTGTAACGCATCTTTACTTGCATTATTTTCGATTGTTTTTTCCATTTTTGTGCTCCTTTTTTGGTAAAACTGATGTAATTCCCTCATTTAATCACCATAAAAATAAAAATGGGCAAAAAAAAAATAAGGTCGTCAATCTGGTAAAGCTATTTATATAGTAGAATTATCCACATTAACCGTGAATCTCTGACCAAGCTTTCGGATCCTTATACCAATCCATCAACTTGTCATAATACGGTGATAATTTAGGGTCTTTTACTGCATAATCCAAAATCTTCACGTAATTCGTTAATGTCATCAAAGGATAACCCACTTTTTCAAAGGCTTCTTTACTTGCTCCTAATAAGTAGTCAAAAATCGCTACTGCTGCAATGACTTCTCCGCCTGCTTCTTGAATTTTATCTGCTGCTGTAATGACGCTTCCACCTGTTGAAATTAAATCTTCAATAATCACTACTTTAACACCAGGTTTCAAAGCCCCCTCAATTGCGTTTTGCTTACCGTGGTCTTTAGCTGAAGAACGCACGTAAATCATTGGTAAATCCAAGCGTTCACTGACAAAGGCCGCATGAGGAATACCCGCAGTCGCTGTTCCTGCAATCACATCTACATCGGGAAAGTTTTCTTTAATCAACTCTGCAAGTGCATCTTCTACAGTTGTACGTACACTCGGGTAGGACATGATTAATCGATTATCTGTATAAATCGGTGCTTTAAGTCCGCTTGCCCAAGTATATGGCGTCTCAGGACTAAAATTCACTGCTTTAATTTCTAATAATTTTTGTGCTACTAAATCAGCTTTTGCTACTGTCATCTCGCGCCCTCCTTATTGTCCAGACCAATCAGTAGTGATTTGGTCATAAGTCACTTTTGAATTATCCGCTTGTGTAATTGGTCGTCCCACCACGATGTAGTCAGAACCGCTTTGGGCTGCTTGACTTGGCGTCATAATCCGCTTTTGATCATCCGCAATAGAGGTCGCTAGACGAATACCCGGTGTAATCGTTTGGAAGTCTTCACCACAGGCATCTTTAATTGCTGCTGCTTCAAGTGGTGAACACACTACACCATCAAGGCCGGCTGCTTTCGTTAATTTAGCGTAACGCAATACGGAACCCAATACTTCACCAGGAATACCTTGTTCTTCATTCATTTGCTCAGTAGAAGTGGACGTTAATTGAGTAACACTAATTAACATAGGCCGTTTACCTGTCGAACCTGCCTCTAAACCACGAAGTGCTGCTTGCATCATCTCTTTCCCACCTGCCGCGTGTACATTGACCATTGCAACACCAGTACTGGCTAAAATCGCCATTGCTCGCTCCACAGTATTTGGAATATCATGTAATTTTAAGTCCAAGAAAATGTCGTGACCTCTTGCTTGTAGCGCATTTAAGAAAGCTGTCCCTCCAGCATAAAACAATTCCATACCTACTTTTACATTTAGTTGTTGACCTTGGAACTGATCAAGGAACGCAAATACCTCTTCTTGATTAGGAAAATCTAAGGCAATAATTGGTTTCTTCGGATCCACGTGGCACTTCCTCTCATATTTCTCTGTTTTCTTTTCATTATTCTCTCATTTATCTAAAAATGGGCAAAAAAAATAACCAACAACGAAACAAGGTTGCTGATTATATACTAGCGGATGCTGGTCTTAAAATTTGTTCACTGACAAAATAATAATGGTTATTCTTGTAAGCGAACAGCTCTCATGTTCAGGGCATCCATACGCTAGTGCAGTTTCCCCTGTTTTTACTCTGTTGGCTATTGTACCGACTTAGAAAGAAAGAGTCAACATATATTTTAATAAATATTTACAATGATAATTAAAGACTGTCAAATCAACCATCATCCCTATAAAAAATTCTTTCCCACATACAAAATATACGAAAAGAGGTGCTATATTTTATGGGAATTATGAATCAAAATTTGATATGCTCGCTTGTTAGAAAAAGCTCGTTTAAAAAATTTAGAAATGTTCTTTATGCTTCTCATACGAATTTCTCTAGCCTTATATCAACTTAGGTCTTGTTGCCAAAAATCGATTAGACTACGAACTGCGTGAAATGCTTGGTTGGCAGCAAACTCAAGATTATCATCAAAAGTAGCTGGTGCATGCTCTCCGACATGATCTGAAATCCCCCTGACATTGATTACCGGAATCTCATAAAAACTTGCAATTTGCGCAAGCGCGCAGCTTTCCATATCAGACGCTGTAAGCAAGGGGAATGCCTTTTTGATTGCTGAAACAGCTAATTCATCACTCATAAAGGAATCAGCAGTCCCAATAGTTCCTTGAAAGGCGGAAATTTGATTTTGGGTAAGCACTTGCTTAATGATCGCCAGAAGCGTTTCTGAAACTGGATAGTCCGCTGGCATTTGCGGTACCTGACCATAAGCATAGTCAAACCCTGTTGCGTCCACATCACTATAGACGAACCGATCAGTGAAAACAATACTACCCAGAGGAAGTTCTTTACGGAAGGAACCGATTGACCCCGTATTTATTAGGAGATCTAACGACAACTGCTGACAAACCCAAGCAGCAGTTGCGGCTGCATTAGCTTTGCCAATCCCTGATACTACCAAATATAAGTCTTCATGAACCTTTTCAATGATTGTTTTTCCCTTTTGCCAAATAACCGTGGAAGCATAAAAATTACGAAAGGGTGCTAACTCTTCTTCCATTGCTGCAACTACTGCTATTCTCATCTTAGTTCCCCCATATCTCTGCGATTGGTGTAGTTACTTCCGCTTTTGTTCCTTCAAATTTTTCTTCAATATAGCTTTGAATTTCAGGGTCATGGTACAACTCATCTAATTTTTTTAAAGCAGCATCGTCCTTACGAGATTCCTTTACTGCTAAAACATTGATTGTTTCTCGAATAGCCGTGTCCGCCTCTTCATGAAAAATGGAATCCTGTAAAACATTTAAGCCACCTTCAAGGGCAATCGTATTGCTGATTAAAACCAAGTCAACATCCGGTAAAACCCGTGGACCAGTTAAATCATCAATGAGTGTAAATTCTAAGTTCTTGGGATTTTCGATTACATCACTAGTTGTTCCTGTTCCATCATCAAAGTCATCCTTTAACTTAATTAAACCAGCCGTTTCCAATAAGCGTAATCCTCTTGCAGTATTTGAGGGATTGTCAGCCAACGCTACTATTGAGCCATCTGCGATCTCATCTATACTTGTAAATTTATCAGAGTAGATACCCATCGGTTCGACATAAGTTGCCGCAATCGGTACTAATTGTTCAGGACTCTCCGCATTAAAGCTTTCTAAGTATCCAATTGACTGAAAAGCATTTACATCCACATCACCATCTACAGTGGCTTGATTGGCAGTCGGTCCACCGGTGATTTCTTTAACTTCAATTTTTAATCCCGCTTCTTTTGCAGCCTCAGATTCTGCGATATGTGTCCAGATTTCTGCATCGGTACCGACTGACCCAACCACGATTGTTGAATTCTCAGTTGATTCCGCTGTATTGGCAGTTTCTTGATTACTACAAGCTGTTAGCATTAGCGCCACTGTCAATAAACCAATCCCTTTAATCATTTTTTTCATTTATTTTGCTCCTTCCTAATGCATCGTCATGCCACCAGTTACATTGATTGCTTGACCAGTCATATAGCTTGCTAGCGGACTAGCCAAAAATAAAATGATAATTTGCGTTCGATTAGTTGCTTAGCCATAGCCACTAACGAAGTTTCCCTTCCAACATCCACGTTGACTTGATAATACTAATCGGTGATTCATCAAAACATTGACTCTTGAAAGCCAATATCAGCTGCAATTACAATTGCTTGATCTTTCAAAAAGGTTTGTACAACCACCTCACTAAATCCTTATTTTGAGCCGATAACTAGCACAAATTGTTATGCTAAAGTGTCAAAATACATCTATTTCACCACATGTCTTTGAAACGCATCGTCACTGATTCCCTCTTCAATAACGATTTTGGCATACTCCTTGGCACCAAATAGTGAATGGTCGCGATAATTCCCACAGCTTTCTATACCAACACCTTGAACATCTTCCCATTGTGACTCATTTGCAATGATTGTTAATACCTCGGTTAAAGCCTGCGCTACCTCGGTCGCACTAGGGACTCCCCAAGTAATCAAATGAAATCCTGTTCGACATCCAAATGGAGAAATATCAATGATGCCATCTAAGCGATCACGCAATAAATCTGCAAGTAAGTGTTCTAATGTATGAATCGCTGCTGTTGGCATTTCTTTCTCATTTGGTTGTAACAATCGTAAATCATAATTGGCGATCACATCGCCTTTCGTTCCTACCTCTTCTGCAATTAATCGGACATAAGGGGCTTTAACTTTCGTGTGATCTAATGTAAAACTTTCAACTTCTGCCATTTTCTTCTCCTCCTAAATTTTGCTATTTTTCACCATCGACAATTCAACTTACTTGACAATACTTACCTTCCCTCCTTTACCTAGGTATAGAAAAAGCCCTTAGATATCAAAAAATATCTAAGGGCATAAAAACTGCGTTACCACCTTAATTTACAGCATTCTCGCGAAATACTGCCTCATTCAGTTCCCACTACAGTGGAGACTGCTGTCTGCTAACGTAACATCTCCCATATTCTCTTAATTATTCAGAGAATCCACTCTAAAGCCATTTTCAAGCATTTGTTCTTTGCCTCTTTTCAGCTACCGAGGTTCTCTAGAAAAAAACAAAAGCTTTACTTTCTTTTTCATCGTGTTTAATTATTAATTGCAATGACTATATCAGATAAATTATAAGAAAGTCAAGATAAAATGATGAGTAATTCACTAATTTATAATTAATTTTCTAAATCATTACTATTATGCGTAATGTTTCCCTCCCTACGTAATCGATACTACCTAGAGGTGTTTACTTTATGATACATTAGGTTCAATAGAAAAAATCCGGGGGTATCGGTACTGAAGTAGGTGATGCCATCTTGATTATCAAGCAGCTCTATATTGGAGCCCTTCTTTTTGGTGGTGAGTTTGGTTTGATGATATTTTGTCAGTTGACGTAACACTTATGTAACATTGCTTCGGTTGCAACACAACGACTGAGTCCATCAGATTTAGTAAGTAGTAAGCAGTTCACCGATATTTGGTAACTGTTTGTCAGATTTTCTTAGTCGGTCCTTAACGGATGACTTAATGTCTGGTATTTCTTTGTCCTTGATTGTGTGCTGTATTCCTTAACAGCCATTGTTCTGCATAATCCTTTTATAAACGATAACCTAGTAAAATCAACAAAAAAGAGCTGTCTATTTCGCTAATTCCTCCTAGGTATTAATACCTAGGAGGAATTAGCTGACAGCTTGTAAATGAAATCAAAAAACCTACTCTCTAAAGTTTTTGGAGTAGGTTTTTATTGTGTTTTCACAAGTTAAAATAAACTTTTTTAAGCAGTGTTATGCTTCTAATGCTGCACCAATAAAGCCATTAAAGATTGCTTGTGGACGGTTTGGACGCGAGATAAATTCTGGGTGGAATTGAGATGCCACAAAGAATGGATGATCTGGAATTTCAATGATTTCAACTAAATTGCCGTCTGGAGATGTTCCAGAGAAGATCATACCTGCTGCTTCGAATTCTTCACGGTAGGCATTGTTAAATTCCCAACGGTGACGGTGGCGTTCTTCCACTAGCGCTTCATTGTTGTATAATTCACGTACTTTAGAACCTTCTTTAAGGGCACATGGGTATAAACCTAAACGTTGCGTACCACCTAAGTTTTCTAGTCCTGATTGTGTTGTCATCAAGTCAATTACTGGATGTTCAGTATTTGGATTGATTTCTGTAGAGTTGGCATCAGTATATCCCAAGACGTTACGTGCAAACTCAATAGACGCTACTTGTAGACCTAAACAGATACCTTGGAATGGCACATTGTTTTCACGTGCATATTTGATTGCTTGGATTTTACCTTCAATACCACGATTTCCAAATCCACCTGGTACTAAGATACCGTCAGCATCACCTAGGATTTCTTGTACATTTTCTGCAGTAATGGTTTCAGAGTCGATCCAATCGATATCCACTTCAGCGTCATGCGCATATCCAGCGTGACGTAATGATTCGGCTACTGAAAGATAAGCATCTTGAAGAGAAACATATTTACCTACTAAAGCAATTTTCACTTTCTTAGATAGGTTTAGTACACGGTTTTCAAAGTTACGCCATTCACGCATATCAGCTTCTGGTGTTTCGTCAAGACCTAAAACTTCACATACTTTGTCATCTAACCCTTCTTGTTGTAGACGCAGTGGTAGAGTATAGATTGTTTCTACATCACGGTTTTCAATAACGGCATCTTCTTCAACATCACAGAATTGTGCGATTTTTGCAGTCATACCGTCTGGTAGTGGGTGCTCTGAACGTACCACCAAGATATTAGGTTGAATCCCCATACCACGTAATTCTTTAACAGAGTGTTGCGTAGGTTTTGTTTTCAATTCACCAGCTGCTGCAATATATGGTAGTAAAGTAGTGTGGATATAACAAACATTATCTGCACCAACTTGTGAACGCATTTGACGTAATGCTTCAACGAATGGTGTTGATTCAATATCCCCAACAGTACCACCAACCTCAGTAATCACGGCATCAGCGCCTGTTGTATCACCTGCACGTAAGATTTTATCTTTGATTGCGTCAGTGATGTGTGGAATTACTTGGACAGTTGCCCCTAAGTAGTCCCCACGACGTTCTTTATTGATCACTTCAGAGTAAATTTTACCAGTCGTTACGTTTGAATATTGATTTAAGTTGATATCAATAAAACGTTCATAGTGACCTAGGTCTAAGTCCGTTTCAGTTCCATCGTTTAATACAAATACTTCCCCGTGTTGATAAGGACTCATTGTACCTGGGTCAACGTTAATGTATGGATCAAATTTTTGAATGGTTACTTTTAAACCTCTATTTTTTAATAAACGTCCTAAAGATGCTGCCACTAAACCTTTACCGATTGAAGAAACTACCCCACCGGTTACAAAAATATACTTTGTCATGATAACCTTCCTTTTCTAAAAATTTTTATGCTTACAATAAGAAGGGAGATGCGAATAACTATTTCCTTAGAAAAAATAAAAAAATCCCTATCTTTCCTAGGAAAGACAGGGAGTAACGTGTTCATCTCACTTCAGTAACGAAACTAAAGTGCCCAAAAAGAATGATAATTCATTTACTTATTCGAGTCAAGGAAAAACAACATGTTTTTTTATAGAGATTTCGAAATCTTTGTTAGAAGTCTTCTTCGTCTTCCTCATCATCATCTTCATCGACTAAGCTAAGGTCGCCTTCAAGACCGTCTTCAAGATCGTCTTCTTCCTCATCGTCTCCTAATTCACCTAAATCAGAAGAGTAAGCTGAGATTTCGTCTTCCTCATCTTCATCATCATCGTAATCTTCTTCGTCTTCAACATAGTCCACATCTTCTGGGTCATCAGATGCATAATCAATTAAGTCTTCATCTTCAACAGAAGCCAATAGACTCTTACTACCTTTATGTTTAGCCTTGATCTCGTCATCATCAATTGACGAAATAATTTCTTCATCAATTGAATCAACTGCATACCACTCACGTAAGCCCCAACGATTTTCACCTAAAGAGATAAAACTACCGTCATAGTTCATTTCTGTATAAAAATTCGCCATTCTATTTTCTAATTCATCTTGTGGCATATTCAAGAAATCTTGAATTTCAGCTAATAAATCATTGAACTCGAATACATTATTCGTTTCTAATAAAATTTGGTATGCGACTTCAACCATTGATAACTGTTCTTTGTTTTGACCAGCAAATCCTTTTAATTCCACTACTAGTTCATCCTTTCGCCTTATAATCAACGCACTGTGATTAATCGTCTAGTATATCCATTATATATTACTACACATGAACCCTTGTTTGCAATTCGATTTGGTATTGACCAATCATTTCTTCTGATTGATATAAGTTGTATGCCACCCGGGCATTAAAGGTTTCCGCATCGTTTTGGTTTATAGTAAGTAAATTTAATTGTCCTTGGAAAGTAATTGCTTGCGTATCTGTCATATGGTAAAGGATATCTGTCTTTTTACCTTTGACCAAATGCATTGTCGTTTCTATACCATTCCCTTGACGGCGGATAGTCACTTTGTCGTTAGCTTCAAATTTTAAACGAACCGCTATGATATTTTCGGTGATTTTTTCTTCATATTCAACATAAATAGCCTCGCCTACTTCATAGTAATAACCATTCGTTTTCGTGGTGAATTCCTCTTGCACTTGTTGTCCATCACGATCTTGCTGGATATAGTTTTTAACCTTTAACTGAATTTCTTGTTTACCAGCATTTGCCATTTGGCAACCTCCTCTAAATTCATCATTGTATGCATATTTTACCCTCCCTATTCTAACATGATTCCCTAGGACTTCAAAGATTGTATGTTGGTGAAACCACCGCCAAATAGGGGAAATAGCTACTTTTATGTTACAATATAAGCAAATTAGTGGAAAGGACTTTCACATCATGTTTGATGTTTTTAAAACAAGCGACAAACCGCTAAATATGGCGGTCTATAAAGATATCACTAAAAATCAGGATGCCTATAATTTAAATGAGGCAGACCAAGTTTTACTGCCCTTTGCGGTAGACGATGCTATCCTAAATGCAATCAATCAAGGGAATTTTGAAGCTCCATTAGCTATTCATTTTTGGCCAACACGCCCAACAGTAATTCTTGGTGGCATGGATACTCGCTTACCCAAATTTAACCAGGCCATAACTTGGTTATATAAAAGCCAGAATATTTTACCGGTGGTACGTCCTGCTGGGGGACTAGCGGTAGTTTCAGACCCAAATGTCTTAAATGTAACCCTATTAATGGATACACAAAATCATGCCTTCACCATTGACCAAGCTTATGAATTCATTGTTGCCCTTCTACAAGAGATGATGGATGAATACGGACTTATATTAGAGGTCGGGGAAGTAGCAACATCGTACTGTCCAGGGAAATATGATGTATCGATTAATGAGCAAAAGGTAGCCGGCATCGCCCAACGTCGAATTGGGCATGCGGTAGGTATTTATCTTTACATGTCAATTACTGGTGATCAAACCAGTCGCGGACAATTAATCGCTGATATGTATCAAAAGGGACATGCGGACCAAGATGAAAAAGGGCGCTATCCTCAAGTTGATCCTAGTGTCATGGCGAATCTGTCTGACTTTTCAAACATTGATTCCGTTGAGCAATTTATGGAGCAATTGCTAGCAGTTATCGCTCATGCTGGTGTCAACTTAAGCGAAAGAAAACATAGCGAATTAGATACGGCGACATATATTGAGCGGATGCAAAAGCGCAACCAAGCGCTCTACGATATATTGGCTGACAAGTAGACAGGAATCGTTCTTTTTCACGTATAAATATAGTAAAGAAGCGTTTATTAAAGGAGGTTTTTATGAGTATTCTAGAGGCTAGTAAACGTATACCGGAGAAGGTCTTTCGAGATCCCGTACATGACTATATACATGTCCAACATCAAGTCATTATGGATTTAATTAATACTAAGGAAATGCAACGGCTTCGTCGAATTAAGCAGATGGGAACGGCTTCTTATACCTTCCACGGAGCAGAGCATTCTCGTTTTAGCCATTCTTTAGGTGTTTATGAGATTGCTCGAAAGATTTGTGATAAATTCGTACGTAATGATGCGGTAGAAGATGGTGGTGCTTGGGACGATAGTGAGCGACTGTTGGTTTTATGTGCCGCACTCTTACATGATATTGGTCATGGCCCATTCTCACATACTTTTGAAAATATTTTCGATACCGACCACGAAAAGATGACACAAGAAATTATTTTATCTGAAGCGACTGAAGTCAACCAGGTATTACGTAGTGTAGCAGCCGACTTCCCTAACCAAGTAGCTGCTGTGATTGATAAAACATATCCTAATCCGCAAGTAGTCCAGTTGATTTCTAGTCAAATTGATGCGGACCGAATGGACTACCTTTTACGTGATTCATATTTTTCTGGGACGAATTACGGTAATTTTGATTTGAGTAGGATCCTACGTGTGATGCAACCTTATGAGGACGGTATTCGCTTTGCTTATAATGGTATGCATGCTGTAGAAGATTATATTACTAGCCGTTACCAGATGTATATGCAAGTCTATTTTCATCCTGTATCAAGAGGTATGGAAATGTTACTACATCACTTGCTGAAACGAGCACAGGAGTTGTTCTTAACAAAAGATACTTTTATCAGTCGAGATACTTATGCACCTTTTCTAGAACCATTTTTCACTCAGGATTGGACACTTGAAGACTATCTGCGCTTAGATGATGGCGTCTTACAAACCTATTTCCAACACTGGGTTGTCTATGCAGAAGATCCCGTATTGCGGGACTTAGCTGACCGCTTCATCAACCGAAAACCATTTAAGTCAGTTACTTATAATGTAGACGAAAACCAAGCTGACCTTAAAACTTTAATTGATTTGGTTGGTAAATTAGGCTATGACATCCGTTATTACGTAGCGATGAATTCGCGTTTTGACTTACCATATGATTTCTACCGACCTAGTGCAGAGAAACCGCGCACTCAAATTGAATTGGTTGAGAAGAATGGCCATATGATTGAGCTATCACAAGCTTCTAGTTTGATTGCAGCTTTTACTGGACAGCAACGCGGTGATGAACGATTATTTCTACCAAACGAATTATTTTATGGGAAAAACCGCGATAACATTACCTTATTCGAACCAATCTTAAAACAGATTCACGCTATGACAAAAACAGGTACAATTACCCCATTGGATGAGAATTTACGAGACACATTGCTATAAAGAGATAGCAGGAGGCTTACATGTTAACTTTGTAAGCTTTTTCATTTATAATATTGATAATGGAGGTGGCAATATGGAAAATATTCGCTTATACAATGGTGTAGATATGCCCCAACTAGGTTTTGGTGTCTTTTTGATCAAAGACTATTCAGAATGTGAACGGTCCGTTGTAGATGCTTTGGCATCAGGATACCGGTCTATTGACACAGCCCAATTCTACCAAAATGAAGAGGCTGTCGGTTCAGGATTAGCAAAGTCAGATGTACCACGTGAAGAAATCTTCTTAACTACAAAAATTTGGCCAAGTGATTACGGAGAAGAGAAAACGTATGATGCTGTTTTAGGCTCTCTTAACCGCTTAGGGACTGATTATTTAGATTTAGTCTTATTACATCAGCCATTTGGTGATTACTTTGGTGCTTGGCGGGCCTTAGGAAAACATTACCGTCAAGGGATTATCCGGGCCATTGGAATATCCAACTTTTACCCTGGACGCTACCAAGATTTCGTACACTTTGTAGATATCAAGCCAATGGTCAACCAAGTGGAAACACATATTTTCTACCAACAAGAAGAATTACAAAGAGTGATGGCACCTTACGGAACTGTGCTTGAAGCTTGGGGTCCACTTGCACAAGGGAATCATGATTTCTTTAACCATGCAGAAATTAAAGCTATTGGTGACAAATACGGTAAATCTAATAGTCAAATTGGACTGCGATTCTTACTACAATCAGGTTATGTAGTGATTCCAAAAACTACCCATAAAAAACGAATGGATGAAAACTTTAATATCTTCGACTTTGAATTATCAAAAGATGATATGGCTAAGTTAAAAGCTTTAGATACTGGTCAGCCAAATCAACCCCCTCATTGGGATCCAGAAAGAGTCAAACAAATTCTAAGCAAATGAAATAAAGCGTAGAGAATGTCGTATTTCGGCCACATCCTCTACGCTTTTAAATAGTTGAATTATTTAAGCTACTTTCATTACAGGTTTTCTTGCTTCTGATCTTACTGGTGAATACTGTCTTGTAGGTATTAAAGCCAGTTTAAAGGCACTAAGAGAGGCTGGGACAAAAATGTCTCAGCCTCTCTTTGCTATATAAGAACGTTTATAATTTGGTTCCAAAAGTCAGCATTGTCCGAGACTGCCCAAATGTCTCCAATAACATTTCATTATTGTTCGGCTTTTAGTCTAGTACGTCAATTCTAAACGACTTTTGTCTCACCTCTTATGCATCATCCACTATATGTCTTGCATAAAGGCTGCCATCCTGTCCATAGCGACTGCGATATCCTCGTCGGATGCTGCATATGAGAAACGGAAGTAACCTTGACCTCCTGGTCCAAAAGCAGAGCCAGGAATGACACCAACTTTGGCTTTTCTTGCTAAATCTAAAACAAAGGTTTGGTCATCATCACCGTATTTAGCTGGTATACGAGGGAAGACGTAAAAGGCCCCTGCTGGATGCGGTATATCTATACCCATAGCAGACATTCGTTCTACAATCATCTTGCGGCGTCGATCATATGCTGCCTTCATCTCATCAATAGCTTGATCTCCATCATTATAAGCTGCGACACCAGCCCATTGGTCCGGCGTTGATACACACGTTACCATGGTTTGGAAAATTTTAAACATCTCTTCGTATAGGTGCGAAGGAATGTGTAAGAAACCAAGCCTAAAACCAGTCATCGCATAAGATTTTGATGCTCCTGCAAGTAAAATCGTCCGATCTGGTAACTCCTGTACCATTGAATAGTGATCATCTTCATAAACTAAATCGCCATATATTTCATCAGATAAAATATAGACATCCGGATATCTACGTAAAACATCCGCTAAAGCCTTTACTTGGTCTTTAGAGTAGCAAGTACCAGTAGGATTATTGGGATAGTTTAACATCAATAGTTTAACTTCAGGATGTGCTTGTAATTGACTTTCTAAAACTTCAGGTGTCAAGATGAAATCATCTAAAGAAGTGTCGACCTTAATGGTTTCCCCTCCAGAAAGAATAGAAGAATAGCCATATAAAGGGAAATATGGTGATGGAATCAACACTTTGTCCCCCGGATTTAGCAAGGTCATCATTGTAATCATAAACCCTTGACTTGCCCCTACCGTAATCATAATTTGTTGCCAGTTTAAGTCTAGTTGATGACGACGTTTGTAAAAGTGGGCAATCGCTTGTCGCAACTCCAGTAAACCATCCGAAGCTGCGTAATGGGTGTAGTTCTTATCCAAAGCTTCTTTCATTGCATCTTTGACAAATTCTGGCACATCAAAATTCGGCTCTCCAATGGTAAAAGACAACAAGTCAGGAATCGATGAAACCTGTACATCAAAAGCCCGAATTTCTGATGGTGTAATCTGCTTTAATCGCTCATTGATCATCATATCACTAAAATCCTTTCATTAATCTACAATTTTCCCAACCATATATTTCCTATATTGTAGCACTCATTCCGTTAAACCATGATGCTTTTTCTCAACCTATTGGTAAAAGGGCAATTCTTAAGCTTTAAAAATTACAAAAGATTTAAAAGCTACCGCTATGGGTCTGACTTTTGGTAGTATATAATGAAAAGGAAGTGCATTATAAGGGATGTGCTGACAAAAATGCTTCAGCCCTTTTTCTAAATCAATATATCAAGTGTAATAATGAGGAGTGTATACGATGGCACAACGAAGATATAATACGGATGCGGATGTGGACCAAATGCAAACTCTGCGGGCGGAAACACATAAAAAAGCCAATGCGCTATCGTCGGATATGCGATCCTTCTTCCAGGATTGTGAAGGGTATTTTTTAACGAGTGCTCCGGCGCAACTCGCAATTTATCAAGAATTATCAAAATTAGTAGACCGATTACAGGTAGCGGAATTAAGACAAATTTCAGCCGAAGAAGTGTTAGGCATGTCAGGGGAAGATTATTGTAAGTTAACCCTACGTCGTTTAAACGTTGAGCGTTATGATTTTAGCTTGTCTAAGTATGTTCCAGCAGTTTTATCTTTTATTATATTAACCTTAACCATTTATGCGACTTATATGTTTATCGCTGGCTTTGTTTGGTGGGGAGACTTTTCCTCAGCTATTCAGATGCCTGTAGCGGTGTCTATTCTGGGTTTGCCCTTACAAGTTTTCGTTATTTTTACAGCACTTTTCTTCTGGGTAACTTTCAAACGTCATACGTCTTTTGGCCGTAAATGGTACCAAGATTTTAATATACTATATTTATTGGCGGGTATATTTGCTAGTATACTAGTCTTCACCTTACCTTATATCATCCACACTTACCAAGTAGCACAAGTAAACTTCCCTGTTTGGTTGGTTTGGTTAGTGGCTGTTATTGCGGTTGCCCACTACTTCTTGGTAGCCCATTTTAATGTTGGTGATAAGGTAGATTCATGGATTTCAAACCGCGCTGCACAGACAACCTTAAGTGAAGATGATACTTACTCCCCAACACTGGGCACTTATCTAACCGGTCAACCTGGAAATGATGATAAGGATTTAACGCCTGTTCGGGAATTAGACCAAACACCCGAGAGTGAAGAAAAAACAGGGGTTTCTGATGAACCTATGCGCTTGAATAATTTGTGGAACACCATCATGTTAAAACGACCAATCATCAACCGAAAGACATACCGGGAGATGCAAGAGCGTCAAGAACGCGATGTAGTCTCTGATAAAGACGATAAAAAACATAAGGAAAATCAAAAAAATAATCAACGCCGCAAATAATGACGACAAATAGTAAAGGAGTTCGCTAAGTGAAGATAGCAGTAATAGGTGGCGGGATCGTTGGATCTACCGCTGCCTTTTATTTAACAAAAGACCATGAGGTCACTTTATATGATGATGGAACGGGACAAGCAACCAAGGCTGCTGCCGGAATTATCTGTCCGTGGTTCTCTAAGCGTCGTAACAAACCCTGGTATCGTCTCGCTAATGGCGGTGCGCACTTTTATCTGGATCTATTAAAGGATTTAGCGGACGCAGGTATCAACAGTCAGGCTTATCAACAAAAAACAACTTGGCTGTTAAAGAAGAAGGCGAAATTAATTGATGATTTAATGACCATTGCCGAAAAACGCCAAGAAGGCGCACCGTTAATCCAAGAAATTAACAAGTTATCCCCAAGTTATCAACAGGATAAATTTCCTTATTTCCATTATCAACATGACCTCATTGAAACGGATGGCGGTGCGGTAGTAGATGGTCATGATTTATGTCAGGATTTAATTGCCGCAGCGAATGGGGAAAATCTAAAAGTCGTGAATTGTCGGGCTGATTTAACTTTCTTATACGATGGTAAAGTTATGGTGAAAAATGACCAAGAAGTCTATGATACCGTGGTTTTAGCAACTGGTGCTTGGTTAGGTCAGGTGCTTGAACCCTTAGGATATCAAGTCGATATCCGCCCACAAAAGGGACAATTGGCGGTGATTGAAACTGACTGGGATACCCAACAATTGCCATTAATTATGCCTGAAGGTGAAGGCGACTTTATCCCCCATTTAGATGGCAAAATATTTGTAGGCGCCAGCCATGAAGATGATAAAGATTTTGACTTATCCACAGATCCCAGTCAATTAGAGGATATCTTTTCCACAATTTATCAACTGATCCCAGAACTGGCAACTTATCCAGTTACAGACTATAAAGTAGGTAGCCGTGCCTATAGCTCTGACTATGCACCCTTCTATGGTTCATTGCCTGACCGGCCAAATGTTTATCTGGCATCCGGCTTGGGTTCATCCGGTTTAACCACCGGCCCTTTGATTGCTAGAGAAATTGTCCGGATGATCAATCAGGAAACACCTCAGCTAGATCCCACTGACTATGCAGTAGAAAAATATATCCACATAAAATAAATAAAATCCCCTCTGACAAAAATCAGAGGGGATTTCTTCATTTCTAATATTGTGTATAACTTGTTAAAAAGGAATCCTAGCCACTAAAAAAGACGCAGACAAACGTCTACGCTTTCAAAGTTGTCATTAGGATAGTAACCAGAGCGTTGACGCTCACACTCATCCTTTATAGTCGAGTTCGTTCGACCAGCTCAAGTCCACTTCAGAATAGTTTGTTTCACACTTTGTGTGCTACGGCACTATTCTTCCAGTGTTGTTGAGCTTAACGGTCTCACTCTCATCCTTTATAGTCGAGCTCCAAATGTCAGACTCGTGCCACTTCAGGATTAGGCTGCGTGATTTTTAATCACTCCGTCTAATCCTTCCACTGTTACGAGTCTTAGCGACATTTGTCACATCCTTTATTTTTTGTTTTGTTCTTTTAGTAAGTCACGGATTTCTGTTAATAGTAATTCTTGGCTATCCACAAGTGCTACTTCGTCGTCTTCTTCAACGCTGTCTTCTTCATTATCGAACTGGCTCTTCAATGTTGCTACTGCTTTCATCACAAAGAACAATACCAATGCGATGATTAAGAAAGTGATCACTGCTTGGATGAAGTTACCTATTGTTAATACAGCTGAACCTAATTGAACTGTGATAGAAGTAAAGTCTGTTGACCCCAAAAACAATCCAACAAATGGCATAATAATATCACTTACTAATGAGTTCACGATAGCAGTAAAGGCAGTCGCCATTACAACCCCGATAGCCATGTCTAAAACGTTACCTTTAGCGATAAAATCGCGGAATTCTTTAATCATTTCATTTCCTCCCTAATATAACATATACTTAATACACACTCTGTTATTAAACCATAATGGTCTTTTCTTGTAAAAAAATAGCCTAAAATCATACAAAAAAAGTACAATTTTAGGCTAAATATTATAATATTGTATTAAAAATGTACGAAATTAATGATACCTAAAGCGATCATCAAGCAAGATACCGCTAGATGTAATTTTCGGTGCATGAAAATAATAGCTACAAATTCACGCACCCAATTTAATAATCGCTCCATCATCATAGCCTGAGCACCTACACCAGACATTTGATATAAGCCTTCCATATTGGCATAAAGTTGACTACGGTATAAATGATATGAAGAGGTAACAAAAACCGCCTTGGTCGTTTTCAACTGTTTCGTATTGGCTTGTATAATACCTTTAGCATAGATGAAATTCTCATGCGTATTACGTGCTTGGTCTTCAAGTATGATCGTTTCAGGTGGCACTCCATGGTCCACCAAGTAATCAGCCATAATCCGTGCTTCACTCACATGAGACTCCGCCCCAGTTGACGTTCCACTCACAATAATGCGGGGGACGGTCTGATATTGGAACCGTTGCCTTTCAATATAATCTATCGCCATATCCAAACGACTTTCTAAAACACTAGAAGGCTTTCCTTCCCTAGATAGTTGTTCGCCTAGAATAATCACAAAATCCTGTTGGCCCTCATCCTCAAGTAAGGTCAGACGCAAGGTGACCACCAAATAATTGACAAAAGCTAGTACGAAATAGGCCATTGCAAATTGAAAAACTGTCATCACTTCTTGATGAGAAAAAGGGGCATAAAAGAAGCTTGCCATATATTGAAAGACTGTGCCACCAACCAATAAGACAGCTAATAGTAAACCAATTGTCAACTGCAACTTAGACTTTTCAACTCGGTAAACTTTTAAGGCATAGGAAACCATTCCAATCCCAAAAATCATGGTAAATAGGGGTGCGAGTAACCGCACATAGCGGTCTAACCAATAAAAGGCATGTTGAAACAGCGGATGGTTATTAAAAGTCGGGTCGTTTAAAATCGCTAAAAATAGCATAATAAAACCCGCTAAAAATAGAAAGTTATCCACCAAATTACGCGGTGCAATAACGAGAATAACTATGCCAACAAGAAAACATGTTAGCGCTATGAGATATGGAATCATAAAGCCTCCTATATTTCGTGGTAAGCTGCATATACTTCCCGCTTATTGATACCCGTTTGTTTAGCAACTTGTTTAATCGCATCCTTTGTCGACAAGTCTTTTTGACCCATCCACCAGTCTACTTGTTCTTTTAAGGACATCTCTTCTGAAGCATTCTGTAACATGGTCGCTTCAGTTATTGGCGCATCGTTACCGGCGATGTAGAAGCAAATTTCCCCTTTAATTGGTCCATTTTGAGCGAAATGTATCGCCAGCTCATCAAGGGTGCCACGATTAAATTCTTCAAACTTCTTGGTCAATTCCCGTACCACAACCGCGCGCCGGTCAGGACCAAAGGCGTCTCTTAAATCCTCAAGGGTTTGCACTAACCGGTAGGGTGATTCATAAAACATCATCGTATACGGAAAATTCACCAAGTCATCTAAGAAGGCCTTTTTCTCAGATTTCTTACGAGGTAAAAAACCAATAAATGCGAACTGGTCGGTATCTAGCCCGGACGCAATAAGTCCAGTCAAGGCTGCATTAGCTCCAGGTAGTGGCACCACACGAATGCCTTCAGCGATTGCAGCTTGCGCTAATTCAAAACCTGGATCTGAAATAGCAGGCATACCAGCATCCGATACCTGAGCTAAATGCTGCCCTTTTTTGAGCAAATCTAAAATTTGTGGAATCCGCGTCTGACTATTGTGTTGGTGGTAGGACATCTGCCCCGTCGTCACCTCAAAATGGTTGAGCAACTTTTGCGTATTTCGCGTATCCTCCGCCAAAATCATATCCACCGATTTCAAGGTATTGACTGCACGAAAAGTCATATCCTCCAAATTACCAATCGGCGTCGGCACCAAATACAAGGTCCCAAACCCTTCATTCTCCTGTTTTGTAAATGAATGTTGTACCTGAACCATGCCCTCACTCCTCATTCTTATCCGTCACTACTTCTTCTGGTAAAAAGGGTAAACTGCCCTCTAAGCTATCAGCCACCCGGTCCGTCCACATGTTTGGTGGCCAAACTTGGTTGACGCCCTTTTCTTTAAGGAAGGCTTTCTTTTGACTGCGGGTTAGCTGTTTAAACCAATACTCTGCTGACATCGCCCGCGACTTTGATGTAAACGGCTTGCTATAGACCATATGTACTGGCCTGCGTCCCTTCGCTTGAGTATACTTGGCACCCTTTCCTTGATTGTGCACCTTTTCTCGACGATCTGGATCCGTCGTATAGCCTGTGTAAAGCGTATTATCACTGCAAGCTAGCACGTAGAAATAGTGCCATTTTTCTGACTTATTCGCCATAAATTAACTGTCTCATCTCCGGTGTATATTCATCAGAAACGGTTTGGGTATAGAAAGGTGGCAAGACCCGAAGTCCTTTATCATGACCATCTTTCATGAATTCTAATAAAATTGTTTTGGCTTCTTTACCTGGTTTAGGATAGATAAACTGCAGCCGCTTCAATGTTAAATGATACTGGCTACCAAGTACGATCAATTCACTCAACCGCTCCGGACGATGGACGATATATAGCTTGCCTCGATTGCGTAAGACGAATTGTGCTTGCTTGAAAATATCTTCTGCTGTCATGGCCACTTCATGACGCGCTAAGGTTTTCGCATCTAGTAAATTGACCTTAGAGTCTTCATATTTTTTAAAATATGGTGGATTACAAGTCACTACATCCACAGAATCCTTTTTAAAAACGTCGCGGACAGTTTTTAAATCCATCTGGTGAATCCTAATTTTATCAGATAGGTCATTGTGGACCATAGACCGTTTCGCCATATCCGCTACTTGGGGTTGGATTTCGATGCCATGAATCTGCGTTTTATCGTTGGTTTTGGCTGATAACAATAAAGGAATGACCCCATTACCCGAACAAAAGTCAATGACCTGCTTCACACGACTCGAAGACACTTGGGCGAAATGCGCCAATAAAATGGCGTCTACTGAAAAGGAGAAGGTCAGGTCACTTTGAATAATTTCAAGATTTTGTGGAATTAAGGCATCTAACCGTTCGCCTGCTCGTAATAAGGATGTCTCCATTAGCCTTGATTCTCCTCACCAGCACGCTCACCATACAGAATATCTAAACAGAACATGCACTGTTCGTCATTTCCTCGGCGTTGACCGTAGGAAATATTACAAATATGGAAGCCATCTTCGTAGATATTCATAAGATTTTGACGGGCTTTTGACATCACCTGTGGTGTATCCTCGCCAGCAGGTTCATCTGTTTTCGCAGTATTTTGCGATAAACTATCGTTTAATTCCGTTAACTCTTGTACCCGTTCACGTAAATAAAAATTTTCCATTTTCAAGTTGTGGGAGGAAATCAATAATTTGTCCCATTCTTCATTGATAGCATCAATTTTTTCAATCATCCCCTGCAATTCACTTTTCAATGCAGTAATTTCTTCTGCTACATGATGTTCATCCACGTTCCCGCACCTACTTTCTACTAGTCATCCTATACCTATTTAGCCAAAGCTTATTTAAGCATCCAATCATTTCCATTAAAACGCAATATCTACGCTTTTCCACTCTCCATGATACCATATGATGTGGCTAACCTAAATGAAAACTTTATTTTCAACTAGCGTCAATTATAGCACACCTGTTCGGTTTTTGATGATTAATTACCCTAAGGCCATCTTAAAAAAGAATATTTCGCTGAAGTACTAGCAAGTTAAACCTGAGCAGTATAATTTATTTACCTAAACGATTAAACTCAGCTATGCTAAAATAAAGACAATGAATCGACAAAAAATTTCCAACGAACGGAGTTTCACTCATGCAAGATTTTACCTTTGATAATATGTTTACCCTCGCTGATACCTACGATGAAACCGAATTGTACTATTTCATTGGTAATCGCAAGGTCCCTAGCATGTATAGTAACAATAAAATCGTCCTCGATTTTGTCCCTACAGCTGAAGAATTAGATATTCTAGAAGACAATTTCCTAGATTATGCATATGACTTAAACCTTGCTTACTACAGCTTTGTACTACCTATGAATCAACCACTAGCCCCAGACCTATTCGCTTCAATCGGTGAAGTGGGCTACGAAATTTCACTAACCAAGTTGATGGTGCTAGATCCAGCTGACTTCAAAGGGACAACCAAAGCCAAAGATACCTACGGCGACCGTCTCGTCTTAAAAGAAGTAGATGCTTCTATTGAACAAGACTACTTTAATTTCAACCAAGTTTTTGATAAAGCGATTGATGACTCAGGCCAATTTGCAGCACAAAAGTTAAATTATTACCCATGGTTTTTAGCGGAAAATAATACCACTGCGCTAGCTGTTTACATCGATGACAAATTAGTCGCTATTACAGATATTATCCGCTTAGCACATGCCTATGAAATTGATAATTTTCAAGTCTTAGATGATTACCAGCGTCAAGGAATCGGTTCACTCATCCAACAATGGGTATGTAATAAAGCCCTAGCTGAAGGTAAAATGGTTATTCTTGCTGCTGATGCTGACGATACCCCTTATGATATGTATGTAAAACAAGGCTACCAAGACCAGGGTATGCAAATTGGGCTCAATCGAAAAATCGAAGCCCCTATCATTGAAGACATCCAAACTTATCAAGCTGACCCAGTTGCTTATATGCTTGATAATGCTAATTTTGATGACTTTGATGACTTTGATGAGTTTGAAGCATTTGAAGACGAATAGAAGAAGTATTATGTCCCCCTTAAAGGTATTAAACTTTCAATCTACTAGAGCGAATGCATATCAATAAAGGGGGGTTCGTGTATATTTAAGCACATATCGTCACCCTTATAAAAATAACAGTTGACAATGAAAGTTTAACTTGCTAATCTAATGCTTATATCAAAAGAAAGGACATATGTCATGACAGTTAAAGCAAAGTTACTGGCTTACCTATTAGATCATCCTGGACATTTTCATACTGGACCAGAATTAGCCGACCACTTCCAAGTCAGCCGCAACGCTATTTGGAAAGCTGTAAAGCAACTAGAAACTGAAGGATATGGAATTATCCGTCACCCTAAAGATGGCTATGCCTTAGAAAACCTAAATCATGCCATTGATCCTAACCAAATTCGCCATGGCTTACAAAAAGTTTGGCCTGAATTAAAGGTATACTACCAAGAATCTACCACGTCAACCAATGACCTTGGCCGTAAACATGCAGCAGATCATCCTAACCAACCCGCTCTATTTATTTCGAGCGAGCAAACAGCTGGACGTGGCCGTCGCGGTCGATCTTTTTATTCATCGCTTAGCCAAGGACTTTACTTCTCATTAGTGATGACGCCACCAAGTGGTGCCAATAATGAACTGGTCGCTTCAATGACGATTGCTTCTGCTTCAGCCTATGCAGAAACATTATCAAGCTATTTATCTGATGATGTTATGATTAAGTGGGTGAATGACCTATTTTATCAAGGGAAAAAGGTTGTCGGTATCCTAACCGAAGCAACTTTTGATATGGAAAGCCAGACCATTTCTCATCTGGTACTAGGGATTGGGTCTAACCTTGCGGGTGACTTTGCCAAAGAAAATGCAGAAAATCAAACTGTTGCAGGTACCTTATTTGGACCACAATTACCAGGAACATTTAATACGAACGATTTAATTACAAACTTTGTCATTAAGTTTAAATCTTACTATGATGACTTATCTAGCCTGGCTTTCCTTGACTATTACCGTAGTCACTTATTAGGTAAAAACCAGTGGGTGAACTATACAGAAAATCACAAAAACTACCGTGGTAAAATCCTTGATGTAACAGATCTTGGTCATCTTTCAATCGAAACACCAGAAGGTAAAGTGCGAACCCTTGTATCTGGTGAAGTATCTTTCTCTAGTCAGCAATTCGCTGACCAATAACGCACTTAAACTTAACTATAGCAACAACTTTTGGATGTGTGATCATTTAGCACACATCCATATAAAAAATAAATGGTCAACCATAAATAAAATATAGTTGACTCAATTAAAAGGAGAACAATATGACAAAATCATCTACTTACTATTGGATACTTTCAGCACTTATGAGTGTTATTACATTCATCGCTTCCTATGTTGTTGTACCGTTCGGTGCAATTCCTTTCACGCTACAAACCTTAGCCGTTATTTTAACAGGTTTATTACTACCGAGAAAATATGCAGCAGTGGCTATGCTTTTAAACGCTATTCTTTTATTTATGTTTAAAGGTGCCTTTATTTACAGCCCTTCTTTTGGTTTTATCATCGGTTTTATTGCGGCTATGTTTTTTGCTAGTCAAAATCCAGCACTTGAAAAAGGTTGGAAAGCATTAACTATTCGTGCAATTGTGATGAATGTCATCATATTTTTATGCGGTTTAACATATATGTACTTGGCACTAAACTTCTTACTAGATTCACCAATCACTTGGATGCAAACACTTATGTCAGGTATGATTATCTTCCTACCGACTGATATCATTAAAAATATAGTAGCCATTTACCTTGCTTTAGTCTTGAAAAAACGATTAGTCCTATAGAAGTTAGCATACTTATTCAATCAAAAGGCCGTGACTTTATCGTCTCGGCTCTTTTGATGATACTATATGCGAATTTGATCTTTCACCATTCTGACTATCTTGTGATACTGAAATAGTAAAGATCGTTTGATAACAAGCTAATTCATCTCGATGCATTTTAGCGAATGGTGGATCAAATAATTCAAAGACTTGAATGGCCTTATGACACTTGCTTAACCCTTCATCCGACTGACCTTCAATCATTTGAATAAGCCCATCTAAAAATAAGAGTCTATTTTTGAAATAATAAGCATTTGTGCTAAGTTCAGGTTGGACTTTAGCTACGATATCTTTCACTTCTTCAGTCCGCCCCGACCGTAAACGGTCAAAACACACATTAATTAGAATGCTGAGCAAGTGATTTTTGATAACATCAGTCTCTTGTAGCGTAGGCAGTTTTTTGACCATTTCATAGACTAATAAGTCCTGCAAAGACATTGTGAGTCCTCTAAGGGAATTCCCTAATAAAATCACTTCATAAGTTGTCCAGATTGAACAATTCAAAATGTAGTCACTAATAGCCTCTTTATCTGCTTCAGCAATCTCAACCTCAGTTAAATCGTTGAGTAAAAGTTTCGTCATAATAGCATTATACCTAAATAACACCTGGTTGGTTTCAAGGTACAACTTTTCATGGGTTTGAATAATCATTTTCAAAGCATCAATATCACCTTGTTTATAGGCACTATCAATTTCTTCAATATATAATTTATATGGGCTATCGAATTTTTCAATAGCAGCAATAAATTCTGAAAAGGATATGCCTAAGTTATGAACTAAGTTCACCAAATGATGAATTGTAATACTAGATTCACCACGCTCAAACTTTGAGAGTTGGGAATAAGAAATCTCTCCCGTGGTCGCATCCTTTAAGGTTAAACCCCGCTCCGTTCTTAAATCTCTATATATTGAACCAATGTTCACGCTGTTGCTCCTTTGTAATATATGACAATAAATAAAATTTCTCGTATAATTCTGCTATATTTTAACAAAAAGGAGACGAAATCATGAAACAAAAGATCTTATCTTTACTAACAACTATCTCTATTTTTGGTATTATCGGTGTCTTATAAAGATTTAAGCCTATTGTTTCCAATAGGCTAGCACCATATATTCCATAGCGGATTGTACACTCACATTTGATTGAATCATCCGTTGTGCTTGCCCTACTAAATGTAGGGCTTTTGTTGCTTCTTCGACCGTAATCTTAGCCAGTATTCCTTGATAGGCCTCAAAATTATTAGGAAACACCATCTGGTCTTGATTGCTTTGTCCTTGATCCGCATGTAGCAATAGATAGAGTAAATCATGAAAATGAAAAGCTACAAGATTAAGGGCTTGAATGATATCTGCTCTACCCTTGGGACCCTTCATCCAGTCTGATGCTACCATGGTTAGACCTCGAGGGTCTTTTTTCACGATTAAATCAACCCATTGCATAGACCAGGTCAAACGTTGTTGGAAATCTTCATCCCAAGCCAAGGCAACTGCCTCGTCGATATCATTGGTCAAGGCAGTCAAAGTGGTCGCCATACTTGGTTTAATCCCAGCTTCTTCAAATAAAGCTTTTAAACTTACCTGATTCAGTTGGGGAAAATGAATCATCTGGCAACGAGAAACAATGGTTGATAAGATAGCATCTCTATTATTGGTTAAAAGGAAGATAAAGACATTTTCATGCGGTTCTTCAATGAATTTTAATAGTGAATTAGCTGCATTTACAGTCATTTTCTCTGCTTCATGAATGATAAATATTTGGTTGTCTCCTTCAAGTGAAGACATAGACAACCGCTCTTTCAAATCTCTGGTCTGATCAATTTTTATGGTATTGCCGTCTGGCTCAATATGGAAAACATCTGGATAATCAGCAGACAGAATCCTGCGACAATGGTTACAAGTGCCACAAGGGATCCCTTGGTTATCAGGATTTAAACAATTTAAATAAGCTGCTAAATAAAGTGCCATATCTTCTTGACCAGCGCCGACCATCCCTTCAAAAATATAGGCATGACCAAGGCGATTATTGACGAGTACCCTGTCCATCATAGCGGTTAAATCAGCTTGTTTTCTAGCGATATCAAAATGTTCATGTGCCATAGATGGACTCCTTCCAATTGTTTTATCAGTATCTAAAGAAATAATTGTGGAAAATGCTTTTCTAAAATTGCCAGCGCTTGTATTTGCATACTTTCTGGATCTTGGCGAGCGTCAATTACCTGAATACGGTCTGGGAAACGATCTTTCAAGACAGTATACCCTTTATGCACACGTTGGTGGAAATCAATGGCTTCTACATCCAAACGGTTTTGTTCCGATTGACTACGGTTAGCTTGAATGCGTCGAATTCCTTCTTCAGCAGTAATATCTAAATATAAAGTAAGATCTGGTTGGCGACCATCAGTTGCGAATTGATTAATGGCTATAATACCCTCTTCACCAATTTCACGACCATAACCTTGATAGGCAATCGAAGAATCTACAAAACGGTCACATAAAACCATTTGTCCAGCTTCTAGCGCCGGAATTACCGTATGCATCAAATGTTGACGACGACTCGCTGCATATAATAGTGCCTCAGCCCGGGCATCTAAAGCTACATTTTCCGGATGCAAAATGACACCTCTAATTTGTTCAGCAATCGGGTCGCCACCTGGCTCGCGTGTCAGCTTTAACGGCACAGCCAACTTTGCCTCAAGTTTTTTTGTTAGTCCTTGAATTAAGGTTGTTTTACCAGCGCCATCTGGCCCTTCAACTGTGATAAATTTACCAGCAAATGTTTGTGTATCCATGAGGTCTCCTTCAAATCTGTTGTTCGTTCATTAATCGATGTCACGCCGGCCTTCAAGGGCACGTAATAAGGTCATCTCGTCCGCATATTCAATATCACTCCCCACGGATAAACCGTAAGCAATCCGTGAGACCTGAATACCAGCAGGTTTAATTAATCTAGAAAGATAGGTAGCGGTTGCTTCCCCTTCGGCGGTTGCATTAGTGGCAACAATCACTTCCTTAACCTGGTCATCTTGCAAGCGAGTCAGTAGAGATTGGATGTTCAAATCCTCTGGGCCAGTTCCTTCCATAGGTGATAGAACACCATGTAAAACATGATACAAACCATGGTATTCCCGCATCCTTTCCATAGATACCACATCACGTACTTGCTCTACTACTAAAATGCGTGAACGGTCACGATGTTCGTCTGTACAAATCTCGCATGGGTCAGATTGGGTAATATTACCGCAAATTGAACAGTATCGTAGCTCACGTTTAGCATCTACTAAAGACGAAGCAAATTGCAGTACATCCGCCTCAGGCATGTCCAAGACAAAAAATGCCAATCTTGATGCTGTCTTTTGGCCAATCCCTGGCAATTTACTAAAAGAATCGATTAACTTGGCAATTGGTTCTGGATATTGCATTCTCTACACCCCTGCATCTAACTTCCCTTACATTTTACACCTTTTATTGAAAAAGGTCATACGCTAACAATATAGGACACCAATACTAGATAGTGGTGCATATAGACTCACTATCCTTATGGGTCATACGATATTTTCTCAAAAATACCATGGATAGTCCTACTACCCATGGTAAAAACCGTTGTTCATGCGCAACCATAAACTTTACGTTGATTATAGTCCTGGGATACCTTTTGTGTATTTACCCATAACATTTGCAGTTTCAGTATCTACTTTTTCAAGTCCGTTATTGACTGCTGCAATCAATAAATCTTGTAACATATCAACGTCTTCAGGATCTACTGCATCCGGTTTGATATTGATCGCTTTTACACGACGGTCACCTGTTACAGTAACATTTACCATACCTGATGGTTCAGTACCTTGAAATTCCTTTGATTCAATATTCTTTTGTTCTGATTCCATCTCTTGTTGCATCTTTTGCATTTTACGCATCATTTGTTGCATATTTGCCATTCCGCCTGCCATTTTATTATCTCCTTTATCTTTTCCTTATTGCTTACTATAATTGTTTACTTTTCATCATATTTGATATGACTTAATCATCGATTATTGTAACATTATCTTTACCAAATAGTGAAGTTGCATGGTCTATCTGTTCTTGACGTGAACGAGTCTCTTCTTCATTTAAACCATTCTCATCTAGACCATCATCCAACGCTTCATCCTCTTGGGTAAAGGCTTCCGCATCCGTTGCTGACCCTTTTGTAGCGATCGCATCACTACCCACTAGATCATCTAAATTGCCATTTTTCATAGCTTGTACATAACTTTGTCTTGCAGATTGCCATTGGTCGCTCGTTAAATAGTACATCTTAGTTGGATGCCCTAATTGATTGGATAAAATCCGTTCAATTTCTTGACGCGTCTCTATATCCTCATCCACTTTTTTACATAGAATTTCATAATCAAAGCGGACGACAAAAGCATTCGGTGACGCTGCTGCTGGGAAGGTTGCCTTTAATAAAGCTGCTTGCATACTTGGTAAGCTCTCAATTAGCCCTTCCCATAAACTCGCAATATCATTTAAATCTTTCTTAGTTGCTTGATTCAACACTTGAAAGACCTTCTTAAGGTTTGGTGTAAAGGCCGTAGCATTGCTTGAGCGTTTAGCTGGTTTATTTGGCGCAGGTTTTGTTGGTTGCGTACCGCCATTTTCTACCTGTGCAGTTAAATTCGCCACTTGCTCTTGCAATTCAGCTATGGCTTGACTCACTTGCGTTGGTAAGACATGGCCTCCTTCTTGACCTACAGGAGCTTGGTGCATATGCCCTTGGCTTGCATTCGTTTGCCCACCAATCTGACTGGCTACTTGTACTGTTGCCACCTCTAAATAAATCGTTGGCTGCAATGAAAAACGAATCTCTGCTTGCGTTTCTCGAAAGACTTTCATCATCTTATACAAGACACTAACATCAATCGTTTTAGCCAGTCTATAGAAAGCTTCATCATAACGTTGCGTCAAATCTTCAAGCTCTGATGTATCTGCCTTAGTTTCTTTCGCAATCATTAAATCACGAACGAATACCAGCTGTTCTTCTACAAAGCGAGCTGCATCTTGACCACCAGCCAATAAAGCATGTAAATGATCCAATGCGACCGTTACTTGTCCCTTAGCTAATGCATCTGTGTATTGAACCAACTGTTCTTCTGACAAAGCACCAGTAACCAATCGACTGGTTTCAAGTGATAAGGTGCCGTCAGAAAAAGAAATTACTTGGTCTAACAAGGATAAGGCATCTCGCATCCCACCGTTTGCTGCCCGGGCAATTATAGTAAGGGCACCGTTCTCATATTCAATCCCATCCTGGTCTAAAATAAATGCCATCCGGTCTTCAATCATCTGACGTGAAATACGTTTAAAATCAAAACGTTGGGTTCTTGAAATAATCGTTGCAGGTATCTTATGTGGCTCAGTAGTTGCTAAAATAAAAATGACATTAGCTGGTGGTTCCTCTAAGGTTTTTAACAAAGCATTGAAAGCGCCTGTTGAAAGCATGTGGACCTCATCAATGATATATACCTTATTTTGTGCTTCCGTCGGTGCATAACGCACCTTATCACGGATGTCACGAATCTCTTCAACACCATTATTTGAAGCCGCATCAATTTCAATCACGTCAGCTAGTGTGCCATCGGTAATCGCTCGGCAAATTTCACATTCATTACATGGTTCCCCATCCACTTGATTGGGACAGTTAATGGCTTTGGAAAGAATCTTGGCCGCACTTGTCTTACCAGTCCCTCTTGGTCCCGTAAACAAATAAGCGTGACTCGTTTTGCCAGTCCTAATGGCATTTTGCAGCGTACGCGCAACAGCCTCTTGGCCAACAATATCTCCAAATGTCTGTGGCCGCCAAACGCGGTATAATGCTTGGTAACTCATCGCTGCCTCCTTAAACTTGCTACATTTAATCATCTCGAATATTATAACATGAAACTATGGTAAGGCAATGAATGTAGGGTTATCTTAATGATAAAACGCGTTTATAAAAATTTGTCATAAAATTGGAAATGCCGCCTTTTTCCCTTACTATTTGCTTCTAATCCTGTATAATGGAGGACGTTACAATAAATTTTTCCCGATAGGGTTTGCTTAGGCAAAAATTCCTTGTAACCATAAAATTTATATTTTGGGGGAAACAATATGAATAAACGACTATTTACTTCTGAATCAGTCACAGAAGGCCATCCAGATAAGGTAGCTGACCAAATTTCTGATGCGATTCTTGACGCGATTCTTGCACAAGACCCACAAGCACGCGTTGCTTGCGAAACTGCTGTAAACACAGGATTAGTCCTTGTTTTCGGTGAAGTGACAACTAGCGCATATGTGGATATCCAAAAAATTGTGCGCGATACCATTCGTGAAATTGGTTATCGTGATGGCAAATTCGGTTTTGACGCTGATTCCATTGCCGTACTGGTTTCACTAGATGAACAATCACCTGATATCGCACAAGGTGTAGATGACGCTATTGAAACTAGGGAAAAGGGTGAAACTGACAACAAGCTGATTGGTGCCGGTGACCAAGGGATTATGTTTGGTTACGCGACGGATGAAACACCAGAATTAATGCCAATGCCAATTGCCTTAAGCCACCGCCTATCTCGTCGACTAGCTGAAGTCCGCAAAAGTGGTGAATTAAACTATCTAGGTCCAGATGGTAAGACACAAGTAACCATCGAATACGATGACAATCATCAACCGCAACGTATCGATACCATCGTGATCTCTACACAACACACTGAAGGTATCGAATTAGATCAAATCCGCCAAGACGTGATCAAACACGTGATTGAACCTACGATGCCTGACAATTGGTTGGATGAAAACACCCGTTACTTCATCAACCCAACTGGTAAGTTTGTATCCGGTGGTCCAGAAGCCGATTCAGGGTTAACTGGTCGTAAAATTATCGTTGATACTTACGGTGGCTCTGCTCACCATGGTGGTGGTGCCTTCTCAGGTAAAGACGCTACTAAAGTTGACCGCTCTGCTTCATATGCTGCCCGTTATATAGCGAAAAACTTGGTAGCTGCTGGTCTAGCTCGTAAGGTTGAAATCCAATTAGCATACGCAATTGGGGTTGCAGAACCTGTATCTATTTCAATTGATACATTCAATACTAGTGCATTATCAGAAACTGATTTAGTAGCCCTAGTACGCGATAACTTCGATTTAACACCAAACGGTATTATTGACATGTTATCACTACGCCAACCAATCTTCAGTAAAACTGCTGCATACGGCCATTTTGGTCGAGATGACCAAGATTTTGCTTGGGAGAAAACAGATAAAGTAGACAGCTTGAAGAAATAAAATAATATCAATAGCCCCCAGTAAACGGGTAATCTACCGTTTTACTGGGGGCCTTTTTATATCATGTCTTACTTTAAAATGTCACAATGAAAAGCTACTAAAGATACAGTCGTATAAAAAAGTCTTTAAAATGAGATTCATAGCGATGGCATATTTTCCAAAAACCAAAAGCAACCACCAATAAAATAAAGCTGATAATCACTTCATTGATTGACATCGGTTGAATAGTCAAAATATCAGAAAAATATGGTAATGCTACCGCAATCACTGACATAGCAATTGTACTCGTTAACGCTAGAAACAGTCGTAATCTATTGAATGGAAAGCAAGATTTCCATACCGCAAATAATGACACGCCTGTTAATAAAATATAATCAAAGGTACGAGCTGTTTCAAAATCTAGTATACCCACTTTAACCAAGAATAAAGAAACAAGTATAGCAAAAGACACGGTCAAGGCACTTGGTGTTGCAGCAGCCAATGCTTTTGGTAAGAATCGTTCCTTCACTTGTTCATTACTTGCTTCAAATGACATGAAGAAAGCAGGGTAACCTTCAATAAATTTATCAATCATTGTAATTTGTAAGGGAATAAATGGAAATGGGAAATTTAATGCAATACAGATCAGTGTTACGATTAGTGAATATAAGGTCTTGATAAAGAAAACACTCGATGACCGTGTAATATTATTCACCACTCGACGACCTTCAGATATGACCGCTGGTAGATCACCAAAATCTGAATTGACAAGAATTAAATCAGCCATTTGACGTGTAGCCCCGTCTCCTTCTGCCATGGCAATAGACAAATCCGTTTGTGATAAGGCTAAAATATCATTTACCCCATCTCCTGTCATCCCAACAATATGGTCCGCCTCCTGTAACTCCGAAACCAGCAATTTCTTTTGTTGTGGTGATACTCGGCCAAATACATTATATTGGTGTGCTGCTTGTCTTACTAATTTTTCGTCTTGAATTTGGCTCATATCAATCGCTTGAGTACGCCCTTCAAGACCAGCTTTTTTCGCTACTCTAGCAACAGTTTGCGGATTATCCCCTGAGATCACTTTGATAGCCACACCCTCATTTTGGAAAAAGGCCATCGTCCTTTTCGCGTTAGGTCTAATAGGATCACTTAGTGTGATATAACCAATCGGCTGAATACCCATATCCATAATATCAGGCTGGTCATCTCCAAGTGTAGTTAAAGACTCACCTACTAACAAAACCCTTAACCCCTCATTTTGTGCTATATTAATCTCATCAATCATTTCATTGAGTAAGTATTCTGGCGCACCAACGAAAATTGTTTCTGCTGTTTCAAAAGTAATTGCTCCCCACTTTCGTTCGGATGAAAATGGCATCACTTGCGTTGCACCCACTGTAGCTGACTGATCTTCAAAATATTGTTTCAAGGCACTCATTGTTAAGTTACTATCCATACTCGCAGCGGTATAGTTAGCCAATTTTTCTTCTAATACTTGTTGAGATACATTGGCAAGTGGGTAAACCCCTTCAACTGACATTGTCCCTTGGGTGATTGTACCAGTCTTATCTAAACACAAAGAATCCATATGAGCCAAAGCTTCAACAGCATACATATTTTGCACAAGAACATGCTGTTTTCCTAGTTTTAATACAGCCGTTGATAAGGCTAAAGAAATCAATAAGACTAATCCCTTAGGTAGCATACCAATTAAAGCAGCAACTGAATTAATCACAGCCACATCTACTGCATCACTTCTTAAAAGAAAGGTTTGTAGGAATAGTACAATTCCAAGTGGCATAATAATAAAAGAGGTAAACTTCGCAATTTTTTTAATCGCTTCGGTTAATTCTGAACGTGCATAGGGTTGGGACTTTGTTTCAGCTACTCATTGTTCTGCATAATTATCATCCCCAACATGCACTATCTCAGCCAGCAATTGACCACTTGTTAAGTAAGAACCAGATAGTAAATCATCATCTTTTTGCTTTAAAATAGCATCTGATTCGCCAGTTAAAAGAGATTCGTTCAATTCACCGGAACCCGCTACTACCCGTGCGTCTGAAGGTACCTGGTCACCCCCCTCTAATATAATCAGATCTCCTAAGACTAAATCTGTAGAAGCCACTGTAGTTTCTTGACCGCTCCGGATAACTTTTACCGGCTTATTCGATAAAATCGTCAGTTTACTGACCAAATTACGGGCTCTAATTTCTTGAACAATCCCAATAATAATATTCAATATGATAATTGCAATGAATGCCATATTACTATATGCCCCAACCAGCAACAGTAAGAAAGCTAATAAAAAGTTCAAGGCATTAAATATAAGTAAAAACTTGCGCTTTAATAATTTCAATATTTGTCTTTTGTGTGGAATAACTTGACTGATTTACTTGCCCGCAAGCTATCCTAGACTGTACTTCTTCATCCGATAGACCTTGGGATTGATTATCTGCCGTTACATATCCTCCATTTCTCTTCTAACCCTAAATTATACGTGAGTTAGCTAGGTTTAAAGGTAAAGTTTTCTTTAGTATTCCCTTAAGAATATTGTTTTATAGGAAAAATAGCAGTGGACACCAAAAAAACTCCTCTATCTCTCGATGAAGGAGTTTCTTTAATATATGCCGGCTAAAGGACTTGAACCCTCGACCCTCTGATTACAAATCAGATGCTCTACCAACTGAGCTAAGCCGGCGTATATATTTATTCAAAAAATGAATATGACCCGTGTAGGAATCGAACCTACGACCCACTGATTAAAAGTCAGTTGCTCTACCGACTGAGCTAACGAGTCATGGTGGAGAATGAGGGGTTCGAACCCCCGACATCCTGCTTGTAAGGCAGACGCTCTCCCAGCTGAGCTAATTCTCCATAAATTGTTGTTTTGTTATCTATCAAAGACAACTACTAAATAATACCATCAGATTTAAACACTGTCAATACAATTTCTATAAAAATTTATTTTTTGTCGTATTTTTAGAAAAAATACGTATATAAATTGTAAGGAGGTTTAAAATGATATTGTTCATCTATTATACCATTTTATTGGTCCTTTTTGCTAGCCTTGCTTCATTTTTTATGGTGGTCGGATCAAGAACTGTCTATCAACAATCATTTACACTCGGGCGGTCTAAATGTGACCATTGCCAAGTAGCTATTTCACCAATCGCTTTGATCCCTTTATTAGGTTATATCATCATAGGGGGTAAATGCACACATTGCAAACAACCAATCCCATTCGCTTATCCCTTATGTGAAGGTTACTTTGCCATATCTTCATTACTACTCTTTCACGGTCATTCTAATATAAACAGTATTTATATTTTTATAGCCTTCATTATTCTGCTCATGATGACAAGCACTGACCTAGCACTACAAATCATACCGGATCGTTTCCAGATTATTTTATGCATCTTAGTCATTATTTATCATTATCAAAATGTGCATTTAGAGATTCTAACACATAGCATTTTCGCCTTATTAATGTTCACCACGCTCATTACCTGTAATTACCTCCTTCCCCAAGGTATAGGAGGTGGAGATATTAAGACACTCACAATCCTTGCCTTATTTCATGGTCCACTATCATTTCCGTATTTACTCATGTGTGCATGCGGTTTGGCCATTTGTCATATCTTTTACTTAAAACTAAAGTATAATAACCTTCCTAGTGGTCTTCCTTTCCTACCTTATTTATTCTTTGCCTATCCCATCATTTTCTATATACTGTAGATAACAAACTTTAGCATATGAGGGTGATGTCATGCAAATTCAACATACTTTTATTCAAGGAAAATTTGATCAACCAGCTTTATGTGAGGATGCACTATTTATCAATGATCACTTCATCGCTGTCATTGATGGCGTAACCTCCAAAACAAATTTCACATATAAGGGAATGAAAACTGGAAAAATAGCTTCTAATATTATCAAGGATCTATTCGCTACGCTAGATCGTGAAACATCTATCGAAGACATCATTAAAGATGTAAATCAAGCATTTGAAAATGAATTTTATGCACATGTGGATTTCCCACTAAATCGAATTGAACATGGTCCACAAGCTACCATGGTCTTATATTCAGATTTCTACAAACAAATTTATTTAATTGGCGACTGCCAAGCTCGCGTCAATGACCAACTATATACCCAACCTAAGGTCTCTGACGATATTTTGAGTAACTTCCGTTCCCTTATCCTACATATACACCCAAATCATCACCGAGAAGCTCGAGAAGCCATTATGCCATACTTAATTTCGGCTAATACTTTCGCTAACAGGAATGATACCCGTTTTGGCTATTCTGTTCTAAATGGCCAAGAAATCCCCTTCGATTTAATCACAGTAATTCCCGTTCAAACTGGGGATAACATTATTTTAACCTCGGATGGTTACCCTGAAATCTTGCCAACCTTTGAAGAAACAGAAGATTATTTACAGGAAATCATTCAACAGGATCCCGACTTAATAGACCAGTTTATTTCTTCTAAAGGTGTTAATCCTGGTCAAATTAGCTTCGATGACCGCGCATATGTTGAATTTATTGTTGAATAATCAGTAATATTTTCATTTACGATAGAACAAAACCCCAGACTCAACATAAGTCTGGGGTTCTTTCTCGTCTGAATATTCGGATGTGATCAGTTTAATAGAAAATTAGTTTTCTTGAATTCTTGAGTAGTCAATTGGCGTAATTTCAGTATCTACGTCTGCTTCTTCTCCGTAGATTAATTGTTGTGTATCACCAATTTTTTTCGGTTCCATATCACGGTAGCGAGACATACCTGTACCTGCAGGGATGATCTTACCGATAATAACATTCTCTTTTAATCCAAGTAAGTGGTCTTCTTTACCACGAATTGCTGCGTCAGTTAAGACTTTAGTTGTTTCTTGGAATGAAGCTGCAGATAGGAAACTGTTTGTTTCTAAGGCAGCTTTAGTAATACCTAATAATACTGGGCGAGCAGTTGCAGGTAGTTCACCTGAACGGATTGCTTCAGCGTTGGCATCTGTAAAGTCGGCTGTATCCATTAATTTACCTGGTAACAAGTCTGTTGAACCTGGGTCAAGAACACGTACTTTACGTAACATTTGACGAACCATAACTTCCACGTGTTTATCGTTGATGTCTACCCCTTGAGAGCGGTATACACGTTGAACTTCATCTAACATGTACGTTTCAACAGTTAGTGTGTTCGTTACACGTAGTAAATCTTTAGGATCGATTGAACCTTCTGTCAATTGTTGACCACGATAAACAGTATCGCCCTCAGCTACACTCATACGCGCTGTGTAAGGCACTTTATACTCACGAGAGTCCGTCATACCCTTAACAAATACTGTTTTCGTACGGCTTGCTTCATCTTCTTCAATTGCTTCAATTTCACCAGCAACTTCTGTAATGACCGCACGACCTTTTGGATGACGTGCTTCAACAATCTCTTGAATACGAGGTAAACCTTGAGTGATATCATCACCGGCAACTCCACCAGTATGGAACGTACGCATTGTTAACTGTGTACCTGGTTCACCAATAGATTGCGCTGCAATTGTTCCGACTGCTTCCCCTACTTCTACCTCTTGGTTAGTAGATAGGTCGCGTCCATAACAATGTTTACATACACCATGGCGAGTATTACATGTAAACGCTGAACGAATTGTTACTTGCTCAACACCAGCTTCAACGATACGACGAGCAGTTTGTTCATCAACTAATTCGTTGTGGTGTGCAATAATTTCGCCTGTTTCTGGATGACGTACTTCTTTTTGTAAGTAACGACCAGTCACACGTTCTTCAAGTGATTCAATTACTTCGTTACCATTCTTAATTGCTTCAATCGCTAAACCACGGTCAGTACCACAATCTGCTTCACGAATGATGACATCTTGTGCAACGTCTACAAGACGACGAGTCAAGTAACCTGAGTCGGCTGTCTTAAGGGCCGTATCGGTCATACCTTTACGAGCACCGTGAGTTGAGATAAACATTTCTTGCACGGTTAGACCTTCACGGAAGTTAGACAAGATAGGTAACTCAATGATCTTACCATTAGGTCCGGCCATCAAACCACGCATACCCGCAAGTTGCGTAAAGTTAGAGATGTTACCACGAGCACCTGAATCGGACATGATGAAGAATGGGTTATCTTGATCAAGTGATTGCATTAAGGCTACTTGGATGTCATCTTTTACTTTATTCCAAGTATCGATAACTTGATCATAACGTTCGTCATCTGTAATCAAACCACGACGATATTGTTTTGTAATCTTGTCTACTCGGTCATGTCCTTTTTGGATTATTTCCGCTTTAGATTCAAGGTTTGTAATATCTGCCACTCCTACAGTAATACCAGAACGTGTAGAGAATTTGAAACCTAAATCTTTCATTTTATCTAAGATAATTGAAGTTTCAGTAATCTTAGATACTTTAAATACTTGTGCGATGATACGTGCTAAGTATTTTTTCTTGAATGGTGAAACCATATCTTGACGACTGATAAACTCTTTCACATCTGTACCTGGTTCCATAATAAACTTATCTGATAGAGATGATTCTAAGTTTTCAGTTGTTGGTTCATTAATGTATGGGAACTCTTCTGGCATAATTTCGTTAAAGAATAATTTACCAATTGTTGTCACCATCAATTTACCTTTTTGGTTTTCAGTCCAAGGTTTTTTAGGTAAAGCATCTGTTGGGAAAGCAACACGTGTATGTAATTGTACATAACCGTTAGTATAAGCAATATGTGCTTCATTAATTGAAGATATTAACATGCCTTCACCTATTACTTCAGGCTCTTCCATTGTAAGGTAGTAGTTACCTAAAACCATATCTTGAGATGGTGTAACAACCGGTTGTCCATCTTTAGGGTTCAAAATATGCGTAGCAGCTAACATTAATAAGCGTGCTTCTGCTTGCGCTTCTTCACCTAACGGTAAATGGACGGCCATTTGGTCACCATCGAAGTCGGCATTATAAGCTTCACACACAAGTGGGTGAAGACGAATCGCTTTACCTTCAACCAATACTGGCTCAAAGGCTTGGATACCTAAACGGTGTAAGGTAGGTGCACGGTTTAATAGAACTGGGTGTTCACGAATAATTTCACCTAAAACGTCCCATACATCTTCATCCTGGTGCTCAATCTTACGTTTAGCATGTTTCACATTAATCGCCATATCACGGGCTACCAATTCACGCATTAAGAATGGTTTGAATAATTCAAGGGCCATTTCTTTTGGTAAACCAGCTTGATACATCTTCAATGATGGACCCACAACAATTACAGAACGACCAGAGTAGTCTACACGTTTACCAAGTAAGTTTTGACGGAAACGTCCTTGTTTACCTTTAAGCATGTGTGACAATGATTTCAACGGACGATTACCTGGACCAGTAACTGGACGGCCACGGCGACCGTTATCAAATAAGGCATCCACTGCTTCTTGTAACATACGTTTTTCGTTTTGCACGATAATATTTGGTGCATTTAAGTCTAATAGACGTTTCAAACGGTTGTTACGATTAATTACACGGCGGTATAAATCATTCAAGTCAGAAGTAGCGAAACGGCCACCATCTAACTGAACCATCGGACGTAGTTCTGGTGGGATAACTGGAATAACATCCATAACCATCCAAGATGGGTCGTTACCAGATTTACGGAAAGCATCTAAAACGTCTAAACGACGGATTGCACGTGTACGCTTTTGACCTTTGGCTGTTTTCAATTCTTCTTTTAATTCAGCAACTTCGCTATCAATTTGAACTTGTGATAACAAGGTCTTGATTGCATCAGCACCCATTGCTGCTTTGAAGCCTTCACCATACTCACGTTTATTATCGCGGTATTCTTTTTCAGATAGCAATTGTTTGTAATCTAATGGTGTATCACCTGCATCAGTTACAACATATGAAGCAAAGTAAATTACTTCTTCAAGAGAACGTGGGCTCATGTCTAACATCAAGCCCATACGAGATGGGATACCTTTGAAGTACCAAATATGTGTTACAGGTGTTGCTAATTCAATGTGACCCATACGTTCACGACGTACTTTAGAACGTGTAACTTCAACGCCACAACGGTCACAAACAACACCAGCATAGCGAACACCCTTGTATTTACCACAAGAACATTCCCAATCTTTAGAAGGTCCAAAAATTCTTTCATCGAATAGACCTTCTTTTTCTGATTTAAGTGTACGGTAGTTGATGGTTTCGGGTTTCTTAACCTCACCATAAGACCAAGATCTGATCTTATCTGGTGAAGCCAACCCGATACGCATGCTTTCAAATCTATTTACATCTACCAAGGGGCCAACCTCCCTTATCTAATTCGCCCAAACTATTCATTTACTTGTTTTTGTGCAGTAATTTCACTTACTTGTGATTCAACAGTTGCATCTGCACCAACTGTGTTCTCTGTGTTTTCTTGATCTTTTTTAGGGAATCCTGGTGTTATTTCATCCATGTCACGTAAATCTACTGCTTTCTTATCAGAGTCTAGTACTTCAATGTCTAGACCTAATGATTGCAATTCTTTAACCAATACACGGAATGATTCTGGTACACCTGGTTTTGGAATTGGTTCACCTTTAACGATAGCTTCGTATGTTTGTACACGTCCTACAACGTCATCTGACTTGTAAGTCAGAATTTCTTGTAATGTATATGCCGCACCGTATGCTTCTAGTGCCCAAACCTCCATCTCACCAAATCTTTGACCACCGAATTGCGCTTTACCACCCAATGGTTGTTGTGTAACAAGTGAATAAGGTCCTGTAGAACGTGCATGTAATTTGTCGTCGACCATATGAGACAGTTTTAAGTAGTACATAACCCCTACAGAAACACGGTTGTCGAACGGTTCACCTGTACGACCATCATAAAGAACAGTTTTAGCATCACTTGCCATACCCGCTTCTTTGATTGTTTCCCATACGTCTTCTTCGTTTGCACCATCAAATACTGGTGTTGCAATATGAATGCCCATTTCACGAGCTGCCATACCTAAGTGCAATTCTAATACTTGTCCGATATTCATACGAGAAGGTACCCCTAGAGGGTTTAACATAATATCAACTGGTGTACCGTCAGGCATGTAAGGCATGTCTTCTTGAGGTAAGATACGAGACACAACCCCTTTGTTACCATGACGTCCAGCCATTTTATCCCCAACTTGAATCTTACGTTTTTGGATAATATATACACGAACTAACATAGAAACACCTGGTGATAATTCGTCGCCGTTTTCACGGTAAAAGACTTTCACATCGTTAACGATACCACCACCACCGTGCGGTACACGTAATGATGTATCTCGAACTTCACGTGCTTTTTCACCGAAAATCGCGTGTAATAAGTGCTCTTCTGCTGATAATTCAGTTACACCTTTAGGCGTTACTTTACCAACTAAGATGTCCCCATCTTTAACTTCTGCCCCGATACGGATGATTCCACGTTCATCAAGATTACGCAATGCGTCTTCACCAACGTTAGGAATTTCACGAGTGATTTCTTCAGGTCCTAATTTAGTATCTCGCGCTTCCGATTCTAATTCATCAATATGAATTGAAGTGTAGACATCGTCTTTAACTAAACGCTCAGACATGATAACCGCATCCTCGTAGTTATAACCATCCCAAGTCATGAAGGCGATTAGCGGGTTTTGACCTAAAGCCATTTCCCCTTTCTCCATTGAAGGACCGTTTGCTAGGATTTCTCCCGCAGTTACGTTTTCTCCAAGAGTCACGTTAGGAGTTTGGTTATATGATGCTGAGGCATTTGAACGGTGGTATTTGATTAATGGGTACTTATCTAAAGCACCGTCTTCACGACGTACACGGATTTCACGTGCATCAACGTATTCTACAACACCATCGTACTCAGCAACGACTGCAGCGCCTGAGTCAGCTGCTGCTTTATGTTCCATACCAGTACCAACTAGTGGTGCATGTGGTTGTAACAATGGTACAGCTTGACGTTGCATGTTGGCACCCATTAAGGCACGGTTAGAGTCATCGTTTTCCAAGAAAGGAATGGATGCTGTTGCAACAGACACTACCTGCTTAGGTGAAACGTCCATGTAATCTACACGCTCAGGTTTCACTTCGATATTCTCTTCAACATAACGCGCCATTACCACGTCTTCAGCAAATGAACCGTCTTCGTTCAAGATAGAGTTCCCTTGAGCGATAACAAAATTATCTTCTTCATCAGCTGTTAAGTAGTCGATACGGTCTGTTACTTTATGTGTATTCCAATCTACACGGCGATATGGTGTTTCAATAAAACCAAATTCATTAATTTTCGCATATGATGCCAAGTTGTTGATCAACCCGATATTTGGTCCCTCAGGTGTTTCAATCGGACACATACGGCCATAGTGAGAGTAGTGAACGTCACGAACTTCATATCCAGCACGGTCACGTGTCAAACCACCAGGTCCTAAGGCTGATAGACGACGTTTGTGTGTCAACTCACCTAATGGGTTTGTTTGGTCCATGAATTGCGACAATTGAGAAGAGCCAAAGAATTCTTTAATTGATGCTACAACAGGACGAATGTTGATTAATTGTTGTGGTGTTACTTTTTCAATATCTTGAATAGACATACGTTCACGAACCACACGTTCCATACGAGATAAACCGATACGGAATTGGTTTTGTAACAATTCACCAACTGAACGGATACGACGGTTACCTAAGTGGTCGATATCATCCGTCTTACCAATACCTTCATATAAACCTAAGAAGTAGTTTAATGAAGCCAATACATCAGCAATCGTTAAAGCGCGAGCTTCTTTACCTGGGCTAGCGTTACCGATGACATTGATGGTACGGTCAGCATCTTTTGGTGCTTGGATTTTAATAATTTGTACATCAACAGGTTCTGTTAGTACAGCATCATCATTTGGATACAACGTTGTCACATTTAAACCATTGTCGAAGTAAGGTGCTAATTTGTCCATTACCTCACGGTTTAATTCAGTACCTTTATCCGCTAAGATTTCACCAGTTTCTGGGTCAACTAAAGTTTCAGCCAAGATTTGGTTGAATAGGCGGTTTTTAATATCTAATTTTTTATTGACTTTATAACGACCAACTGCTGCTAAGTCATAGCGACGTGGGTCAAAGAAACGAGCAGTTAGTAAGTTACGAGAAGATTCTGCTGTCTTTGGTTCACCTGGACGTAGACGTTCGTAAATTTCTTTTAAAGCTTCTTCTGTACGAGAATCAGATAGGTCTTTATGTACATCTTTCTCTAAGGTTAGTTCTAAAGTTTCGCTTTCTCCAAAGATTTCGCGAATTTGGTCGTCAGAAGAGAACCCTAAAGCGCGTACCAATACTGACATTGGCACTTTTCGTGTACGGTCAATACGTACATATGAGATGTTTTTTGCATCTGTTTCCATCTCTAACCATGCACCACGGTTAGGGATTACAGTAGTTCCGAATGATTGACGTCCATTTTTGTCTAATTTGTCATGATAGTAGACACCTGGAGAACGCACTAATTGAGAAACGATTACACGTTCCGCACCGTTGATGATAAACGTACCACCGTCAGTCATTAATGGGAAATCACCAAAGAAAACTTCTTGATCCTTGATTTCTCCAGTTTCTTTATTCATT
This sequence comes from Aerococcus viridans, assembly GCF_002871935.1. Taxonomy (GTDB): domain Bacteria; phylum Bacillota; class Bacilli; order Lactobacillales; family Aerococcaceae; genus Aerococcus; species Aerococcus viridans_B. The sequence goes on from NZ_PNHQ01000008.1 coordinate 73,841, forward strand.
AAACGCAATTTAACATAAATTGGCGCTGAATAGTTTGTGTCCTGTGCACGTGCTTCAGCTAAGGTATATTTAGCTTCTTTAAATGAATAATCAACAAATTCTAAGGCTAATTTACCTGCATGATCTTCAATAGGAGAAATGTCTTCAAACATTTCTTTCATCCCTTGATCCAAGAACCATTTATATGAGTCCGTTTGGATTTCAATCAAATTTGGCAATTCTAGCACTTCATTAATACGTGAGTAACTGCGGCGAACGCGATGTTTACCGAAATTGACATTATGCCCAGTCATTAAAAGCCACCTCTCCGAAATTTAAACTGTTAGAATTTAATGAGAATTTAATAAGAAATTACTCATTAAGGCCTTTTTACCCTAAAAATGGGCAAAAAAATAACAAAAGATGATTTGACTTCCCTGCCAGTATCTTTTGTTGTCGCCTAGAAACGCGCCCGGACAATATTTCGGAACGTTCCAATCCAATTAATAATATACAGATTTTATTATACACCTTTCCCACATATTGTCAATCATTTATGTTAGTTAAGAATTCATTTTCAGATTTTATAAAAATCAACCTAAAGAAACACTATATGTACTATTTTGTACATAATTGTTCCTAAAAGTAAGAAAAAATTGTCAAATATGCAAATTTTCGATTTTTTTCACAATTAGGCGTATAATGTAGCCCGTAAGCAAATGATACTTACGACAAACATAGTCCTTTGGAGGTAATACGAATGAAATACGTTATAGTAGGAACTTCACATGCAGGTTTCGAAGCTGTACAAACACTATTAAAAGCAGACACAAATGCAGAGATCGTTGTGTTCGAAGCTGGTTCTACCGCTTCATTCTTATCATGTGGTATTCAATCCTATCTAGAAGACATTTCAAAATCTTTAGATGAATTACATTATGCAAATGAAGCATCATACAAAGAACAAGGCGTTGATATCCGCATGAATACAAGTGTGATTGCAATCAACCCTGATACTAAGGAAATTACTACACGTAACGCTAATGGTGAAGAAGCCACAGAAAGTTACGATAAACTATTGCTTTCTCCAGGTGGCGTACCAGGAACTATTCCTAATGTAGATGACCAACACGAAAATATCTTCTACTTACGTGGTAGAGACTGGGCAGATAAAGTGAAAAAACGTATGGCTTCAGCTAAAAAAGCCGTTGTCGTTGGTGCCGGCTACATCGGTATCGAAGTAGCAACTGCTTATGCACAAGCTGGTATTGATGTTACAGTTGTTGATTTCGTAGATTCAATCTTACCAACTTACCTTGATAGTGAATTCACTAATCTTCTAACAAAACATATGGAAGACAAAGGTATGAAGATCAAAACTGGTGAAGGTGTTAAAGAATTTAAAGTTAACGAAAACAATGAAGTAACTGCTGTTGTTACAGACAAAGGAACTTACGAAGCTGATACAGTTGTGATTAGTGTAGGGGTTAGACCAAACACTAAGTGGTTAGAAAATACGCTGGCACTTGATAGCCGCGGATTCGTTGAAGTAAATGACCATATGGAAACATCTGTAAAAGATGTCTATGCCGCTGGAGATGCTACTGCGATTCCTTTCGCACCAACAAACGACAAAGCTTACATTGCTTTAGCAACTAACGCTCGTCGCCAAGGTGTTATCATGGCTCGTCATGCAAGTGGTGATACAGAAGCTAAAATTGGTCGCGTAAACGGTACATCCGGTCTTGCTGTATTTGACTACAAATTCGCTACTACTGGTATCAAGGATGCTAACGCAAAATCTTACCAAGGAAACGTAAAATCTGTATATAAAGAGGACCTAATCCGTCCTTCATTTATGCATGATGAAGAAAAAGTATTAATGAAACTTCACTATGACGCTGATAACGGCCGTATCTTAGGGGCACAGTTAATGTCAACTTACGACATTCTTCAAGCGATTAACGCGGTTTCTGTAGCAATTGAAGCGGAATGGACTGTTGACCAATTAGCACAAGCTGATTTCTTCTTCCAACCAGAATTCAACCGTCCTTGGAACTTCTTAAATGTCTTGGCACAAGAAGCACAAGGTCAACCATACGGTGCAGACACAATGATTTTCTAGTCGAACATTTCACTAAAGAGATATAACATCCTTTATAATAAAAAACAGGTAGGTAGATTCCATGAATCTACCTACCTGTTTTTTATATATATAGAAGAAATTTTATTCTAACCAACCATCAACCGTTTCACGATTAGCTTCAATCCAATTATCTGCTGCTTCTTCTGGCTCTACATCTGTTGCTAACTCTTCCATAACAGAAGACATATCTTCAACTTCCCAGTAGAAGTTATCAATAATTTTATAAGCTTCTGGATTGTCTTCCTTGAAACCTTCTCGTACATATGAATGTATTTCCTCAGAGCCACCAAAGACATTATTTGGATCTTCAAGCATTTTAAGGTCATAATCCATAAACATCCAGTGTGGTTTCCAACCGGTAACAACTATTTCCTCTTCATTATTAATTGCTTGTTCTAATTCAGCAATCATAGCACCTGTTGAACTAACAGAGACGTTCCAACCAGATAGGTTATCATACTCTTTAACAGCATTTTGGGCATTAACCGAAACACCTGCCCCTGGCTCTATCGCTGTTATAGTGGCGCCATCTTCATCCGTAAGATCTTCAATTGAATTGACATCTTCCATATGGGCTGGAACGGTTAATGAAGACATAGCTCCTTCTAAGTTAGCACCTAAATCAACCATTGAGTCACCATATTCATCCGCATAGGCTTGGTGCGTAACTGGCACCCAACCACCAACCATAGCATCTGCTTGCCCTTCAGCAACGGAACTCCACATAACGGCTGGGTCTACTGTTGTGATTTGTACATTAAATCCTGCTTCTTCAAGCACTTGCGCTAAAACAGTTGTTGAGGCTATTTCAGATTCCCAATTCACAGTTGCTAGATTCACTGTTTGACCCCCAGCACTTGAGCCTACAGTTGTTTTATACGAATCTTCACTGCCAAAGGTAAATAATAACCCAACAATAATTGCTACGCCTAAACTAATTTTCTTAAACATTTTTACACTCCCGAAAATAATCTTCTTTAGTGGCAATATTCGACGACTTACTTTTATAAAAAACAGGAGGGGCTAATAGTGCCTCACTCCTGTTATAAGCTTGTTGAGACGTTATTATTCATTAAATGTTATGAATAGTATTGTGTCAAAGCTTTTATTTAATTATTCTTCAACAGCTAACCATTGATCAACTGTTTCTTGGTTCTCTTCAATCCAAGCTTGGGCTGCAGTTTGTGGATCTGCTCCTTTATTGATTTCTGCCATTACAGATTCCATATCTGCGACTTCCCAATAGAAATTATCTAAAATCTGGTAAGCTTCTGGCATATCATCTTGTAGCCCTTGACGAACCATTGTGTTGATTGTTTCTCCTTCACCAAAGACACCTTTTGGATCTTCTAAGTACTTCAAGTCATACTCTTGGAACATCCAGTGTGGAGACCATCCAGTAATAACGATATCTTCTTCATTGGCAATAGATGTACCAAGTTCAGTTGTCATCGCACCTGAAGATGATGTTTGTACAGTCCAACCTTGTAAGTTACTATAAGTACCAACTGCATCTTCAGCAGCTGCGACTACACCAGCACCAGGCTCAATACCTGTAATCGTTTGGTTTGCTTCATCACTAAGATCTTCGATTGACTGTACATCTTCCATATAAGTTGGTACTGTTAATCCTGTGATTGCACCTTCTAGGTTCGGACCTAAATCTTCCATTTGGTCACCATATTGTTCATACTGTGGTGCATGTGTATTTGGTAACCAAGCACCAACCATCGCATCCGCTTCATTTGTTGCAACTGATGACCACATAATGGCATTATCTAATGGCGTCGTTTCTACCGTATAGCCTGCTTGACGTAAAACCTCTGCGATTACATTTGTAGAAGCAATTTCAGTATCCCAAGTTACGTAAGACAAGGTAATATTGCCTTTGCTTTCACCAGAAACAAGATTAAAGACGTTGGTTTTGTAAGCATCAGCGCTTCCGAAAGTAAGAATTAATCCTAAGATTGCAACGACTGCAATCCAGATACCCTTAAGTTTTTTCTTCAAAATGGATTCTCCTTTCTTTAAACTAGCTATTTTTATCAGATGTTAAACGGTTTGTTAAGCGGTCAATCAAGATTGCTAAGATAACAATTGCTAGACCTGACACAAATCCTGAACCTACTGATGCACGTTGTAGAGCGGTTAAGACTTGACGACCTAGACCAGGCGCACCAATCATTGACGCTGTAACAACCATAGATAACGCAAGCATAACTGTTTGGTTTACACCAGCCATGATAGTAGATTTAGCTAAAGGTAATTCCACTTTGAATAATTTTTGTTTACCAGTTGAACCAAAGGCATCTGCTGCTTCTACTAACTCAGTAGAAATTTGTTTAATACCTAGTTCAGTGAATCGTACTGTTGGTGGTAACGCAAAGATAACTGACGCAAAGGTACCTGGTACGATACCAATACCAAAGAAAGCAACGGCTGGAATCAAGTATACAAAGGCTGGCATTGTCTGCATGAAATCTAGAATAGGTTTCAAGATATTGTGGACAGTTTTATTTTTCGCTGACCAAATTCCTAAAGGTACACCAATAATAATTGAAATCACACTAGATACAAGTACCAATGTTACTGTATTCATTAATTCTGACCATAAACCTTGGTTTAAGATATACCCTAAACCAACTAATGCAAAGGCTGATAGTGATAATTGTTTCTTACTAGCAAAGTAAGCAATCACTGCTACTATTAAAATGAAAGCAAATGGCGGAATTAATAATAGTAAGTTGGTAATACCGTTCATAAAGGCCGTACCACCGTTTTGGATGGCACCAAAAAGACCTGATAATGTGATGGTTAACCAGTTTGTTGCTGCTTCAACCCAATCCGCAACTGGCAGTTGTGGAATTGGATACATCGCTAAATTAAACATTCAATTCTTCCTCCTCTTCTACTTTTGTTGTATCTTCTCCGTTATCACCATTGTCAGTATCATGCGCTAAACTATTGATGACCATCTTAGAGCTAATTAGACCCAACAAATGGTTTTCTTCATCTACTACTGAAATTGGCATAAACGCATTCCCCATTACATCATAAATTTCATTAATAGATGTTTCTGGGTGAACTGTTGGGTGGTCTGTACGAATAATAGATTCAACAGATAAGTATTCTTTGTTTTGATTGTTTTTGATCATTTTCGCAACATCCGTATCACGAACATAACCTAATAATTCACGTTTGTTGTTTACCACCATTAGGAAAGTGTAGTCCTCTTCTTCCATACGGTGTAAGGCCATTCTAGCACCGTGGCGCTCAACATTTAGTAAGACTTTAGGGCGCGTCATTGCGTGTTCAGCTGTAAGGACTTTAGAACGATCAACACTTTCTACGAAACGTTCAACATAGTCATTGGCTGGGTTAGTTAAAATTTCTTCACCAGTACCTACTTGAACAACTTCTCCGTCTTTCATTAAAGCAATACGGTCACCAATTCTTAAGGCTTCATCCAAGTCATGGGTAATGAATACGATGGTTTTATTTACGCGTTCTTGTAAATCAACCAATTCATCTTGCATGTCGCGACGAATTAATGGGTCAAGCGCTGAGAAGGCTTCATCCATTAGTAAAATTTCTGGATCATTTGCTAAGGCACGCGCAAGACCTACACGTTGTTGCATACCACCTGATAATTGATTTGGATACTGGTCTTTGAATGTTAATAACCCTGAGTTTTCAAGTGCTTTTTCAGCAGCTTTTTGGCGTTCTTCTTTGCCGACGCCTTGAATCTCCAACCCGAATTCTGTATTTTCAAGAATTGTTTTATGTGGGAATAAGGCGAAGCTTTGGAATACCATACTTACCTTTTTACGTCTGATTTCACGTAGTTCTTCTTTATTAGCACCTGTCACGTCATCACCTAAGATAGTGATGTTACCCGCTGTTGGTTCGATCAAACGATTGATCATGCGTAGCATAGTTGATTTACCTGAACCAGATAATCCCATGATCACAAATGTTTCACCTTGTTTGATATCTAGACTGGCATTGTCAACCCCAACTGTTGCACCTGTTTGTTGTACGATTTCCTCTTTAGACTTTCCTTCATTTAATAATTTTTTCGCTTTCTCTGTCTGAGAGCGACTCCCGTAAATTTTTGTTAAATTTTCAATTTTTACTGCGGTTGTCATCATAATCCTCCTTTATTTTGACACTTTATTACAAAATACAACGAAACTCACCATTTTACCGTACCATTTACAGACAAAGTTTTCAAAAAAGGCTTCCTAAAAAGGTTGATTTGACAGGTTTTTAGAGAATAAATCATTTTATATTAAATTCCTATACCTCCTTTAGACTAAATATGGAAGGGCTTTAATTCACAAACTCAAAAAAGTACAATCATTGTTCTATCTAAAATATTATTTTTAGGTATAAAAAAGCATTACACCCAGAGGATGTAACGCTTATCTTAAATTATGATTCCTTTTCTTTTACGCTCTTTAAAATCCAGTAACCTTTACGTCGCTCAATTTCCTCTACATTGCCAAATACCTCTGCCATTTTTTTCATAGCTGAAGGTGCCCCTTGTTTCTTCTGTAAAACAACGTAAAGTTCGCCACCTGGCTTTAGATAATGTATGGCTTCACTCATAAAATGATGTACTACTTCTTTACCAGCGCGGACAGGTGGATTGGTCAGGATAACCCCGAAATCTCTTTTTTCAATCGCTTCATAAGCATTCGATACTGAAAAAGCAACATTCGCTACCTTGTTATAAGCTGCATTCTCTTTAGCTAGACCAATTGCCCGCTCTGAGATATCTACCCCATAAATAGTCCGATCCGGTAACATCGTTCCCATAATTACACCAACAGGACCATAGCCCGCCCCTAAATCAAGTAAGTCGCCCGGTGCTAAATGATCTAGATCTAACGCCTCCAACATGACACGTGTCCCAAAATCTAAATTATCCCTAGAAAAAACACCTGAGTCTGTTTTGAAGGTAAAATCTCGCTCAAAAATTACGGTATCGTATTGCTTAAAATCGTGTCCAAGATCTTCATTATTCTCGAAGTACTGATGACTCTCTTTCATGAACACCCTCCGTTCTATATCGTTACCTTCATTTTATAGGTTGACTGTCCCTAGCACAAGTAGCTAAGTTTAAGGAAATCTAGTATAGATACAAAAACGCCTTATGCTAATCCTAAAGGCACATAAGACGTTTGATAGATAGATACATTCATTATTCACCTGTGTGCATGATATTTCATTCGTTTACCTATTAGACCATTCGGTGCAAATAAAAAGGTTAATAGGAAGGTCACAAAGGCGGTAAATGCGATAGTACCAGAAATCGATACATTAAAGCAAATCGCCACATAATAACCAATTAAACTATTGATCACGCCATACAAAACAGCAACTAACAACATCGTCATTAATCGTTTTGATAATAAATGCGCACTCAAGGCAGGGGCGACCATTAATGAAATCACCAAGATCGCACCGACTGTATCAAAAGCCACAACCGTAGTAATAGATACTAAAGTCATAAGGGCTAGGTTCAGCAAGCCTACTGCTACACCGATTGATTTCGCATATACGGGGTCAAAAATACTCACTTTTAGTTGTTGATAAGTCATTGCTACAAAGGTAATGTTGATTAACAACAGCACAAACATATCAACAAAGGAAATTGGCACTTCAAAACCCAAAATATTCCTTGTATTTAAAGCAGCAAATATAACCTCCCCGCTCAAGACCACATCAACATCTAAATGAACATCTCGTGCATACTTAGAAATCAAGATAATACCAATAGCAAAAAGTAAAGTAAAGACCAATCCAGTCGCTGCATCATTTTGAATGGCGAACTTATTGACGACATATTCAATGGCATAGACGGTCACGACCCCAAAGAGGGAGGCCCCCACAAATAGAATAGGTGAATCTAAATCACCAGCGATAAAATAACCAAGTACAATTCCTAGTAAAACTGTATGAGACAAGGCATCGGCAACCATTGCCATATCCTTCAAAATAAGGAACACACCAAGTAAAGCACAGGAAACAGCGGTGACCATTACAATTGATAAAGCGCCCATTATGCCACCTCCTCTGCATCTATTCCATCGCCTCGATGACCAGATAGATACCGTCTCTTTCTGAAGTAGGTCATCACATACCCTCTCGGTCCTAAAATAACAGACAGTAAGGATACAATAGACATCACAACAATAATCACCGGACCAGTAGGCAGATTAGGAATTATGGAGGACAAGTAAGTGCCTATACCAGCTGATATACCGCCTGATAGTGCAGCTACCAGCAAGACCACCGGGAATCGTTTTGACCATTGTAAGCCAGTAATAGCAGGCGTTATCAACATATTAGAGATCAATATGGCACCAACCGCTTTAAGACCTACAACAATCATCACAATCGCCATTAATAGAATGAACCAATTCAAGATATTCGCCCGAATACCAATTGCCTGAGCATAATTTGGATCAAAAACAAAAATTTTAATTTGTTGATAACAGATGATCAAGATGGTTAAAGCAATTAAAGAAGCAAAGATAATTAACCACACATCTGATTTCAATAAAAAGGCTGCCTGACCAAATATATAGTGTTGCAGTCCCGCTTGCGATGCGTCAGTAAACTGTGGGTTTCCCTGGATATACGACTTCAAAGTCATACCTAATCCAAAGAAGGAAGATAAGACTAAAGCTAGGGCTGAGTTCAAGCTTATAAAGGAATGCTTATGAATCAACTCAATAAAATAAAAAGCTACCATCCCTGCGATTAAAGCCCCTAGTGTAAGGATTAGGGTATTCTTTGACTGAAAGAGCATAAAAGCGATCACTATACCAGAAAAAGTAGCATGGCCAATCGCGTCTCCAATTAAACTTTGTCCTCTTAACACAGTGACGGTACCCACAACTCCAGAAGCCATTGCTAGGACAACCGTTCCAAGTAAAACAATTTGAAAGGAGAAATCAGTGAATATGTCCATAAATTTCACCAATCCTTTGATCGTAAGCCATGCTAATATTGCTTTCATTAAAGGTCTCTTCTACCGGGCCTTGGCCAATAATCGTCCTATTCAACAAAATCACATGGTCAAAATATTCGCGAACAGTAGCCAAATCATGATGGACGATGACAATGGTTTTACCATCACGTTGAAATTGGTTAATAATTTCTTTGAATAGTTTTTCTGTTTTGATATCAATACCCTTCATTGGTTCATCTAAAAAGTAAATATCTGCATCTTGACAGATAGCACGGGCTAAGAAAACCCGTTGCCTTTGTCCCCCAGAAAGTTGCGCAATTTGACGATCTGCATAGTCGGTCATATTCACGCTAGCTAAAGCTTCAAGCGCCCTATCTTTATCTGATTGGCTAGCCTTTTTGAAGAAACCTTGATATACATATCGCCCCATTAAAACCACATCTAAAACAGTAGTTGGAAAATCCCAATTTACTGAAGATGATTGCGGCACATAGGCTATCATCTTATAATAGTCTTTATATATTTTACCGTTAAAGGTTACCTTTCCTTTTAGTGGCTTCAAAAAATCAAGCATACAATTTAACAAAGTAGACTTACCAGCACCATTGGGCCCAATAATTGCCGTCTTTGAATTAGCTGGAATTGCTAAGTTGATATCTTCTAATACTAATTGGTCATCATAAGACATGGCCAAATCCTCTACATTAATCATTGCTGACATCTCATCTATCATCCTCTCATCACTTCATTCAACACACGCTATCTTATTTAAGGTTAGACACAATCAAGTTCACATTATGTTTAAACATATCAATATAGTTATCGCCTTCTTGACCTTCACTCGCAAGTGAGTCAGAGAACAACTCTTGTCCATCACCTGAAACAACCGCTACTTCACTTCCTTTAGCACTTACCGCCTCTTGGATACGTTGCATACGCGCTGGGTCTGTAGTTGATTCTGCAAAAATTGCAGGTACTTGATTTTCTACAATAAAGTTCGCAATGGCTGAAATATCTGCATTGGAAGCCTCAGATTGTGTTGAAATCCCTTGTGGTGCCACTACACCTATACCATAACGGTTTGAGAAATAGTTAAAGGCATCATGCGGGGTGATCAGGTAACGTTGTTCTTCAGGAATCGATTCAATCTCAGCTTGAGCCCATGTATCTAACGCTGTTAATTCATCCTTATAAGCAGATGCCTTATCACTAATAGATTCATCATCAGTTAGCTTCACCAACTCATCAGCTACTGTATCAACGGCCTTTTGATATAGTGATATATCAAACCAGAAGTGCGGATCGACTTCACTTTCCCCATCTTGATCAACCATCATTAAATCTTCATCGGTAAAATCTTTAGTTACCGCAACTCCAGTTGTTTCCAAGGCCTTAACCATTTGTGCCTCCAAATGCAAACCATGGTATAAAACTAAATCAGCCTCCTGAATTTTCTTCAAATCCTCAGGACGTGCAAGATAACCATGGGGATCCTCTCCAGCTGGAATAATCGTTTCAATCGTCACTTGGTCGCCAGCCAATTCTTCAACCATATCCCGTAAAAAAGAAGTAGATACTGTTACCAAAGGTTTATCATCAGTAGTATCACTTACATCAGTTGCTGACTCTCCCTTGCCTGCACAAGCGCCTAAAACAAGTGCCACAGCCATTACACTTAATATTTGCCAAATTTTCTTCATTTAATTTGCTCGCTCCTTTTTTAGATTTAAGGGGTATCTTGCCGTTCTCCCCTTGGCTTAATATAATTATATTTTTAGCTTAACCTAAAACTAAGAAAAAGTCCAGTCTAATTTATGTCATTATTTCTGTAAAAATAAAAAGCCATACTCTAAACTAGAATATGGCTAAAAATATAAAAAAAGAGAAGTTCGGAATATCCGAACTTCTCTATCTTCATTATAAGATAATCTATTAAAGATTATTTTACTTCTGCAGTACCGCCAGCTTCTTCGATAGCAGCTTTTAAAGCTTCTGCTTCTTCAGCAGGTAATGCTTCTTTAACAACCGCTGGAGCGCCGTCTACTAATGCTTTAGCTTCTTTCAAGCCTAAACCAGTAGCTTCACGTACAGCCTTGATTACTTTGATCTTAGCTGAACCAGCAGAAGTTAATTCTACGTCAAATTCAGTTTTCTCTTCAGCAGCTTCACCAGCAGCAGCACCAGCAGCAGCTACAGGAGCAGCAGCAGATACGCCAAATTCTTCTTCAATTGCTGATACTAAGTCAGCTAATTCTAAAATTGTTGATTCTTTTAAATCAGCAATAATTTGTTCAATGTTTAAAGCCATTATAAAATTCCTCCGTTTTTAAATAGTTTGTTTTGTATGATTAAATTGATAATAAATTACGCTGCGTCTTCTTCTTTTGCATCTGCAACAGCTTTGACAGCATATGCCACGTTGCGGACAGGAGCTTGCAATACTGATAATAGCATTGAAAGTAGACCTTCGCGGTTTGGCAATTTCGCAATTTGTTGAATTTCTTCTTTAGAAAGTATTTTACCTTCTAAGATACCACCTTTAAGTTCTAATGCTTCTGCTTTTTTAGCAAAATCTGAAAGAATCTTAGCTGGGGCAACTGCGTCTTCCATACCAAACGCAACAGCTGTAGGGCCTTGGAAAACTTCTTCATGATAGTCAAAGTCTTGAGAATCTAAAGCACGACGCATGATTGTGTTTTTGATAACTTTAAACTCAACGCCTGCTTCACGTAATTGTTTACGTAATTCAGTCACTTCTCCTACTGATAATCCTAAGTAGTCAACCACAACTAAAGAATTCGCAGCGTTCATTTTCTCAACGACTTCGTTTACTTCTTGTTGTTTTTTAGCAATTGCTTGTTCACTCACTTATATTTCACCTCCACTGATTTTCTTAGAGTTTTTTAATAAAAAAACTCTATGTCACTGAAGACATAGAGGATAAAGCTCACTATCTAGTAGTGAACGACGTATCTCCCTCGGTTGGTAAAATTAAGGCAAGGCCACCAACTGTCTTCGGTAAGCTATATAAATAACCTCACTCATACTACCAAAATAGTATAAGTGGGTCAAGTATTATTTTTATTTAATCTTAGATTGATGAAACATCAATTTGGATACCAGGACCCATTGTAGATGTAATCACTAAGTTCTTGATATAAGTACCTTTAGAAGATGCAGGTTTAACACGTAAAACCATTTCTTGAACAGCTTTTACGTTTTCAGCTAATGCATCTGTAGTAAATGATACTTTACCAACAGGTAAGTGTAAGTTACCAGCGCTATCAGCACGGTAAGCTACTTGACCAGCTTTGATGTCTTGAACTGCTTTAGTAACATCTTGTGTTACAGTACCAGTTTTAGGGTTTGGCATTAAGCCTTTAGGACCTAATACACGACCTAAACGACCAATTTGACCCATCATATCTGGAGTTGCCACGATCACGTCGAAGTCAAACCAGCCACCTTGGATTTTTTGGATGAACTCGTCGTCACCAACGTAGTCAGCACCAGCATCTTTAGCTTCTTGTGCTTTTTCACCTTTAGCAAATACCAATACAGTTTGGTCTTTACCAGTACCGTTAGGTAATACCATAGCACCACGGATTTGTTGGTCATTTTTCTTAGTATCGATACCTAAACGGTATGCAACTTCAACTGATCCATCAAATTTAGCGTAGTCTACTTCTTTTAATAATTCAATTGCTTCTGTTAAAGCATATTTTTTATTTTTTTCAATTTTTTCGAAAATAGCTTTTTGGTTTTTAGTTTGTTTAGCCATTATATATATTCCTCCTATGTGGTTTTAGCGGATAATCCTCCCACTCACAAATCACTAGTGATTTGTGGCGTATGAGTTTCTTGTAATACAGTCTGACAATTAGCCTTCTACTTTAAAGCCCATTGAACGTGCAGTACCTTCAACCATACGCATAGCAGCTTCTACATCTGCAGCGTTCAAGTCTTCCATTTTTGTTTCTGCAATTTCACGAACTTGGTCGCGAGTTACGGTAGCGACTTTATTTTTGTTAGGTTCGCCAGAACCTTTATCAACGCCGGCAGCTTTTTTCAATAATACTGCAGCTGGTGGTGTTTTAGTAATAAATGTAAATGAACGATCTTCGAATACAGTGATCACTACAGGGATAATCATACCCATTTGATCTTGTGTACGTGCATTGAATTCTTTAGTGAATCCCATGATGTTCACACCAGCTTGACCTAATGCAGGACCTACTGGCGGAGCTGGACTTGCTTTACCAGCTTCAATTTGTAATTTAACGATTTGTTGTACTTTTTTAGCCACGAAACATTCCTCCTTGTTTTTCGCGTTGTGGTTTAATGGAGTTAAGATTTCTCCTCCCACTACATGTGTCTACACACAGTAATCTATTAAACCATATATCCTTCATCATTGCAAGAGTTTTTTTGGAAAATATGTTATATATTATACAAACACTTTGTAAAGGGTTACATCGCCTATTTTACAATATTTACTAGATGACAAGATTGGTAAAATATGGTAAACTGACTCCTTAGTAAAGAAAAGTACATCGCAAAGGAGTGATGATGATGGAACGTCCAGTAAGAAAATTTTACGATGACCAGCTAAAGACTTTGGAGGGTATGCACGCTAAGCTCGGATTTGGTACAGCAGCTATGTTAGAACGCGCTTATCAAGCGCTAAAGACTAATAATCACGTTGAAGCACAATCTGTGATCGATAGCGATATTGAAATCAACCACCTAGAAAAAGAAATCGAACGCTATGTCATGCGTATAATCGCTCGTCAACAACCCATTGGGACCGACTTGCGAATGATTCTGTCTGTATTTGCTTCAAGTTCCGACCTAGAGCGCGTCGCTGACCATGCGACTTCAATCGCTAAAGGTATCCTACAAATTGATAATCTAGCACCATTCGATCCAATCATGGATGACCTATTCGCGGTCGGTGAACTAGCGAAAAATATGCTAGGTCAAGCAATCGACGCCTTTAGCCAACACAACGTTGAGCGCGCTAAAGAAATTGCTGACATTGATGACGAAGTAGATTCAGCTTTTAGAGAACTTGTAGACCAAGCGCTCGTTATTATGGAGAAACAACCAGAAACAGTTAAAACAGGTTCAGCTATCATCGCAATCTTACATGATATCGAACGTATCGCAGATTATGCCACAAACTTATGCGAACGTGTTATCTATACTGAAGATGCTAACATAGTAAACTTAAACGATTAATGTGTATGTTATGATAGAAAAGAGTCAACAATAGAAATGCGTCTTCTTGACTCTAGGAATCATTTTGAATTGAATACAAGATAAAAAGATGCGGTTGATCATTTTCTATGGTCATCCGCATCTTTTTTAAATGTTTTAGAATTTATCTACTTGGTCGTAGTCTACTTCTGCTAATGTTTCACGTCCAAACATTTCTACAGTAAGTTTCAACTTGCCGTGTTCTGCGTCGATTTCTTGAACGCGGCCTTCCATACCATCAAAAGCACCATCAATAACCTTAACTACTTCATCAATTTCAAATGAAATATCACGGTTACGGCCACCTTCACCAAGGCTAGCTAAGATGTTACGAACTTCATCCGGTAATAAAGGGGTTGGTTTTGAACCTTGACCATGAGAACCTAAGAAACCAGTAACACCTGGCGTATTACGAACAACAAACCATGCTTCATCTGACATGATCATTTCAACTAATACATAGCCAGGGAAATTTTTAACTTTAACAATCTTCTCTTTACCTGATTTGGTTTTTTCCACATGCTCTTCTTCAGGTACGATTACGCGATAAATATAATCTTCCATGTTCATTGAAGTAATACGCATTTCCAAGTTTTGTTTAACTTTATTTTCATATCCTGCGTAAGTATGGATTACATACCACTCTTTACCAATTTCGATTTCTTGTACCATCGATATACTCCTTTTCTTAATACATTGATAACTGATCAACTTCAAGGCAAATTAAAAAACCTTCCTCGTATGAAAGGTTTTCTCTTCGCTTTATTCGAGGCCCATTATAACACAACAAGTAAGCGTCTGCCATAACGACTTTTCATTAAAAATAGATAAGCCACCCATCCATATATATAATAATCCGCTAGTTTTCTTATTGCAAAATCATAATTTAAGATCCTCTTTATCCTAAACCATCCTTAACATTTTGTTTTAGTGATTAAAATCACATGAGTAAAAATGATAAAACTTCAAATTCCTATGACGTCTAAAAA
The DNA here is from genome assembly GCF_002871935.1 of Aerococcus viridans. Taxonomy (GTDB): domain Bacteria; phylum Bacillota; class Bacilli; order Lactobacillales; family Aerococcaceae; genus Aerococcus; species Aerococcus viridans_B. Next base: position 89,196 of record NZ_PNHQ01000008.1, read on the forward strand.
AATATTTATCACGATTACATAGCCGTTTTACCTAAAATATAACAATCATAAAGCATACAAATTTTACCTAATAAAATTTAATTTCATAAATATGTTTTTTAAACAAAAAACTGATATTGTGAATGAAGTCACTTAGCGTTATCCTATAATCGTTCGTTGGAAACGTTTTTATCTTGAGGGGGGATACGGTCTTTTGTATTTCTCATTAGTTAGATGAACATAATGAAACTATTGTTAAGATGATGGATATTGATTGGCGATGCTTATAAAAGTGACCCGCCTAATATCTCAGCATATTAGCAGCTAAAAAAAATATTTATATCAATATAAAGGGGCATATTTAGATGAATTTTATTGCTATTGTAGGCACCAATTCAAGCCGTTCTACAAATAGAAAACTATTGCAATTTATAGCAAAACACTTTGCAGATCAAGCAAATATCGAAGTAGTAGAAATTGCTGATATACCAGCTTTCAATGAGCCTAAAGATACACCGGCTCCGCAAGCTGTAACGCAACTCGCTAAAAAGATTGAAGAATCTGATGGGGTCATTATTAGTACGCCTGAATATGACCACTCTATTCCAGCACAGTTAAAATCTGTATTAGAGTGGATGTCTTATTCATACCAACCTTTTATCAATAAGCCTGTAATGATTACTGGTGCTTCATTAGGAAGCTTAGGTTCTTCCAGAGCCCAAATACATCTACGTCAAATTTTAGACTCTCCAGAAATTAAAGCGCGTATTATGCCAAGTTCTGAGTACTTATTAAGTCATTCTGGTGATGCCTTCAACGAAGAGGGACAGCTCGTTTACGAAGACAAAGTGACAGAATTAGAAGAACTATTTACTGAATTCTTACAATTCGTCAAAATTAATCAGCAACTCATCGCTTCCCATGACCATCAAACTTTACGTCGTCATGAATTTTCATGGAAGGACATTATAGATTAAGAAAGGAAATTATATATATGAAATTTGTCGGTATTGTTGGTACTAATGCTAAAACTTCTTACAATCGCTTACTTTTAAATTTTATGGCAAAGCATTTTACAGAAGATGAAATTGAAATAATCGAAATTGATACAGTACCTATGTTTAATGAAACGGATGACCAAACAAATCACCCTGCGATTCAAGATATAGCACAAAAGATTCAAGATGCAGATGGGGTCATTATTGGAACACCTGAACATAACCACTCTATCCCTTCAGCACTAAAAAGTGTTATCGAATGGTTATCTTTTAAAATTCATCCACTTGAAGATAAACCCGTCATGATTGTGGGCGCATCTTATTCTGTTCAAGGTTCATCTCGTTCACAACTGCACCTACGTCAAATTCTTGATGCACCCGGTGTAAATGCAATCGTTATGCCTGGTAGTGAGTTTTTATTAGGACAAGCACACACTGCTTTTGATGAAGATAATAACCTTAAGGATGAACGAACTGTTAAATTCTTAGAGAGTTGCTTCAAAAAATTCAAGCGGTTTACACAAGTGGCCACAATTTTAAGTATTCCCGAAGAATTAAACTTTAAGCCTGGTGAATATCATGTAACTGCTGTTGGACACAACGGTGATTTACCAATGGTTGTTCGTTTCTCAGAGAATAGAATTGAATCTATTGATATTGATTCAAGTGGCGAAACAGAAGGTATTGCTGATTTAGTGTTTAAACGTATTCCAGAAGAAATTATCGAAGGTCAAACACTAAATGTTGATACTATCTCTGGTGCATCCCTAACATCTAACGGTGTGATTGATGGTGTGGCAGATGCTGCTGACCAAGCTGGTTTTGATTCTAACCTATTACGTAAAAGACCTAAAAACGCACAAGTAAATCAGTCTAAATCACCTATTGAGATGGATATGGATGTAGTTGTTATTGGTTCCGGTGGTGCTGGTCTAGCAGCTGCAGCAGCAGCTTTAGATGAGGGTGCTTCTGTTGCAGTACTTGAAAAATTCCCAGTTATTGGTGGTAATACAACCCGTACTGGTGGACAAATAAATGCAGCCGACCCTGAATGGCAACGACAATTCCCAGCTATTAAAGGGGAATTAGAGTCATTAAAAAAACTATATGCATATGATAGTAACGATTTACCTGAGGAGTATCGGGGTTATTTCAATGAATTGAAAGCTGAGCTTGACCAATACTTTGATGATATTGAGAACAAAGGTGAAAACTACTTATTTGACTCTGTAAACTTGCATACCATCCAAACCTACTTCGGTGGTTATCGCCAAGATAAAGATGGCAACAAGATCTATGGAGACGCTAAACTTGTTCATTATTTAGCCGAACACGCTGTAGAAACAATCAACTGGTTGAAAGAGAAAGGTGTCGAATTCGATGAATCTTATGTAACCGAACCAGTTGGAGCTACTTGGCGACGGGCACGTGAACCGAAAGAAGCTGAAGGGTTTGGATTTATTAATCCATTACTACAATATATAGAAGCGAATAATGGTCAAGTTCTCACAGAAACTAAGGCGGATTCTTTCATGATAGAAGATGGTCAGATCATTGGCATCAATGCTACGGGTAAAGATAAACAACCTATTCGTATTCGTGTGAAGAAAGGTGTTGTACTAGCAACAGGTGGTTACGGTGCAAATATCAAACTCATCAAACAATACGACAACTACTGGAAAAGCCTACCAGATAATATCCCAACCACAAACTCTCCTGCCTTAACTGGGGATGGTATCTTAATGGGACAATCGGTTGATGCAGACGTAGTAGGTATGGAATTTGTTCAATTAATGCCAAGTGCAGACCCAATCACCGGAAATATCTTTAGCGGTATCGACTGCCCACCAACAGATTTTGTTTTTGTAAACAAGGAAGGAAAACGGTTTGTTGATGAATACGCATCTCGTGACGTACTTGCGAATGCCTTATTTGAACAAGGTGGCGTTATTTATAATATTTCTGATGCAGAAATTGCTAAAACACGTTTCAATTCTACAGATGAAAAACTAGAAAATGATATTAAAAATAAAGCGTGCTTTAAGGCAGATACATTAGAAGATTTAGCGAAACAAATAGATATCGATCCAGAAATTTTTGTTGATACTATTGAAAAATACAACTCATACGTTGAAGAAGGCTATGATCCAGAATTCCATAAATCATCCTTTAACCATAAGGTGGAGGTTGCACCATTCTACGCTACACCACGTAGCCCTGCTACTCACCACACTATGGGTGGATTAAAAATTAACAGTAAGACCCAAGTAATGGATACTAAAGGTCATACGATAAAAGGGTTATATGCTGCTGGTGAAGTGGCTGGTGGTATTCACGCTGGAAATCGTTTAGGCGGAAATGCACTTGCTGACATCTTTATTTTTGGACGCTTAGCTGGTCATCAAGCAGCTACAGAAACTGCAAATTAATGAGGTGAAAGCATGTATATTTTAGGTTTAATAGGTTTATTACTTGCGATTATTGCAGTGATTACTTTATCCTTTAGAGGTTTAAAGATGATTATTGCCGCACCACTGAGTGCGTTAATCATTATTTTAGCCAATCAAATGAATATCTTTGGGGCTTTAGTTGGCCCCGAGAATTCATATATGAGTGGTCTAGCCAATTTCTTAATTAAAAATTTCGGTATCTTTTTACTTGGGGCTATCCTTGGACAGTATATGGACCGAAGTGGCGCAACCAAATCAATTGCTGCCTCTTTACTCAAGCGTGTTGGGACTGAAAACCCTTTTAAAGTATTAATGGCGTTAACACTTATTGGTGCTATCCTAACTTACGGTGGTATTAGTTTATTCGTTGTTTTCTTTACACTCATCCCACTAGCACGCCCTATCTTCAAAGAATTAGATATCAACTGGTCATTAGTATCCTTACCACTATTCTTTGGTGCTGGTACATTTACCATGTCTATGCTTCCTGGGACACCTTCTATACAAAACGCTGTGCCAACAACTGTTCTAGGAACAAATCTAATGGCAGCGCCTTTATTAGGTATCATAGGATTTGCAACCATGTTTATTTTCGGTACTTGGTATATGCACTTCGTACTTAATCGTAGTATTCAGCGAAATGAAAACTTCTATTCTTACCTTGAAAATGATGAATCTAAGATTCAAGCCGCTAAAGAAGAAGAAATGACTGATCATAAAAAGCTACCAGGTTTTACATTGAGCATCATGCCATTAGTGATTCTAATTGCTGTGATCTTCATCTTTAGTAAAGTGGAAAATATTATCTTAATTGCACTAGCACTGACAATCTGTCTATGTGCCGTGTTATTTAATGGCTATATTGATGATCATACTGGGGTATTGAATGATGGTGCTACTGGGGCTGTTGGTTCAGCATTCGGTGCCGCTAGTGCTGTAGCTTTCGGTGCTGTATTAACAACTGCGCCTGCGTTTGAAAGTGTTAAAAACTTTTTACTACGTATGCCTGGTCCAGCCCTTGTGAGTCTTGGGGTTATTACTGCATTATTATCACCTGTAATGGGGGCTACTGGGGCTATTAGTACTGTGATCACACAATTAGGTGAAACCTATGTTTCAATGGGGATTCCAGCAGAGGTTGTGCACAGAGTCGCTGTAATTGCCGGTGGTGCTTTAACCTTTATCCCACAATCAGGAGCTGTGATTACCTTTAATGCCGTTAGTGGTTTGAACTTCAAACACGGCTTTATTCATGCCTGCATTTTAAGTAACGTAGGCTTTATCATCAGCTTAATTACCGTAATATTAGCAGCACAACTACTATATTAATGTTGATTTTAATCAATAGGATTGATCCTTTTAATTCAAGTGATCAATCCTATTTTTTTAGGTTCTATGATAAATAGTGTTGGTGGGAAATTCTTAGGAATTTCCGCCAGCACTATTTTTGGATATACAAAAAGGCCATGAAATCCTAAAATAAAGTAAATCACCACAATATACTTGAAAGAAGGAAAATTCATGACCTATTCACCTATTA
>NZ_PNHQ01000009.1 GCF_002871935.1 Aerococcus viridans
TATCTCAATGTATATAATAGAAAAACTGCAAAATATAACAGAAACATAATAAACTGGCCTCTGAAATTAGAGGTATGAATTATTCAGGATATACTTTATTTCAACCGAAAATACTATTAAAACAATAACTGAAGATTTAGAGAATTAGTAGTCGATTTCGAGTTATATATTGTAAAAGAAAAAATTGGTTATAAAATAACTAATAAAGCATATTTTTGATTCTTTACAAGAAAAACTAAAATCATCAAGAATATATAATTATTTGTGTGAATCTAATTGAATGGAAGTTTTATGCTACTTAACTACAAGCAATCTTAGCTGTTTGGTCGTTAAAAATAACTTAAATAGGCGAAGTCCTTCAAAACCAATAGTATTTCACATAAAGATTGTAACTCGTGAAAAGTATTACACATTAAGATAAATACTAATCTGTTTGCTTCAAATTGCTGATTAAAAAGTAAAGTAATTATAGAAGGAAATATTATATAAAGGAGATTTTATCTTGATACATAATGAAGATAGTAGAGTAAAAGTACCAGCGCTATTACATTTCAAAAGATTGGGCTATGAGTACCAAACTAAAAAAATCAAAAAATTGATAGTCGAAATAATATTTTTGTAGACATTTTTACCAGTTCAATCAATAAAATTAATAACTCAAACTTTACCGAAGAGAAAATACAATTATTAATTAAAGAAATAGCTGAACTCACCGATAATCAGAGAGATAAAGGGATGAAGTTTTTTGAGCGTTTAACATCACGAAAAGCTTGAGAAATAAAGTTATTGGATCTGGAAAATCCGATGAATAACGATTTTAGAGTAGTTTCAGAACTCACTTATAAGAGACAAAATGAAGAATTTCGCCCGGACATCACAATTTTAGTTAACTGAATCCCTCTTGGGTTTGTAGAAGCCAAAAAGCCTAATAATCGTAATGGTATACGAGCGGAATTTGATAGAAGGCAGGTTAGGTTGAGAAAAGAAGAACTTACCCCAATTTTAACCAACTACAAGTTTTAGGATTTAGTAATAACTTACCTTATGATGATTCAGAACGAGTTAAACTATCAGGTAGCTTTTATACATCACCCAACGGAAATAGAACTTCATATAACCATTTTAGAGAAGAGCGTGAAATTGCAGTTAGCGAATACTTGCCTGATAAATTCATTGATTATGTCTTAGCAGGTAATTCGATTCTTGCAATTAAAAATACCAACGAATTTTTTACTAACTTAAAACCCGATACACCATGTAACGGATTTTATAGTGGGCCCAAAAAGTTAGACTAAATTTTACGAGAGTTGACTGATTGGTCAGCTCTTTTTTAATACATGCAATTTGGATTAATTCCTGTTGTCGACAATACTTTTCATAAATTTCAATCTGTCAAGGAACGATGAGAGGAATTTTCTATCTGTGCATTTGTGTGATGTGCTTTTCACTAATGAACTTTTCGACCAATTTCACAGTTGTAAACATGCCCCTCACCTATATGCAAAGAATTCGACTGATTCGAACCCCTTTTCCAAAAAGATTCAATTTGTTTTTTAAAGCATTAAAAATGTGAAATAGCTCTCCTACTCATAGCGAATAAAAGTATGAATTCGAACTTTTTATAAAACAAGTGAATATATCACGATTAAATGATAAAATAGAACTGTCATTAAACTTTGAGGGAGGAATATTAAATGGCCGTTTCCTACAAAAAACTATTTCATTTACTAGTTGATAGAGATATTTCAAACAATGAACTACGAAAGATGGCTGGTTTCTCAGGAAATATAATGACTCGAATGAAGCGAGAGCAATACATTTCATTAGAAAGCGTTGAAAAGATATGTAAGGTTTTAGATTGTAAAGTGGATGATATTTTAGAATTCACATCAGATAAATAGAAAGGTTGGAATGGAAAAATGATAAAAGATACGTGGGATAAAAATGAAAATGCATCAGCAAATAAAAAGGAAATAACAGTATTAAAAGAACATTTTCCAGCTTGTTTTAAAGAAGATGGATCGTTTGACATTGAAAGATTCAAAGAATATTTAAGTGAAGATATTAATGTTGTAAATGAAGGCTATGAACTAAAATTTCTAGGTAAAAACTATGCGAGATTACTCGTTACTTTAGAAACTGAAACAGTCATTGTTCCTAACGAAGAACACAATCAAAAAGAAGAAAACGTAGATAGTGAAAATATTTATATTACTGGAGACAATTTAGACGGGTTAAAACATTTATTAAAATCTTACGCTGGTAAGGTGAAGTGTATATACATAGACCCACCATACAATACAGGATCAGATGGTTTTGTGTACAATGACAACTTTAGTTTTACAGTTGAGGAACGGTTGCGTCAAGTTACTGTTGGATTTTATTTCCCCAGTTAATTTTGTGCTTTTCTCTGCCTTAGACCATATAAGCGGAAGTTCCGCTTATATGGTCTAAGGCAGAATGCTGCTATCTAGCTAAAAGTACGTTTCAATACACCTAACGGTGAAGAAGATGAACCATAATTCACTATTGAGCCATTGTGAATAGCTGTATATTCGGCTTTCTTAGCACCGGTAATACGGTCATCTAGTTGAATAACCTTTCGTTCTTTTTGTTTCTGTTTATTTGTCAATAATACTAACTGATCAATTTGTCCACCATTTAATTTATAGACTCTTAACTTAGCGATATTTTCAGCACCTTTTATAGACCATCCTAAGGGTCTTGAACTCAATCTACTACTTAAGATATGACTAACGTGCCCTTCAGCACTACATGAAATATAACCAGGCCTATATTGATTTTGAATGGCGGTCCAATGATTGAGTAGATATTTTCGATTTGCTTCTAGCGCTTTTTTCTCACTACTTGAGAGATCAGGATCAGATAAACGTGGATCAAAATATCGTTTCACTTTTCCCTTTTGATTAAATCTAATCCATCTCCGTAGAAGACCTAAGGTCTCTTTTGCTTTAGGACCTAAACCAACTACACTACGCACTGTAGCCTGTTTAGTATGGAATGGGTCTAAGACAAATGTTGTATTGGCAGGAAGATAATCCACACCAGATTTTATCCAACTTGCGCCATCACCACTTAAAAATATTTGCTTTATATTTTGAGTATCATAAGTTTCCTCAATAAATGCTGAAACTTCTAGCCAAAGTTCATCATTATTTGGATACCAACCCGTAAAACATCGCTCTATATTTAAAACATGTCTTTTATCAGTAGATTTTTCATGATTAAAACCAGTATGAACATAGACTAACTTCATTTGTTTATTTGAACTATCTTGCATAGCAACATGATCTTCATCGGCTTCAATATACAGATATTGTGGTGTTCTTTTTTCAATCGTTTCTTCTAACGGAAGTTCAATACTTTCTCTAGAAAGTTTATGAACTAAATTATACGTGGTTTGCTTACTATGAATACTGATATTTTCTATTTTATCGATAGCTTGTTGGTACGACATATCCTTCGCATTTTCTATGATTTGACTTTGTAGGTTATTATCAATCCTCTGATGAGGTTCAATTTCTAATAAGTCATCCAATAAATACGTAAAGTTATCTGTAGTTTTATTCCGATAGTAAGCTCTGGAATACTCAATATCACCGAATTTAGTGGCAATGACCTTAAGGTCATTGCTACGATGAATCCAATAGTTCTGCTTTCTATCAGAACTTTCTCGAATAACCTCTTCTACATCTGAAAGTACTGACTGCACCATTTCTACAATTAATTCATTTAAACTTTTTTCAGTTAATTTTGTCATTTCATCAAAATTTATAGTGTTATTAATTAGTTTGTTAAAAAGAAATGATTGTAAGTCTGTCACTGTTTGATTAATATATGCTAAACTAAGCAAAGGAATCCCCACTTTCGATTTTTGGTTTGCGCTTAAATTGTAACATGGGGGTTCTTTTTTTATGCTCAATTTTCCAACAGTAACTTGACGCATCCCAACACATGTATAAATATGAATGTTTTTTAAGATTATGTTAAAATGGTATATATTAAAGTGCCGAATTTTTACCTAAAGGAGATTATTTATGAAAAGAGAGAATTGGCAGCCTAAAATCCCTTCTTTCTTATTGAAGTCGGCAATTATATGGCCACTTATTATTGCATTATTATTATTAATTATTGTTATTGGTATTAGTGCAAGCGTTAGTTTACAAATGGGTTTTGTAATTGTTAGTTTGATTATAGTAATAATAGGCCTACTTGGTTTTAGCTTGGTCCAGATGTTAAATGCGATTAGCGAGTACATCTTAGGATTGAGTAATCAAATTAAATCTGTCCAAAGTGAAATTCTATTAAATATGCCTATTGGCATCGTTGTCTTCGATGAAAATGAACCAATTATTGAATGGGTTAACCCATTTTTACAAAAATATTTTTATCAGAAAGAAATTATTGGATTATATATTAATGATTTGGATGAAGATATTTTTGAATTATATAAAGAATTTCAAGAAGATTCTTCATTAAACTCAAAACGATTTCAATGGAAAAATGCACATTTTGAAGTGACTTATTTAAGAGATGAACATGCCCTATATTTTATTGATACTACGAAGTATGGCATCATTGCAGAGAATGCAGATTTAGGTCGTATTGTGATTGGTCATATTGTAGTTGATAATTATGATGAAACTGTTTCTTCCATGAATGATAGAAGAAAATCAACTATCGATAACTTAGTGACTAGTGATTTATCTAAATGGGCTAAACATTATGACTCTTATATTAAGCGCTTGGATGATGACCATTTCTTGTTAGTGTCGACTTATGGTCAACTGATACGAATGGAGGAAGATAAGTTTGTGGTAGTAGACAATCTTCGGGAAAAAACCTCAAAGGCGAATACGCCGCTAACTATTTCCATGGGGATTTCGTATCAAGAAAAAGAAGATGTTATTGATGTAGAAGAAATTTCTGATCAAGGGCAATCAAACTTAGATCTTGCACAAAGTCGTGGTGGAGATCAAGTTGTTGTAAGAACTAAGAATCAAAAAGCACGTTACTATGGTGGTAAGACTAACCCAATGGAAAAACGTACTCGTGTGCGTTCACGTCAAATTGCCAATACTATCTCTACAATGATTCAAAACGCATCTTCTGTATTTGTTATGGGGCATGATTATCCAGATATGGATGCACTCGGTGCGTGTTTAGGTATTCGACGAATTGCACAAATGAATAACCAAATGGGCTATGTTATTATCGATGAAAGTCGGATTAATGATGATATTGAACGTTTATTAGTAGAATTACGCAAGGATGAAACCATCGCTGAAGCTATTATATCTCCTGAACAAGCAGAAGAATTAATGGCACAAGATTCACTATTGTTCTTAGTAGATGTTCACCGACCTTCAATCACTGTGGCACCTGACTTGATAACTCCAAATAGACCTGTTATTATTATTGACCATCATCGTAAGGGAGAAGAAGTACCGGATAATATATTATTAGAATATATTGAACCATATGCTTCTTCAGCAAGTGAATTAATTACAGAGTTTTTTGAATATCAAAATCAAGAAAGTGAGCCAATTCAGCGTATTGAAGCAACTGCTATGTTAGCAGGTATGATTGTTGATACGCGAAATTTCTCTTTACGAACTGGATCAAGAACTTTCGATGCTGCAAGTTACTTAAAATCTGTAGGGGCTGATTCTTTTATGATTCAAAACTTACTGAAGGAAGATCTAACGGACTATATTAAACGTAATGAGTTGATAGAAAATGTTGAACTCATTTCAGGCAACCTTGGTATTGCAAGTGGTGAAGATAAAGAGGTCTATGATTCGGTTACTGCAGCTCAGGCAGCAGATACCTTATTATCAATGCGTAATGTGGATGCATCATTTGTAGTTTATTTAAGGGAAGATGGTCGTGTAGGCATATCCGCACGTAGTCTTGGAACGATTAACGTTCAACGTATAATGGAAGAATTAGGTGGCGGTGGTCACTTATCGAATGCTGCTACACAAATTTCAGATGTGACTGTCTCTGAAGCAGTAGACATGTTAAAATCTGTTATTATGGTTAAAGACGAGGAGGACGAATAATTATGAAGGTTATTTTTCTACAAGATGTTAAAAATCAAGGTAAAAAGGGTCAAATAAAAGAAGTCCCTAATGGTTACGCACAAAACTTTTTATTAAAAAAAGGTTTAGCAAAAGAAGCTACTGCTAGTGCTATTTCTGCACAACGAGGCAAAGAAAAGGCTAATGAAAAACAAGCACAAGAAGAGTTGCAAGAGGCAAAAGATTTAAAAGCAAAAATCGAAGACGAGGAAACAGTCGTTACGATTACAGCTAAAGGTGGCGAGGATGGTCGTTTATTCGGTTCAGTCCCGTCTAAACAAATTGCTACAGGAATGTTGAAGCAATATGGTATTAAGTTAGACAAACGTAAAATGGATTTGAATGAACCTATCCGTACATTTGGATATACAAATGTACCTGTAAAATTACATCATGAGGTTGAAGCAACTATTCGCGTACACATCGTTGAAGAGTAGGGCTGGTCTTTCTATAGATAGGAGGCTTGGATTTGAATCCCAGCCTCCTATTTTATTTGAATTTATTATCAATTTGATGCTGCTTTTTTGTATAATAGTTAGGTAATGGAGGTGCTGATGTGGCGGAGAATTTAGAACATACTACACCGCCTCAAAGTATAGAGGCTGAGCAAGCTGTGCTCGGTGCCATTTTACTTGATTCCGATGTGTTCATTTCAGTGCTAGAGTATGTTTCTGCCGATGATTTTTATAGTCGTGCAAATCAACTTATTTTTGAAGCGATGGAAGAACTAAACCGGGATGATGAGGCAATTGATGCGTTAACAGTTCAACAAAAATTAAATAACATGCACATGCTTGAAAATGTTGGCGGCTATGAGTATATTTTCCAACTGGCAAATGATACACCAACTGCAGCGAATGCGGAATACTATGCTCGTATAGTTGAAGAAAAATCTTTATTAAGAAAGCTAATTCAAGCATCTAATAAAATTGCCCGCGAAAGTTTTGAGCAAGAAGAGTCAGTATCCGTTATTCTAGATGAAGCTGAAAAATCTATCTTAAATGTAGCTGAGAACCGAAATCGAAATGGTTTTATCCATATTCGAGATGTCGTGTTTGAATCTATGCAAAATTTAGATGACTTATCTAAAAATGGTCAAGAGGTAACCGGTATTCCAACTGGTTATCCTGATTTAGATGCCATGACAGCTGGATTGCAACCAGAAGAATTAATTATTTTAGCTGCACGTCCGGCCGTTGGTAAGACTGCTTTTGCTTTGAATATCGCACAAAATGTTGCGACAAAGCAAGATGGCGTTGTTGCAGTCTTTTCTTTGGAGATGGGGGCTGAATCTCTGGTTAATCGTATGATTTGCGCAGAAGGGAGTATAAATGCAGGTCATTTACGGACTGGTCAATTAACGGAAGATGAGTGGTCAGATTTGATTGTTGCTTCAGGAGCACTATCTGAAGCAGATATTTATATTGATGATACACCGGGTATTCGAGTAACTGAAATTCGTTCTAAGAGTAGACGTCTACTTAAAGAACGCGGGCGACTTGATTTAATTGTGATAGATTACCTTCAATTGATTGAAGGTTCAGGTAAGCGAAATGAAAATAGACAACAAGAAGTTTCTGAAATTTCTAGACAATTAAAGAAAATTGCTAAAGAATTACACGTACCTGTAATTGCTTTATCTCAATTATCACGTGGTGTTGAACAGCGTCAGGATAAACGTCCAGTTCTTTCTGACATTCGTGAATCGGGATCTATTGAACAGGATGCGGATATTGTAGCCTTCCTGTATCGTGATGATTATTACGAACGTGGTGATGGTGAAGATGATGATGGTGGCGAACCGAAACTAGAAGATAATATCGTTGAGGTTATTATTGAAAAAAACCGATCCGGTGCGCGTGGAACAGTGAAACTTATTTTTACAAAAGAATTTAACAAATTTTCATCAGTGAGCTTTAGAACTGATGATGAAATGTTTGCATAACAGAGAGGAAAATCATTTATGTCAGGGATTGTCGTAGTAGGTACACAGTGGGGAGACGAAGGAAAAGGTAAAATTACCGACTTTCTAGCCAAAGATGCATCTGTGATTGTACGTTACCAAGGTGGGGATAACGCAGGTCACACGATTCAATTTGATGGCACCAAGTACGCATTACATTTAATTCCATCGGGTATCTTTTCGTCTGAGAAGTTATCTGTTATCGGTAACGGCGTTGTTATAAATCCGAAAGCATTGATTAAAGAATCGAATTACCTAAAAGACCATGGCATTGATGTCAGTGGCTTACGCATTTCAGACCGTGCCCATGTGATTTTACCTTATCATATTGAATTAGACCGCCTTCAAGAAGAAGCTAAAGGTGACGAGAAAATAGGTACGACTATTAAGGGGATTGGCCCAGCTTATACTGATAAAGCTAGCCGTAGTGGTATTCGCGTATGTGACCTATTGGAAAAAGATACTTTTGCAGCGAAGTTAAAAGCTAATCTTGATTATTACAATCAAATTATTACTAAAATCTATGGCGACCAACCGATAGATTTTGAAGAAGTCTATGCTGAATACTACGCTTATGGTCAAGAAATTAAGCACTTTGTAGCAGATACTTCAGTGATTATTAATGACTACTTAGACCGTGGTGAAAATGTATTATTTGAAGGTGCTCAAGGAAATCTATTAGATATCGACCAAGGTACATACCCATATGTAACGTCATCTAACCCAGTTTCAGGTGGTGCGACAGTTGGTACTGGTGTTGGACCAACACGCTTTAACAAAGTTGTAGGTGTAGCGAAAGCTTACACTTCTCGTGTTGGTGAAGGTGCCTTCCCAACTGAATTATTTGATGCAGTTGGTGATCAAATCAGAGAAGTTGGGCGCGAATTTGGTACAACTACTGGTCGTCCACGTCGTGTTGGTTGGTTTGATTCTGTTGTGATGCGTCACTCTAAACGTATCTCTGGATTAACTGATTTATCATTAAATTCAATTGATGTATTGTCAGGATTAGAAACAGTAAAAATTTGCGTAGCCTATGAAACAGCAGATGGTACACGTATTGAACATTATCCAGCTAGTTTGCAACAATTAGCTGAATGTACACCAATTTATGAAGAGTTACCAGGTTGGTCTGAAGATATTACTGCTTGTAAGACTTTAGAAGATTTACCAGCAAATGCACGTCAATATGTTAAACGTGTATCGGAATTAGTTGGTGTAAATATTGCGACATTCTCTGTGGGTCCCGATCGGACGCAAACAAACATTTTAGAAGATATTTGGAATAGTTAATCCAATTATAAAGTGGGGCTATGAAGTCCTGCTTTTTTTTGTGTGCAATTAATTCCTAAAATCCAGCTTAAATTGAATTTATTTTCAGTTATTAATGAGGGAAAATACTGTATTGGATAAACCTGAAAGTGTTGGTAGATAAAATTTGATTTGGATATAAATGTATTAGGTGGATTTATGCTGAAGGAAGCTAGCTTTAGCAAAGAAATTGAAGGCCATTTTTCAAGTATTTTGAAAGAGGGCTTTTTATTCGTTGACAAGTGTAGTCAATAAAGGTATATTAAAATTATAAAGATTACAAATGTAAACGATAATAAGGAGAGATTTTGAATGAAGACAACAACTTATTTAATCCCAGATATGTCATGTGCCCACTGTAAAGCACGAATTGAAAAAGAGGTAGCGAGATTAAATGGCGTACAAGTAGCTGATGTACCAGTTGAAACGAAAGTGCTCACTGTTCAATTCGATGACCAAGTGGTAGATAGTGCGACTATCATTGAAGCGGTGACTGAAGCAGGCTATACAGCTGAACCTCAATAGTTTTTGTCTGAAGGAGGATGCATAATGAAAGATACATATACAATTGAAGGGATGACTTGTGCATCCTGTGCCCAAGCTGTTGAGAAGAATGTTAGCAAGTTAACAGGTATGGATTCAGCGATTGTCAATTTTGCCACTGAAAAATTAAGTGTGACGTATGATGATCAACAAGTCACAGCTAGTGATATTACCAAAGCAGTCGCAGATGCCGGTTATAAGGCAGTAAAACATTTAACGACAGATACTTTTGAAATTGAAGGAATGTCTTGTGCATCTTGTGCGCAAGCTATTGAGAAATCAGTTGGTAAAATGGGTGGTGTATCGACAGTAGCGGTAAATTTAGCTACTGAAAAAATGACGGTAACCTTTGATGAAGATGCCTTAAATATTTCTGATATTGTCCATACAGTTGAAGATACGGGCTATCAGGCTAAGTTGGAGACAAGTAAAGAAGAAGGCCCTAGCCAAGCAGAAAAGCAACACATACATATTCAAAGTTTATGGCGTCGTTTTTTATGGTCAGCAGTTTTCACATTCCCATTACTTTATATTGCGATGGGGCCAATGTTACCTTTTGGTGGGCTTCCCTTACCAGAATTTCTAGACCCGATGAGTCATACGGTAAACTTTGCAGTAACACAATTATTGCTAACCTTACCAGTAATCTATTTAGGACGCGCCTTCTATACAGTAGGTTTTAAAGCATTATTTAAAGGGCATCCTAATATGGACTCATTAATTGCGATTGGGACAGCGGCAGCGCTGGGTCAAGGTATAGTAATGACGGTTCTTTTGGTAACGGGTCAACTCCATATTGACCACGGTCATCCTGATTTATACTTTGAGTCAGCAGCTGTTATTTTAACGCTGATTACCCTAGGTAAATATTTGGAAGCTATTTCTAAAGGTAAAACTTCTGAGGCCATTAAGAAATTGATGGGTTTAGCACCAAAGACAGCTCGTGTAGTTCGTAATGATCAGGAAATAGAGATTGCAATTGATCAGGTTGTAACGGGCGATATTTTAATCGTACGACCAGGTGAAAAGATTCCTGTTGATGGTGAAATTATTGAAGGGTATTCGGCAGTAGATGAAGCAATGATTACTGGAGAGAGTATCCCCGTTGAAAAAAGGGTCGGCGACCAGGTTGTTGGTGCCAGTATCAACAAGAATGGTTCGTTCCAATTTAAAGCGACTAAGGTTGGTAAAGATACAACGCTAGCACAAATTATTCATCTTGTTGAAGAGGCTCAAGGATCAAAGGCGCCGATTGCTAAATTAGCAGATAAAGTATCGGGTATTTTTGTGCCGATTGTGATGACTTTAGCTGCTATCTCAGGGTTGCTATGGTACTTTCTAGGCCAAGAATCTTGGGTGTTTGCCTTATCAATTACCATTTCAGTTTTAGTGATTGCATGTCCATGTGCCTTAGGGTTGGCAACACCAACTGCCATTATGGTTGGAACTGGTAAAGGTGCTGAAAATGGCGTACTGATTAAAAGTGGTGATGCTTTAGAAGCAACACAAAAAGTGCAGACGATTGTATTCGATAAAACAGGTACGATTACTGAAGGACGACCTGTTGTGACAGATATTAAAACCTTCAATAATGCAGATTCAGATGAAATATTACAGATTGCAGCTTCCGCAGAAGTGGGTTCAGAACACCCACTAGGTGAAGCGATTGTTGCCACAGCAAAAGACCGTCAATTAACTTTAATACCAAGTCAAGATTTTCAAGCAATTCCCGGACATGGATTACAGGTTAGCTTGAATGGGCAAGTTGTTCTGCTAGGAAATCGTAAATTAATGGTAGACCATGCAATTGACCTATCAGTTGATAATGGCTTATCAGATCAATTAGCGACTGAAGGTAAAACACCGATGTTTATTGCTGTTGACGGTAACTTATTAGGCATTGTTGCAGTAGCAGACACGGTTAAGGAAAATTCTATTGCAGCGATTCAAAAACTACACCGGATGGGCATTGAAGTGGCGATGATTACTGGAGATAATAAAAGAACTGCAGAGGCGATTGCTAAGCAGGTGGGTATTGACCGGGTATTTAGTGAAGTGTTGCCGGAAGATAAGGCCAGTGAAGTGAAAAAATTACAAGATGAAGGTTTACATGTGGCAATGGTTGGTGATGGTATCAACGATGCACCGGCACTTGCTCAAGCCAATGTGGGGATTGCTATTGGTTCAGGAACAGATGTAGCGATTGAATCAGCAGATATCGTCTTGATGCGTAGTGACTTAATGGATGTACCAACAGCAGTTGAGTTGAGTAGCGCAACTATTGCCAACATTAAACAAAATCTCTTTTGGGCATTTGCTTATAATACGATTGGTATCCCAGTAGCCATGGGTGTCTTATACATACTTGGAGGTCCCTTACTGAGTCCCATGTTTGCTGGTGCAGCCATGAGCTTGAGTTCAGTTTCTGTGTTGCTGAATGCTCTTCGTCTAAAAGGCTTTAAAGTAAAAGCATAAACAATTGCATACTTAAAATACTAGCCATCCTTTTTTGAGGGATGGCTATTTTACTGTGTAATATTTGCTAGTAGGTAGAAAGGTACTTTTTGCAATCTTTAAAAGGTATTTTGCAATGTAATGTAAAGCGCTTTCATATTATATTAAATTTATAAATATTTTCAAATCAATCTAAATTCGAAAAGTATTCCTTAGGTGATCTACCAAAATGATGGACAAATTGTCGATAGAAGGTGGAATAGTCTGAAAAACCTACCATTTTTGCAGCTTTAGTTATTGGTATACCATCGAGTACTAGATCTTTACATGAAATAAGCCGTCTAGATATGACTGTTTGGTGAGCTGTTTTTGAAGAATATGTTTTGAATAGTTGCGCTAGTTTATTTTCAGAAATATAGAAACGATCTGCAATATGTTTATTTGATAAATCTTCCTGATAATTTGTGTGGATATACATATTAATCGCATGGAAGAAATCTCTTTCTTTTACGTAGTGGCGGTGAGTATCTAAGTGATTATAATTGGCATACGTTCGTTCGATATGAATACAAATATAATTGAGAAAATGATCAATAGCTTCTTTGTATCCTAGGCGTTTGTAGGTGATTTCACTTACTAAGAATTCAAATGAATCGATAAACATTGTTACAGTTGGTGAGGTTGCGTGTATAAATGTAAGCGATTTCTTATTAAAAAACTCAGGCCAAGTCTTTCCCTTAAAAAAGTTAGGTGAAATTTCGAAAAGATAGCAAAGAATCTTAGTAGATTGATGCTGTTTATCCGAATGTTGCTGTTTCATTTTGAACCTTTTATGTTCGGGGATAAGAATAATATCACCATATTGAATATTCGTATGTAAGTCAGATGTGATCAATGTAAGGTTATTAGTTGGTACGAGTAAACGGATGCTCGTGGTATCGCTAGACAAATCAGCTATTTGTGTGGCATTTATTTTTCGAATTAAGTTATTGATATTTAACATAAATTTGCTCCTAAAAGTGAATAGATGTGGAAAGGAAAGTTATATGAGAACACGTTTTTTATCTAAATGTACGAATCAAGAAGTTGAACAGTATCTTGCATCTAATGATATCATTATCGTCCCTGTTGGTGTAACTGAATTACATGGGGGATTACCACTAGATAGTGAAACAGTTTTGGCAGAAGGGATTGCCTTAAAAATGGCAGAGGCTTGTGATGGTTTAATATTGCATAATCTGCCTTATTTCTATGCAGGTTCTACTATCCGTGGGCGAGGAACAGTCCAAGTCAACGTGGAACCCTCTATTCAATATTTAAAAGAAGTCACTAAATCTTTAATTCGTCAGGGTTTTAAACGGATTATTTTTACTAGCTTCCATGGACCAGCACATCTCTATATTAGTCCGGTTGTCCGTGATATTTTTGAAGATTACCATGTGCCAGTTTTATATATTGATCCCTTACAAGCCATTGGAATGGAAAAGTTATTCCAAGGTGCAAGCTCTGAAGATCCATTTACAGAAATAATCCTAGCTGCTTATGATTCGTTGGGGCGTTTAGGAGAAGTGCCTTTGACTACTCCAGAAAATGATTTTTGGAATGAACGCAAACCTTCCACTACAGCTTTTGCGAATAAAATCAATGGAATGGCCTATGCAAGTGGTGCCATTGGTATGATATTTGGCGACCATATGGATCATATGCCAACCATTCAATTAACGAGTGAAGAGCAGAAACAAGCTTTAGCTGATAGTGGTCATCAGCAAATCAATCAAATTGTTGATTATTTGGATATGGTGGAAGTGGTTGGGCAAATGCAGCAAGTAGCCCAATTTGTAGCAGAACAAGCAAAAAAATATCAATGGACCAATAATATTTAGGGGGAATAGAAGATGAGTGTATCAAAAGTAAGTAGATTTACAAATGACCTTACATGGAAACATAAGATTGGTTACGCTGCTGGAGACGCAGGCGGGGTCTTAACACTGTCACTTGTACAAACCTATATGACTCGCTATATTACCAATACGCTCCAGGTACCTTATGCAATTCTTTCGATTTTATTATTGGTATGGAATATTTGGGATATGGTAAATGACCCGATGATGGGGACTTTAATGGATAAGGCCTATGCGAAATCGAACGGTCATAAAGATAAGTTTCGTCCTTGGATATTACGGTCTATTCCCTTAATTGTATTCGGATTAATTGCCTTCTATAGTGTACCGACAGGTTTAAGCCAGATGACAACGGTAGCAATGCTGTTTGTATTTAAAATTATTTATGAATTAGGCTATACTATGATGAATATTGCGATGGGTTCACTTATTAGTGGGATGGCTACGAATGATATCGAGCGGACAACTCTTTCTTCAGCCCGTGGTATGGGGTCAACAATTGGGAGTTTGGTATTTGCTATTATTGCACCGCAAGTGTTGGCTAGATTGGGTGAGACAACTAGAGGTTTTATGATTGCAGCTATTATTACAGCAGTCCTAGGTGGTATTATCATTTTTATGCATTATGTATGGACGGAAGAACGTAATAAACTTTCTAGTGAAGTAACTGATGCAGAAGATGCCAAAGCAAGTAATGTTAAATTTACGGATATTCTAAATGTATTCAAGAAAAATCGTGCTTTCTTAGCTTTAAGTCTGCACTCTATCATTATTGTATTTGGCCAGACTTTATATAGTACTTCGCAAACTTATGTTTATGGAGACCACTATAGAAATATTGGATTAATGTCTTTTGCTACAACATTAATGAGTTTAATTATGGTAGCTATCTTACTTTCAGCACCAAAATTAGTAAAAGTATTTGGTTCAACAGATAAATTGATTCGTAACAGTTTAGTGTTTGGTGGTAGTCTATTATTAGTTTTATTTACTTTTATGTATTTTTCAGATGTAAATGATAATGTATACATGATTGTCTCTAGTGTTGGATTTGCAATCATCATGATGTCAGTTCAACTTCAATGGGGACTGGTATCTGAAGCAACAGACTATAATGAATACATTACAGGCAAGCGTACGGAAGGGGCTATTTACGGTACTTTCTCATTAACACGTCGTATTGGTCAAACAATTGCTCAGTCATTATCTGTTTCTATGATTGGTTGGATTGGCTATAGCCCAGAAATTGCTAATTCAGGTGGTAATCAAACATTAGAAACATTAAAAGGGTTGCAAGTGATGAATCTACTGATTCCTGGTATTTGTGCATTCTTATCTTGGATTTGCTTCCGCTTTATTTGGAATATTACCGGCGAATTACGTGAAAAGATAGTAGCTTGGAAGGACAGCCGTACTGCTGATTTAGAAGATTAGCTCGTTCTTATAATTTAGTAAAATTAGTGGTCAAGGGATGAAGCACGGGCTTATCCTTGACCATTTTGTATGATAAAAAATATGATTTTTAAGTGTAATGTCTTGCATGTTTGTCAGAATGGGTGTAAAATTTTAGTGTTGCAGATGACAAATCAATCAATTCGGACTGGTAGCTCAGTTGGTAGAGCAACGGACTCTTAATCCGTGGGTCCAGGGTTCGAGCCCCTGTCGGTCCATCTTATAAAAGGCGTTGTATCAGAGTTTGTATACTTTGGTATGACGCTATTTTTTTTTAAAATTATAATGAAAAACACCTATGAAAATAAATATTGCTATAAACAATTGCAAAAAAATAATATTTATTTTGAGGTTTCCTTTTTCATATTGATATGGTAGTATCGGATACAAATGAATATAGTAGTGACATTTGGGGTGCAAAAAGCTGAGATTATACCCATTGAACCTGAAACAGTTAATACTGGCGAAGGGAAATGTAGCATGTTTTATGTATGAAAAACTGTCAGATATATAGTATCTGTACGGTTTATTAAAGTATTTAGAACAAGTAGCAAAGTTTTTGCTCACCCCTTATGCCTCTATTATTAAATATAGGAAAAGGGGTTTTTTTGTTGGAAAAATTTAGATGGACATTACCAGATGTTATCTTCTTAGCATTTCTAGCTTTCTTATTTGGTGCAGTATTTATGGGAGCTGGTGTCTTATATGCCTTTTTAGTATCTGTGCTTACGCCATTTGGTTTAACGCCATTTGCTAATGAAATTTTATTTGGTATGTGGACAATTGCCGCACCGGTAGCAGGAATGTTGATTCCAAAAGTAGCTAGTGCATTATTAGGTGAGGTATTTGCCGCTTTAGCAGAAATGTTATACGGCTCATATTTCGGTGCCGGTGTTTTAATTTCTGGTTTAATACAGGGGTTAGGTACGGAAGCAGGTTTCTTTGTTACAAAATACAAACGATACGATACGGTTACCTTAATTTATGGTGCTATTGGTACCACTGTCTTTAGCTTTGCCTATGAAATTTTTAAGTTTGGCTATGCCACTTATGGCATTGGTATGGTGGTTGCTTTATTTTTAGTTCGTTTTATCTCAGTAGCATTTTTCGGTGTATTTTTAACACAAAAAATTGTTGCTTTATTTAGTAGCATACAAAAGCAAGGGATTAGGATGAATCAATGAGCGGTGTCGTGAATATTCAAAATTTGACTGTAAAGAACAATGAACTAGTTATTTTAAATAATATTTTTTGTGAGTGGGCATTTGGAGAATTTATTTTATTGACTGGCGATAGTGGAAGTGGAAAAAGCACATTTATGCATACGATTGCTGGCTTTAATGGTATGCCTTTTCAAGGCAACATTTTGTTTGATGATCAGCCGATTCAGGAATATTCCAACGCTGAAAAAGCACAGAAAATAGGTTTGATGTTTCAAAATCCAGCACAACAATTTACCATGAACACATTAGAGCGGGAATTATACTTTGTTTTGGAAAATTGTGGTATTCCCTATGACTTGGCTAAAGAGAGGATAAGAGAAGCAGTAGATGAAATGGGTACTGCATATTTATTACAACAAGATTTGATGACTTTATCAGGAGGAGAGAAGCAACGGGCAGCATTAACCATTTTAATTGCTGTAGATGCACCAATTCTTTTATTGGATGAACCCTTTGCCAGTATAGACCCAGCGTCACGAATATTTTTGATGGATATGCTAGGAAAATTGAGAGATAAAGGCAAGTTGATTGTCATTGTAGACCATGATATGAGTCATTATAGACCACTGGTAGACCGCTTTTTGATGATGAAAAATGGTTGTCTCATGGAAACAGATATAACGCACTTGCCTGAAGAAGTACTTATCCCACAATTAAAATGTAACAATGGGAGTCAATCGCCGATATTTACATTAGATCATATCAAGATTAAGCAAGGAGATAAGACTTTGCTTAATCAAGAAGCGTTTATTTTCCAAAAAGGGGTAACGACCTTAACTGGTGATAATGGTGCGGGTAAATCCACGTTATTAAAATCAATGGCGCAACTATATCCCTATAAGGGGCGGATGTGTTTTAAAGGCAAACGACTATCGAAGTTTGTCAGTAAGAAACGTTTATACGAGTCGCTGACACTAGCTGTACAAGATGCATCACAACAATTTGTCACACTGACAGTTAGGGATGAAGTCACGTTTCCCAAACAAAAAAATAGTGAAATCAATGCACGTCAATTGCAGGCTTTTGAAGATTTGAATATGACACATATCTTAGATCGGAGTTTATTTCACCTAAGCGAAGGACAAAAGAAGATGGTGCAGTTAATTTCTTTACTCGGTTTAGACCATCAATTCTTGATGTTAGATGAACCGTTTTCGGGATTGGATCAAAAATCTTATGATTACTTTGCGCGATGGATATTGGAAAAGAAAAATCAAACTGATTTCCTAATTGTTTCTCACCGACTAACACCACTAGAAGGTATTAGTGATCATCATATTCATTTGTCTAAGCAATTGTTAGAGGAGGTTTGATAGATATGGAAGAGCGAACAAGCAGTATTCCATCGATTATTTTCTTAGTATTTCTTTTAACGATTGAAATTTCTTTTACCTATTCTATTTGGTTGAATCTATATATTGTTTGTGTTGTGATGGTTTATTTAACTTTTAAAAAGCGATTTTCAATCATGTTTTTTTTACTTGCGGTGCCTTTTATCCCAGCAATTACCACATTTTGGTCAGTTTATATTCAAGGAAGTGGTTTATCAGATGCATGGCTACTATTAACGAGAACCTATGCTTTTGTAGCTTTGGGAGTAGGATTTATGGCTTCTGTAGACTTACAAGATTGCTTACTCATATTGGAGCAATATAAACTACCTGCCATATTTATATATGGATTGCTAGTGGTGATTCATGCAGTCCCTGAAATTCAAAGAGAAATCAAAAATATGCACGATGCTAGTTTATTAAGGGGCAAAAGGTTGTATCCTTGGTCAACTTTATACTATGTAAAAGTAATTTTTTTAGCCCTTAATTGGCGAGATCGCTATGCAGAAGCCATGTGTTCTAGAGGTTTTTCTGAAAATCAACCTCGACTACACTATCAATATTGGAAGGTATCACCGGTATCTGTCATATTATCTATTGGCTTAATCATATTTGGGAACATTTTAATGAGATTGGAGTATTTTATTTAATGAAAGAGACATTTATTGAAATTGTATGAAAGCAGACGACACCATATTGGGAGGGTAGTTTTAGTCATCCCTTCATTGTGCAGTTACAAGATGGGACTTTACCGATTGAAAACTTTCGTTACTATTTGATACAAGATGCCTATTATCTACGTCACTTTTCCGCACTTTATAAGCGTGTAGCTGAGATAACCAGTAATCCGATTTTGAAAACTCAAATGTTGGATAATGCTAATGATTTAGCTGAAGGTGAGCTGGCTATCCGTGCCAAGTTTTTTGAAGAATTGGGGATCACTGATACTGAATTAAAAGAAACAGGTGTTGCTCCCACAGCTTATCATTACGTTTCTCATATGTATCGTCAGTTAGTTGAAAATAATGATGCGGTTGCTGCTGCAAGTTTATTACCTTGTTCTTGGCTTTATTTTGAAATTGGGCAAAAATTAAGACAGTCGAACGAGCCTTCTCCTGTACCAATTTATCAGGATTGGATTGAAACATATGGTGGGGACGAGGCCCGAGTGGCAATAGAGCAAGAATGCACATTGCTTAACCAATTATATGCTGAAAGTAGTCAAGAAGATAAAGAAAGTATGATTTCAGCCTTTGTAATTAGTGCAAGAATGGAGTTTAATTTCTGGGAGATGGCCTTTAATTTCGAGAAATGGCCGGTGGGTATAGCGAATGATTAAAGACTATAAAATTGAAAAAATGAGCATTTTAGCTATGATGATTGCCATGGATGTTGTCTTATCCCCCTTATTACGGGTTGAAGGTATTGCACCTATGTCGAGTGTCATGAATGTGATTGCAGCAGTTTTGATGGGACCGGTATATGGCACCTTGATGGCCTTATCATGTGGTATTCTCAGAATGATATTGTTTGGGATTCCACCTTTAGCATTAACAGGTGCAGTCTTTGGTGCTTTTCTATCTGGTATTGGCTATCGATTAACAAGTAAATACTTAGCTGCAATTATAGGAGAATTTATCGGTACCGGTTTGGTTGGTTCACTCCTCTCTTACCCGGTAATGGTATGGTTTACAGGGTCTGCTCAGGGTATGTATTGGTTTGTATATACACCTAGATTTATCATCGGTGCACTTTCTGGATCGATAATGGCTTATTTTATTTTGATCAGACTCGATAAGTTAGCATATATCCAGCACGTGAAAGGCATATTTTGGCCTACAATTAAAAAAATTTAGTCCGTTTATCCTGAAATCAAAAAGAAGGTGAGACAAAAGTCGTATAGAATTGACGTACTGAACCAAAAGGCGAACAATAATGAAATATTATTGGAGACATTTGGGCAGTATCGGACAATGCTGACTTTTGGAACCCAATGATAAACGTTCTTATATAGCAAAGAGAGGCTGGGACATTTTTGTATCAGCCTCTTTTTTGATTTGAAATATGAGGATTAATCTTGATTAAATACAGGGAAGACTTTACTATCACCATAATCGGCAATCTTTTCCATATTTCTAAAATTGTTACAAGCATATCCTACACCTTAAAGTCTACTTTAGGTCAAAGCAGAAGTTCTATATTTCCTAAAATGCTACGTTGAATACTCATTTATACCTTTAAATAAAAAAGCGCTGCACCGGTTTTGGTGCAACGCTTTGCTTAGCATCATGCGATAAAATTTATGCTATCTTATTTTAGTGCATCGACAATAGCTTGATCAAATGCAGGTAAGTCTTCAGGTGTTCGACTTGAAATTAATTTACCAGCTTCATCGATCACAACTTCTTTATCATAGAAATTTGCACCAGCATTTTTCACATCAATGGCCACTTGTTTCACTGCGGTAATGTCTTTACCTTTTAAGGTTTCGGCATTTACCAATAATTGAGGACCATGGCAGATAGTGAAAATCCATTTGTTGTTGCTGTCAAAATGACGTACAAATTCTAACATGCTGTCATATTTACGTAATTGGTCAGGCGAATAGCCACCAGGAATTAATAAGGCATCGAAATCTTTCGCTTCTACTTCATCGATAGATTTTTCAATGGTTACCTCAGTTCCTTCAGCTTTCCCACGAACAGTTTCACCAGCTTTCATTCCGATGGTGACGACTTCGTGTCCAGCTGCTTCTAAAGCTTTCTTTGGTTCAGTATATTCAGAATCTTCAAATAAGTTAGCCAATACAGTTGCAATTCTTGCCATAATTTATAGCCTCCTTAAAGCTTTGACACTTATATACTAAAGGATATATTTATATCATGCAAAGGAAACGAATTATAAACGTATTTGCCCTCTATAATGAATAAGCGCTTAAAATTATTTATTTGCCCATTATTGAGTAATTAATTAGATGTATAGGTCAATATAGTTTAAGTATTCAACTTTCTAGCTGTGATTGCAGCGCTATATCTAATAATATTTCTTGGTTAAAGTCAGCGTTAAATGAATAGATTCTTTTTCTAATAAATTAGGATGGTGAATTTTCTAAGAGTGTAGACCATTTGTCTTGGATCTTCTTGGCAACGATCTCTTGATCACTACTAGTTAGGATATCGTATTGGCTAACATCAATAGCCATTTTAGCTGAATGGTCATAGTTTTCGTACCATTCATCGTATAGGGTGTGCAGTTGCTTATAGTAGGCTAGTAAATCTGGTCGACCTTCTATTTGTTCGTATGGACGACCACGACGCTTGATTTTCTCAAGGATTAAATCGAAAGGCGCATGTAAGTAAACAAGTAATTCTGGTGATTGGTTGGTTGATTCTGAAATAATACGAACATCATCCATCATATTGGCTAATAAATCTTGATATAATTCCCATTCTACATCTGATATATTGCCGTTCATATTATTTACCTGCGTAAATAAAGCATCTTCATAAATTGACCGGTCTAAGATTGCACGTTCATATGTCATCCCGCGTTTAATACTTTTAACGCGTTGGTTTAAAAAGTAAATCTGCAGTGAAAAAGCATATTTCGTTGGTTCGTTGTAGTATGCATCCAAAATTGGATTTTCTGATACTTCCTCAAAAAGAGGTTCTGCTTGAAATATTTCTGCCATATGGTTGGTATAGGTTGTCTTACCAACACCGATCATGCCTGCCATGGTAATCATATTCAATTGCTCCTTCATCTAATTAGTCGGAGCAATTATAGCATAAATTTGACCTGACTTGGATAAAGAGACTTGTTGAAAAGGATACGTTTACATGGTAAATGACCGCTTTATTCTTTGATGACCTATGGTACAATAGCCGTGGATTATGAGAAAGGGTGGGTCAAGATGGTAGATTTAAATAAGAAAATATTAGAAACTGCCTTGTTAGCTGGGCAAATTATGACAGAAAGTAATGCAGAATCATATCGTGTTGAAGATACGATGAACCGTATTTTAACAACATCAAATGCAGCATATGCCGTGGCAATCTCGCTTTCAACAGGTTTATATATAACCCTTGATGACCCATCTTTTGAAGGTTCTGGGTTTACTGGTATTAAGAGAATTACACGCCGTTCTAACAATTTAAATAAAATTACCCAAGTGAATCATATTTCACGTGAATTGACTTCCGGTAATATGTCAATTGACGAAGCTTATGAGCGGTTACAGGTTATTCGATTCCATCAGCCGCAATATTCAAAATTACAAGTATCCATTGGGGTAGTTGGTTTAGCTGCAGCCTTCTCTTTCCTTTTTGGGGGCGGTATTAACGAATTAATCATGAGTACAATGAATGGTTTTATTTTAGCCTTATTATACCGTCTAGAAGATAAATACTATATTAGTGAAGGCTTTTCAAATATTATTCAAGCACTTGTTGTAACAGTGGCTGCTTATTTAATGCAAGCCTATGTATTATCGAATACAGATATCAATATTGTAATTATTTCTACATTGATGCCAATGGTTCCAGGTACAGCCATAACGAACTCCTTACGAGATATTTTTCATGAGGATTACATTGCGGGTGTTTCTAGAGCAACAGAGGCCTTCTTGAACGCCTTAATGATTGCCTTAGGCGCTGCACTGGGTCTGGCGTTGATCGGAGGTTTATATTAATGACTACAATGGATATTATTTTCCAACTAATAGGTGCTTATGGGGTAGGTTTGTTCGCAATTTTAACGATTGAAGGGCCACGAAAAGTTTTATTTTGGACACCTTTCATTAATGTTGCTGGTTGGGCTAGTTATTTGATAAGTTTACATATTGGTGGTTTTTCAATAACAATGGCGACTTATTTTGGTTCTTTGGTTATTGCGTTAATCTCTCAAATGTATGCACGTATTTTCAGAGAACCGGTAACAGTTTTCTTTATTCCAGCGTTCTTCCTCTTTGTGCCAGGAGGGGGCATGTATCGAACGGCGTTAGCGTTTATTCAAGGAGATACAGCTCAAGGCCTTACTGAACTAGGAGGTACACTATTTACTGCCTTGGCGATTGCGCTTGCAGTTTATACATCAGATACTTTTATACAAATTATTAATAAACAAAAGTTCCCAAAATTTATCCGGAAAAACTACCGTGTGATACCTAAAGTAGGGAAGAAAAGTGAAAAGAAAATCGAGAAAAAGATTAAATAGATTAGACTTATTTCTATATAATAATTCGAAATAAGCTGACAGCGGATGGCCATTTCAATTTTAGGACGTATGTGATTTGTCACTGCGTCTTTTTCTATTATAATGATAGAAAAGAGGGGGAGTCAGTATGGAAAACTGGTTTATATTGTTGGTAACCAGTATTGTACTTACTGGTTGTGGGTTCAATCACCAGGATACGGGTGTAGATTTGGATACGGCGAATGTTGGTGAAGAAGTTTCTAGCTTGGATGAAGAGGAGAACTTTTTCACGGAAGCTTTTGGGGCCAATGGAGAAGAGGTATTGAAGCAATTTAATGTAAAAGAGGCTGATTTACCGGCGGTTGAACTAAGAGATTCAGGCATTCAAGAGAGTCATTTTTTGCGTTTGAATGGGCTAGACCAGTATGTGTATGAGGTGGGTCAGGGTGAGGGCTTACCGGTGGTGATCTTTCTTCATGGAGGACCAGGATTTTCATATACGGACCAGGCGGATACTTTGGCAGGTTTATATGATCAAGTGAATATACTTTTTTGGGATCAGATTGGTGCAGGAAAAACGTATGAAGCTAATCCAAGTGCAGAACCTAATATAATCGATTTACAGGCTTCTTTAACAGATTTAGTTGCTTATACCAAGGCCCGTTATGGGGTTGATCGAGTGGGTATTATTGGTCATTCATGGGGGGCAGCATTAGGGGCTTCTTATGTGCTTGACTATCCAGATGATGTGGCTTTTTATGTGGGCATTGGACAAGTGGTAACGCCAGTTGAGGATGAGGCAGTGGCTTTAAGTCAGACGCGCGAATTGGCGACAAGCTTAGGACGTCAAGATCTACTTGATCAATTAAGTGAGATTTCAACTGACTATCCTAATCCAAATGATTTTTTGACTTTAGCTTATGAGGCAGCGATTTTACGGTCAGTTCAGCGTGAATTAGGGTTTGGAACAGCTGATTTTGTCCAATATTTACCTTTATTGTTAACCAATAAGATAGATAAACTATCTGAAAATGATCAGGAAATGCTAGACCGTATGCTACTTAACCAGCGTTTGTATCGAGAGTTATTGGCGATAGATATCTATGCAAGGGACCTCGAATTGAGTGTGCCATTTTATCTAATTTCTGGGGAAAATGATATCCAAGTACCAAAAATTCAGTCAGAAAAATTAATTGAAAGGGTTCAAGCACCGACAAAAGAAATGATCATTATACCGGATGCGGGGCATACCCCAATGATCGATCAAGAAAAGGACTTTATACAATCGCTAACAACCATTATAAACCGGACATTTTCGGCAAATGGATGATTATTTTTTACCAATATTTATGCTAAAATGTATACAGACAAATCTATACAATAATATGCGGAGGATAAATATGACCAAGCAATTGATTCCAAACGGCGGTAATTGTTTAGCTTCAGTAGCCCTACTTGAAGGTAAGCAACCATTATTATGGGCCTTCCGTGAAAAGAGCTTGATGCCAAGTGATAGTGGTTGGCGTTTTTTTGCTGCGACGGATACGCAAACTGAAATTATGGACGGAAAGAGTGTACTTCTTGTCGATATTAATAAAGTCGCTGAACTGGAACCAACTGTAGCGGGTATTTATTGGTATCCAGAAGGAGCTGATTTTCAATTAGCCAGTAAAGATGGCAACAAATATTTCGTGTACAACGATACCTTTGAAAGAGTTGTACCGGCAACTAACTATAAAGACTTACCTCATTCGTCAAAAGTCTTCGCGCAACATTTTAATGAGGCTACAACAATATCAAGCCCTAATGCTATGGCTGAAAGTTTACAATTATCAGCTGAAAAAGTAGATATGCTGAAACTATTAGATTTAATGCATACAAACGATGCAGGAAATCTATCAGATATAGAAATTTTTATGAATGCTGGCCTATTATTTGGCTTCGTAGCTATGCGAAATAAATCCCTGCATATGACCTTATCAGATGGGCAATTGGATGATATCGTGGGCATCATGATGGATTACTTTAATCTAAACCGAGAGAAAGCCAATGCTTATGTTTACCATTATACTAACTTAAAGCACGATGGGACAGCGGTTGCTGAACAACAATTGACGATGTATGGGGGCAAAATGTATGAGTGGTTAAATGTTGACGACTTTCATGCAATCAAAAATGAGTATGCCAACCTCGTGATGCATCATCGCAAAGCCAAAATGGTTTAGCGGATTTTACAGAATGGAGCGTTAAAAAGTGAAGTATCTCAAGCAAGCTTTTATTATTATTATGATTACTTTAATCGCTGAAGTATTATCACACACATTACCTTTACCATTGCCAGCCTCGATTTACGGCATGCTGATATTATTTGTCTGCTTAATGACTGGTGTGATTAAGCTGGAACAAGTTGAAAATGTTGGTGAATGGTTAATCGCTGTGATGCCTGCCATGTTCGTAGTGCCAGGTGCGGGTTTTATTACCTCTTGGTCAAGTTTACAGCCGCATTTGTTATCTTGGTCAGTGATTATTTCGGTGACAACTATTCTTGTAATGATCGTTGCTGGTCTTATAGCGCAATCACTACAAAAACGTCAGAATGCTAAGAACGGAGGAGAAAAATAATGAATAGTTTATTTGATTTATTCCCCTCGTTTGGCTTATTCCTAACTTTAGGTGTATATATGATTGCCATGTGGATAAACAAGAAATTAAAATCACCGATTGCTAACCCATTGTTAATCGCAGTGATTTTAATTATTGCGATCTTAGTTATTGGCAAGGTGAATGTGCCTGTTTATCAAGAGAGTGCGAGCTTTGTGTCTTATCTGTTAACACCAGCAACGATATCTTTAGCGATTCCAGTATATAAACAACGACACATTTTAAAAGAAAATTTCTGGACAATTATCATTACAGTTGTGGTAGCGATGATTACAGCTGTTGCGAGTGTCTTGATTGTTGCGCTTATCTTTAATATGGAGGAAGAAATTTTACGTTCGGTATTATCTAAATCAGTAACAACAGCGATCGCTATTGATATTACCGAAATTATTGGTGGTATTACACCAATCATTGTCGGTTCAGTTGTTTTGACGGGTATCTTTGGTGTTGTGGTGAACGAATGGATCTTCAAACTGCTAAAAATTGATTCATATTTTGCACGTGGTTTAGCTATGGGGACTTCAAGTCACGCCATGGGTACAGCAGAATCAATGAAAATTAATGAACTTCAAGGTGCAATGTCTAGTATCGCCATGGTAATATCTGGTATTGTGATTGCTATTTTAGTACCAATCGTCGCAGGTTTCCTATAAGAATAGGGAAGTATTAATGACTACATATATTTCCAAAAGTGTTGTCTATTTTGGACGACACTTTTTATTTGTCTCTAAAAGGCAAAAAACAAAATTAGATTTATTCTCATTTTATTGGAAATATACTACCCTTTTTCTCATAAATAGTGTTAAACTTATAGCATATTGATGCATTGTATGACGGATCTATTCATGAAGATAAATGCTATCTAAACCGACATAAATTGCACATAAACACATGATTTGAAAGGATGAGCAACATGACAGTAGATATCAAATGGGCAGAATTAGGTTTTGAATATATGAACTTGCCATACCGTTGGCGTGCCTATTGGAAAGATGGCGAATGGTATAAGAGTGGTTTGGAAACTGAAAATACGATTCAGATTGAAGAAGGGGCACCAATCTTACATTATGGACAAGGCGCTTTTGAAGGGTTGAAGGCATTTAAAACAAAAGAAGGTGATATCCAAATCTTTCGTCCTGACCAAAATGCGAAACGTTTAAATGCATCAGCAGCCCGTTTAGTGATGCCTGAAGTACCAGAAGAAGACTTTATTCACGCGGTTAAAGAAGTAGTTAAAGCCAATGCCGAATATGTGCCACCATATGGTACAGGTGCATCATTCTATCTTCGTCCAACTTTAATTGGCGTAGGAGACAATATTGGTGTACATGCAGCAAAAGAATATATCTTTACAGTATTTGCCATGCCTGTTGGTCCTTACTTCAAGGGTGGAATGGTGCCAACAGCCTTTACAACATCTGAATTTGATCGTGCGGCACCTCATGGTACAGGTGCAGCGAAGGTTGGCGGAAATTATGCGGGTAGTTTACAACCAGGTATCGAAGCCAGAGAAAAAGGTTATTCTGACGTTGTATATTTAGATCCGGCTACACATACAAAAATTGAAGAAGTAGGTTCTGCAAACTTCTTTGGGATTGAAAAAGATACCAATAAATTTGTAACCCCTAAGTCTCCTTCAATCTTACCGTCAATCACTAAGTATTCATTACTTTGGTTAGCTCAACATCGTTTAGGCTTAGAAGTTGAAGAGGGCGATGTGTATATTGATGATTTAGACCGCTTTAGTGAAGCAGGAGCATGTGGTACAGCGGCTGTCATTTCACCAGTATCATTTATTACGCATAACGACCATAAACATGTATTCTATTCAGAAACTGAAGTAGGCCCAATCACAAAAAAATTGTATGATGAATTAGTGGGCATTCAAAATGGTGACGTTGAAGCACCTGAAGGTTGGATTGTTAAAGTTTAAATCAGACTAGAACGATCAATAGTGATTAGCCTATTAAAAAAATGAATTGTTTGTTTGATTTTGAATGAAATATTAAAAGCATGAAAGGGATGTAATATTCCTTTCATGCTTTTTTGATATACAAAAAGAAGGTGAGACAAAAGTCGTTTAGAATTGACGTACTGGACCAAAGGGCGAACAATAATGAAATATTATTGGCGTCATTTGGGAAGTATCGGACAATGCTGACTTTTGGAACTCAATTATAAACGTTCTTATATAGCAAAGAGAGGCTGAGATATTTTTGTCCCAGCCTCTTATTTCTATTTTTAGATAACATCCATGTCTGGAAGTGGGTTTGTTGGGAAGTGATTGAAGTCATAGGTTGCTAATTCATTGATGTCAGTCATGAAGTAAGTACCGCCACGTGCAATCATCAAGTTTAATTCTTTACCTTCTAAACCATTTTCACTTAATAAGACAACGATAGCTGGTTTGTGCATCGCACGCATAAAACCTAACTCAAAGGCTGTGCCGTCATCAACATTTTCAACATCATATAAGAAAACACCAGCATCTGCAGTATTCATTGCAGATAGGTCGTTTTGGTAAGTCGCTACTTGCCATTCAAATGAACCAAAAATACCTTCTGGATCACGGTCAAAAGATGTATCTTTGTATTGGTGATCAAATGGGAAATGAACAACATCAACAGTTGGGTTTGCATTTAAAGCTTTTGTCGCTTCCTCTACACGGCGAACTTGGTCAGGATTGAAAAAAGGCGTTGCTAGATATAGCTTAGTGCTTGCTGAAATGTCTTTACGTTTATCCAATGATATAACCTCTTTCTTAAATTTAAAAATACTTGCTAATGATATTCTACAATAAATAATGTAAAATGTTTAAATATTTCCTTGCCATTCAGTCATAAATTGGTCAAGAAATTGTCGCATAAAGAGTGTTCGTTCATGCGCAATCTCTTTACCAGCTTCTGTATTCATAGAATGTTCCAGTTTTAGTAGTTTTTCATAAAAATGATTAATTGCAGTGGAAGGATGGTTGCGATAATTATCCTTATTTTTCACGTCAATCACAGGGATATTTGGATTATAAATTTCATTATTAGCGTGACCGCCATAGGCAAAAGTGCGCGCAATACCCATTGCACCAAGGGCATCGATTCGGTCTGCATCCTGAACATATTGGCCTTCAACTGACAAATCATACTGTGTAGTTAAGTTTTTTGAGTAGGACATATGTTGTATGGTATAAAGAATATTTTCTCGACTAGTTGGTGAAAGGTGTAACGTATCTAACAATTGTTCAACTTCCATTTGGCTAAAAATAATATCTGAAACGAGCTTGTCATCGATTGTATCATGTAAATATGCAGCAGCTTCAATGACGATTAAAGCTTCAGTATTACCATCACCATAATCTGCTATATACAAGGCTTTAGCGAGTTTAGCAACTCGGTCTGCATGCCAGTAATCATGACCAGTAGGGTCAAAAGCCATGCGTTCTCTTACAAAATCTTGAATTTTCTTAAGTCGTATTACCATTTCCATTTGTTCATCTCCTTAAACAAACAGTTTGCTATTCAAATGCGTCAGCAGTCACAATATCATTTGCAATCATAAAGTTTTTAATATCTTGAATTAAGACATGTTGATGGTGGGGATACTTGACTAAGTCATATTTTTCCATATCAATGAACATCACTTTAGATTGATGATAGTGATTTTTCACCCAATTATCATAACCAGACCATAAGCGGTGGTAATAGTCGATAAGTTCTTCCCCTTGTTCAAAGTCACGTCCACGATTATTTATGCGGGTCATAACAGTTTCAAAAGAACCATGTAGATATAGCATTAAATCAGGATGCTTGCGCGGAATTTCGGATAATTCTTCCATCATATTACGAGATAGATTTTCGTAAATTGAAAATTCTTCTTCACTAATACGTCCAATATCAGTATTCACTCTTGCAAAGTACCAATCTTCAAAAATCGATCGGTCTAAAACCGACTTATCTTCCCTAGAAGCTTGCTTGATTGTTTTAAATCGTGAATTCAAAAAATCTAATTGTGTTAAAAATGGATAACGCTTCAGCAATTGCTCTTCTGGACTGGCTTTGTAAAAATAGGGCAGCATAATGTTATCTTCAACTGATTCATAGAAGGGTTTAAAGTCTAATTCATCTCTGATTAAATTTGTGACGGTGGTTTTACCTAGTCCGATCATCCCACCAACGGTTATCATTGTCATTATATAACTCCTAACTTTTAAAAAAAGAAAACCTTTTATTGGTAAAGGTATCTTAGTGTAATCATATGTGAACTGTTTTTGTCATGAGTAGTGTCTTCTTGCTATACCATGAAAAAAGCACATAACACAATATATAGTGTTTGTATAACAATAATATAACATATATAGTACTTCATACAAGAGGCATTTATAATGATGCAAGGGTCAAAAAGTAAAAGAAAAGAAAGATACTTCTCTGTATTTTATAAATTTCAGTGATAAGAAATTTCAGGACGCCATTACCTATCCCTTTTAAGATAGGATAGGTAAAACTATTTGCATTTTCAAAAGAATAAAACTATACTAGAATTAAGTACAGTTTACAAATGTAAACATAATTTACGATTATATAGTGATTACATAGTATGGAGGTAGAGAATATTGGATAAAGATAATAATGCAAAACATCATCACAATATGCACCATGATCATGGCAACGAACATATGCATCACGAAGAGCATAACCATAACCACCATGATCATAGTGGTCACGGTGATCACGGTGGTCACGGTGATCACGGTGGTCATGGACATGGTGGACATGGCGCTCATATGATGGCTGATTTTAAGCAACGTTTCTGGGTAGTGTTGGTATTATCTATCCCGTTAGCAATTATTGCACCTATGTCGATGCACTTGCTTGGTTATCATATTGATTTTCCTGGGCAAGGGCTTTTAGAATTTGGCCTTGCTACTATTGTATTCTTTTACGGAGGTAAACCCTTCTTAAGTCATGCTTGGCATGAATTGAAATCAGGGGTTCCGGGTATGATGATGCTGATTTCTCTAGCGATTGTCGCAGCTTATGTCTATTCGGTTTTAACCACCTTCTTCATTAGTGGCATGAACTATTATTTTGAACTTGCTAGCTTGATATTGATTATGTTGGCGGGACATTACATTGAGATGAAGGCGCAAATGTCAGCTGGTAATGCCGTTGAATCACTAGCCAAGCTCTTACCATCAGATGCTGAAGTGATTCATGAAGACGGATCAACAAGTGAAGTAAAAGTCGACCAATTGAAGAAGGGCGACCGTATCTTCATCCGGCCAGGTGCGAAGATTCCTATCGACGCTACAGTTTATGAAGGGCATTCTGAAGTAGATGAATCAATGTTGACTGGCGAATCTGTCCCCGTATTAAAAGAAGCGGGTGCGCAGATTGTTGGGGGTGCTATTAATGGGGATGGTATTCTAAAAGCTACTGTAACGAAAACGGGTACAGATACTTATTTAGCGCAAATTATTAACTTAGTTACTGACGCGCAAGCACAAAAATCTAAGGCACAATCAATTGCTGATGTTTGGGCTAAATATCTATTTTATATCGCTTTAGTTGCAGGGATTATCGCCTTTGTTGCGTGGACGGGTGTTGACGGTTATTTAATGGGCTTACAGTTTATGGTAGCAACCTTTGTTATTGCCTGTCCGCATGCACTTGGGCTGGCAGTTCCCTTGGTAAATGCTGAATCTACGTCCTTAGCTGCTGAATCTGGTTTATTTATTCAAAACCGTATCGCTTTTGAAGATGCACATAAGATTGATAAGATCGTTTTTGATAAAACAGGTACTCTTACTCAAGGTGAATTTGGGGTAGATGAGATTACTGTGATGGATGATAAGTTTAATGAAACGTCTCTTTTGCAAATTGTCTACGCGATTGAAAGTCAATCTGAGCATCCAATTGCTCGAGGTATCGTGAAAGAAGCTGAAAGTAGAAAGCTTGAAAAATTACAGGTTGCTGATTATCACAATTTAACCGGTAAGGGGCTTGAAGGGACTGTAAATGGGAAAAACATTCAAATCCTCAGTCCGAAAGCTACTAGACAAGCAGGTTATACATTTGATGAAGCAGCCTTTGAAGCTTCTGCTTCTAAAGGTAGAACCATTGTCTTTGTCATCTATGACCAGGTGCTAGTGGGTGCTATTGCAGTATCCGATATTGTTCGTGAAGAGGCTAAAGCAGTGGTAGCTGAATTGCAAAATAAAGGCATTCAAGTATTGATGTTAACCGGTGATAACCAACAAGTTGCAGATTCAGTAGGAGAAACACTTCATTTAGATGGTGTCTTCGCAGAAGTTTTATCAGATGAAAAAGCCGACAAAATCAAATCACTACAAGCTGACGGTGGACGTGTTGCTATGGTTGGTGATGGTGTTAACGATGCGCCAGCTCTCGCGCAAGCTGATTTAGGAATTGCTATTGGTGCAGGGACAGATGTAGCAAGGGAAACAGGTGATATCATCTTGGTTGATTCAAATATCCATGATGTTTTAAATATCCTGAACCTATCAAAAGCAACCAAACAAAAAATTAACCAAAACCTTATGTGGGGAGCGGGCTATAATGTGGTGGCTATTCCACTAGCGGCTGGTGTGTTAGCTGGATTAGGTATTGTCCTTGGACCAGCTTTGTCAGCTATTATTATGTCCTTGTCTACCGTTGTCTGTGCAGTGAATGCACGGATGTTGCATCGTACTTATAAGAAGGTGCAGAACAAATAAATTAGAGTAGAAATGATGTACATGCTAAATAGTGTTTCCTATTAGTATTATCATTACTATGCCAAAATTTGATTAATTTATTAAAAGGTACTCTTTGAGAAAACCGTGTAATTCATTACATGGATGAACCAAGTTCTAGGGCGCCCGTCATTGTATTGAGTTAATTGATGTGAATATCGCACGATGTTGAAGAATGACTTGTTTCAACGATACGCTTGAGAATTCCTATTTTGATGAAAAAACCATTATTATAAAGGCCATAAATGATATAAAAACCCCTTTTGACACCAAAATGTCAGAAGGGGTTTTGTAATAACGATTAAACATTTGCCTGGATTAAGGCTTCAAATAAGTATTTACTTGATTCGGCTCCTGGATCCGGTTCACCAATAGACCGTTCCCCATAGTAAGAAGCACGACCTTTTGTTGCTTTAAGCTCAGTCGTTTTAGCAGAAGCCTCATCTAAAACCTCTTGATTTAAGCTATTAGCTTTAAGGGCTTCAACTGCCGGATGCCAAATATCAACCATCGTTTTTTCACCAGGTTCTGCTTTACCTCTTTGTTGAATTTTATCTAACCCAGCTGCAAAAATATCCGCGATATTATCTGAGTTCTTAGCTGTTGTTGCCATAGCTAGGAAAGCAGAACCATATAACGGACCGGATGCACCACCAATCTTACTCATGAGGGTTTGTGCAACAGTCATAAAAAGAGCAGATACATCCTCAGATTGTTTATTTTTTAAGGCTTCCTTAGTCGCAACTGCACCGCGAGCCATATTGTTACCGTGGTCTCCGTCACCGATTTTTTGGTCTAAATCAGATAAATAAGCTTTTTCTTCTATTAAACGGTCAAACCATTGGTCTAACCAAGTCATTGTTTCATTTACATCCATATATGACATCCTCTCTTAACTAAACTATCCCCAGGCAGCAGTATTTACCGGTGCTTGTAGTGCTTGTACCCAGTCAGTATCTTCGACTTTTAGCAAGGTTAGAGACGCCCCCTGCATTTCCAGTGAGGTCATCAAGTCTCCTACCTTCACAAAATCAATTTCTAGCCCTTCATCTGCCAACTGTTCTTGAATATCATTCCAGAATAGGTAAAGTTCCATTAATGGAGTACCCCCCATCCCATTGACCAATACAGCGAAACGGTCTCCAGCTGACCAGCTGAATTCTTCTTTTAGTCGGCCAATTAATTCCGCAGCCATTTCTTTTGCAGGCTTGATTTTCTCACGACGGTAACCTGGTTCTCCGTGAATCCCAATACCATATTCAAATTCATCATTTGCAATGTCAAAACCTGGTTTCCCTACCTCAGGAACGGTTGCAGCTGTCAAAGCAAGACCGATAGATTTAAGATTGTCATTCACCTTTTCTGCAATGGCTTTTAAGTCACTTAGAGATTTACCGTGATCTGCGTAGTAGCCTAGGATTTTATGCATGAAGACTGTTCCGGCAATCCCGCGGCGACCGGCAGTATAAGTAGAATCTTCCATAGCGATATCGTCATCCACGATGATTGCGGCGGTTTCAATACCTTCAGCTTCCGCAAATTCTTGAGCGATTTCAAAGTTCATCACATCTCCGGTATAGTTTTTGATGACTACGAAGACACCAGCCCCATTATCAGCAGCTTTTATCCCTTCTAAAATTTGGTCTGGTGTTGGGGAAGTAAAGACCTCTCCAGAAACGGCAGCTGATAGCATCCCTTTACCGACGAAACCTGCGTGACTCGGTTCGTGTCCAGATCCACCACCAGAAACAATACCCACAATATCAGGCGTTTCTACTGTCCGGTATAGGACTTGAGTATCTGGCACTTGGGCAAGAATATCCGCATGGGCACTGGCTAAACCTTTGACCATTTGGCTGACAACATCACCGGGCTGGTTGATAATTTTTTTCATGAAAAAACCTCCTTAGGGATTAGACAATATAGTTATCATCAACAATTTTAAATAATATAAGCACACGTGAGAATGCTTAGCTTTGTTCCTTAATGGCTACTAAAATCTGCTCTGGTGTCCGGTTGATCGTCGATTGAACAGCACCTATGTAAGCACCTTCTACAAGAGGACCTTCAACTAAATGAACATGGGCTTTTAGGTCATCTTCGACGAAGTCTAGGGCAGTTTCAGCAGATAAGACGGCAGACCCCATATCCGTAAAGATGAAGATTTCTTTATCCGAATTGGCAAAAATGGCATCTGTTATCTTACTTACGGATGTACCTATCTCACCATCATCGGTACCACCTGCAGATATGACTGAAAAGGTATTGTTATCATCAGGTACCATGGTTTCAAGCAATTCTTTTAAACCTTCTGTGATGGTTTGACTATGGGACACTAATATTAATAGATTTGTCATATGCGAAAGCCTCCAAATGTAAGTTACTTCAAATTATCTGTACACGCTTACATTTTAACAAGAAAAATCTCTTCCAACAAGTAACAGTTATTAGAAGTTATTTTTTTGATAGGCTAAAACGATTAAAAGTAAACGATTGTCCCTTTTATCAAACAGTTGAGGAGTATGATAGAATGAGCATAACAAAGATAAGGGTAAACAATTATAGGAGGCAGGAAAATGGTAGATATTTTAAAAGATTATAGCCCAGATCGTTCAAACACTAAAGCAATGAAGTGGCATGACTTGCCTCAACAATTTGGCGAGGATAATTTATTGCCTGTTTGGATTGCGGATATGGACTTTGCACCCGCAAGAGAAATTCAAGCTGCTTTGCGCGCTTTTGTTGAAGAGCAATATTATGGTTATTACTCAGTGCCAGAAACTTACTATAAAGCTATTGTAGATTGGACGAAAGCGCACTACAATTATGAAACGAAGGCAGAGTGGTATCGATTTGCACCGGGGGTTTGTACAGGGATCGCCTTTGGCTTACAAGCGTTTACTGAAGAAGGCGATAAAATTTTAATTCAAAATCCTGTTTATAATCCTTTCCGTACGGTAATTGAAGAAGCCAACCGGACTTTAGTGATGCAAGATCTATTAGGAGATGATGTTACAGGTTATACTATGGATTTTGATGCACTGGAAGCAGCCTTTAAAGATGATGATATTAAAGTATTTCTATTTTGTTCACCGCAGAACCCAACTGGTCGTGTTTGGACTAAAGATGAGGTTACACGAGTTGTTGAACTGTGCCAAACATATGGTGTATTGTTATTTACTGATGAAATCCACCGTGACTTAATTATGCCTGGACATACACATGTTGCTGTGGGGACGATTGACCCAGACTTTGATCAATATGTGCTTTTTGCCTCACCATCTAAAACATTTAATTTAGCGGGCTTAAACCATTCATTCATAGTCGTACCAAATGATACCTTACGCCAAACATTAGATGCTTACTTACATAGTATCCACTTAACAGTTGGACAACCTGCTGGTTATATCGGGGCAGAAGCAGCTTATACTTATGGTGCTGACTGGTTAGAAGGGGTGAATCAGGTCATTTGGGATAACTATCTATTATTAAAAGATAAATTAAAAGAAGCTCTACCCAAAGTGACTATTGCTGATTTACAAGGTACCTATTTAGCTTGGCTTGATTTGGGCGCTTATGTTTCAGCAGATAATTTAAAACATGTAGTACAAGAAAAGGCACGTTTAGGCGTTAATTACGGTAGTTTATATTGGCCAACTAAAACGGATGAAACGCATATCCGCATTAACTTAGCGACTACACCAGAAATTATTGGTCAAGCTGCAGATAATTTAATTAAAGCTATTCAAGAAGCATCATAATAAAGAGCAACTAAATTTTCATCTAATTGAAAAAGAAAAACACCTCGATTATCTGACGTTAGGTCAGTTAATCGAGGTGTTTTTACCCATTTATTGTTTGAAAGGTTCGACGTGAACATCGGTTGCGGTGACATTTTGCGTATCTTGTAAGACGATTTCTACACGCTCCGTGATATCATGACCTGCTTGGACACTGATATTTGGATCAACCAAGATGGTGATGTCGATATATACATTAGCACCATAATTGCGGCCACGAATATCAGATACGGCTTGTACGCCTGGGATTTTTTCAACGATATCGCGATAAGTAGTTAATGCTTCTTGAGGAAAGCCATCTGAAAGTGAAAAGGCAGATTCTTTGAAGATATCGTAACCTGATTTAATGATGATTAACCCAACAACAATAGCCATAGCGCCATCTAACCAAACGATGCCAGTACGACTAAGGACAACGGATAGCGCTGTGGCGAAAGAAGTCAGCGCATCCGATAAGTTATCTTTAGCAGAGGCTTTTAAACTAGGGCTATTCAATCTTTTACCTAGACGGTTGTTGTACCAAAATACGCCTGACATGATAAAACCTGAACTTAAACCAACAATAGCATTGATCACAGTTGGTGTGGCGTACTCTTGATTGATCAAAGCAGTAGTTGAATCAATGGTTACGGTAATCCCGATATACAGAATGACAAAGGACATGATGAGGGTTGTAAGGGTTTCGATTTTATAGTGACCGTAACGGTGGTTATGGTCAGCAGGACGCTGAGATAAAATCATCCCCACAAGTAATACAATGGATGTGAAAGAGTCAGTAAAGTTATTTAAACCATCAGCAAATACAGCATCAGAGTTAAAGCTATAACCAACAATTAATTTAGTAGTAGAAATAATGATATAAGTTACAATGCTTAAGTAAATGCCTCTTCTAGCATAATGTTGGGTTGATTTAGTGGTGTTAGACTGTTGTTTAGGGGAAAAATTTTGCTTGTTCACTGTTGGTAGCACTCCTTTAATAACTGATAACACATTGAAAAAAATCAATTCTTTCCATTATACGTACTCATAATCTATTATTCAAGCGTTTTTAACGCATTTTTCTTTAAATCATTTCTATATGAAATTAATCAAAATTATGATTGACTTAATATGTCAAGTAATATAACATGAGATTAAAATACAATTAAAAAAGAATGAAGGTGAGTTGGCATGAAGGAAAAAGAGCTACGACGTACACTAGCAGTTTTCCCAATTGGGACAGTTGTACAGCTAACAGATTTGACACCCAGACAGGTACGTTATTATGAAGAGCAAAAGTTAATTAAGCCAAAACGTTCAGAAACAAACCGTCGGATGTATTCCTTGAATGATGTCGATCGATTATTAGAAATCAAAGATTATTTAAATGAAGGCATGAGTATTCAAGCAATTTACAATACGTATAATCGTCAACATACACAACCTAAGGTGACGGATACAAAGCAGCTGACCGATGAAGATGTCCGCCGAATTCTATATAATGAGATTTTAAATCAAGGTGGTTTCCGAAATGCTGGAGCCGACCAAGATTATCCATTTCGTTAATCCTCGGTTAGTTGAAGATGGCGTGAAAGTGATTAAAAAATTAGTATATATCATATAGAGGAGATTTTTTATGAACCAAATTAATAAAGATTACCAACGATTACCAGGCTCTTATTTATTCGCAGAAGTAAAACGTCGTCAAGAAGCTTATGAAAAAGCACATCCAGATCAAAACGTGATTCGTTTAGGTGTAGGTGATGTGACCCTACCTTTAGCACCGGCAGTTATTGAAGCTTTACACCAGGCTGTTGACGAACAAGCGGATGCTGCCACTTTCAAAGGGTATGCGCCAGATCATGGTTATGACTTTTTACGAGAAGCTATTCAAAAGAATGACTTTGCAGCACGTGGTGCAGATATAGCAGTGGATGAAATCGTGATTTCTGATGGTGCTAAATCTGATTCTTCAAATATCCAAGAAATTTTTGGTCCAGACATCAAAATTGCTGTTGGAGACCCAGTTTACCCAGTGTATATTGATTCGAATATCATGGCTGGACGTGGTGGTGACTATGATGAAGAAACTGGTAAATGGTCTGATTTAGTTTATTTATCAGCCACAGCGGAAAATAACTTTAAACCAGCTTTACCTGAGGAGCCAGTTGACTTAGTATACCTTTGCTATCCAAATAATCCTACAGGGACAACCTTAAATACAGCTGACTTACAAAAATGGGTGGATTGGGCAAACGAAAATGATGCCATTATCATTTTTGACTCAGCGTATGAATCATTTATTACCGAGGAGGATGTACCACATTCCATTTTTGAATTACCTGGTTCACGTACTTGTGCGATTGAAATCCGTTCATTCTCAAAACGAGCTGGATTTACTGGTGTACGCTTAGGCGCAACCATTATTCCAAAAGAGCTAGAAATTGATGGGGTATCTTTATTAGATCTTTGGAAACGTCGTGTTTCAACGAAATTTAATGGTGCACCTTACATCGTGCAACGTGCAGGAGAAGCGAGCTATTCTAAAGAAGGAAAAGCGCAAATTGAAGAAATGTTAGCTTACTACCGTCGCAATGCTCGCCTAATCAAAGAAGGATTAGAAACAGCAGGATATGAAGTATTTGGTGGTGTGAACGCCCCTTACGTTTGGTTGAAAACACCTCAAGGCATGGATTCATGGGACTTCTTTGACTTTCTACTAGAAAATGCTCAAATTGTTGGGACACCTGGTGTTGGTTTTGGACCTTCAGGAGCAGGCTACTTCCGATTAACAGCCTTCAATACATACGAAAAAACTGCAGAAGCTGTTGAACGTATCAAAGCTTTAAACAAATAAATATCATCTTCAAGGGAAAAGGATCTGTGGTATCAATATCGCAGACCTTTTTTTGCTTGTGTATAGATTTACTTATCCTCCTATTCACTCAATCATCGCTTTTATCGATTATTCTTGAGTGATTATGCATAAACTAGCTATCTAATTAGACATGTTAAGATGGCAGTAATGGCTTTAAATAAAGTTTTGGGAGGAATAAATGATGAAGAAAGCTTTATGGTTGATAACAGGAGCTACCTTTTTCCTAGCTGCATGTGGCAATGGTGAATCAGCAGAGTTGGATCAGATATCTGTTGCGTCACGGGGGTCGGATGTAGAAATATGGGACTATATAGCAGAGTCAGATGCAGCTACAGAAGCAGGTTTAGCGATTGAAGTGATTTCAATTGATGGTGATGGGGTTCAAACGAATACTGCAACGGCTGAAGGCGAGGTAGATGCTAA
The DNA here is from genome assembly GCF_002871935.1 of Aerococcus viridans. Lineage (GTDB taxonomy): Bacteria > Bacillota > Bacilli > Lactobacillales > Aerococcaceae > Aerococcus > Aerococcus viridans_B. The sequence continues at coordinate 39,962 of NZ_PNHQ01000009.1, forward strand.
CGCCTTTCAGAATCTAGGTTACATGGAAACGTTCAATGAAAATTCAACCAACCAACTAGTACCAATTGCGACAACTTACCGAGAACCCATGGGAATTTACTCTGATCAATATACAGCCATTGATCAGGTGGCTGAGGGAGATTTAGTCGGAATTTCTACTAATAGTGCTAGTCAAGCCCGTGAATTATCGGTACTTGCAGGTGCTGGTATCATTACTTTAGTGGATGACTTTGATCCTAATGCAGGAACAATCAACGATATCGCAGAAAATCCCCTAAATTTAGAATTTATTGAGGTAGATGAATTACAATTAGCCCGTAGTTTATCTGATTTAAATCTGGCGGTCATAGGGAATACGATTGCCCTAGAATCAGGATTAAATGTTACGAAAGATGCGATTTATGTGGAAGAATTAGATGAGCATGCAAATGGCACAATTAATGTGATTGCTACTGCAGCCGGTAATGAAGATGACGAAAATCTACAGAAACTAAGTGCTTTATACCATTCTGATGAAGTCCAAACATTTATTGCTGAAACTTTTGATGGGACAAAGTTAGAAGTAGAAATCCCTATTGAAGAAGTATGGTCAGTAGATTAAGTAATAGGTATGTCAAGATCAGTGTCATATTTTCTGTCATCATTGTAGGGTGAAATGACTTTTCTGGTTAGATTTGGTATTATTTTATACAAGGAATGAATTATGCGCAAAGTACAGAATCTATACAAAATCTGATTTTGCGCATTTTTTGATATATATGAGAAAACTTTAATCGAAAGATAAAAGAAAAATTTGCAAACTTTATAACTTATACAACATGTTAAGAAAAAAACTGATTTAACAGCATTTATAACTATTTTTTGAGTAAAAGAGTCTGTTTAATTGTTTTAAAGTCTAGTCATTCGCAATCTTTTGCAAAAAAATGACGGATTTTGACAAAAATCCTGATTTTCTTTAGTATTTTATGATTGTATTTGGAAGATTTTACTTATATACTTGGAAACGGATACAGGTGTCCAAATTTTATTTAGGGAGGTTTAATAGGATGATAGGAATTATTTTAGCGAGTCACGGTAAGTTCGCTGAAGGCATTAAACAATCTGCTGAGATGATTTTCGGAGAGCAAGAAAATCTGCAAGCAGTGACCTTTATGCCTGAAGAAGGGCCAGATGATTTACGTGCCCACCTTTTGGAAGCAGTCGAATCTTTCGATGATACGTTACAAATTCTATTTTTAGTTGATTTGTGGGGAGGGTCACCATTCAACCAGGCCAATGCAATTCACGAAGAAATGCCAGAACGTACGGCAATTGTAAGTGGATTAAATCTACCGATGCTCTTGGAAGCTTTGGGACAACGCTTTGCTTCTGACCAAGTAGCAGATGTTGCCAAACACATTTTAACAAGAGATGTGGCAGGTATTCGTGTAAAACCTGAAGCGCTAGGTGAAGGTATTGATGCCCCAGCTGAAGCAGCTAATGAGGAAGGCGAAGAAGCGCAAGTAGGTACCTTAAAACCGGGTACAGTGTTAGGCGACGGCAAAATCAAGTATGTACTAGCGCGTGTAGATACACGTTTATTACATGGGCAAGTAGCTACTGGTTGGGTACGTTCAGTAAATCCTAACCGTATTATTGTCGTATCTGACAAAGTAGCTAAAGATGATATGCGAAAATCATTGATTCAACAAGCTGCACCATCAGGTATTCGTGCAAACACTATTCCAGTATCTAAACTAGCTGAAGTTGATAAAGATCCACGTTTTGGTAATACAAAGGCATTATTATTATTTGAAACTCCACAAGACGTATTAGCAGCAATTGAAGCTGGTGTAGATATTAAGGAAGTTAACTTAGGGTCAATGGCCCACACTAAAGGGAAAACAATGATTTCAAGATCATTGTCTGTAGACGAAGAAGATGTAGCAACTTTACAAAAATTAAAAGACCTAGGGGTTAAATTTGATGTGCGTAAAGTCCCAGCAGATTCAGATGAAAACTTAGACAAACTGTTGAAAAATCATGATTTAATTTAAAAGGGAGGTCGACAGAAAGATGGATATTTCAATTTTTTCAGCTATAGCTATTTGTATTATTGCATTATTCGCTGGTTTTGAAAGTGTGTTGGACTCTTTCCAATTACACCAACCAATTCTTGTTTGTACATTAATTGGTCTTGCAACAGGTAACTTAACAGAAGGATTACTATTAGGTGGTCAATTACAATTAATCGCTTTGGGTTGGATGAATATCGGGGCAGCGCAAGCGCCGGATGCCGCTCTAGCAGGTGTAATCGCAGGTATTTTAGTATTAACTAAAGGTGCTTCTGTATCTGAAGGTATTGCAATTGCAGTGCCTTTAGCAATCGCTGGTCAAGTATTAACAATCTTCGTTCGTACAATGACAGTAGGTTTGGCGCATTATGCGGATGCTCAAGCGGAAAAAGGTTCTATTCGCGGTGTTGAATCTGCAAATATGATGGCTTTAGCCTTACAAGGTTTACGTGTAATGATTCCAGCAATCGCTACTTTAGCCTTACCAGCTTCAGCTGTGCAAGGTGCGTTAGCTGCTATTCCAGACTGGATTACAGGTGGTTTAGCTGTTGGTGGTGGTATGATCGTTGCTGTAGGTTACGCAATGGTTATCAACATGATGGCAACAAAAACGACATGGCCATTCTTCTTTATTGGTTTTGCGTTAGCAGCTGTAACAGAATTAAACTTAGTGGCAATGGGTATTATCGGTGTTGCCTTAGCACTTATCTACATTGAATTATCTCCACAATTTAATGGCGGTGGCGGTTCAGGATCTGGTGGTTCAGGTTCAGTTGAGGCCCAATTAGATGCCATTTTAGAAGATTATTAAGGAGGGGAAGACATGACTGAAGAAGTAACAAAGCGTGTATCATTAACGAAAAAAGACCGTATAATTGCAAACTGGCGATTAACTTTCGTTCAAGCTTCATGGAACTACGAACGTATGCATAACGTTGGTTGGGCCTATGTACTAGCCCCAGCAATCAAAAAATTATATACAAGTAAAGAAGAACGTACAGCAGCTTTACAACGTCACTTGGAATTCATTAACTCTCACCCTTATGTTGAAGCACCTATTTTAGGGGTAACTTTAGCTATGGAAGAAGAAAAGGCCAATGGTACAGATATTGAAGACCAAGCCATCCAAGGGGTTAAAGTTGGTATGATGGGACCACTTGCTGGTGTGGGTGACCCAATTTTCTGGGGTACTTTACGTCCAGTAATTGGTGCTTTTGCTGCATCACTTGCTTTAAGTCAATCGATGCTTGGACCGATTCTATTCTTTGTACTTTGGAACTTAATCCGTGTAGCCTTCACTTGGTATACTCAAGAATTAGGTTACCGTGCCGGTTCTGAAATTACAAAAGACTTATCTGGTGGGATTATTCAAAAAATCACTGTTGGGGCATCTATTCTAGGGATGTTCGTTATGGGGGTATTGGTACCTCGTTGGACAACAATGAATTTCCCAAGAGTCATTTCTGAAGTAACCAATCAAGAAGACGCTATTGTAAACTTTGATGGTTTAGTTCAAGCAGCTAATAACAATAACGTCACTGCAGATAGCTTCCGTGATGTGATTAATCAAATTTCATCAGGTCAGTTAGTGAATACAACAACCCAAACAACATTAGGTGATGTATTTAACCAATTATTACCTGGTATGATGCCGTTACTATTAACCTTATTATGTATGTACTTATTAAAACGTAAAGTCAGCGCAACTACCTTGATTTTCTCTATCTTTGCGGTCGGTATCGTGCTTTACGTACTAGGAATCATGGGTTAAGATGACAGCTCAATTAAATACTGAAGTAACGTTCGTCTCCAAAGCAAATGCGATGATTAATCCTATCGATCCCAAATCAGGTTTACTGATGGTGGGCGATAAGGGTGTCGAATTTCGTGAGGAGAACGGACCAGGCTTCATTCAAATTCCATGGGTTAACATTTCACGTATTCGCGTGCAAATGTTCTTCAAAGGACGATATGTCCGCGGCTTCTATTTTGAAACCGATGAAGGGCAACTCCTGGAATTTGTTGTTGATGAAGCTAAAGATAGTCTGCGGGCAATGCGCAAGTATCTGCCCCGAGAAAAATTTGTCGCACAACAAAGTAACCTGGCTAATCTGTTTAAAAATCCTTTTAAACGCCGAAAAAAAGACAAGGAGTAGTGATGATGCAAGGACCCATATTCTTAAAGCCTTACCTAGAAGAAAAAATCTGGGGTGGGCAGAAATTACGCAGTCAATTTAAATTGGATATCCCATCAAACCAAACGGGAGAAGCGTGGGTCATTTCAGGACATGAACATGGGCAATCTGTTGTGACATCACCGGAATCTCTTGCTGGTCTAACACTTTCTGATTTATACCATCAACATCCAGACTTGTTCCTAGGTCAAGCGACTGATCGTTTTCCATTATTAATTAAAATTATTGATGCTAAAGAAGACTTATCCGTACAAGTTCATCCTGATGACGCGTATGGACTAGCGCATGAAAATGATCTTGGGAAAACTGAATGTTGGTATGTTATGGATGCTGATCCAGGTGCTTACCTAATTTACGGCCATAATGCACGGAACAAAGCACAATTTCTAGAAATGGTTGAGGACAATGAGTGGGACCAACTCTTACGAAAGGTACCTGTTCATGCTGGCGACTTTTTCGCAGTACCAGCTGGTACTATCCACGCTATTGGTGGTGGCGTATTAATCCTAGAAACACAACAGAGTTCTAATACAACTTACCGAGTTTATGATTATGGACGTAAAGATGCGCAAGGTAATGAACGTGACCTACACATCCAACAATCAGCGGATGTGACCATGTTCCCTCACCAAGATACTTTAGCAGATGGACGAACAACCGAATTACCAGGTGGATCAATCCAAGAATTTTGGACTAACGAATACTTCTCTGTGGCAAAATGGACAGTCGAGGATAATTTGCATATCAATTTATCTGACAAGTACCAATTATGTACTGTTCTTGATGGTCAAGGGCAAGTAACGGTTGGTGACAAAACTTGGGCTGTAAAAGCAGCTGATGCCTTTATCTTGCCAAGTGGTTTAAGTGAGGTAATACTTACCGGTCAATTCAGTTTAATGGTTGCAGAAGAAGCATAAAATTTAGCATACAAAAATAGCTCAAGGGATAAGCGTTGGCTTTCATATCCCTTGGGCTATTTTTAATATATTCTAGTTAAGGAAGTGGCAGTGTGAACTTCGGTTAGTCAAGATAAGGGGCATCATGACTATTCAAGAAACTATAACCCAGCCCCATAATGACACCACCACCTATTAAATTCCCGATAAAGGCGATAGTCCAATTCATCAACACAGCGACTAAATTCATCTCATTACCTGAGAAGAAAGCTAAACTCATTAGGGAGAAGTTTGCAATAATATGCTCAAAACCACCATAAACAAAGAGAAAAATAACAGCAATAATGAAGAACAAGCGTGCAGTATCATCTTTCATTTTCATTTGTCCCATGATGGTGATATTTACAAATATATTTGCAAGAATCCCATCTATGAATAAGGTCCAAATATCTTTATCTAATTTAGCGTTAATAACTGTCATTAGCGCTGAGTCGGCATTAAAATAATGTGCTGCACTTGAATTGCCAATAAGAATACCTACAATAATAGCACCTAGTAAATTCATTAGCGTACAAATAACGATGATTGTTAAAGCTTTTGACCATGTTAAATTTCGACGATGAGCACCTGTGAAGAGGTACATCATATTTGAAGTAGCTAGTTCACCGTTTAAATAAATAATCATTGCTAATCCTATGGGGAATATGAGGGCATAAGTGATTTTACCCAAAGGAGGATAGTCTAAAGCAATGACATCCCAAAGTATCATGCCGATTGCGGTTGGTAAGGTTAAGAAAAACCCCGCATATATTGCTCTCAACAAATATTTTGTTTTTGATTGGTCAAAAAGGGTCTCTTTTTTGCTAACTGCACCATCGATTTTATTCATAAAATTTGAAATAGGCTTGTCGCTCATATCTTAACTCCTTGTCATCATTTTTCAATATTAGGAAAATCTTCTCTCAAGGATAGACTACCATAGAATGCAGGCGATTGTTTCTAAAATTCATATATTTCCTATTTTTAAGTTATGTAAATAGTGATTCCATGATAAATGTTTCACAATATAAAGAATTTTGTACTCGATTGTACTCTTTGATTTTGAAATGAATTTATTATTTATATTTTACCGCTATAAAATAACCTTTTATTATCATATACAGTTTTTGTTTCAATGTTAGAAAATCGTAAAAAACACAATAAGTATACGGAAATAATATATTCTATCAGGTATAAGATAAAAAAGGTCATTTAATGATAAAAGTTTCACAATATTCTTAAAAGTGTCTTTTTGTTACTTTCCACTTACAACTTTCTCGTGAAAGTTGTAAAACAATCTTCTATTTTTCTGGTTCTTTAACAAAAGTCGTGCAAAGTGCTGATAAAATAGATACTATTGAAGGTGAAAAGCAAATATTTGGAGGCGACAATGAATGAAAGATAAATCAATTTGGATCGATCACTATAATATGGCAGGTCATGAAGAAGGAGGCTTTTTCTATCAGGTTCTAAAATCTGATCAGACTATTCAATTAGAAGGACAGCAACCACGTGCTTTATACACCAGCATTTATTTCCTGTTAACGAGCAATAATCCTTCACGTTTCCACCGGTTAACTGCCGATGAGGTTTGGTACTACCACTATGGTAGCCCATTAACTGTTCATATGATTACACCTGAAGGCGACTACCAACAAGTTACTCTTGGAACAGATGTAGAAAAAGGGCAAGTTTTACAAGCCGTGGTTCCTAAGAATACGATTTTTGGCTCAAGCGTTGAAGAAGATAACAGCTATGCCTTAGTTTCATGTATGGTTAGTCCAGGCTTTGAATATGATGACTTTGAATTATTTAAACGATCTGATTTACTTGAAGCATATCCAGATTACTCAGATATTATTCATCGCCTAACCCTAGAAGACTAATTACTAGTAGTCCTTAAATGATTCTTAAAAAATTGGGCACATATTTAACATAATTTTCTTTGAAAACTTCATTATATCTTCAAAAGTATGGCCTATTATATAAGCATACCCAATAAAGAAACCAAACTTTTCTTCATAAATCTTTCTCCTCCCAAATTGAAAGATACTAAAAAACCAGCTGGCTCCCAACAGCTGGTTTTTTTATGTCTTTATACATTTTTTCTAGTAATAAAAGAAAAATGTCTGCCGGGCGTTTTATTTAATCGGTAGGAGAATCCCTCTGTCATAGTGAACGTATCTTGGTTAGACTTGGTAATATGCTCTTCCAGGAAACCAACACGTTTTAGTTGCTCAACAATAGTCGCTTGATTGTCGATTAAATATTTTTGACGCTTATTATCCCAACGAATAAAGTCATCTGCATAACCTAATGCTTTGAATTGATCTACCACATCTTGGTCTACTTCAGATGATTCTTGGGCGATAGATGGACCAAGAACAGCTTTGATATTGCCCATATAGATATTTGGTTGTTGGCTTTTGATTTGAGCGAAAGTCGTAGCTATTACGTCTTGAACAGTCCCTCTCCAGCCTGAATGAATAGCGCCGATTAATCCAGTACTTTCATCATAAAATAAAATGGGCACACAGTCTGCAGTAAATACACCAATTACAATATTAGGTTCGTAAGTAAATAGTGCATCTACATCGTCTATTGCATCTTCAGTTGTTTTAGTGCCGCGTCCTTGGTCGTTAGCTTTCACTTGGTAAGCCTTGTTGGAATGGGTCTGGTTAGCGAAAACAAATTGAGTGGTATCTACATGTAACGCTTCTGCTAGTGCTTGACGGTTAGCGATAACCATCATCTTATCCTCTCCTGTGTGTAAGGCTAAATTACCATCTAGCGCTTGGTTGAGGTCTTTTAAGCTGGTACCAGCAGTAATATTATCCGGTGTTTCATAAAATTGGACTGTCATGAAAATCATCCTTTCATGGTGTGTTTTTTCTATTATAGCAAATAAGCGGTCTGGCTAATAAAATCTCGCAAAAACTGTTAAAATAAATGGAAATAAGAAAATGACCGATAAGGAGATTATGATATGACAATCAACTTGAAAAAAGGGGACCAAATGCACGGATTTACGCTTGTGGATAGCCAATTTATTCAAGATGCTAATGCCCAAGTTCACACTTTCACCCATGAACAATCAGGGGGGCAAGTGATTTGGGTAGAAAATGATGATCAAAATCGTACTTTTGGGATAGGTTTTAAAACGCCACCGAAAGACTCAACCGGCGTAGCCCACATCGTGGAGCACTCAGTACTTTCTGGATCACGTAAATATCCAGCTAAGGATCCGTTTATGACTATGTTGAAAACGTCTATGAATACATTCTTGAATGCTATGACTTTTTCAGATATGACCATTTATCCAGTTTCATCTATGAATGAGGAAGATTTCCATAATTTAACGGATGTTTATTTAGACGCCGTTTTCTTTCCCAAAATGATGACTGAGGAACACATTTTCCGTCAAGAAGGTTGGCATAAAGAATTATTCGATGTAGATGAACCAATCATTTATAATGGGGTAGTTTATAACGAAATGCGTGGGGCTTATTCTGATGCAGAACGCATTATTATGCAGGATGTAACAGCCAATATGCACCCTAATTCTACTTATGCCCATGAATCAGGTGGCTATCCTTATGATATTCCTAACTTGACCTTTGAAAACTTTAAACAATTCCATGCTGATCATTACCGTCCAGACAATGCTTTAGCCTATGTTTACGGGGATATTGATATTGACCGCACTTTGCGTCAGATTAACGGCGATTTCTTTAGTGAATTCTCAACAATTAATCATGAGAAAATTCAATTTGACTTGCCTAAAACAGCTGAAGGTCACCGCGAATATCAAGCATTTTATGATGCAGACGAACGCAAAACGAGTGAACAAGATTCTTACTTGACCTACATGACCCATGTGGGTACATCAACAGATTTAACCGATAACTATGTGGCCAATATTTTAAGCGATGCCTTAATTGAAGCGGAAGCAGCCCCAATCCGTTTAGCCCTAATTGAAGCTGGTTTAGCAGAGGAAGTTGAAGCGATGGGTTCTGATGGCTACTATCTAGATTTTGGTTTAGTTTTAAAACAATTTAACCCAGAGAATAAGGACAAGGCTTTAGCAGTGATTAAAGCAACTTTAAATGACCTAGTAGCTAATGGCATCAACCGCGACCTTCTTGAAGGGGTTATCAATACTCGTGAATTTGCAGCCCGTCAAGCTGGTGGTGCGATGAAGGGGATTACTTATGAAATTCAAATGACTATGGCTTGGCGCTATGACATGTCCCCAACTGAAGTCTTGCATTTTTCAAAATACTTCGATGATTTAAGAGCGAAGTTGGACACAGACTTCTATGAAAGATGGATTCAAGACAACTTGTTGGATGCAGCTACTAGTCTAGTGGGTATTTACCAACCAAAAGTGGGCTTATTTAAGGCGCAAGATGAGCAATTAACTGCCCAGTTAGCTGCAGAAAAAGCGGCTATGACTGACCAAGACATCCAAGCATTAATTGAGGAAAACCAGGCATTACGGAACTACCAAGATACACCGGACACAGAAGAAGCCCGTCAAACCTTACCAAAATTAGCGATTTCTGATGTACCACGAACAACACAAGCGATTGCCGAAGAGGTATTAACTGGCCAACAAGGGGTGCCAGTCCTTTTCCATGAACAAGATGCTTCAGGGATTCGTTATGTACAGATGGCTTATCGGTTAGACCATATTACAGCAGAAGATTTACCATATGTGAACTATCTAGCGATTTTATTAGGGTTATTGGACACAGAGAATTATGATTATCGTCAAATGGATATTGAAATGATGAAGGCGACTGCTGGCATTTCTATGCGACCTAAAGTCTTTATTCGTGAAGGGTCCAAAGATGATTATGTACCAGTGTTAGTGGCATCATTTGCAGCGATTGGTGACCACTCCGCTCGCGGTTTTGAATTGTTACAAGATACGATGACATTTACAGACTTTTCTGATAAGGCACGGATTTTAAATGTCTTACAACGTACGAAATTTAATATGAGTCAGTCGTATGAAGGGGCCGGTCACCGGGTGGCGATTTCTAGATTACGGTCTTTCTACTCACAAGCAGCTAAGTATGAAGATGTGATTGCTGGTTTAACATTCTATGACCATATGACGGATTTAATTGAAAACTTCTCAACTAAGGCAGATGCTTTTATCGAGAAATTGAGAGAAGTGAATGGCAAAATATGGGATCCACGTATGTTGACAGTTAGTTTAACAGCTGACGGTGTAGATCAATCAGCCTTGCTTGATCAGGTCAACCACTTTATTGACCAAGCAAAACCAGCGGATAGTGTTGAACCTGTAAATGTCCAGTTTGATTTAGTCGGCAACCATTATCATGAGGCGATTCAAACCAACGGTAATGTACAATACGTATCGGTGGGGGGACCTGTTTCAGTTGAAGACTATAATGGCCGGTATGTCGTTTTTGCCAATATTTTATCGAAAGATTACTTACACGAAAATATTCGTGCTAAAGGTGGCGCTTATGGTGCTGGTTTAAGCCTGACTGCAGCGGGGGACGTGACCACTTATTCTTACCGTGACCCGAATGTGGATAAGACAGTAGCGGTATATCAAAACTTACCAGCCTTCTTAGAAAATCCAGGTTTAAGTCAAGATGATCTAGAACAATTGATTATTGGGTCGATGACTAGCTTCCACTATCCATTAATACCGGCGAGCGTGAACAATCTGATGGTGACACGCCACTTCAGAGGGATGACAAAAGATATGGTAGATGCACGCTTAAGCCAAGCCTTGGATACCAAAGTAGCTGATCTAATTGCCTTCAAAGCACAAATACAAACTGCGCTAGATGCAGATAATTTAGTCGTCTTTGGAAATAAGCAAAAAATTGAGGAATCTAAGCAAGTATTTAATCATAAGCGTACGATTTAAGAAAACGTAAAAGGCCGGGATACACTTCCCGGCCTTTTCGTATCCAAATAGGATGGTCTATTTGGAATAGTATGATTCATTTTGCTTATCGTAGGCCTAAAGCCTCTCCAAATGTGAGGGCAATGAAAGCCAATAGTAATAGGACGCCACCGACTACCTTTAATCGGGCTTGTTGTGCAGCAGTCATCCCTTCAGGAGTTTGCCCCTTCCAGACAATATATACGTTTACTAAAATACATAAAATGGCGAAGATTGTTCCGACCAAATAACGGCTCATATAGGCTCCTTTAATTATAATTGCGATAATTTCACTTCGATTGTTGTTGTTACTGCTTGATTGTCGATACGACTAGTACCAGAAATCGTCCATTCAACTGCTCTAATTTCATTGGTGTAACGATCAGTCACAAGTTGGATTTGGTGGTTGGCATCATTATTGTAAGACTTACTTACAAAAGAGTTTAATAAGTTGGTTAATTGCACATTTTCACCAGAAAAACTAACGGTTTGATTATTTAAAGACCCAGTCCATTGTCCAATTGTATCTAGCGTCGTTAATAAACTGTGCATTTGATTTAGAGATAAGACATTTAAACGGTTCAGATGTGAATCATTCGTTAAACTTTGTTGCCATTCGCCGCCATTTTCCTTGTAAGCGGATTGGGCATTACTTGTTTCAACTTGTAAGATCGTATCATTATTACTAGAAGCAGTATTCTTTTTAATGAAAGTTCCAGAAAAGTTATCCGTATTTTCATAAGATAAGGTCGACATGACCGTTTCAGTATTTGCGGGTTCAGATGTGACCTGTTCGATTGTTGTGGATTGTTTGTAAGCAGTTGTTTCAGACAAAGTTTCGTTAACAGCATTGCCTAGTTCAGTAGAGGATTCACGCGCTTCAACGTGGTTACCAACTAGTAACATGATGCATGCTAATAAAACCCATTTCAATAGTTTTCGCATTTTAGGCATCCTTTATATCTATATTTTAAGTATTTCGAAGATCGGGAATGTTTATAGCGATATACGCCAATGGTGATTTCACCTAATATTTTTATTCTATCGGACTTCTGTGAAGATTTAAAGACCAAACACCTAAAATATTACATTAATTTATATTGATTTCATACCTTTGGAAGGGGTCACAGATTTTTGAAAAATACTTGCAGTATTTTGCTGGCTTATGACGTATAAACTAGTAAAAGATTAAAAATATTAATGTGGTAGCTTGCAAGACCTAAAATTATCTCATTGAAGAAACTTTCGGTATAATAACTGTAATGTGATATTGAATCTAATCAATCCACAAAGCAAGAAAGTGAAATAGAGTCGTGAAAAAATAGAGATAGACATTAAGATTAGGCGAAAGCGGGGGCTAACGATATGGTGATGAACGGTGTATTAATGCAATATTTTGAGTGGGACTTACCCGATGATGGTAGTTTATGGAAAAAGTTAGCGGAAGATGCAGCACACTTGGCATCAATCGGGATTTCTCATGTGTGGATGCCACCAGCAACTAAAGGTCAATCGAGTAATGACGTTGGTTACGGCGCTTACGACTTATTTGATATTGGGGAATTCGATCAAAAAGGGACGGTTCGTACCAAATACGGGACTCGAGCAGAATACCAAGCGGCAATTGATGCCTTACATGAACAGGACATTTGGGTGCTAGCGGATGCTGTTTTAAACCATAAGGGTGGGGCTGATGAAACAGAAGTATTCCAAGCCTACCCAATGAACCCAACAAATCGGCAAGAAAAGCTTGGTGAAGCGCGCGATATTGAAGGGTGGACTAAGTTTACTTTTCCAGGTCGAAATGGTGAGTATTCAGACTTTATTTGGGATTTTAACTGCTTCTCTGGGACTGACTTTGACCAACGAACAGGTGAAAGTGGTATCTTTATGATTAAAGGGGAGAATAAAGGGTGGGCAGATAATGAAGAAGTGGACGGTGAGCACGGTAACTTCGACTACTTAATGTTTGCGGATATTGATTATGATAATCCCTATGTTCAAGAAGAAGTCTTAAAATGGGCACGTTGGTACTTAGATTCTTTTAATTTAAATGGTTTTAGAATGGATGCCTTAAAACATATCGATTTTGCCTTTATTGACCAGTTAATATCTGCTTTACGAGAAAGTAATCCAGATATTTATGTTATAGGAGAGTACTGGCAAAGTAATACTGGTGTGCTTTTCGATTATTTAGCGGAAACGGATTATCAAATCGATCTATTTGATGTGGCCTTACATCAACGCTTTAAACAAGCAGCTACTTCTTTGGATCAATTTGATATGGGTTCACTTCTTGAGGGTTCACTCTTGAAAGATCGACCGGATTTAGCTGTCTCTTTTGTTGATAATCATGACTCTCAGCCAGGCCAAGCCCTTGAGTCTTGGGTAGATGAATGGTTTAAACCGATTGCTTATGGCTTGATTCTCTTGCATCAATCAGGCTTACCAACCATTTTCTACGGTGATTATTATGGTATCGAAAGTATCCAGTATAAAGGCTTCCAAGAGACCTTAGATAAGCTTTTAGCCTTGAGACGGGAAAATGCTTACGGTGATCAACATGATTATTTTGACCATAAAAATTGTATCGGTTATACCCGGACTGGCGATGATGAACATCCAGATGGACTCGCTTTTATCGCAACCAATGGTGACCAAGCGAAGAAGCGTATGTATGTAGGAGAACTCCACGCAGGAGAAGAGTGGATAGACGCAATGGGTGAAGTAGAAGGATCGGTAACCATTGAAGCGGATGGTACGGGTGTATTTAAAGTACATGCTGGGTCAATGTCTGTGTGGATTAACAAGTTTGATGTAGACCATATTGACGGTGAAGCAGATGAAGATTTTGAAGATACTAGCTATCTTGAAGAAACTCCTACTGAAGAAATCGCTGAACCGGATGCAGAAGCAGCTCAGGTGGCTGCTGCTGACCAAAGTGAGTAATTTGCACTGCGTCTTTAAGGGCTTACGTTTAGAAATTTGCTAATCAATGGTACAATAAGTCAGTAAAACTCAAGTATGCGCAGTAAAGGATGGAATTTGTTTATGACAGTAGAAAATACACGAGGATTTGAGAAGATATCGGCCTATGCCAATGATGAGGCAATTACATTACCAAGACGTTCAACAACCCTATCAGCTGGCTATGATATCGCAGCGGCTGAAGATATCATTGTACCGGCAATGTGGAAGACTGGTGTAAAGCATGTCCTAAAAGACTTTGCGCATTTAAATATAGCAGGTGAAGTAGACGAAAGTGCTATGAAACCAGTATTAGTACCGACTGGTTTAAAAGCTTATATGGGCGAGAATGAATACTTACAATTAACTTGCCGATCTTCAAATCCGCTTAAACGAGGTCTTTCCTTACCTAATGGTGTAGGTATTGTTGACGCAGATTACTATAATAATGAAAATAATGAAGGCCATTTATTTGTGCAATTAGTAAACTTTGGTTTGCGTGATGTTCAAATTAAAAAAGGTGAGCGTATTGCGCAAGGGATTTTCCTTTCTTTCTTAACGACTGCTGATGACCAGCCAAGTGACCAAGTGCGTGCAGGTGGTTTTGGCTCTTCTGGTCAATAATAGCAATTGATATTTTTCAAATTAATAGAAAGGAGTGAAGTCCAAGATGGCTAAGAAACCGACAACGAGATATGTATGTCAGGCTTGTGGTTATGAGAGTGTTCAGTTCTATGGCAAGTGTCCGAATTGTGGGGCATGGAACCAAATGGAAGAGGAGCGCTTGTATGGTAAGACTATTGCTCATCCTGAAACACGTGCTGGACAAGCCAGCTCAAGCCGGATGAAACCAAAAAAATTAGCGACGGTTAAAGGTGAAGAAACGCCGCGCATCCAAACCCAATTAGGTGAATTAAACCGCGTCTTAGGTGGCGGTGTGGTGCAAGGTTCCTTGGTTTTAATTGGTGGTGACCCAGGGATTGGGAAATCCACTTTAATGCTACAGGTATCAGCTGAACTGCATCAGAGCGCTGGGCCAGTTTTATATGTGTCGGGAGAGGAATCGATGCATCAAATCAAACTACGAGCGGACCGACTAGGATTTGAAGGGGCAGATTTCTATGTTTATGCAGAAACTGATATGGCAGCTATTCAAGATGCTATTTATGACTTACAACCGCGCTTTGTAGTGATTGACTCTATTCAAACGATGACCCACGAAGATGCGACATCAACGGCAGGATCAGTTGGACAAGTCCGTCAAACGACAGCAGAATTAATGAAATTAGCGAAGTCACAAAATATTGGTATTTTTATCGTTGGGCATGTGACGAAAGAAGGAAATATTGCTGGACCACGTATTCTAGAACACATGGTGGATACTGTACTGTATTTCGAAGGTGAGAAGCATGATACTTTCAGGATTTTACGGGCAGTGAAGAACCGGTTTGGGTCAACCAATGAAATAGGTGTCTTTGATATGCAGCAAGATGGTTTACATGAAGTCGCTAATCCTTCCGAACTCTTCTTAGAAGAAAGGTTAGCGGGCGCTAATGGATCGGCGGTTGTTGCTTCGATGGAGGGCACACGACCGATTTTAACGGAAATTCAAGCGCTACTTACACCGACCTCATTTGGGAATGCCCGTAGAACGGCTTCTGGATTAGATTATTCACGGGTATCACTCATCATGGCTGTACTTGAAAAGAGAGCTGGTTTAATGCTTCAAAATCAAGACGCCTACCTCAAATCAACTGGTGGGGTCCGTTTAGACGAACCGGCTATTGACCTGGCCATTGCAGTAGCTGTGGCTTCTTCATACCGAGAAAAAGAAACGAAACCAACTGATTGTTTCGTTGGAGAAATTGGGTTGACTGGTGAAATTAGACGAGTAACAAGAATTGCGGAACGTGTTCAAGAAGCTGAAAAATTAGGCTTTGAACGCATTTTTATCCCTAAAAATGCGTTATCTGGTTTAACTGGTAAACAAAAAATACAAGTAGTTGGTGTAACGACTGTAAGAGAAGTATTAAATACGATTTTTACAAAATAAATACTAGAGAGTTTGGATCGAATGGTAACCAAGCTCTCTTTTTATCTCAAATAGGCGCTATATGTAAATTTCAGGTTAAGATTATGCATACTAGACTAAATTTTAAGTAAGTTTATTGTGTAAATGTAAACAAAAAGTTATACTATAAAAGCGGTAGTATAGTAAAGAAACCGCTTTAATTTTTATAGAGAAGGGGGTGAATAATATGAATGAAAGATTTTGGAAAATATTGTCTCGTGTCCTCATTGTAATATTAGGATCTTCAATAGGTTATTATGTATTACCGTTACTTTGGGATATGATGAATATCAATATACGCTTTTTCTATTATCCATTGTTTAACATCGTACTTGGTGCAATTATTCTTTTTCTTATTTACGGATTAACACAGCCTTTATTGATGCGTTTTATTCGCAATGTCGAACGTGACTTGCGTCAGTTATCGATCGAAAAGGTTTTAGTTTCTGCAGTAGGTGTTATTATTGGACTAGTTTTAGCTTGGTTAATCAACATTCCTTTAGTGGCGATTGGTTGGCCATTCATTTCAAATATCTTACCCATTGTCTTAACGATTGTTTTAGGGGTGTTAGGTTTTTATCTCTTCTCTAATAAGAGTGCTGAGATTATGGAGATGCTTACCCGTTTTCCGCAAGTGAGACGTAGTGAAGCAACGGATACGACTATTACTGAAGATACACAGTCAGATAAGGAAGTGCAGGAAAGTGACGTATCAACTCACTCAGAAGGCCATGATATGTATACGGATGCCTTACTATCACTTAGACAAGCTGCGGATAAGGCTTACCAGCCCTATAAGATTTTAGATACATCAGTGATTATTGATGGGCGGATTCTAGATGTCTTAAAAGCAGGCTTTATCGAGGGTGTGATAGTAGTCCCCAATTTTGTCTTGAAAGAATTGCAATACATTGCGGACCAAGCAGATGCATTGAAACGGGTTCGTGGTCGTCGTGGTTTGGATATTTTAAATCAAATTCAAGACTTAGATGATGTGGTTGTAGATTTTTATGCCGGAGACTTCGATGATGAATCGGAAGTAGACTTAAAATTATTGCGTCTAGCTAAGTTAGTCGATGGTGTTGTGGTAACAAATGATTATAACTTGAATAAAGTGAGTCAATTTCACAAGATTAAAGTATTAAACATTAATGAGTTAGCGAATGCATTGAAATCTGTTGTGATTCCTGGGGAGACGATTTCCGTACATATCGTAAAAGCTGGTACAGAGCGTCAACAAGGCGTAGCCTACATGGACGACGGTACAATGATTGTCGTTGAAGAAGGCAAGCATCATATTGATGAGACCCTTTCAGTAGAGATTACTTCAGCGATTCAAACCAATGCAGGACGCATGGTCTTTGCCAAAATAGCGGACTAGATATATAATTATAATGATGGAAAATTAGGTTGGTATGCTTACCAGCCTATTTTGATTGAAAAGCTTAAGATAAAAGGAGAAATCAACATGTCAGATAAAGTCCGCGTACGCTATGCGCCAAGTCCAACTGGCCATTTACATATTGGGAATGCTCGTACCGCCTTGTTTAATTATTTATTCGCTCGTCACAACGACGGGGAATTTATTATTCGTATTGAAGATACTGATACTAAACGAAATCTTGAGGACGGAGAAAGATCTCAACTTGAAAACCTACATTGGTTGGGTATTGAGTGGGATGAAGGTCCAGATAAGCCAGGTGAATTTGGTCCTTACCGTCAATCTGAACGTAAAGATATCTATGACCGTTACCTAACAGAATTACTAGACAAGGGTTTAGCTTACTTTGCATTTGATACACCTGAGGAAATCGAAGCAGAACATGAAGCGCAAGTCGCAAATGGCGAAACACCGCGTTACATTGGTAAATGGCGCGACAAATCACAGGAAGAAATCGATGCAGCACGTGCAGAAGGCCGTCCAGAAACAATCCGTTTCCGCGTACCTGACAACACAACCTACACCTTTGATGACATGGTAAAAGGGGAAATCTCTTTCGAATCAGCAGCTATTTCAGGTGACTTTGTTATCCGTAAACAAGATGGTATGCCTACATACAACTTCGCCGTTGTTGTGGATGACCATTTGATGGAAATTACACACGTATTGCGTGGTGACGACCATATTGCGAATACACCAAAACAATTAATGATTTACGATGCCTTAGGATTTGAACGACCAACATTCGGTCACATGACTTTAATCGTAAATGCTGAAACAGGTAAAAAACTATCTAAACGTGACGGGTCAATTTTACAATTTATTGAACAATACCGTGACCTAGGCTATCTACCTGACGCAATGTTTAACTTTATCACTTTATTAGGTTGGTCTCCAAAGGGCGAAGAAGAAATCTTTTCACATGATGAATTAATTGAAATCTTCGATACTGACCGTCTAAGTAAGTCACCAGCAGCCTTTGACAACAAAAAACTAGAATGGATCAATAACCGTTACATGAAAGCAGCAGATGCTGAAGACGTAGCGAAATTAGCGATTGATCACTTACAAAGAGCAGGCCGTGTATCTGAAACATCAACAGCAGAAGAACGCGCATGGACTGAAAAATTGGTTTCATTATATAAAGATGAAATGTCATATGCAGCTGAAATCGTTGAATTATCAGATATGTTCTTCCAAGATGAATTACATATTGCAGATGATGCGAAAGCAGTATTAGCTGGTGATGGTGTAGCGGATGTCTTAAAAGCCTTCCAAGCGAAATTAGCTGAAATTCCAGCTGATGACTTTAAAGAAGAAAATATTATGGCAGCAATCAAAGCTGTTCAAAAAGAAACTGGCGTAAAAGGTAAAAACTTATATATGCCAATCCGTGTAGCCACTTCAGGTGAACAACACGGACCTTCAATTGGTTTAACAATTGAAGTCTTGGGTAAAGAAAAAGTAGCCCACCACTTAGACCAAGCACTAGCAAGTCTATAATCAAATATGTAATCTTTCCTATCTAAGCGTAAGCTTGGATAGGTTTTTTATTTTAACGGTATAAAAAGATATGTATAACTTAATAGTTAACGAAAAGTTATCAGTAAATACAAAAATCGCTTACATTTTATCGAAAGTCATCATTGTATTTATGTATAGAAAATATAAAATGTTTAAAAACCCCTAATTTATCATCTTCTATAAAAATTAGAAGATACAATTTGTTATTTCTTTTATGAAACTTGTGAATAAGGATTGATAATAGTTCATCTCCACCCCTATACTATGACTAGATTAAACACAATATATAGAGTTAAAAAATAAACAGAACACAATTTATTGTGTTTTTTAATAAAAAGCGAGGAGTAATGACCATGACAATCACAGTTTATTCAAAGAGTGGCTGCCCACAATGTGTATTTGCTAAGAAATACCTTGAAGCTAAAGAGATTCCTTTTGAAGAGAAACGCGTAGATCTAGAGGACGTGTATCTAGATGAAGTAAAAGAATTAGGTTATTTGTCTTTACCAGTAATTGCAGACTCAACAGGAAACCATTTCAATGGTTATGTACCTGAAAAGATGGAAGCTTTGGTGGCAACATGGCAAGCATAGTTTATTATTCATTAACGGGTCAAACCAGACGTTTTATCAATAAAGTTCAAGGATTCGATACTTATGAGATTTCATCCGCAGTAGCACCGGTGACGATGACTGAGCCGTTTATTATGGTGATGCCATCATATGAAAGTCATGTGTATGGTGACGTGATTGAAACAGCTGAGGAATTTTTAGAATGGGCAGATAATGCCAGTCTATGCAAGGGCTTTTTTGGTGGGGGCAACCGCAATTTTGCCCAATTATTCTGTGTAACAGTAAAGGAATTATCTGCTGAGTTCGATATTCCTGTCTTACATGGATTTGAATTCCAAGGGTCTGCTTATGACGTGGCTAAGTTAACAGAGGAGTTAGAGAAAATTGACAGATACCAAGAAATTAGAAATTGAAAATACGAAAGATATTACTTACTTTAAGCTTAATAATATGGTAAATATTCCAACTGCTGACAAGCAAATCCAATTAAATAAAGACCGCGAAGCAGTGAGAGCTTATTTCTTAGAATATGTGAACCCAAATACGGTTTTCTTCCACACATTAGAAGAAAAATTACAGTATTTAGTAGATAACGATTATATAGAAGAAGATTTCTTAAATAAGTACGCTTTCGATTTCATCCAATCCTTGTTTGATCATTTGTATGAGTATAAATTCCGCTTTAAGAGCTTTATGGGTGCTTATAAGTTTTATACGCAATATGCTCTAAAAACCAATGATAACAAACGCTTTTTAGAAAGATATGAAGATCGTATTGCATTTACTGCTTTGTATTTAGCAGATGGTGACGAAGATTTAGCTTGGCATATTGCTGAAGAGCATATTGAACATCGATTGCAAATGGCTACACCTACCTTCTTGAATGCAGGTAAGAAGCGTCGCGGTGAGATGGTTTCTTGTTTCTTAATTGATGTCCAAGATAATATGGAGTCAATTGGTCGGGCAGTGAATTCCTCTCTACAACTCTCTAAACGTGGTGGTGGTGTAGGTGTAAACTTGAGTAACCTACGTGAAGCCGGTGCAGCAATTAAAGGTATTGAAAATGCTGGTTCAGGTGTTGTGCCAGTAATGAAGCTATTAGAAGACGCCTTTTCTTATGCTAACCAGTTGGGCCAACGAAATGGTGCAGGAGTTGTTTATTTAAACGCCTTCCATCCGGATGTGTATGAGTTCTTATCTACGAAAAAAGAAAATGCCGATGAGAAAATTCGTGTAAAGACCTTATCGTTAGGATTAGTGGTGCCAGATAAGTACTATGAATTATTGAAAACCAATGAACCAATGTACTTATTTAGTCCATACGATGTGGAACGTATTTATGGTCAACCATTTGGTTATGTCAATATTACGGAACATTATGAAGATATGGTTGCTAATAAGGACATTAAGAAATATAAAATCAATGCACGTGAGTTAGAACAAGAAATTTCGCGTCTACAACAAGAATCTGGCTATCCATATATCATGAATGTGGATACAGCGAATAAGGAAAACCCGGTTAACGGAAGAATTACTATGTCTAACTTATGTTCTGAAATCATGCAAGTACAAAAGCCATCTATTCTAAATGAAGACTTAACTTATAAAGAAGTTGGTATGGATATTTCTTGTAACTTAGCTTCAACCAATATTACTGAAATGTTAAAAGCGCATAACTTTGAGCAAGCTGTGGATACCGCTGTACGTGCTTTAACGGCTGTTTCTGATATGACATCAATCCAAGCTGTACCAAGTGTTGAACGTGGAAACGCAGCCTATAACGCTATCGGATTGGGCGCGATGGGATTACACACAGCGCTTGCTACCAATCAAATTCATTATGGGTCAAAAGAAGCGCTAGAGTTAACGGATGCTTACTTTATGGCATTACGTTATTACGCTTTGAAAACTTCAAACCAAATGGCAAAAGAGCGTGGAGAAAGCTTCTTTGAATTTGACCAATCAGCTTATGCCGATGGTTCTTACATTCGTGAGCGTTACATTGACAACCAAAAACCGTTCGTCTTCAAATCTGAGAAGGTAGCTAAATTATTCGAACATATCCACATCCCAACACCGGATGATTGGGCGGCATTAAACCAAGCAATCATGGCGGATGGACTATATAATGCTTACCTATTAACAGTTGCACCAACAGGTTCGATTTCATACATCAACGAAGCATCGTCATCCATTCATCCAATTGTGCATTTAATTGAAAACCGTCAAGAAACAAATATTGGTTCAATGTTCTATCCAGCACCATACTTGGATAATGATACGATCGAATATTACAAATCTGCTTACGAAACGGATATGCGTCAAGTCATCGATACTTATGCAACAGCACAAAAACATATTGATCAAGGGATGTCCTTGACCTTGTTTATGCAATCCACTATCCCACAAGGTTTATATGAATGGAAGAATGGGAATACGGACAAGATGACTACCCGTGACCTTAACCGCTTGCGTAATTATGCTTGGTCAAAAGGAATTAAATCGATTTACTATGTGCGGACTTATACAAATGACTTCGATAAAGAAATTGGCGTAAACCAATGTGAATCATGTGTGATTTAACACGTAAACGAGAGGAAAATGAGTAATGACACAAAAAGATAAAAAATACTTTAACCAAATTTTGGGTGGAGAGCCAACAAATGATCATGTTTTATACTATAAATCAATTGATTGGAACCGCATAGAAGATGCGATTGATAAGTCAACTTGGGAAAAATTGACTTCGCAATTTTGGTTGGATACACGTATTCCGGTATCAAATGACCGTGATGATTGGCGAATCTTAACGGACGAAGAGCGAGATGTAGTTAACAAAGCTTTTGCTGGTTTAACAGCTTTAGATACTTTACAGTCTGAAGAAGGGGCAAACGTGATGCGTGATGCTATTCGGACACAGCACGAAGAAGCTGTGTTGAATAATATCCTATTTATGGAGTCAGTGCATGCTAAATCTTATTCAACAATTTTTATATCATTGAATACGACTCGTGAAATTGATGAGATTTTCGAATGGGCTAATAATAACGAATATCTTCAATACAAGGCGCGCCGCATTAACGAAATTTACCAAAATGGAACTGGTCTACAACAAAAAATTGCTAGCGTATTCCTAGAAACTTACTTATTCTACTCTGGATTTTATGCGCCACTTTGGTATTTAGGTAACAATAAACTAGAGAATGTTGCTGAAATTATCAAGTTGATTATTCGTGACGAATCTGTTCACGGTACTTACCTAGGTTATAAATTCCAGTTAGGCTACAACCAACTTTCAACAAATGAACAAAATGAATTAAAAGACTGGATGTACGAACTGCTATTTGACTTAATGGAAAATGAAGAGAAATATACCGAGGAAATCTATACACAAGTAGGTTGGACGAAAGATGTCAAGACCTTTGTGCATTACAATGCCAATAAAGCTTTACAAAATTTAGGATTTGAACCTTTCTATCCAGATGGTACAGCAGAAAATGTTAACCCAATTGTGATGAATGGGATCTCAACAGATTCAAGTAACCATGACTTCTTCTCCCAAGTAGGCAATTCATACTTGATGGGTGAATCAGAAGCGATGGAAGAGGACGACTACGATTTCTAATATCATTTTCACTAAAAAACTGGCGCTCAAGCCAGTTTTTTTGGTGAAATAAAGTGTTTATTCAGATTAACCGGCCTCCATTAGAAATTATCCGTAGCTTCACCGAACAATGCCTTGCAATTGAAATATATTGTTCGTACAATGGAAGTAACAAAAATAAAGGGGCTATTTATTATGAACTATTTACAAAAACGTATTTTAAAAGACGGTCAAGTCATCGATGAAAAGATTTTAAAAATTGACTCATTCCTAAACCATCAAATTGATCCAAAAGTTATGCATGAAATCCAAAGCGATTTCTTTGATTACTTTAAATCACGTGAAATCACAAAAGTATTAACCATCGAAGCAAGTGGTATTGCACCTGCAATCATGGTAGCTGCACACTTCCAAGTACCGATGTTATTTGCGAAAAAATCTGAACCATCAACACTTGCTGGACAAGATAAATTCTCAACATTAGTACATTCATTTACGAAGAATAAAACAAGCGAAATTATCATCTCAAAAGAATACTTAAATGAACATGATAAAGTATTAATCATTGACGATTTCTTAGCGAATGGTGAAGCAAGTCTAGGTTTAATTGATTTAGTGAAACAAGCTGGTGCTGAAGTCGTTGGTGTGGGTATTTGTGTAGAGAAATCATTCCAACCAGGACGTCAACGCTTAATTGATGCGGGAGTAGATGTTCATTCAGTTTGCCGTATTGCTTCATTAGCAGGCAATAAAGTAACCTTTGTAGATGAAGAAGATGAAAAGTTAGCATAAGCGGGTGGCCAATTTGAAGAATATAAATTTTAAAGATGTCTTCTCTGCTAAAACAACATTTCTCTCACTACAACATTTACTAGCCATGTATGCCGGTGCCATTGTGGTACCGTTAATTATCGCAAGTTCTCTAAACTTCACAACTCAACAGACCTTATACCTTGTATCAGCAGATATTGTTATCTCAGGAATTGCCACATTTCTACAACTCTATCGAGGTAAGTTTATCGGTATGGGTTTACCTGTTGTCATGGCTTGTTCCTTTACAGCTATTGGGCCGATGGTTCAAGTGGGTGGACAATATGGCTTAGCCACCATGTTCGGTTCAGTACTAGTAGCTGGCCTAGTCATTTTATTACTAGCGCCGATCTTTGCTAAACTATCCCACCTATTTCCACCGCTAGTGACAGGGACTATTGTGACCCTAATTGGTGCGACCTTGATCCCTGTTGCAATTAATAATCTAGCAGGTGGTGAGGGTAGTGCAGACTACGGGGATATCGATAATTTAATCTTGGGATTAATGACGTTCTTGATTATCCTTTTACTGTACCGTTTCACTAAAGGTTTTCTTCAATCTATCTCTATTTTAATTGGATTAGTTGCTGGTATGGTGATTGCCATCTTTATGGGCAAAATGGACATGCAGCCCATTCTAGAGGCGTCTTGGGTACAACTACCGATGCCTTTTGCCATTGCGTCACCATCATTTAATCCAGCGGCGATTTTATCGCTAACAGTGGTTGGGATTATATCTATGATTGAAGTAACAGGTATCAACTATGCGCTAGCTGGGATGTACGATAAAGACATCGATGAAGCAGATCTTCGTCGATCATACTTATCAGTGGGTATTGGCTATTTACTTGCGGGTATCTTCAATACATCACCACAAACAGCCTTCTCACAAAATGTCGGTGTAGTACAAATGTCAGGAGAAAAACGGCAATCTATTTTCGTTAACTTGATTATCTTAATGCTACTATGTGGTTTGATTCCAAAAATTGGCGCTATTGCAACTTCTGTACCGTCAGCCGTATTAGGTGGTGCCATGATTTTCTTATTTGGTAATGTCTTATCATACGGAATCAGCGTATTAGGTGCGCAAGATTTAGCAGATAATCGTAACCAACTGATCATTGGTGCTGCAATTACAATTGGATTAGGTGTAGCTATTGCCCCTGAAGCCTTTGCACAGTTACCAGAATGGATTTCTTGGCTAACATCTTCAGGAATCGTAGCTGGTGGTGTAACAGTTGTCTTATTAAACGCCTTCTTCCATGGTGTAAAGAAATAAATTACTTTAATAATATCTCGTTTAAATAAATGAATCCCC
Source organism: Aerococcus viridans (assembly GCF_002871935.1). Taxonomy (GTDB): domain Bacteria; phylum Bacillota; class Bacilli; order Lactobacillales; family Aerococcaceae; genus Aerococcus; species Aerococcus viridans_B. The sequence continues at coordinate 65,385 of NZ_PNHQ01000009.1, forward strand.
CTTGTATTTAGTTATGCTAGCTAAATTCAAGGGGTATTTTTATGGCTATAATCTTTGCAATTTTAGTCATAAATGTTAAATTATTGTGTAAAAAACGGACAATTGCTATTGACTAAGCATTAAAAGCCTTATATGATAGCCTAATTGTAGTAGTTCATTTAAAAATGATAAAAGAGAGGTTTATATATGTTTAAGAAAATAAATAAAGTACCGGCGGGTATGTTTTTGATTCCAATGGTAGTGTCATTAATATTAGTGTCTATCTTCCCTAATATGTATGATGTAATTGGTGGTACATCGCAACAAACATTTCAAATGGGTACCAACGTTGTGATTGGGTTATTGGTCTTTTCAGCAGGGACAAGTTTGGATTTAAAACAAATTGTGCCCTTACTAAAACGTCATTTACCAATGATTCTATTTAAGTTAGTGATCTCAACAATCTATATTCTAGTTTTTTACTGGTTGTTTGGTTTAGATGGCATTTTTGGCATTAATCTATTGGCTTTTGCTTGTGTAATCTATTCTTTAAACCCAGCCGTCGCACTAGCTATCCATTCAAGTTATGGAGATAAACAATTTGGTGCCGTATACGGTATCATGGGCTTAATTGGGATGCCATTTGCCCCACTAATTCTACTAAGTGTTTTAACAGCTGATGGAGGGGCAGCTGGGATTGACTGGCAACCCATTATCTCAATTTTTATTCCTTTATTAGTCGGGATTATTTTAGGTAATCTAGACAAAGATTTTACCGACTTCTTCGTACCAATGATTGGGCGTTTACTACCTTTCCTAGGCTGGAACTTGGGTGCAGCGATGAATATTCAATCAGCTATTGCATCAGGTTTGCCAGGTATTTTGATGGCTGTAATCTTTATGGTCTTATTATTACCATTAATTCCATTTGACCGCTACATTATGAAACAAAATGCAGGGGTAGATGGTGCAGCTATCTGGAACGTAGCAGGTATGTCAGTAGCCAATCCCGCTAGTATCGCGTCAGCCTTACCATTAGTCTTCGCGGACCAATCAACAAGCGCTACAGCGATTGTAATGATGGTATGTATCATTACTTCAATCATTTCACCAATTGTGGCACAGAAACTATATATAAAAGCATACGGTGTAGAATCCATATAATGCTTGTGAATACCTGTAGAAGAGTCATGTTTGCATGGCTCTTTTTTTGATGCGCTGAATACATAAATTTAAAAAGAGAAACTTTAGATAAAACAGTCAGTTAAAGACAGGCTTATTGCAATGTGTTTATGGTTTTTTGTGCGATAATATAACATACGAGTGATCATTTTGCTGAAATCATCTATACCTATGATGACACAATTTGATCTTGCGCACTTTTAAATGATCTACCTACACCTTGTAACTTGGAAGGAGTTATCATGAACGATTTTTTATTAACGTTAATGGAACGTAAAGACCAATTATTCACTGCTACTTACGAACATATGGCTATTTCCTTGCTTGCCTTGTTCATCGCCTGTGTGATTGCCATTCCTCTAGCCATTTGGTTGAGTGACCACCGCAAATATGCAGAACCCGTATTACAATTTGCTAGTATCTTACAAACGATTCCCTCATTGGCCTTGTTAGGTTTGTTAATTCCCTTAGTAGGGATAGGTTCAATACCAGCACTCATCGCCTTAGTTGTTTATGCCATTTTGCCTATCTTACAAAATACTTATACAGGTTTTGTAGAAATTGATCCAACTATTGAAGAAGCTGCGATTGCCTTTGGGATGCCTAGACGCCGTCGCCTCTTTAAAGTGGAATTACCAATTGCCATGCCGGTGATGATATCAGGTATTCGGACTTCATTAGTATTAACTATCGGAACAGCGACCTTAGCGACTTTAATTGGTGCTGGTGGGCTTGGGTCTTTGATTATGTTGGGGATTGACCGAAATGATAGTAATTTAACGCTAATTGGTGCCATCGCATCATCTTTATTAGCGATTATCTTTGGGGCATTCATTAAATGGTTGGAAAATAAAAAAATGAAAACCATTCTGATTAGCCTGTTTATTCTATTTGTAGGAATTGGTGGGCCTATCTTGGCAGAACGATTGACTGGTCAAGTAACGAATGTCACTATCGCGGGTAAATTAGGGTCAGAACCAGAGATTCTAATTAATATGTATAAAGAAATCATTGAAGCAGATAATGACGATGTCAATGTTGATGTAAAAGCTAATTTTGGAAAAACAACCTTTCTCTTTTCTGCCTTAGACAATAATGAAATCGATATTTATCCAGAGTTTTCAGGTACAGTCCTTGAAAGTTTAGTTGACGTAGATGAAGCTACTGATACAAGTGACTTCGACCAAGCAGCTACCTATCAATTAGCGCGTGACTTATTAAAAGACCAGTATGAGATGGCTTTTCTAGAACCATTTTTATTTGAAAATACTTACGCATTAGCCGTGAAACGTGATTTTGCAGAGGCGCATGATCTAAAAACGATTTCAGATTTAGCGAAAGTTGAAGACGAGATTACAGCTGGCTTTACCTTAGAATTTATTGACCGTCAAGACGGTTATGCTGGTATTCAAGAATTATATGGGTTGACCTTCCCGTCAGTGAAAAGTCTTGAGCCTGCGCTTAGATATAATGCAATCAATAACAATGAAGTCAATGTGATTGATGCTTATTCAACTGATAGCCAAATTCTAGAGTATGATTTGGTTACACTTGAAGATGATTTAGGGCTATTCCCTGATTATCAAGGAGGTCCATTGATGAAAGCGGACTTTGCTGAAGACCATCCAGAAATTGTGGCATCATTAAACAAATTAAGTGGGTTAGTGACAGAAGATGAGATGATTCAAATGAACTATGCGGTAAACGTTGAAGGCAAAGAGCCTAGCCAAGTAGCCCATGATTTCTTAGTCAACAAAGGCTTAATAGGGGAGGATGCATAATGGCCAGTATAATCGAATTTAAAGATGTAGAGAAAGTTTATGGGGATAAACGCGTCATTGATGACTTGAATCTAACCATTCATGAAGGGGAATTTTTTGTCTTAGTGGGTCCTTCAGGTAGTGGGAAAACGACATCTCTAAAGATGGTGAATGGTTTGACTGAACCAACAGGGGGAGATGTTTACTTTAAAGGACAAAAGATTAAAGATCATGATATTGAAAAAATGCGCTGGAATATGGGGTATGTCTTACAAAAGATTGCCCTTTTCCCAACAATGAATGTGAGTGAGAATATTGATGTTATTCCAGAAATGATTGGTTGGCCCAAAGAGAAACGTGCTGCTAGAATTGACGAACTACTTAATTTAGTTGGTTTAGATCCCGAAATTTACCGGAACCGACCAGTTGATGCTTTATCTGGTGGAGAGCAGCAGCGGATTGGCATTTTACGTGCGATTGCAGCTGAACCAGATATTATTTTAATGGACGAACCCTTTTCAGCCCTAGATCCAATTTCGCGTAACCAGCTACAAGACCTTGTAGTTGATATTCATCAGCGGTTGAAGACAACCATCTTATTTGTCACCCATGATATGGATGAAGCCATTAAATTAGCAGATCGAATTGGGATTATGAACCAAGGTCGTTTAATTCAAGTGGATACGGCTCAGGAAATTCTGACAAATCCAGAAAACCAGGTAGTGGCTTCCTTATTTAACCAAGAGAAAGAAGATGTCTTTGGCTTAAATATCTTCCGACCAGATATTCAACCACTTTTAGGAGACCATCCAGACTATCCTAAAATTGATATCGCCAGTCATCAAAAGGACTTATACGCCTTACTAGCGACTGATGAGGTGGTTGAAATCACGGAAAATAATTCGAGTTTAGGATTGCTAGATAGACAGGCTGTATTTGCTCGGCTAAAAAATCTATAAGATGTTATGATATAAAGAAAGTCAGAAAGGTGTGGTAGCATGTTTCAAACGCCAATTGATGATAAAATATCCATCAAAATTTTAGAAGAGCGTGATGCAGAAGGTTTGTACAAGTTAATTGACCATTCACGTGATTACCTAGGTGAATACTTACCATGGGTGAAATTCATGAAAGCTACGGAAGATGAATTACCTTTTATTAAAGAGAAGCTACAACAATTTGTTCATAACGATGGTTTTCAATGTGGGATTTGGTATGAAGGCCAACTAGCTGGTGTACTTGGTTTGCATTATATTAACCACCTCAACAAATCAACCTCATTAGGCTACTACTTAGGAGAAGAATTCCAAGGTTTAGGGATTATGACCAAGTCTGTAGCTTTTCTACTTGATTATCTCTTTAATGACTTAGCCTTAAACCGTGTAGAAATTCGAGCAGCGGTAACCAACCATAAAAGCCAAGCCATTCCAAAACGTCTAGGCTTTATTGAAGAAGGGATTCTTAGACAAGATGAGCAATTAGATAGTGGACCATCAAACTCAGTGGTATTTTCTTTACTGAGAGATGAATACCTAGCGCAAAAAGAACCATCAATTAAATCATAAAAATACATAGCGATTGATAGTAATAACCTATCAAGATTTATGGTAATCTAGTATCTCGATGAAATTGCAATTATGATTGGTTTTCCCTAAAATAAGTGAATGAGAATAATCATTTTGGAGGAATAACCATGAAGAAAATTTTACGTGCATTGAGCTTGGCACTAGTAGTTTTTGTATTAGCTGCTTGTGGTCAAAGTGAAGAAACAACAAAAGTGAAACTAGGTGTGGTTGGAGATAAAAACGACCAATGGGAATACCTACAAGAAGAATTGTTAGAAAAAGAAAATATTGAAATTGAATTGGTGAAATTTACCGACTACCGTCAACCAATCGTATCTCTAGATGATGGTTCGATTGATATGCACTCCGCTTTAACAGAAATCTATATGGATTCCATCAATGAAGAAGGTGGTTATTCAAATACCACGTTAGGTTATACCACTTTAAATCCAATGGGTGTCTTTTCTGAGAAAATCGATTCTCTAGATGAATTAAAAGACGGTGCTTTAGTGGCTATTCCGGATGATGTATCAAACGGATCACGTGCTTTATTACTACTACAAACAGCAGGTTTAATCGAACTAGATGAATCAAAAGGATTATTACCATCAACAAGTGACATTACTTCAAATCCCAAAAACTTACAATTTGAAGAAATGGCAGCCAACCAAACAGCGAGTGCTTTAACTGACGTGGATATCTCATTAATCAACAATGACATGGCAACAGACGCAGGTTATGTACCAACACAAGATGCTATTTACCTAGAACCAGTCGCAGAATCATCTAAACCATACTACAATGTCATCGCAGTCCAAGAAGACCAAACTGATAATGAAGTATACAAGACAATCCTTGAATACTATCAAACAGACGAAGTCGCAGCAATCATCGACGAAATGTCAGCAGGCTCATCAATTCCAGTATGGGAAGGCGCACCAGAACCAGGGAGTGCAAACTAATTTTAGAATAATATAAAAACATATCCCTCCTAGGGTAGATACCGAATATTTATGGCTATCTTAGGGGGGTTTTTTTGGATATTTGTATAGAGAATATTAATTCAATGAGTTAAATATAGAGTTATAATAAGCACAATAAGGAGAACAAATAGTTATCAGTAAATTGGGTTCAAATTCAGTTTGTAATGATAGCGTTTTCAATATAATGGAATTAAGGAGTAAATATATGATTACAGATTTATTAGTGGAAAAGATATTTGTACTAAAAAAGTATGATGGATACTCCATTATGTTTCTAGAAAAAGTTTTTGAAGTAGATAGGAGGATTTTATTTAGAGATATAGATAGAATTAATGATTTTTTGAATAAAGTTAAACTAGAAGAGTTTTTTTTTACAGATAATAAAATTGTAAGTCCGAGTTGGGATAAGAAAGAGTTTATAAAAGCGCTATCTAAATTTGAAGAAAATTTTTTGTTTCAAGATGAACGACCACTAGCAATAATTATATATATATTTATTGCTAATAGTTATATTTCAAATTATCATCTTCAAGATTTGTTAAAAATGAGTAAGAATACGATACTTAATGATATAAGAATATCGAAAGCAATTTCTGCTAAATATGATATAAAATTGAAATATTCTAGATCGAAAGGCTATCACCTTATAGGTAATCCTATAAATCAGAGACGACTATTGGAATATGCAGTGACGAATATTCTAGATTTAGAAACAGGTGGCTGGATGATATTTTATTTGACTCATAAACAAGTTGATAGTGGGTTTATTGCTAAAATTAGTAAGGTATTAAGAGAATCAACCGATGGAATATATGTTGAGAAATCTTTAATGAGATTAAGTTATATTTTAGCTATTTTGAGTATTTCAAAATTTGAACCGATTGATGATTACTCTAGCAATCAATATCACTTACTAAGAGAGTTAGATATAAATGTCCTAACAAAAGGAATAGTTAAATTTTTACCGCAATTAAAAGATGAAAGATTCTATATTGCATCCAGAATTATGGCTAGTCTCCAAGGTGATTTAAAGAGAGAAAGCACTAACTTTCTACAGAAGAGGATGGATTTAATTATAGAAAAAGTACTAGGGTATTTGGGGATTGTTAATAATAATCCACAACACTTTCGAGTAGTATTCTTTAATCACTTTGTACCTGCATACTTCCGTATGGTATTTGGGATATATGAGAATAATCCGTTGAAAGAAAATGTAAAATCTAAATATACAGACTTATATTCAATAATTAAGAGAGTTGTGATGGCTCTAGAGGAAAAAAGTGACTATGCTCTTTCGGAAGATGAGATTATTTATTTTGTAATTTTATTTGAAGGTTATATAGGAACAACTAAGCCAATAAATTCACAGTATAAAGGAATTGTTGTCTGTCCTAATGGTGTAAGCTCCTCATATATTCTGACAAAAATTTTAAGAGAAACATTACCTGAAATCCTAATAATTGATTTTTATTCTATGCAAGAAATCTACACTTTAAATAAGAAATCGTATGACATAATTTTCACGACAAGGCTAATAGAGGATATAAATAAGCCACAATTTGAAGTTTCTCCTGTTATGAGACCCGTAGAAAAAAGTATTTTGAAGAGAAAGGTATATGACTATTTGGGTATACATGATTTGAATTTGGAAAGAGTGAACGAGGTCTTAGCTATATTAGAGAATCATGTACATATACCAGATTATAATGTATTGCAAACAGAATTAGATACATATTTTAGTGAAGAAATAAACAACTTAAATAATTTGCAAGGAGGAATAAATTTGAATGAATTATTAAATTCGTCGCGAATAAAATTTGTAGAAGAAGTGGCAGACTGGAGAGAAGCAATTACTGTTGCTAGTGCACCTTTACTAGACCAAGGTTTTATAGAGAAACAGTATATAACAAGTATGATTGAAAGTGTGGAAGAATTTGGACCTTACATTGTGTTATCTCCACATGTAGCGGTACCGCATGCCACACCAGATAAAGGTGTGAAGAGACTTGGTATGAGCTTATTGAGAATAGAAGATTCTGTAGATTTTAATTTGAAGGAAGATAAAGACGATGATAAATTTGTAAATTTAATTTTTGTGTTAGCTCCAATCGATTCTCAAGCCCATCTGAAAGCTTTAGCTCAATTAGCAAATATTTTAGATGAGGAAAATATTATCCGAAAAATAAATGAAGCTAAAAATCCAGATGAAATAATGGAAATAATTGATGAAGAAATGGAGATGTAAATTATGAAAATAGTAACGGTATGTGGTAACGGTATTGGTAGTAGTTTGTTACTTAAAATGAAGGTAGAAACAATTGCAAAAGAAGTAGGAGTATCAGCACAAGTAGAATCTAGTGACTCTAATGCTGCCTCTGGACAAAAAGCAGACTTATTTGTAACTGTGAAAGAATTTGCTAATATTTTTCCTGAAAATTCGAACGTATGTATTGTAAAAAGTTATACAAACAAGAAAAAAATTCAAGAAGATTTGATACCTTACTTAGAAAAATTCAAATAAAGAATTGGAGGGGAAAGTTATGGCAATATTATCATTTTTACAAGATATCCTTAGTGAGCCGGCTTTTTTAATGGGATTAATAGCTTTTATAGGTTTGATAGCTATGCGTTCAAGATGGGATAAAGTGCTGACAGGCACTTTAGGTCCAATTTTAGGATATTTAATGCTTTCGGCAGGAGCCGGTGTTATTACCGCTAATCTTGATCCACTAGCAAAGATGATAGAGACGGGTTTTAACGTTACAGGTGTGGTACCGAATAATGAAGCGGTTACTTCAGTAGCTCAAGAACTTTTAGGTGTGGAAACAATGTCAATTCTAATTATGGGATATGTATTCAATCTATTGATTGCAAGATTTACGAGATTTAAGTATATATTTTTAACAGGGCACCATAGTTTTTTCATGGCTTGTTTACTATCCGCAGTTTTAGGATCCTTAAATTTTGAAGGAATACAAATGATTCTTATTGGAGGGTTTATTTTAGGGTCATGGTCTGCAATCTCTCCAGCAATAGGGCAAAAATATACTTTGCAAGTGACCGATGGTGATGAAATTGCAATGGGACATTTTGGTAGTTTAGGTTATTATTTATCAGCCTTTATTGGAAAGTACGTAGGAAAGAATAGTAAATCAACAGAGGATTTTGAAGTTCCAGAACAATTTGGATTCTTAAGAAATACTACGATTTCAACTGCGCTAACAATGGTTATCTTTTACTTAGGTGCAGCTGTAGCAGCTGGTCCTGAGTTTGTAAGTAGTCTATCAGGAGAAACTAATCCGTATGTTTATGCTTTATTATGTGGCTTAACCTTTGCAGTCGGAGTAACTATTGTATATAACGGCGTTCGATTAATCCTAGCCGATTTAATCCCAGCCTTTGAAGGAATAGCAACAAAGATTATTCCTAACTCAGTTCCAGCGGTCGATTGTGCAGTATTCTTCCCGTTTGCTCCAACTGCGGTAATTTTAGGTTTTATTTCTAGTTTTATTGGTGGTGTGATTGGTATGTTAGCTCTAGGAGCTATTGGCGGAGTAGTTATAATTCCAGGTCTTGTACCGCATTTCTTCTGCGGAGCAACAGCTGGGGTTTATGGAAACTCAACTGGTGGTGTTCGAGGAGCAACTATAGGGGCTTTTGTAAATGGCTTGCTACTTGCTTTTATCCCAGCTTTCTTATTACCGGTACTAGGGGAACTAGGATTTTCAAATACAACGTTTGGGGATGTAGACTTTGGTGTGATAGGAATAGTTTTAGGAAATTTAGGCACATGGTTCGGACAAGTAGGTATATATATTATCTTAGCTTTAATAGCTGTATCATTACTGTTTCCTAGTTTAGGAAAAAATAAAAGTACTGCGATAAATAATGTCGAAATGGAGGACTAAAAATGGTGAAGATTTTTACTGACGGAGCAAATATCGATGAAATGTTAAATGATTTGAAATCGCCTACAGTAACGGGAGTTACAACGAATCCCTCGTTAATGAAGTCAGCAGGCATCACTGACTATATAGAATTTGCTAATAAGGTAGTAGCGAATATAAAAGATTATCCAATTTCATTTGAAGTATTTAGTGACGATATTCAGGTTATGAAGCAAGAAGCTGAAAAGATTGCATCTATAGCAGATAATGTTTATGTGAAAATTCCAGTTATGAATACTAAAGGAGAAAGTACCTCCGAGTTGATCAAAGAATTATCAGGAAAAGGGATCAAGCTAAATATAACAGCGATTTTTACTTTAGATCAAGTTGAAGAAGTAGTAAATAGTCTACAAGATGGTGTTCCAAGTATTGTATCAGTATTTGCGGGTAGAATCGCAGATACCGGAGTGGATCCTATTCCTTTAATGAAAAAAGCGTTATCTATTACTTCTCAAAAAGAAGGCTGTGAATTATTGTGGGCAAGTACTAGAGAAATTTTAAATATTTATCAAGCAAATGATATTGGAGTTGATATAGTTACGGTACCACCAGCTTTATTAAAGAAATACGATAAATTAAAAGATAAAGATTTATATGAATATTCATTAGAAACAGTAGACGGATTTGTAAAAGACGGAAAAGAATTAGGGTATTCAATTCTTTAATTGAATAAGCCAGGATATTAAGTTGGTAATAGTTGAATGATTAGCTTATTCAAGATGGAGGCTAATTGTTCAACTTTTTTGTACTAAATTTTATTTCTAAAAGTTTATATAATGAAATTTAAAGAAGTATACAAGGATACTGTATTAATTCTAATATCTAAGATTAGGTGACATATCTAAATAAAGGTTGGTTATCATCTTCACTTATGCAATCAATTGTAACGAATCATTATCCTTGATATTTTTATTAGTATAATAGGTATATCTTTATTCGTGATTTATTGATAATTTCGGAGATAAATATAATGAATAACTTTTTTGTAACAATAAGTCTAAATAAAATTTATAAAATATAGAATACACTTATTAGTATGAAACACTATAATTTGTGATTTCCCTTGAGAAAATATAATGAAAATAGTAACGAGTATATATAAGAGGATTTTATGCAATTCAATAACTTTAGTAATGATTTGAAAGCTGAAGATTTGGTTACTGATTGGTTTACCAAGAACTTTTCTAATAAAAAGCCATTTTTAACAAAAAGAGATGATTACACCCACTATTATGAAAAGCAAGTTGGAGAACCATCTATTGAAAAAATTGAAAAAGTAACAGATGCATCATTGCAGGAAAAAGGAGTTGATTTACTTATTACTAGTAAACAGCTTTTTGGAGATGAAAAAGAACATAAAGTAGATATTAAATCGGCAATTAACTATATTAAGCCCGTTAGGGATGCTAACGGGAATCGACCGAATTCTTTACCCACATTTGCATTTGAATTATATTTTAAGAATGGATACGGTAATGAAAGAGATGGCTGGCTTTATAGTGAAAAGTACTGTGATACAGAATATTATATAGTATCTTGGCTATGGGCAAATGTTCAACCTGAGTATGATCCAAAAGGCTTCCTCAAAAATGTTGAAATAGAAAAATTGAATATAGAAAATATTGCAGAAATAGAATTTTTAGTAATAGAGAAAAAAAGAATTCAGGAGCATGCAACAAAAATTGGTATTACTAAAGAAAATTTTAGAGATATTTCAAAAGAAATGTGGAAAAATAACATAACTAAGAAACCAGAGTACGATGCTGATGAATATTTGCGGTACTCTAACACACTTATGGAAAAACCAGTTTATCTAATTATTAAAAAGAAGAAATTAAGAAAAGTTTTCGGCAATACATGGATTATTCAGAGTATAAATTAGACAGGTGAATATAAATGAATATTGACACAGTTGATGAATTAATCGCAATCGCTAAAAGCGCTGAGGGTATGAGAATTAAAGAATTTGATGTTAATAACCGGCTAGCATCAAAAGGGAATAAAGGTGGTATCGGTCAAATAATTGAAGAAGGTTTATTTGGTTATGCTATCAATTCTACAAGTGAAGCAGACTTTGGTGATTTAGGGGTTGAGCTGAAAGCCACCCCAGTTAAGCAGAATAAAAATAAATCATTTGCGGCTAAGGAACGGTTGGTATTAAATATTATCAATTATATTAAAGAAGTAAATTATACTTTTGAGACGTCTTCATTTTGGCGTAAAAATGAAACTATATTAATCATGTTTTATTTCTGGGATAAAGAATTAGATCGTGGTGATTATCGTATATTAAAATCTGTCTTATATACTTATCCTGAAGACGACCTAGAGATTATCAAAAATGACTGGGAAATCATTGTAGGAAAAATCCGTGCAGGGAAAGCAGAAGAATTATCCGAAGGTGATACCATGTATCTAGGTGCATGTACGAAAGGCGCTAACAAAAATTCATTAAGACAACAGCCGTTTTCTGATGTCCCCGCGATGCAGCGTGCATTTTCTTTAAAAGCTTCGTATATGACGACTTTAGTTAGAAAATATATAAAGCAAGACAATATCGTCTCGTTTGCTAGTAAAGAGGAATTAGCGAAAAAATCCTTGGAGACTATTCTACAAGAGCGATTTGCACCTTACGTAGGATTAGATATGCGAGAAATTAGTCAAAAGATTAATTATGAAATCAATCCTAAAAATAAATCTACCATCGCAAATATGATTAGTAGAATTCTTGGGATTACAGGTACTAAGTTAGATAATATAGAAGAATTTTCAAAAGCAAATATTCAATTTAAAACAATTAGGCTGGAACCGAATAATATACCTAAAGAACACATGTCTTTTGAAAACATCGATTTTGATGCATGGTTGAACGATTCGTTTGAGGAATCTCAATTTTATCAAAAATTTGAAGAGACTAAATTTCTATTCGTTGTATTTCAATATCGTGAGACGCTTAAGGAAAATCCCGATAGAATTCCTTATTTTAAAAAGGTAGTATTATGGAACATGCCTGAACAGACGATTCGTAATGAAGTTAGATTAATGTGGCATCGGGGTAGAAAAGTATTAAAAGATGGGGTAGAATTAACCGTCAGCTCTAGAGGTATATCTAATAATTTACCGTCTGCCAAAGAAAACTATGTAACACATATTCGTCCAAAAGCCAGGGATGGTAAAGACAAAGTTCTGTTACCGGATGGTCAAGAAATTACTAAGCAGGCTTTCTGGCTCAACAAAGAGTATATTGCTGAAATCGTGAAAGATTAGATCAAGCTTTAGGCTTGATCTTTTTCTTGGAGTATATTATAATATACGAAAGTATGTTCGTAGAGAGGGAGATTTAATGAAAATTTTTTCAATGTTTGATGGTGTAGGAGGTTTCACCATTGGTTTCAATAATGCTGATAGTGAACTATTCCAAACTACCTATTCAAACCAATATGAACCCTCAAAAAAATCACAAGACGCCTATGAAGTCGGTGTTTATCGTTTCCCAGAAATTGAACATATCCCAACAGATGTTGCTTTAATTCCAGACGAAAAGTTTGAAGAAATGAAACAAAATGGTGTCAACATGATTGTTGGTGGCTTCCCATGCCAAGATTATTCTGTAGCTCGTTCAAGAAAAAATGAATTGGGTATTGAAGGAAAGAAAGGTGTCCTGTTCTGGGAAATCATTAGAGCAACAGAAATTATTCAACCTGAGTACTTAGTGTTAGAGAATGTTGATAGACTACTAAAAGCACCCACAAGTCAACGTGGTCGAGATTTTGCCGTTATGTTAGCTTCATTTAATGAACTGGGTTACTCAGTAGAGTGGCGTGTAATCAATGCAGCTGAATATGGACGCGCACAGCGTAGACGTCGTGTATTCTTTTTCGTATATCGAAATGATACTGCCTTTGCTAAGAAAATAGATGCAAAATATGAGGAGTCATCAGAAACAAATCTAATTGATGAAAAAGGCTTTGATACCTATGCAGAGTATATTTTCAATGATGGTTTATTCGCTAGACAATTTCCTATCAAGCAAGAGCCGATTAAGAATCGAACCATGTCTAACCATTTAGCGAGTGATATTAAGGACGTTTCTGATAATTACGCGGATGGTAAGTTCTGGAATACAGGAATCATGCGCCATGGTGTTTATTATTCCGCGGATACAGAACCACTTGGTGACGAAAACCCAATTCCATTTAAAGATATTATTGTCCCAGAGAACACAGTTCCAGAGAAGTATTATATTGAAGGTGAAAAGTTAGAAAAATTCAAATACTTAAGAGGACCTAAACGATTAGAGAGAACCTCTGCAGAAGGACATAAGTATGTTTATTCTGAAGGTGGTATGAGTGAAACTGATAGTCTAGAGTTACCTGGTAGAACAATGCTAACTTCTGAAGGAACAGTTAATCGTTCGACTCACCTACTAAAAATCAATAACCGTTATCGACTAATCACGCCAATTGAAGCGGAAAGATTACAAGATTTTCCAGATGATTGGACTAAGTTTAAGCAGTTAGATAGTGGCGAGGTTGTCGAAGTATCAGAGCGAATGAGAATGTTCTTTATGGGGAATGCATTGGTAACAGGTATTGTAAAGAGGATTGGCATTCAAATGAAAAATATAATATTAGATATTTAACTAATAAGAGTATAGATACGTATATCGTTAGGTAGTAAATATAAGGAAGGAAACAATTTCTATGGAGATAGTTTTCTTCCTTATTTCTTAATAAGTTTGAATATTATTTTAGGAGTTTATTTATGGAAATAGAAGTTAAAGAAAAGGCTTATGATGACATAACTTCACATAATCAAAAAAGCGGAAAATTTAGAAAAACACTTATTCATATGCACACACCCGCATCTTATGACTTTAAACTTAGTCAAAAAATCGGCAACCATATAAACTATAAAAAACTTACTGAAGATAAAATATATGAAGATTATATTATTAATGAGTTTGGTACTGACCAGGCAGAATTACTTAAAAATCAAGAATTAATAAATGATTTTGAGGTATTTAAAAATCATAAAGAGTTTTATTCTTATCTCTTATTAGGAAGAAAATTAATAGAAGAAAAAGTAGAAATAGCAGTAGTTTCAGATCATAATTCATTAGATGGGCTTGATAAGATAAAGACAAGTATAGAATGGATACTAAAAGATAACGAATATATTCATTGTAATATAGTGCCTGGAATTGAACTATCTTGTGCAGATCGTATGCACGTGGTAGTCATATTTAAAGAAAAACAAATGCAATTAGTTGCAGAATATCTAAATGAAAATCTTATATCTAAGGTAGATGGAGTTATGAGAACTAGCTATGATGTAATGAAGTATTTTAACACTAAAGAAGGTTGTTTTGCATACATTGCACATATAAATTCATCAGATATTTTTAAAGATTCCAATTTTTTAAGCGGAGGATATAAGAGACACTTACTTACTTCTGAATATTCTAGATATATTGGAATTAGTGATATGGATGCAGTAGAGAAAATGCACCAACGTTTAGCCAATTATAATATCAAAAGAAGATATATACTAGACTGTGATTCTCATGGGTTTGATGACTTTAAGAATAAATTTATGTGGATTAAATCCGCGAATAATACTACACAATCCTTTTTAGATGCCTTTGAGGAATATGATATATCGATATTATTAGAAGAACCACAAGTCCCATTGAACTATATAATGGGTATTTGGATTAGTGGGGGAGAAAATAGCTTTTTAAAAGGAAAAAACCAAAACCCATTTTTTACCACATTTTCACCATCACTTAATAGCTTTATAGGGGGAAGAGGTACTGGCAAAAGCACAACTCTAGACGTTATAGATTTTATGTTAACGCAAAACTTTAATAATAAAGAACATTTGTATTTTTTGAGTAAGTTGGGAACTACTATCATATTAGCTAAGTATGAGGGAGAAGAATATTTAATTGAATCGTATTTACCTGAAGCAGAAAGTTCTGAATCATTACTCGCAATAATTAATGAAGAAGATCCGGATAAGTATAACCCTAAGATAAGGGTGAATCCTGATAAGTTGAAAAGGCAGTTGATAAAGAGTCATTTAGATATATACAAAGTAATTGATGGTAAATTTATAAAAAGAACGACAGGTAAAGCCAAATTTCTTAACTCGTTATATGACTCAAAATATTCCGTGAATAAATTAGTTAGTATAGCAGGGTCCGATGAAATTAGTGATTTTCTGTATGAAATGCTGGTTAAAGGTAAAGAGAAAAAAATTAGGAAACATAAGGAATTAAATAGTCCAAAAGATACAGTTAGTTATCTAAAAAATGTACAGAAAATTCTTGAAGAGGATCAAGAGAAAAAGAAAAGCCTCTTAAAACCATTTAATGATAAAAATGAAAACTTCTTTCAAATAACTTATCAACATGTAATGGAAATTGGTAATGATTTTCTTTATAACAAATTTAGTGTTAACTATTCGAGGATAAAGTCCATATAATTGTGTAAAAGATAAAAGGCCATGTAACAGCCCTTTTGCGGTACAATGTTTTTAACCACAAAAACATACCCAGGAGGACGTTACATGACCCAAGTACATTTTACACTGAACAACGAAGAGGTTCAAAGTATTATTGAACATTCGGTAAAAGATGAAGTTTCTAAAAATATTTTGACCACTGTTTTCAACCAATTGATGGAAAATCAACGAACAGAATATATTCAAGCCGATGACTATGAACGTTCAGAAAGTCGTCAGAGTCAAAGAAATGGCTATTATGAGCGAGACTTTACGACTCGTGTGGGCACACTCGAATTAAAAGTGCCTAGAACACGTGATGGTGAATTTTCACCGACGGTGTTTGAGCGTTATCAGCGAAATGAAAAGGCACTGCTCGCTTCAATGCTTGAGATGTATGTTTCAGGCGTTTCGACACGTAAAGTTTCAAAGATTGTTGAAGAGCTATGTGGAAAATCGGTATCGAAATCTTTTGTTTCTAGCCTGACTGAGCAGTTAGACCCGATGGTCAACGAATGGCAGAACCGTTCACTCTCAGGTACGAGTTATCCTTATCTGTTGACTGATGTTCTCTACACAAAAGTCCGTGAGGACCATCGAGTGCTTTCTAAAAGCTGCCATATTGCGATCGGGATAACAGAAGGTGGTGATCGTGAAATCATTGGCTTCATGATCCAAAATGAAGAAAGTGATGACACATGGTCCATCTTCTTTGAATACTTAAAAGAACGCGGTCTACAGGGGACAGAACTCATCATTTCTGATGCCCATAAAGGCCTAGTGTCTGCAATTCGTAAGTCATTTACCAACGCAAGTTGGCAGAGATGCCAGGTCCATTTTTTAAGAAACATCTTCAGTTCCATTCCAAAAAAGAATTCAAAACCGTTTAGAGAAGCAGTAAAAGCGATCTTTAAGTTTACGGATATTGAACTCGCTCGAACAGCTAAGAATGCCTTAGTCGGTGAATATATCGACCAGTCTAAATATACAAAAGCTTGCGAAACATTGGATAATGGCTTCGAAGATGCCTTTCAATACACGGTTATCGGAAATGGTCACAATCGGCTAAAAAGCACCAACCTTCTTGAACGACTGAACCAGGAAGTCCGCAGAAGAGAAAAGATTATTCGGATTTTTCCCAACCGAACGTCTGCCAATCGATTAATTGGAGCTGTCCTTATAGACTGAACTGACCCCTGTCAAGTAGACAGATAAAAAAATAAGTTTTTTTGAGACTAGAATTATCTAGTCTTTTTTTAATTACAAAATACAA